>JAVWPP010000010.1:0-9363 GCA_036635835.1 Clostridia bacterium | reverse complement strand
TATTTTCTTCTTTTTTTAAAGCACACGGTATATTTATACATATAATAAAACTCCCTTTATACGTTTCTAAATGAAAAAAATGCAAAAGATACTTTTTTTATTTTTAATCTTATGATATACTTTCTTTGGTGATTTTATGAATTATACAGTAAACGATTTTACCTTCATGAGCGAAGGAAATTTAGCTAAAATAAAAGGAAAAACATATATACCTAATACTAAAAACATTAAAGGTATAGTGCAAATTATTCACGGAATGTGTGAATATATAGATAGATACACGCCATTTATAGAGTATCTTTTAAAACACAACTTCATGGTTGTAGGGCACGACCAGCTAGGTCACGGAAATAGTGTAAATACAGATAAAGATAGAGGGTATTTTGGCGAAAAAGCAGGAGATAAAACTCTTGTTGCAGATGCATACTATATTACAAAGCAAGCTAAAAGCCTATATCCAGATCTTCCGTATTTTATTTTTGGACATTCTATGGGTTCTTTTGTTACAAGGCTAATTGCAGCTAAATACGGGGAAGATATAGACGGCATTATACTTTGCGGAACTGGTGGTCCTAATCCTTTGTATAAAACTGGCGTAGATATTGCAAATAAGCTAATTGCAAAAAAGGGGCCGGAATATAGAAGTGAGTTTCTAACTGACCTTGCTTGTAATTTTTTTAATGCAACTATACCAAATACAAATAATTTATATGACTGGATAAGTAGAGATAAAGATGTAATTAACGCAAGGCCTACCGATGAATTTTCTAACTTTGTATTTACGGTTTCTGCGTATAGAGATGTGTTTATGCTTGTTAAAAAGGCAAATGAAATGTCTAAGATAAATAGTATTCCAAAAGACATGCACGTTTTTTTAATATCTGGTAGTAAAGATCCTGTTGGTACAAATACTTTAGGTGTTTCTAAGTATTCTAACCAGCTTCTTGCAGCAGGCGTAAAGGATACAACCCTTACTATATATAAAGATGCAAGGCATGAGCTTTTGAATGAACTTAATAAAAAGCAGGTGTATAAAGATATTTTAAGGTGGCTTAATGAGACTTTAGAAGTTATGGAATTTAATCAAAAGCAGGCTTTTGAGCTAGAAGATAAGGTTATAGAAAATATAATGGGGCAGGTTTCAAATTACGCTATTGAAGGTGTTAAAGAAAACGTAGGAGGACCTTTTGGTGCTGCTATTTTGCAAATTACTAGTAAGGAAGAAAAAGAGATTTACGGCTTAAGTGATGTTAAATTAATTTCTCTTGCTAGAAACTCTGTTATTTCTTCTAATGACCCAACTGCGCATGCTGAGGTAAATGCTATTAGAGAAGCAACAAGAAGGCTTGGTAGGTTTGATATTTCAGACTGCATTTTACTTACTTCTGGTAAAAGCTGTCCTATGTGTATTGCAGCTGCATACTGGGCTAAAATACCGCTTGTGTATTATGCCTGCGACTATAAAGATGCAGAAGAAGCTGGCTTTGACGATAGAGAAATTGCAGATTATATTTCTCATGTTAAAGGCACATATTCTTTAAAAGAAGTAAAGACGCATGAAGCACTTGGTAAAAAAGTTTTTAAAGTTTGGAATGATAAAAAAGAGAAAACTCAGTATTAAACTGAGTTTTTTCTATATATTAAACACATAATCACAAAGCATATCTATGTCTTCTTTTACATGCGATGCAATTATAATTAACTTACCTTTATTTTTCTCTTTAATTAACATATCTCTTACAATATCTACTGCGCATTTATCTAAACCATTAAACGGTTCATCTAAAAGTATAAAGTCTGGATTACCCATTAAAGCAGATACTATACCTAGTTTTTGCTTCATACCAAGAGACAGTTTATTTACATTATCTTTCATGTTTTTTGCTAAATTTAATTTATCTATATAGCTTTCTACCTCTTTATCTTCTAGTGTATTATTTAAGATTTTAAGATTATCTAAGCATGTTTCATCTTCGTATAGATCTAGTTTTTCATTAAGAACGCTTGCACCTTGTAAAAATATTTTCTCCTTTATTATATCTACACCATTAACTAAAACCTTACCTTTTGTTGGTATTACAATGCCCTCTATTATTTTAAATAGCATGCTTTTTCCACTAGCATTTTTACCTAATATTCCGTATATTTTGCCAGACTCCATTTGCATATTTATATCTTTTAATATTTCTTTTCCTTTTATACTTTTACCTATATCTATAAGCTCAATTCTATTTTTTTCTTTCACTTAAATCTTTCACCTCAAATTCATCTTTAGATAATTTTTCATCAATTTCTTGATCCGTAAAATTATATAGCCTTTTTATTTCATCTATATATATTTTTTTAAATTTACTTGCTATTTCTTTTTTAAAACCTACTTCACTTTGCTCAGCTAATAGGCAATCTCTAGCACCAGTAAATATGCTAAAATTGCACTCTACATTTTTTTCTATGCCGCTAATATGCAAATCCCAGTACATATTTAATTTATTTGTGTATCTTATTTTTTCTACATCTTCATTTTTAAATACGTATACAAATTTATTAATCTTATTTGCAGACTCTGTATATTTTCCATCTTTATATAAGGCATTTGCTACTTTTAGGCTGTTATTTGCTAATGTATAATATGTTATACAAGTAGCTAATATAAGGAGAAAAACAGCTGTTATACTACATATTATAACTTTATTTTTAGATTTTTTTCTTGTATACGTTTCTTCTACTACATCTACTTTTTCAATGTTATTTAAATTTTCATTAATATGCATATTAACTAGTTTTCCATCTACCATTTCATAAATTTCATCGCACAAAATTTCAATATCTTCTTTTATGTGTGATGTTATTATAATTATTTTTCCTTTTTTCTTTTCTTCATAAAGTAAACTTCTAAGTTTTGCTACGGAATTTTCATCTAATCCATTAAACGGTTCATCTAATATATATATTTTAGAATCTTCCATAAGTACCTGCGCTATGTCTACTTTTTGTTTTGTTCCTAAAGAAAGAATACCGTATTTTATGTTTTTAAAATTATATATGCCTAATTCCTTAAGCATGCTATCTATTTTTTGCGCGTCTATCTTCTTTCTAACAGCAGCTATATCTGCTAAATTCTCAGCTACAGTATTTGTATCTATATATCCCTTTTTACCTATACTTGCGCTAATATTACTATGTATATCTTCTACATCTAGGCTAGCATTTGTATATATAATATCTCCATTATCTATATTTATTAAGCCAGCTATACAGTTAAAAAGCATTGTTTTGCCGCAGCCATTATCTCCTGTAATACCAGCTATTTTACCTTCTGAAAACTTAATATTTATATCTTGTAGAATACTTTTATTATCTATTTTTTTACTTACATTTTTTATTTCTAACATCTCATCACCTAATTTCTATCTTTATATATATCTAGTTTATTTACTGCTTTTATATTTAAAAACATAAGTAATGTAAATATACTAGCATAATATATACTAGACTTAATAGCAAGCTCTATGTATTTATTTGAATTTTCCATATTGAATATATGATATGCAGGTATTAAATTTTTAGAAAAACCTATAAGGTCTAATCTTAAACTAAAAAAAATACAAACTATTATGCACATATTTATTGCCGAAAAAAATATATTGTTTTTAAATGTATTTCTAATGTATATATTTAAACTTAAAAATACTAATATGCATGCATATATTCTAAATATGCCTAACAGTATTTCTTTAAATTCGTTGCCTACATGCTCTATGCCAGTGTTTTTTGTTATATTTGCTGCAATGCATATTATACATAGATTTGAAATGTATAATACACTTGTAACAGCAATACTAATGATATATTGAAAAATGCAGTATTTTTTTCTACTGCCTAGTTTTAATATATATGATTCCTTATTTAAAATATATACCGCTACATAGTTTGCTACAAGCATATATGCTGGAAATATAAACATGCAAACGTATATTGGGCTCATTAATGTATTTTTTATAACTAAAAGATATGATAAATTTACATTATATGATGCAAATACAGCAGCACCCATAAATAAGTACGCTAAAACTCCAATAATTATTTTAGAATTAAGTATTTTTATTATTATTTTTTTAGTATTTATATTACCCATTTTCTAGTACCAATTTTTCTTTATTTTTATACATTAAATATGTAATTAAAGTAGTTATTATAGTTAGGATACTATATATTATATACGTTGCTGTTAAGCCATTTGCAGGTGGTTGATACGCATAAAATAAATTAACTTTAAATAAAAACATAGTAGGATAACTTAGGACATTAAAAGCTAAAAATGTTAGTATAAGAGTAACGCTAAAATGCCTAATTTTTTTATCTATTATTAATGCTAAATTTGAGATAACTATGCTAAACATAGCAAGTAAAACAGTTGCTAAAACTACATATAAAAGTGGATTATTCATACCGGCTTGGTAGAAGCTTGTTAAATATGATCCATTGCTATTTACATCTATATTTGTTCCATACATTAATATGCCTATTACAAAAGCTATAACTGACATAGCAGGAAGTATTATTACGGCTTTTAAATATACATTTGCAAGAGAGCTAACTAGAAATTTTTTGTACTTTTCTCTAGTAATTAAATTTTTAAAAAATCCGCTTTTTATCTGCTTACTAAATTTATATACGCAGCCAGTTGCTACTATAAACACTGACATCATCATAGCTATTTCTCCAAGCATTGAAGTTTTTACGTATTTCCAAAAAGCATATCCGCTAACATGCTCAGCTTGAAAATTTGCTTTTACAAAGTATTCTAGCATACATATTACTGTTATTACAAACATAATGGCAAAAGCTTTTATGAAATTTTGATCTTTATTTTTTTTCATTTTTCCTCCATTTAATTAAAATAAGTGTGAGTTTTTAATTGTTTTAAATATTCAATTAATTTACTTTATATATTCCAGAACAATTTGTTGTACTTATATAATGCAATTTTGAGCTTAATTGTAGTCTATAATCACTACCGCCTTGCAAAGAAAGATTATTACTTCCTGGCTCTAATTCATAGCTACCATTATTGGCAATTTCTCTCCATGCACAACCTGCAACTTCACCTACTGCTGCAATAACTTTTACTCTAGCATCTAAATGATCGTGACTTGGTGAAATACTTACATTATCTAATCTTTGCCTTTTACCATGTGTTTGTTTAGTTCTCCACTCCGAATATGAGCTTCCGTTAAATCCAGGAACGCCCATTGAAAAAGATAAATCTCCTCCTATATATCTCGAATTAGCAAAAACACCGCATAAACTTGTTGCTATACTTACAAATAATGTTACTATTAAGATTTTATAGATTGATAATTTGTTTGTTTTCATATTTTCATCTCCCATCTTCACACTTATCTTAATTATTTTATGACATTTTATTGCCACTTTTAGTATCTCATATACTCTAAACTTAGTCAAGTAATATTTTACTTATTTTAGAAATATATAAAAAGCAAGATAGTATATTTCTACCTTGCTATTATGCCATATTACTTCATTTTCATTGAAACTACATTAGATATACCATACTCTTGCATAGTTACTCCATATACTGTTTTAGCAGCTTCCATAGTACCTTTTCTATGAGTTATTACAACAAACTGCGTATTGTCTGAATATTTCTTTATGTATTTTGCAAATCTTTGTACATTTACATCATCTAGTGCTGCTTCTATTTCATCTAAAATGCAAAAAGGTGGTGCTTTAATTTTTAGGATTGCAAAGAGAAGGGCTATAGCTGTTAAGGCTCGTTCTCCTCCTGAAAGTAGTGTCATGTTTTGAAGTTTTTTACCTGGAGGTTGTACCTCTATTTCAATTCCACATTCTAATATATTAGTTTCATCTGTTAAAGCTAAATTTGCTTTTCCGCCTTCGAATAAACTATTAAATACTTCGTTAAAGTTTTCGTTTATTATTTGGAACTGCGCTTTAAACTGCTTTTTCATGATGCTAATCATATTGTCTATAAGATCTAAAAGTTTTTGTTTTGTATGCTCTAAATCTCCTTTTTGGTTTGTTAGGAACTCAAATCTTTCTTTAACCTCCGCATATTCTTGTATAGCTGAAACATTTACATTTCCCATTGTTTTTATTTCTGCTTTAAGTGTATCTGCAAGTTTTTTAATATTTGGGTTTTCCGCTTTAATAAGTAGAATTTGCTCCTGAGAAGTTTCAAAAATTTCTTTTGCTTTATTTAAAGTTATTTCATACTCATCCCACATTTTGTTTTTATAGCCTTCTACTAAATTATCTAGCTTTTCCTTCTTGTTTAGAATTCTCATTCTTTCTTCTTTTAAACTTTCTATAGATTTTAGAGAATTCTTATAGTCTTGATCGAATTTTTCTATTTGTTCATTTAAACTATCTTTGCTTGCTTTTAAATTAGATATTTCATCTTCTTTAGCTTTAAGCTTGTTACTGTACTGCTCGAAAACATTATCTAAATTGTCTTTAGCATGCTGTATTTCACTGTTTTCTAGTTTAAGTCTATATATATCTTCTTCTTTTTTCTCTATAGCTGTTTCTATGTTTTTTATATCTGTTTTAAATATATCTATCATCTCATCTATAGATAATTTAGACTCATCGAAAGAAGATAAAGAAATTCTTAAATCTGTAATATCCTCTTTTAGGACATCTATTTCATATGTTTTATCTTTATTGTATTTTGCATAATTATCTACAGCTAGCTGCATTTTTTCTGCTTCTTCTTCTCTTGCTTTAATTTGCTCTTCTAAAATATGAATATCATTCCTTGAAGTTTCTATTTTAACAAGAAGCGCATCTTTTTCTGCTATTAAATTATCTTTATGCACTTTAACATTTTCTATTTTTGTCTTAATATTATCTAATTTTTGAACAAGAGTTGCTTTATCTAGCTTAATTTCTATAAATTCTTCATTTGCTATTTTTAATTTTTCTTCTATTTCAATAACTAAATTGTTTTTAATATTATATACATCGTTTAAAGCTAAACTTTCTTTCTCTAGCTCCTCTATCTTTTCTTTTAAAGTCTCTATTTTTTTGCTTCTTCCAACTATGCCAGAAGATTTTACAGATGTACTTCCTCCAGACATGCTACCTACCTGCGTAAGTATTTCTCCATCTAAAGTTACTATTTTACTTGTGTATCCTATAGCTTTAGCCATTTTAACTGCGTTATCTATATTATCTACAACTATGCTGTTTGAAAGCCCAAGCTCTATTACTTTTGCATATTTTTTATCTGCAAAAACAAGATTTGCTGCGCATCCAATGTATCCATTTTCGTTTTTAGCTTTTTTATTTATTTCTTTACTGCTACACCTAACTGTGCTAAGTGGAAGAAAAGTTGCTCTACCTAGAGAGTTTGCCTTAAGGTAGTTAATGCAGGCTTTTGCTGTTTCTTCGTTATCTACAACTATGTTTTGCATATATCCACCAAGAAGAGCTTCTATAGCTATTTCATATTTTTCATCTGTAGTAAATATACTAGCAACTGTTCCGCATACAGATTTGTTTTCTTTAGCATATTCTAAAACACTTTTTACACTTCTGCTATATCCTTCGTTTTGGCTTTCCATAGCTATATACATGTTTCTTTCTTGTATCTTTTTTTCTATTTTAGACTTTAGCTCATATCTGTTTTTTTCCTCTTCTTTAAGGTCTGCTACTTTAGTTTCTTTTTCTAAAATTAACTCATTAACTTTATCTTCTTTAACTTTATATACAGCATTTTTACTGCTAACTTCTAAGCCATGCTCTTCTAACTCTATAGTGTATCCATCTTGCTCAGAAATTTTAGCGCGAAGGTTTGTATCTATATGTATTATTCTTTTTTCGCTACTGTCTATTTGCGCGTCTAAAGATTTTATATTTGCTCTATCTTCTATGTTTTGCTCGCTAATACCTGTAATATTTGTTTTTACATCTTCTATTTTAGCTTGGTCTTCGTCCATGTTTTTAGATAGCTCTAGAAATATTTTATTTTTTTCATCTAGCTCATTTTGGAATTTTAGTTTGTTTTCTTCTAAGTTAGATTTTTTAACATTTCTAAGCTCTATATCTGATTTTACTTTTTCTATTTTAGCTTGGTCTTCTTCTATTTCGTTTAAAGTATTATCTATTTTTTCATTGTTTACATCTACTTTTTCTAAGTCTGAATCTACTTTTATTTTTCTTTCTGCTATTTCATTTTTAAGCGTAAAATATTCTTCTTGTAGCTGCTCTATTTTTTCTAAAAGCTCTGCTACTTTCTGCTTTGTTTCTGCTTTTGTTTCTTCTATGTATACACCTTTTTCTTCTTCTTTGTTTAGATCTGTTTCTGCTACTTCTAAAAGGCTGCTATACTCTGATATTTTTGCTACGTTTTGCCCTATATCTTCTATGAATATGCATACGTCTGCGTATTTCATTTTCTCTTTTATTTCTAGGTATCTTCTTGCTACTTTTGCTTGCTCGCAAAGTGGCTCTATGTTTGCTCCTATTTCGTTTAGTATGTCTGTTACTCTATTTATATTGTCTTCTGCGCTAGCTAGTTTTTTTTCTGCTTCGTTTTTTCTAGCTTTATATTTTACAATGCCTGCTGCTTCTTCGAAAAGTCCTCTTCTTTCTTCTGATTTGCTTGAAAGAACTTCGTCTATTTTGCCTTGCCCTATTATGCTGTATCCGTCTTTTCCAACGCCTGTATCCATGAATAGCTCTTGTACATCTTTAAGCCTGCACTGGTTTTTATTGATAGAATACTGGCTTTCTCCACTTCTATATAGCCTTCTTGTAACTTCTACTTCTGCGTAGTCTACAGGTAGCTTTCCAGATGTGTTAGCTATTGTTAGTGAAACTTCTGCAAAGCCTACCATTTTTCTGTTTTGCGTGCCTGCGAATATGACATCCTCCATTTTTCCGCCTCTAAGATTTTTTGCGCTTTGCTCTCCAAGCACCCATCTTACTGCGTCTGAAATGTTGCTTTTTCCACTTCCGTTTGGTCCAACTATTGTTGTTATTCCATTTGGAAATGTAAGCTCTGTCTTATTTGCAAATGATTTAAATCCATTTAGTTCTACTTTTTTTAACTGCATTTTACTCTCCTTAAAATCTATATCTCTCTTTATATATCTTTTTTTTTGCTTTTATGCGTGCTTTATATTTGCGCGCCTAGGTATCTATATCTTATACTAAAAGAGGGATTTTGTAAAGTTTTTTAGCGCATTTTTACTGTTTAAAGGGAAAAATATTGGAGATACTTTAATACCTCCAATTTTTTTATATATGCATATTATTATGTTTTGTCTTTCTTTTTGCTTTTTTTATATCTAGCTAGTTATATACCTGCTTTTT
>JAVWPP010000009.1:29790-32399 GCA_036635835.1 Clostridia bacterium | reverse complement strand
TTTTTTCTTTTAAAACGTATACTTTACTTTATTCTCATTATCTAAATATCCGTATCTAGATAGTTTGATTTTCTATGTTTTATTTTTTTTCTTCAACTAATTCGAAACACTCTAGTGTATCTAATTCTTTGATATCATTAAACTTATCTAATTTAATTCCACACTCGTAGTTTTCTGCTACTTCTTTAGCGTCGTCTTTCATTCTTTTTAATGAATCTATTTTATCTTCTGCTATTACAACATTATCTCTAATTACTCTTATTAGACCATTTCTAATAACTTTACCAGATTTAACGTAGCAACCACATACTGTTCCAACATCTGTAATCTTGAATATGCTTCTTACTTCAGCTGTTCCATGAACTACTTCCTTAAATGTAGGTGCAAGCATTCCCTTCATTGCAGCTTGAACATCGTTTATTGCATCGTAAATTACTCTGTATAATCTTAAATTAACTTTTTCTTTTTCAGCAATTGATGCAGCTACAGCATTAGGTCTTACATTAAATCCAATTATTATTGCATTTGAAACCATTGCAAGTGTAACATCTGATTCTGATATTGCACCAGCTGCTCCATGGATTACTCTTACTCTTACTTCTTCGTTAGATATTTTTTCTAATGAATCTTTAAGCGCTTGAACAGATCCTTGTAAGTCTGCTTTTATTATAACATTTAAATCTTTAACTTCTCCTTGTTTGATTTGTGAGAATAAATCTTCTAGTGTTACTTTTGCTCCTTGTTTAATTAATGTTGCTCTTTTTGTACCTTTTCTCTTTTCTATAAGTTGTTTAGCTACTTTTTCGTTTTCTACTTCATAGAATATGTCTCCTGTTTCTGGTACTGAAGATAATCCCATGATTTCAACAGGTGTAGAAGGTCCAGCTACTTTAACTTTTCTTCCTTTATCATCTGTCATGGCTCTTACTCTACCAATAACTTCTCCACAAACTATTGTATCTCCAACGTTTAAGCTTCCTCTTTGTACTAAAAGTGATGCAACTGTTCCTTTGTTTTTGTCTAGTTTTGCTTCTATTACAGTTCCTTTTGCTTGTTTATTTGGATTAGATTTTAAGTCTTTAACTTCTGCTACTAATAGGACCATTTCAAGTAATGTATCCATTCCTTCTCCAGTTACTGCTGATACAGGTACACATATTGTGTCTCCGCCCCATTCTTCTGGTACAAGTCCTGCTTCTAGTAATTCTTGTTTAACTTTATCTATGTTTGCTCCTGGCTTATCTATTTTATTTATTGCTACGATTATAGAAACTTCTGCAGCTTTAGCATGATTTATAGCTTCTACAGTTTGTGGCATTATTCCATCATCTGCAGCTACAACTATAATAGCTATATCTGTAACTTGCGCTCCTCTTGCTCTCATTGCAGTAAACGCTTCATGTCCTGGTGTATCTAAGAAAGTTATTTCCTTATCTTGCACTTTAACTTTGTATGCTCCAATGTGCTGAGTTATTCCGCCTGCTTCTCCAGACTGTACATTTGCTTTTCTAATTCTATCTAATATAGATGTCTTACCATGATCTACGTGTCCCATTACAACTACTATTGGTGGTCTAGATTCTAATTCATCTTCTTTATCTTCTGACTCATCAAATAGAATATCTTCTTCTGTTACAACTACTTCTTTTTTAGCTGTTATTCCGTATTCTTCAGCTATTAAGAAAGCAGTATCAAAATCTATTTCTTGATTTAATGTTGCAAGTATTCCTAGTTTAAATAATTTTTTGATAACTTCTGCTGAAGTTTTCTTTATAGATTCTGCAAACATTTTAACTGTCATTTCTTCTGGAAGTGTTACTTCTGTCATTGGAATTATAAGTGTCTGTTTACTTTCTTCTCTTACTCTTCTAGTTTTTCTTGCTCTTCTACGATCTATATTTCTATCATAAAGTTCGTACATTCCTTTGTTAGTGTCTACTTCAAGTCCTTTTATTTTTGCTAAATCTACTCTAGAGTTTTGCTCTCTTATTGCATTTTTATTCTTTTTGTCTTGTTTTTTATCTATAGATTTGTTTTCTCCATTAAATCTTTCTTTATCTTTAGTGATAAGATTTTGTGAATACTCTTTCATCTCTTTTTGCTCTATTGGTAGCTTTTCTGCTGTTTTTATAAACTTATTAACTTGGTATGAAGAATTGCCATCGTTATTAAATCTACCGCCACCATTGTTGTTGTACGGTCTTCTTTCTCCGCCGTTATTGTTGCCATAGTTATTATTATATGGTCTTCTTTCGCCACTTGCGTTATTGTTGTTATTATAGTTATTATTGTATGGTCTTCTCTCTCCGCCATTATTGTTGTTATTATTGTAGTTATTGTTATACGGTCTTCTTTCACCACTGTTGCTATTGTTGTTATTGTAGTTACTATTGTATGGTCTTCTTTCGCCATCATTATTGTTATTATTGTACGGTCTTCTTTCGCCGCCTTGATAATTGCTATTATATGGTCTTCTTTCGCCAGTTTGAGCACCACCATTATTATTGTTATATGGTCTTCTCTCTCCGCCGTTATTGTTATTATTGTAGTTACTATTGTATGGTCTTCTTTCACCACTGTTATTATTGTTATATGGTCTTCTTTCGCCA
>JAVWPP010000009.1:0-29690 GCA_036635835.1 Clostridia bacterium | reverse complement strand
TATGGTCTTCTTTCACCGCTGTTATTATTGTTATACGGTCTTCTTTCGCCACTATTATTATTGTTATATGGTCTTCTTTCGCCGTCATTATTGTTATATGGTCTTCTTTCGCCACTTTGAGTATTTGTTCTAACAAACGGTTTCTTTTCTACAGATGTTTCCTTAGTAGTCTGAGCTGCTTTTTCTTCTGCTGCAACTGTTTTTGTATCATCTAATTCAACTTTTTTAACTTCTATTTCTTTCACTACCTTAACTTCTTCTATTTTTTCGTTTACTTCTTCTACTTTTTTAACTTCTTTTACTTCTTTAACTTCTTCTACTTTTTTACCATTTTTCATAATGACAACACTTGAATTTTTATTGTTTAAGAATTTACTTCTTTGACCTTGATTGTTGTTATTGTACGGTCTTCTTTCACCATTTTGTGTGTTATTACTTCTTGGCGCTGCTGGTCTAGATTCTTTTGTTATTTCATAATCTACTACTTTGTTTGATTTTGGCGCGCTTTCTTCTGTTTTAATTATCGTCACTTGTCTTCTTATGATATGTGGTTGTTCCTTTGAAGACTTTGCACCACTTTTTTCTACATTTTTTGCTTTGTCGTTTTCCTTCAATGCGTTTACCCCCTTTTAATTTTTTCAATAAGTTCATTAACATTTGATTCACTCATCATTATTTCCTTATTTTTTAACGCTATTTTAAACATATTCTCTATGTTTTTTCTTTTCTTAAGTTTATCTATGCAATCTGCCAAATTACAAATATACACACTTCTACACTGTGAATTATTTGTTTTGTCTATTACTACATTGTTATTATTTGCAATTAATCTTATATAATTAGTTTTTTCTTGTCTTTTTCTACACATCAAACACATTCTTGTGTTTTTTGGATTATTCATAAATCTACTCTACTATTTGTTCTGCTACTTGAGATTCACTCTTAATATCTATTTTCCAACCTGTTAGGTTAGCTGCAAGTCTTACGTTTTGACCACCTGCTCCTATTGCTAGTGAAAGCTGATCATCTGGTACTACTACTAAACAAGAATTTTCTTCTTCATTTAAATCTATTGCAAGTATTTGTGCTGGGCTTAACGCATTTATTATATAGCTTGGAGCGTCATCGCTAAATGGTATGATATCTATTTTTTCTCCTTGTAGTTCATCTGTAACTTTTTGAATTCTCATTCCTCTTTTACCTATACATGAACCTATAGGATCTATATTTTCATCGTTAGACCAAACGGCAACTTTTGTTCTTGCTCCTGCTTCTCTAACTATATTTTTGATTTCTATAATACCGTCTGCAATTTCAGGTACTTCCATTTCGAAAAGTTTTTTAACTAGATTTGGATGTGTTCTAGAAAGTAATACTTGTGGCCCGAATTTAGGGTTTTGATTTACTTCTACAACGAATGCTTTTATTCTATCATGTGTTTCAAATCTTTCTGTTTTAACTTGTTCTTTAGCAGGCATAAACGCTTCTACTCTTCCAAGATCTATAATTAGGTTTCCTTTGTCCATTCTTTGAACTATTCCTACAACTATTTCTCCTGCTTTATTAGAATACTGAGAGAATACAAGATCTCTTTCTGCTTCTCTTAATCTTTGAACAATTACTTGTTTTCCAGTTACAGCAGCTATTCTTCCAAAGTTTTTTGGTGTTACTTCTACGTTTAAAATGTCTCCTACTGCGGCTCTTTTAGATATATTTTTTGCATCTTCTAATGTAATATGTGTACCGTTATTTTCTACTTCTTCTACTGTTGCTACTACTTCTTTTTGTGCAAAAACTTTTGCTTCACCTTTTTCATCATCTATTTTGATAACTATGTTTTCTGTTTCACTTCCAAAATTCTTTTTGTATGCTACTTCTAATGCCATTTTTAATGACTCTACCATATATTCTTTTGTTATTCCTTTTTCAGTATATAATTCCTCCATAGCACTAAGTAATGCTTTTGGGTTTATTTTTTCACTTTTACTCATTTCTATTCCTCCTATTTTTTACTCTCAAAATCGTAATACGTATTTGCTGATGCGATATTTGTTTTTTCTATTGTATATTCTTCTTCATCTGAAACAACTATTAAATTTGCTTCGTTTAATTCTTTAATTTTTCCTATTAATATTTTTTTACCATTTACTTGTTTATATAAACTAAATCTAATAATTTCGTTTATATACTTTTGATATAATCTATCTGTTTTTATAGCTCTTTCAATACCAGGCGAAGCAACTTCTAAAGTATATTCGTTTTTTATATCTACTTTAGCTTCTATTTGCTCATCTACTGCTCTACTTAAAGATTCGCAATCTTCAATACCTACTTTTTGACCTGGCTTATCTATTACTATTCTGAGTATGTTAATTTCGCCTTCTTTAACATATTCCACATACTCAATTTCTAGTCCTAACTTTTCAGCTTCTGGCTTTACAATCGCATCTACTGCGATATCTAGTTTTTTAGACATTCATTTCCCCCCAAATATTTATATATATCCCGGCTTACTTTAATATATTATTTTCTACAGTTAACTATTCTTTTACCGTAATATACTACATTATATTACTAAAAGAGTGGGCGTTGCCCACTCTTTTAAGCCGTTTCTATATTGTACATTATTATTATACACTATTTTTAAATATTTTTCAAGTGTTTTGCCAGTTTTTTTCCTTGTTTCGACTAATTTTTGTGGCTATTTTTTAGGAATGTTAATTCCTTTAATAAATATGTCTAATTTGAATATATTTATACCTGTTAGTAAATCTATTTTGGACTTAATTTTGCTTTCTAATTCTTTTACAATAGTTGGCATATTAACTCCATAATCTACAGTAATATCTATTTCTAAATTCATTCCATCTATGTATTTTTCAATTCTAGTTCTTGTAACTTTGAAAATTCCTTTTACATCTCTACCTACGTATTCTATTATATTCATAATAACGGTATCTGCTATTACATAGTTTCCAAGATAACTAAATGTAGGTCTTATAATTGTTCTTTCAGTAATTATATTATTTGCTTCTTTTTTTCTATTAAATATTTTAAGAGGATCCATAAAATATCCGGAAAACTGTTCTTTTATTGCAAATGTTGGAACAGGTATAACGTGTTTACCTTGCTCTAATCTCATTTTTCTTGCTAAATTCATTTCCTCCTGAGTTGCATATTCTTGAATATATGCTATATGGCATATTTCAGGAAGTTCTAAATTTGCTGCTATTTTTTGTACCATTCCGTCTGATGTTCCAAGTAGTAATATTTTTTTAACGCCCATGGCTTTAATAGTATCTACCATAACTTTTCTTCTGTCTTCATTTAAAAATATTGCAGCTTTTACTGATGCTATTTTAGTGTCTTCTGTTTTAGCAGATTTACCAGCTGCAACTTTGTTGTTGTGTACTAGTATTCCATCGTCTATTATATAATCTATATTGTACGTTGCAGCTACTAAATGTGCTCTATGACTTTTTCCAGTACCACTTGGCCCAACAAATGCATAGACTTTCATTTTATTATCCATATTTTTTTACTCTTCCTTCTTGAATTATTTTTGCTCTTTGTATACTTTATCTGATTCTACAAAATTGTTTACTAAGTTCATTACATTAGCTTCTTCATTTTTTAAGAATTCTTCAGATGAAGTTTTAGAAAAATATTTTAATATAACTGTATTAGCAGTTTCTTCTGCTTTTGTTTTGTATATTCCTTTTTCTATGCTTTTATTTCCTTTTAAATTTAAAGATATGTATTTTGAAATATATCTTTTAAAATAATCATCAAAAGCTTTTTGTGATTCTTCTAATTTAACTAAGTTTTCTTTTTGATATATTTTATATTCTGTTAGGCTTAGTTTTAAATTTCTCTCGTATTCTCTTCTTTCAACATCGTTTTGCATATTTACTTTTTTAACTTTAATGTTGTTTCCGGGTATATCTTTTTTTATGGTTCCGTCGTAAAGAAATGTTGAGATTTCATATCTATCTAAATTTTTATGTTTAAAAGCGTCTACGTTATATATTTTACAACCCTTGTCAATATACATGTCTAAAACTATGTTTTCGTCTGCTTGTTTTAAAAGTTTTATTTGAAATCTACCAGTTAGAGGCTCTATTTCAATTTGCGCAGCATTTTTTAATTTTAATAGTTTTTTATATTTTCTAATTATTCTAGTATATTCGTCTGCTACGTCTTCTTTGTATTTGGATTTCATTTTTAGGATTTGCGTTATAAGCATTACTTTTCGTTCGTTTGATTGGAATTCTTCTATGTATATTTGTTCTAAGTTAAAGAGTGAAAAGAGTAGCTTTATGGCTTCTACCTGAGTTTCTGCGTTTTTCATGCAGTATGTTGAAAGATCATCTAATATTCTTTCTGCTATTCTATCATCTACTGTATTTGAATTTACATTTAGATTTTTTGCTATTGTATAGTACTTTTTGTACTCGTTTTCATAGTCGAATTTTTGTATATTTTTAATGTTTATTTTGTTTATGTCTAATACGTATTTTAAATATATATCTTCTATGATTTCTGCAAATTCTTTGTCTTTTATGTATTCATTTAGATCTCTTTTAACTGATAGAATTTTCTCTATATTTAAGCAAAAATCTCTTTTTAAAACGTTAGATACATATGTATGTTTGCCTAGTTTGTGCTCTGCATAAATTTTATCTTCATCGAAGTTTTTGCCTGAAAGCATTCTATATCTAAAAGCGGATTTTAAGTATGTTACATAGTTATTATATTCGTATTCATCTTCTTTTAATATTCTTTTGCTTGCTATTTCATTAATACCTTCTTCTACCCAAAAATATTCTTCATTTTCCGCATCTTCTTTTTTGAATCTATTATATAAATAGTGCTCGTAAACATGGGCTATAACTTGCATGGCTTTTTCTTCGTTTATTTCGCCTTTTTCTGTTATATATGTTTCGTTTATGTATATTTCATTTGTTTCTACATTAAAATATGCTTTAGAAAAAATGTTTTCTTTGAAAAATCTATCTTCTGTGTCTGATAAATATATTTTTACGGTTTCGTTACATATATCTGCTAGAACATCGTCAAAAAAACTTTGGTCGTTAAGGTCTATGCTTTTGCACTCTTTTTCTAGCGCTATTAGATATTTGTGAAAAGCTGGTTTTAGTTTTTCTTCTATGTTTTTATTTTCTTCTAAACTTATATCTAATACTCCTTGACTTTTGCTTATTATTCCTTTTAATTTTCTTAGCATTTTAAATAGTTTATTGTCTTCATATTTTTTAATATTAGTAGCCATCTAGTCCTTCCTTTCTAATCAAATAATATATGTGGATTTATTTTTTCTGGGCTCTCCCAGTCTAAATTGTATTTTTCTTTTAGTATTTGAGTTTTGATTTTCCAAAAGTATAATGAATTTTTACATTCGTTATTTTCTAATCTTTCAATATATATTAATGCTTCTTTTCCTGCTTTATCTATAACTTCTTTATATACCTGATTATCTTCGATTTTATCGTATTTCATGCTCATTTTACACCTTTTATCTTCCGCGTGAAGCTGATTTTTCATTTGTTTTTTTTGCTTCAAATATAACTTGTGATAAATCTTCTGTTTTATCTAAAGCATCTATTTTTTTATATACTTCGACAATTTTGTCTACGTTATTAGCTGGATTTTCATATATTTTGCTTGCCTCTGGCATTTTCGAATGACTAAATTTCTGTGCTGGCGCTTCTTCTTTGCTTTCTGCTAATGCTTTTATATGAGTTTTTTTGTTTCTATTTTTAGGCTTAGGGACAATTTCGTCAAACTGCTTGTTTAATAATTCATCCGCTATTCTTTTTTTATCTGCAGTTTTTTCTTTGCTTTCTTTTATTTCTTGTATGCTGCTGCATATTAGCTGTTTGTATTCTTCTGCATCTTCTTCGTTTGTTAAATCTATTTTAAGAAGCATTTTTCTAGAGTTTGCTTCTATTTTTTTAACCATTCCATTTGGGTAAAAGGTGATTTCTTTTCCGTATGCATATTCTTCTTTGTCTTCTCCTTTTGTGAAGTCTCCACGTAGGAGCTCTTCTCCGTATACAAATGTTTTATCTACATTTTCTTTTGTTATATATGAATTGATTACTTTTAATTCACTTGTTTTTTGGTCTATTTCTACGCGTGAATTATCTTGTATGTTTATTTTTGCTTCTATCTCAGATAGATTTTTTATTTCTTTTTTAACGTCTACTCCAAATATAGATTTAATTCTTGTTATTTCTTTAAGTATATTTAGTTTTCCTTCGTCTTCTAAGAAATCTGCTTCGTATTCTTTGTTTGACTGAATTGTTTTTATGAACTTAGCTATAGCTTTTTCTGGATTTTTTTCTTTTTCTGCAACTTTATTTCCTATATCTTTTAGCATTTGTTTTTGTATGCTTTGGTTTTTTTCGTTTGTGAAGTTTGGTGAGCTTTCTAATGCTTCTTGATATTTCTTTTTTCTGTCTTTAAAATTGTATATTCCTAAAAAGTCTTTCATTTTACTGCTTTGTTTTTTTAGTATGGTTTCGTCTATTATTGAGTCTACTTTGGCTTGTAAATTGTCCATGCGTATTTTTTCTTCTTCTACGTTTAAGGACATTGTTGGCGTTGTAATTTCTTTTACTACGTTTTCTATGCTACGTAACTTTGTTGAATCTAGCATTTCCATTAGTTTAAATGAATCTTGCGTTATGTATACTTTTTTAAGGTCTCTTAGATCTTGCTCTGTGAATTCTTCTGCTTCTGTTATTTCCTGTAATATTTCTCTTTCTACTCTGTATGTTGTTGGCTGTATTTTTAGGCTTTCTGCTGAAACTTGCTCTGTGAGCGCTTCGTCTACCCATCTGTAGGTGTTTGCGATTCTAAGGCCTTTGTCTCTTATGCAAGAGCCTACTGCGTGCTGGAATTCATGGGCCAAAGTTCTTATGCATGTTTCTGGGTCTAGCTCTTTTCTTACGGCTATTATATCTTTTGATTCTTTGTTTGGTGCTTTTTTGAAATATCCTTGTACATATCTGTTTTCTGTAAATATTTCGTCTGCATCTTTATTGTTTTTATCTCCGCTAATTAAAGATATGCTTATTTTATCTTCTTCTAGTCTTTTTATGACTTTATTTATATCTTCTTGGGGGATATTTAAATCTGCTAGCATGGAGTCTTGTGCTATTAATATTTTTTGAAACGTAGTCTTTAGCTTATCTTCTATGCTAGTTAAGCTGTCAATATCTACATCTTGTAATCTTTTATTTTCCATATTACACCTCTAATTAATATTAAGATTTGGATCTTGTTCTTGCGGAGTTTTCCAATCTATATTATATTTTTCTTTAAGGATTTGTTTTTTTAAACTCCAGAAAGCATGTGGATTTTTATATATTTCTTCTCCCATTTTTTCTATATGTTCTTCTGCTTCTTCTCCTGCTTTTTTTATGATTTCTTCATATTCTTCTTTGCTATATTTAGCATCCATATCTACACCTCTTAACGTAAAGTAGCAAGCCATGGCCAAATTAGGACAAAGCTTGCTACTTTTTTATTTTATTTTATATTCTTTTTTTCTGATTGATTTATTTATATGCATAACCTCACAACCTTTTTCTTTTGTATTTTAATTTAATGCGTCTTTTGCAGATAGTCCAAATTTTCCAGTTGAGTTATCTACATCTACAACTTTTACTAATATGCTTTGTCCTACGCTTAGAACGTCTTCTACTTTTTCTACTCTTTCTGCAGAAATTTTTGAAACATGTAGCAGACCTTCTTTACCAGGTGCTACTTCTACAATTGCTCCGAAAGCTAGTAGTCTTGTAACTTTACCCATAAAAGTTTGACCTACTTCTAGATCTGATGCTATTGCTAAGATGATTTCTTTTGCTCTATCTATGTTTTCTTGTTCTATTCCACCGATAAATACTTTTCCATCGTCTTCTATGTCTATTTTAACTCCTGTTTCTTCGATTATTTTATTGATAACCTTTCCACCTGAACCAATTACGTCTCTTATTTTATCTGGGTTTATGTTCATAGAAACTATTTTAGGTGCATATTTGTTTAAGTTTGTTCTTGGTTTATCTATTGCTTTAAGCATAACGTCGTTTAATATATGCATTCTTGCTATATTTGTTTTTGCGAAAGCTTCTTCTATGATTTCATCTGTTAGTCCATCTATTTTTATATCTACTTGTATTGCAGTTATTCCGTTTTTTGTACCTGCAACTTTAAAGTCCATGTCTCCAAAGAAGTCTTCTATTCCTTGAATATCTGTAACCATTATATAGTCTGTTGAATCTTCTGGTTTAGTAAATAGTCCAGTAGATATACCGGCAACAGGCTCTTTTATTGGGACACCTGCGTCCATAAGTGCAAGTGTAGATCCGCATATACTACCTTGAGATGTAGATCCGTTAGAAGAAAGAACTTCTGAAACTACTCTAATTGTATATGGGAATTCTTCTTTAGATGGTATTACTGGTTCTAAAGCTTTTTCTGCTAGTGCTCCATGTCCAACTTCTCTTCTACCTGGGCCTCTTGAAGGTCTTGCTTCTCCAACAGAATATGGTGGGAAATTGTAATGATGTATGTATCTTTTAGATTCTTGCTCATCTAGTCCATCTAGGTTTTGCTCTTCTGAAGTTGATCCTAGTGTAACTACTGACATTACTTGAGTTTGACCTCTTGAGAAAAGTGCGCTACCATGTAGTCTTTCGAAAAGACCTACTTCTGCAGATAATGGTCTTATTTCATCTAGTGCTCTTCCGTCTACTCTTTTTCCTTCTTCTAGTACTAAATTTCTAACTGCTTTTTTTTCTGCTCTATATAGTCCTTCTGCAATGTCTGCTTTGTCTGCAGCGTATTTTTCTTCGCTATATTTTTCTGTATAATATTCTTTAAATTCTTCTGATACTTTGTCTATATTTAAATCTCTTTCTGTTTTGTCTATTTCTTGTACTGCTACTTTTAATTTTTCATAGGCAAAAGATGCTACTTCGTCTACTATTTCTTGTGGTACATCGAAAGATTTATATGTAGATTTAGATTTTCCGATTTCTTTAACTATATTTTTCATAAATGCTACGACATTTTTAATTTCTGCGTGTGCTAATTTTATAGCCTCTAACATTTTGTCGTCTGGTACTTCTTTTGCTCCTGCTTCTATCATACAAACTTTATCTAGAGTTGCAGCTACTGTTAAATCTAATTTAGAATTTGCTCTTTGCTCTAAATTTGGGTTTAGTATAAGCTGATCATCTACAAGTCCTACTTTGCAGCTTGCAAGTTCTACTGTGTATGGAATATTAGATATGCAAAGTGCAAGGGCTGCTCCTAAAGTAGCTGGCACTTCTGGAAGTACATCTGGCTCTACAGATACTGTTATTATATTTATAGCTGTATCGTTTCTATAATCCTTAGGGAACATTGGTCTAATTGGTCTATCTATAACTCTAGATACTAAAATTGCTTTGTCTGATGGTCTTCCTTCTCTTTTCATGAAGCTTCCTGGTATTTTACCAACAGAATATAATCTTTCTTCGTAGTCTACTGAAAGTGGTAAAAAATCTATACCATCTCTTGGTGATTTAGACATTGTTACGTTTACAAGTACAGCTGTTTCGCCGTATCTAACTAAACAAGACCCATTTGCAAGTCCTGCCATTTTTCCTGTTTCTATTACAAGTTTTCTACCTGCAAAAGTTGTTTCGAATGATTTAAACATATAATTCCTCCTTCTTGCATAGTAGGTGTAATAATAATTTCTAGAGTAGTCTAAAACTCCACAAATTATTACTACTAACTCCTACTTGCTATATATGTGTTTTTATTATACTACATCTTTCTAGCAATATCAACAGAAAAGATGTATTATTAAAATAAAAGTTATGTCATATTACGACATTATTTTTGCCTATATACTTAACCTTGCTTTTGCAAGGCTATATATTTCGTATTTTTCTAAAATCCATAAGTGGCACTGCTGTTATGTCTATTATTTCTTTTGCGTTTATTAGAGCTTCTAAATTATCTAATTTTGTTAGGTGAACCATGTACTCTGTTTCTTCTAGAAATGCGCTTTTGCTTGCACATGTATACTTAAATCTATTGCCTTTTTTATCTGTTAGTAAATATGTATATGTGCCGCTTTTGTTTTGCTCTATGCTTTGCATTACAAGGGTTATCATACTTCCATAGTATTTGCCTTTGTCTATGTCTCTTTTTTTTGAGTTTTTCTTTATAAATAAGAATATTAGTATAAATCCAGCTATCATAAATACTACGTTTACCATTATGTATATTGGCATTGAGCTGCCTAGAATGGTTTCTCTTGCCCATAATATGATTCCGCCCCTGAGATAGGTCGCTGTTTTCTATGAAGGCGTTGAACATGCTAAGTGTTAGTATGTTTATAAGGCCAAGAACTTCTAAAACTATTCCTAATATTATTTTCCACATTTTTTTCATTCTCCTTTAGTTATATTTTTTTATATTTATTACTGAGCTGCCTTTTTTATTTTGGCTAATGCTACTTATTTTAAATTTTCCGGTGCCTTTTACTGATATGATATCTCCACTTGATATTTCTATGCTTTTGCTTTTTACTTTTTCATAGTTTAGAAAAACTTCTCCTGATGTTATTTTTTCGCAGGCTTTGCTTCTACTTATTTTGGCTATTTCGCCTACTATGCAGTCTATTCTAGTAGATGAAGCTATTATGTTTAGGTCTATGTATTCTCTTTTTGGAAATGTGCAGTTTGTTATTTTTTCTATTTCGACTCTTATGTCTATGCTTCCTACTTTTGTGAGGTTATATTTGAAATATTCTGCTATTTGATGCGTGCACATTATTATGGCTCCATCTTCGCAAACGATGATGTCTCCTATGCTGCTTTGCTTTACTCCGCTGTTATATATGGCTCCCATGTAGTCTTTATGCTGCAATTTTTGATCTTTTTTTATGTATATTCTGATACAAGAAATATATTCGCTTATGTCTATGTTTTGTATTTTTAAATACGTAGGCAGAAAAAGCATAATCACTTTTTCGGTTTCTTCCGTAGGTGCTAGTATTGCAAAAGGTAGATTTCTTTTTTTTAGCTCTATTTTGCACATTTTAAGCTGCCTTGGGTCTAAAAAGTTTGAATATGTTAATATGTCTAGGTTATATGTTTTTTCTGCTTTTTTAATAATGTTTGCTATTATTAGCTTATCTTCTTTTTCTGTTTCATTCATTTTCTACAACACTTCAAACGCGTTAAACTGTAACTTGTTTTCTACGTTTCTCTTTAAAATAAATTTGTATTTAGGAAGCCTGTCTATGTCTTTTAATAGCTTATTTGAAATAATGTAATCGCTTTCTATCTCAGAAGGTAAAAGGTTTAAAACAAGCTCCTCATTATTTGTATCTATAATGCTAAACGTGCCTTTTTCTGCGTCTAAGCAGCCTTCTGCTGTTGCAACTGTAAACTCATATATGTTTTCTTTTTTTATACAAGAAATAGGGACATTTATTTTTTTATAGCCTTCATAAGTAGATTTAAGACTTGTGTATGTTTTAGTTATAGCGTTATACATATATCTTTCTGTATCTACCATATTTGCAGTTATATCTTCTCCAAATATTTCTTTCATTTTTTTAGTAAGGTCTTCTTCTGATACGCCGCGCGCCATTTGCCCATATATGTCTGAATACTGGTCTTTGAAGCCAAGCTTTGTCATTGTGATATTTATCTTGTCTTTATCTGATATTTCTGAAACATTTGCATATGCAGATTTTATAGCGCATCCATATGTAAACTCTGAAATTTCTTTTATTTCTTCTGAGTTAAGGCCAATTTTTTCTTCTTTGATAGGCACTTTAACTTCTTCTTTTGGTATAACTTCTTCCTGTTTAACAGGAGGTTTTACCTCTTCTTTTTTAGCACTTTTTATGCTCATATATATACCTAGCAGTATGATTAATATGCCTACTACGGCAATGCTTATGTATATAATTTTATGACTTTTTTCTTTTTTTACAGCTTGTATATTCATTTTACACCTCTTTAATTTCTTTAACGCCATCTGTTGTTACGTTTAATATTCTGTTGCATGTCTTAATGGTTGCTGGTCTATGTGCTATTATTAGGAGCGTTTTATCTTCCGTCATTTTGTTTATAATCTTATTCATTGTTGCTTGGGTCTGCGCATCTAAAAGGCTTGTAGTTTCGTTCCATACAAATATTTCTCCGCCTTTATACATGCATCTTGCAAGCGAAATTAATTGCCTTTCTCCAGTAGATAGATTTTTACCATTTTCTTCGATTTGTGTTTTGTTGTCTATGTATTTATTTAATTTTGTTTTTACTAATATTTCTTCTAGTTTTGCTTTATCTAAATTTTTGTCGTAAAGAGCAATATTATCTTCTAAAGTGCCTTTGAAGATTTCTGGATCTTGATCTATTATTGTTATTTTATCTCTCATGCTTTTTGATGAGATTTTTCTAAGAGATTTACCGTTTATTTTAATATGTCCGTTTTTAGGCAAATATAGCTTGTATAGCAGATCTACTATTGTATGCTTTCCAACTTCGCCTGTAAGTCCTACTCTTTCTTTTGCACGTATTTTAAATGTTGCATTTTTAAGGGCATCTGTTTCTTTGTTAAAAGAGTAGCTTACGTTATCAAACTCAATAATTTTAATATCTTCGGTAAACTCAGTTTGAGCAGTTTCTATATTTAACTGTGGCTCAAAGTCTAAAACTTTTTTAATTCCAATATACGATGAAATACTTTTTTGCATTTTATCAAACTGATCTACTATTTCATATATAGGTTCAAATACTTTTCTTATATATGTTATTAGAAGATATATTTGCGCTATATCTAGCTCTATACTTCCTATTTGTTTTATGCCAATAATTATTAAAAGAGCAATTGCAAAGTTTTCGCCAAGCGTTATAAATGAATTAACTGAAGAGTTAATAACTACGCTTTGCATTGCAAATTTATATTCTTTTTTAGTTATATCTTGTAGTTTTTCGAAAAACTTTTTTGTCATTCTATGTATTTTTATTTGTTTAAGTCCGTTTAGAGTTTCAATATAGTGTCCATGTCTTTTTAGTCCATTTCTATTGGATTTAGATAAGTATGTCCTGCCATAAAAAATTAGAAAGGACATTACTAGAAAGCTTATTATAATTGCAGCTGAAAGTATAATTGCAAATGTAGCAGATTCTATAGCTATTGCAAGGACTACAAGCACTAAGAAAATAGAGTTACCAAGTAGAGTTGGTATTGTTATTGAAAATATAGTAGAAAGCCTTTCTGTAGAATTAGCTATTCTAGAATACAAAAAGCCTACGTCAAATCTATTTGTTTTCTCATATTTGAAATTTGCTACTGTTTCTAAAATATCCACTCTTAATTTTCTAGTTGTATTTTTATATATTCTTTCTAGTACAACGTTTTTAATGTATTCTAATATAGTTATTCCAAGGCCAACTATAAAATATATTAGGCTGTATTTTACTAGTAATCTTACTGCAGTATCTGCTTTTGTAGCACCTAGTATTTTTACAATTTGACTTCCTATCTGAGGCTGGAAAACATTAAGTCCTGAAATTGCAACAAGGATTATTGTAGCTAAAAGAATACTTTTAAATGTTAATTTAATATAGTAACTTAAAAGTTTTTTATGCTCTATTATCATATGCTACACCCCATTCATTTTCTTTTGGAATTCATACATTCTGCTATATATGTTTTCTTCTTTAATAAGCGAATTATGTGTTCCTTTTTCTACTATTTTACCGTCTTCCATTACAATAATTTTATCACACCATTTTACATTGTTTATATTATTGCTTATTATAATTATAATTTTATCTCTAAGGTATTTTTGTATATTGTCCATTATTTTATCGCAAGTTGCATTATCTATACCTGAAAAACATTCATCATATATTATTATTTTTTTATTTGTTAAAAAGCTTCTAGCTATTCTTAATTTTTGCTTTTGACCTGTTGTAAGCTGTATACCATTTTCTCCAATTTGCGTGTCGTATTTTTGATACATTCTTTTTATTTGATTATGCAGCAAACTTTTTTTGCAGGCTTCTTCTACTTGAGAATATGTATAATTGTCTTTGAAAAAAGTTACGTTATTGAATATACTATCTGAAAACACATAGTTTTCTTCTGTTACTATTTCAACTATATCTCTTGTACTGTCTTTAGATATTTTATTTATATCTATTTTATCTATTAATATCATATTATTTTCTACGGTATAAATTTCAGAAAGAACATTTACAAGTGTAGACTTTCCAGAACCAACTCTTCCAACTATGCCAAGGGCTTCTCCTTTATCTAGTTCAAAGCTTACATTACTTAATATATTATTTGTAACACCTTCGTTTACGTATGGATTTACAGTTAATTTTTTTAAAGTTATTCTGCTACCATCTAATGGTATTCTTGGTTTATAGTCTTCTTCGTCTTTAACTCTTAGGAACTTTCTTATTTTATTTACTGAAACATTAATTTGTTTTAAATCCGTTATAACTGATGTAACTTTTAGATTTTTTAAAGATATAAGACCCAAATATGTTGTGAATTCTACAAATTTACCTATAGATATTTCGCTGTTTAATACTAGCATTCCAGAGTATACAAGCATGCATGCAAAGCTAATTTCAGAATATACACTTACAAAAAACGTTGCAAAACTATTTTTTTTGATTATACCCATCTCCTGAGTTTCTAGTCTTGATGCGTGTTTTCTGAAGTTATCTACGAATTCTTCTACTCTATTAAACATTTTAATTGTTTTTATGCTATATACCATCTGCTGAATTTTTGTTGAATTTTTAAGTTTTAATTCTCTTGCATCTTCGTAGCTTTTGCTAAGTCCTTTGGTAAGTAGGAAAACTATAACATATGATACTGCTATAATAACGGCAGTTATGGCAGATAGCTTTATATCTACGTTATTAAACATATATATTAGTGTGATTATTGTGGTAAAAAAATTGCTTGCTATAATTATATATTTTTCAGATAATAAGTTTTCTATATATTCTACATCATTATGCAAATAGCTTAACATATCTCCATTTGTTTTGTTTAAATAGTATTCAAAAGGTACTTTACATAGATGTTTATATATTTTTTCGTTTAAGTCTTTTTTTACTTTTTTTGCAGCAGAATATATAAGTGGTCTCCATACAAAAACAAGCGCTGCATACATGCATGTAAGTATTATTATTGCTTTTACGTTTTTCATTATTGCTACGGAATTTATGCTGCTTACGTTTAGCATATCTATTGTAGATCCAAGTATTTTTACAAGTTCTAGGTTAAGAAAAATGTATATTGCTAAAAAAAGAGTTCCTATTATATATCTTCCTATATATTTTTTAATTCTTCCTATTATAAATTTAATATTTTTCATATAACCACCTTCAATATATTTATACCATATATTAATTTTTTTCACAACAAAAAACTTTAAAAATGCGTTCAATCTTTATATTATGACGGTTTAATTAATTATTATTTTTAGAAAAACGTATGCAAAACTTTTTATGCTCTATTTTAGTGTATTTGTATGCAAAAAAAGACGCTTTAATAGCGCCTAATGCAGGAATGCGGATAAATTTTAAAAATATATAAAAGCTCGCATACCTAATATATAGGTAAATGCGAGCTTTTTTAGCCATATAGCGTACTTTTAAAAAAAGTAGCTATATGTACTTGTGGTGGCTGGGGAGGCAGGATTCGAACCTACGGAATGCTAGAGTCAAAGTCTAGTGCCTTACCGCTTGGCTACACCCCAATGCACACAAATACAATATTAAAATATATAACTGGGGTGGAAGATGGGGTTCGAACCCACTACCTCCAGTGCCACAAACTGGCGCTCTAACCTAGTGAGCTACATCCACCGCAATGTTACTCCTATATTTTAAACTTTTTTTGCTGATTTGTCAAGTACTTTTTTAATATTTTATGCATTTTGAGTTTTTTTATACGAAATACTTATCTTTATTCGTTTTTATGTTTTCTACTTCTTTTAAATATGCATCTAATTTCTCTTCGTAAGTTGTTCCTTGTAAATAGTCTAAAGCAATTTCCGCTACAATATCTCCAGTATATTTGATTTTTTTTAGAAATACCATAGTGGCCTTAAGATCTACTTTACCGCAGCTAAATGGATAGTGAGCAATATTACTTGCTGAAATATCATGAATATGCACATTAGTTATTTTAGAATATATTTTTTCACTTATAGTATATGGATTTTTATTTTCAAGTACCATATGACCTATGTCATAAGTTATTTTAACATTCTTTACTTTATCTATTATACCAGAAAGCTCGTCTATTTTCAAGTTTTTTACGTTTTCTACATCTTCTAAATTTTCAATACTAAGCTCTATGTTATATTTAAAATCTTCTATGTTTTTATTAAGCCTTTTAAGTATTACAGTTGTTTTATATATTATATTTTCCTTAGATTCATCTTTATATGGGTGATATACAATTTTAATTTTGTCTTCCATTATTTTAGCAAGCTCGTTATATAGCTTTAAATACTCGTAAATTTCTAGTACATTTTCGCTAAGCATATTTCCATGAATCTGTAATTTAAGATTTCTTTTTTTAAGTTTTTTTGCAATGTCTTTTGCTAAATCTCTTTCATATTTACTTAGAGAACTTATATTAAGTTCCATACCGCCTACTGCTTTATTTATATCTTTAAAATCTATTAAATCAAAAAGAGTTTTCATATTAACTTCATAAAATTTTTTATTTACACTTAATAATACTTTCATTTTTTCATATACCTCTTATTCTACGTTTTCAATAATTGCATTCATTATGTCTTGCAAAGTAACTATTCCAATAACTTTTTTATTCTCGCTCGTAATAACGGCTAATTTTATTTTTTCTTTTTTCATTTCTTTAAGCAAATTTGAAACTTTCTTTTTATCTGTTACAGTTACAACTGGTGTAATGATTTTTTCCATTTTAAAATCTTTGTTATCCATTAGATAGAAAACTTTTTTTATATTAACTGCGCCTAGTATATTGTCTATATCTCTATCGTAAATAGGTAAAATAGAATGAGTTGATTCTTTAAAAATTTCAATTATTTCATTCTTACTACACTGCGTATTAACACAAATTACTTTTTCTATTGGTTTCATTATATCTTTTACCAAAAGATAATTTAAATTCACTATATTATTTAAAATTGCTTCGCCTTCTTTAGAAATTAGTCCATCTTCTTTTTTTAGCTCTATTTCTGTTTTAATTTCTAAATCCGTAAAATCTCTTTTTTCTTTGCTAGTTTTAGAGAACATTTTAACAAATAGATTATCTGTTGCATGTATAATATACATAAACGGAGAAAATATTTTAGATAGGATATATACCAAATCTATTGTTGCGTATGTTATCTTTTTTGGGTGTTTTATTGCAATATGTTTTGGCAATAGGTGTGCAAATATAAATAGTAAATATGTTACTACAAATGTAACAGATAGTATTAGAAAATATTTTACTATGTATTCTGGCAAATCTAAATATTTATATATTTTAGCGTATATTGGGATTGCAAAAACCTCCACAGAGTATGCACTTATACTAAGCTCGCAGAAAACAATACCCATTTCGCAAGCTTTTACAAACTTACTTTGCGTTTTAAGTGTTTGACTTATTTTTTTTGCTTTTTTATTATTTTTACTTTTTTTATCTTTTATATCTTCTTCTATTTCTTTAACATCTACTGCAACGTATGCTGTTGCTACAGCAGATAAAAAGGCCATTAGTAAAAAAAGAATTAAAAGAGTAGCTCTTTCAACTATGTATAAAGCCATATTTTATTACCTCATATCTATTCTATCTTATTTTCTTTTTTAATTCAAGCTACTTGAAAAAAAGAAATAGCAGCAAAATGCTATTATACATTTTGCTGCTTGTTTTAAATATAAATGAAAGAATATTTTTCTTTTATTTCTTCTTCATTTTTAATATCTAGGCCGTTTTCTCTTAGAATGCTATATAAGTTTTTAATTGTTTTATTATCTAGGGTATTTTGTAGTTTTACATTATATCCATTATCTAATAATTCATTCATTACTCTTTTTAAATCTTCTATTGATATATCTTTTTCTACAACTGCGATATTTAATTCTCCTATTACTTGATACATTTGGTGATAGAATCTTCTTGCCATAAAAAAACACTCCTCTTATTTTTATTTTACGCTAATATATTATATTAACTTTATATCACTTCTATAATTATATTAGTGCATTTATTTTCTAACGTATTTATTATACCACAGGTTACATAAAAACGCAACACTTTTTATTTATTTTTCTTATTATTTCTCTTTATATTTCTATTTATATGCCGCTTTATATTTTTTCTTGAATTTCATCATTTTTCACTATTTTTCGCTTTTCTATTGTACTTTTAGAGGATTTGTGTTATACTTTCTAGTAACATTTAACTATTTAAAATATAATTGATTAATTATATAAGGAGTGATTGGTATGACTAACACTATTAACAGTAACGATATTAACAGTAACGATATTAAGATAAAAAAATGTAGTTTTTGTGGTAACGATACACTTTTTGCAGATTTAACACCTAAAACTCTACTTGATGGGAAAACATTTTACATGTGCTCAGAATGTGAAGCTTTAGCTCTTGAATTATTTGCAGAACAGTGCGAACCAATACTTTATGAAGATGAAGAAATTTCATCATATAAACCAGACCTTACTATCCAAGATTACAAAAAAGAATTAGACCAATATGTAGTAGGACAAGAAAAAGCCAAAATATTATTAGCTGTTGCTATTTATGAGCATATAAAGAAAATTAAATATCCAGAACTTTTAGGAAACTCTTTATCCGTAAATGGCAATATATTAATAATTGGACCTACAGGATGTGGTAAATCATATCTTGCAAAAAGACTTTCTCAAATTTTATCAGTTCCTTATTCTCATGAAACAATGCCAAATTATACAGCAGCAGGTTACCAAGGTGACTCTATTGAAGATATTATAAGGCACGTATATATAGCAGCAAATAAAAACATTGAAGATGCAGAACATGCTATAGTTTTCTTAGATGAAATAGATAAAATTAAAAAAAGCGTAGGAGGTTCAGGACCAGATGTTGGTGGAGAAGATGTACAAAATGCATTGTTAACACTAATTGAAGGAACTACTATTAATCTTAAAGTAAAAAATGAGTCTGGAGCAGAAATAAATGTTCCTATAAAAACTAACAATATGTTATTTATTGCTTCAGGTGCATTCTCAGGTATTACAGATTTATTACCACCAGAAAAAAGAGCAGATAGAGAAAAAACTATAGGATTTGGATCAGGACAAACAAGCAAAAAGAATGTTAATCCAGATACTATTTATGAATCTATAACTACTACTGAACTAATAAAATACGGTATGCAACCAGAATTAATAGGTAGACTTCAATCAGTAGTGCCAGTTAGTAATCTTACTCATTCTCAGCTTATAGATATATTAAAAGATACAAAAGACAATGTCTTATGTCAATATATCAAATCTTTTAAAATTGAAGGTATAGATCTTGTATTTGATGAATCTTGTTATGATCATATAGCAAATATAGCTATAAAAAACAAAACAGGTGCCCGTGCTTTAGCAGGAGCAGTACAAGAAATAATAACTAAATTAATGATTGATGCTTTCGCAGATAAGACAATTAAAAAATGTATTATTACTAAAGACTCAGTTTTAGGTATATGCCCACCTACAATCATAAGGGAATAATCTTAAAAATTTAAAACTCAAACATAATTGTTTGAGTTTTTTTCTTTTTAATGATATACTATTTTTAGGTGATACTATGAAAAAAACAGTCATTTTCTATTTTTCAGGAACAGGTAATACATGGTGGGTTGCAAACAAAATAAATGGTTATTTTAATAACTACATCGGGGATTCTACTATTGTTGCAATAGATAATGTATCTAGAAAAGAAATTAATGAGTATATTAAATATTCTGAAATAATTGGATTTGGTTACCCTATTTATGGGTCGGATATTCCAAAGCCTATGAAGGATTTTATGCTGTCTATGCGCAATTTAAAAAACAAAGAAATATTGCTTTTTTGCACGCAATCTAGTTTTTCCGGAGATGGAACTCAGATAGCAAAAAAATATTTAAGTTCTACAAATTGTATATTTAGATGGGCTAAGCATTTTATAATGCCTAATAATATTTCAGTTCCTCAGGGTATAAAGCTTATGAGCTATACAAATGATGCAAAAAAAATAAATAAAATTTTATCTAAAACAGATGAAGATATCTATACTTTTTGCTCATACATCTTAGACAACGTTACGCATTTGCAAGATTTTAATACGTTTTCTACTCTACTTGGGCTTGCTCAAAGGCCTGTGTATTCTTTGATTTCTAGAAATTTCAATAAGATATTTTCTATTGATGACGATAAATGTTCTTGCTGTGGAACTTGCTTGAAAATATGCCCGGTTAATAATATAAGCTATAAAAAGTCTAAATATGTTATAGGGGACAAGTGCGTAAATTGTATGCGCTGCTATAACTTTTGCCCTAAAAAGGCGGTTACTTGTATGGGAAAAAACCATAACTATAAATATGGCGTGCCTTATAAGGGGCCTAGCTCTAAATATTTTAAGGAGCTTATAGAAAGAAATACCGAGATAGATTAAACATAATTAAAGAACGTAAATTAACTTACGTTCTTTATTTGTCTAAATTATTAACATTATTTCTCTGCGCGTTAAGTAAAAAATTATTTGGCGCGTTTAGACAAGAAAAATACTGCTTTTCTGGCTCTAGTAAGCCTCCTACATTGTAATATCCATGAAATGTAGAATACAGTGATTGGTAGCTTGTTAAATTAAAATAATCATCTACATCTTTAACGGATGTGTTTTTGAGATCATATAATCTAATATTAAGCATATCTCCGTAATGGTATCCTGGCTTGTTTACATTATTTACTTTTAATATAACTACGCCATACCCAAGCTCTGTTTCTAGCAGCTGTATGACTTTTTTTATAACTTCCTCATCTAAATAATGAAACGGCAAATATCCTTGATCTATTATGATTTCGTCTCGCTCATATACATTGAAATAATATATATAATCTCTAAAAAATCTTTCGATATTTTGTTTCACTAAAGAAAATTTAGTATCAGTATTTTTTGTTTTTAGCATTCTCATACTTTCAACATTTATTAGCATATTTTCACCTCACAATTCACTAAAATTTATACTTTGTATTTTTATTTTATATGATATATTTATATGCATATTTAAATGTTAAAGGTAAAATATTGTGTTTATTAAACCTTTTTGTCCTACTTATTCTAACATGTTATATTTGAATTGTCAATAAGTTATATATATTTTGCTTTAAAGTATTATGTGCTTTTCTATGTTTTATTTAGTTTATATAAAGCGTAGACTTTGCTTTTTATATACTAGTTAGTTTTGGTGGTAGACTTTGAGGTTTGTTATGTGTTTTATGCAGCAGTGCGAATGGTTTTAAGGAAATTTATATGCATTTGAAAAATATGAAAAGTCCTAAAAGGCTTATTTAATTACCTTTTAGGACTTTTATGTGTACATGTATATCTATATTTTGGCTGGGGTAGTAGGATTCGAACCTACGGAATGCTAGAGTCAGAGTCTAGTGCCTTACCGCTTGGCGACACCCCAATATTTACTTCATTATTATTTTAACTATTTTATAGCAGTTTGTCAAGCTATTTATATGTTTTTTGTGTTTAAAACGCAAATAAGAGAAAATGTATATTTCCTCTTATTTTTTTGTATCGATCGGTATTTTTAATACTTGCGGTAATATTTCAACTTTTAGTTTATTTGCAGCGAAAGTTTCTCCGTCTATTGACATAGGGATTTTTTTTCTTGATACTACAGTTACTTTACTGCACTTATACATTTTAACCCCAGGTATTTCTTCGTGTTTTCCTTTTTTTAATTTAGGTAGAAATCTTATTTTTTCTAATATAGAAGTTGCGCGCACAAGGCATACATCTATTTTTTTATCGTTTAACCTTGCATGTGGCAAGACTTCTACTCCGCCTCCATAAAATCTTCCTTTGCCAATTGCAACTAATGTAAAGTTTCCTTTTATAGGCTGGTTATCTATTCTTATTTTGCATTTATAATTTTTATTAAATAGTAAGGTTAAAGCTATAGATAGATTATATTTAGCAGTGCCATTTATTATAGGGAGCTTTCTAAAGTATTTAATATTGTTGCCTACTTTTGCATCGAATCCACAGTTTACAACGTTAAGGGCATATCCTTTTAATGTTTTCATTACGTCTACAGTTCTATATGTAGCATTAAAACTTTCTATAATTATTTTTCTTGCTGTAATATATGTATATATGCTTTTTGCATAATCGTTTCCGGTGCCTGCTGGTACAGGTACAAGGGGTATTTTGTTACTAACTAATACTGAAATAGCTTCATTTAAAGTTCCGTCTCCGCCTACAACGTACACTATTAGGTCTTCTTTTCCGTGCTCTATAATAAATTCTTCTACGAGTTTTTTTATATCGTTTGGCATTCTAGTTTCTACTATATATATGCTGTCTAAAGGTACGTATTTTTTTGTTAATTTGTTTATTAAACTTTTATATCTATTTACTCGTATTACGCCTGAAGCTGGGTTTATTATATATAGCCTATTCATGCTATATGTCTTCTACTGAGTTATATCCGCGTCTACCAGAATCTTCAGATACATTTGTGTTTATTCTTTGTATAGGGGCTGCAAATGTTGTTGCTGTTCTAAGTTTATGAGTAGTTCCTTCAAATATAGTTTCCGCAGAAGAGTTTTCTTCATTTTTTTTAATTTCTTCTTCTACTTTATTTTTTTCTGCTTCTGTTGTTATTTTTTTATAATTATTATATTTATATTGTAGGAGTATTTTTTTTATTATATTACATACTTCGTTTAGGTCTGGAGATGGCGCATTCATTGCTTTATATGTATCTCTTCCTATTTCTAATATTATTGTATTGTATCTATTTATTATTGTTTCTACTTCTAGTCTTTCTATTTTTTCTTTTGATTCTAATATTTCTATTTTTTTTAGATCTTCATTAATTAGATCTGCTATGCTTCCCATTGCCATATATTTTTCCTCCTTGTTTATATATATATTATATTACATGATGTTAGTTTTGTTTTCAAGTAGGCTATGAAAAAAGAGAGAATTTTCTTCTCTCTTTAACAGTTTATTCTTTAACTAATTTCATTCCTAGGTGTTTTCCTCCAAGTAAATGATAGTGTAAATGATTTACTACTTGTCCACCGTTTTCTCCGCAGTTGCATATAACTCTATATCCTTCTTTGTCTATATTTAGCTCTTTTGCAACATGTGCAATTGCTTCGTATATTTTAGATACTATGCTGCTATTATCCTCATTTATATAGTTCATATCTTGAATATGTACTTTTGGTATAACTAGGACATGTACAGGTGCTACGGGGTGAATATCTTCAAAAACTAAAACATCTTCTGTTTCATATACAACTTTTGAAGGTACATCTCCTTTTACTATTTTACAAAATAAACAATCTTCCATAAGTTTCTCCTCCAATTAATCTATAAATATTAATTTTATTCTTCTTACTCCGCTTGATACAGCTTCTTCTTTTTTTATTTTAACATGTTTTAATTTGCCTGTGTTTTCTACATGAGGTCCGCCGCATATTTCTTTTGAGAAATCTCCTACTGTGTATACTTTAACTAGTTCTCCATATTTGCTGTCGAAGATTCCTTTAGCTCCTGCTGCTCTTGCTTCTTCTACTGACATTTCTTCGCATGTTACTGTTAAATTTCTATCTATTTGTTCGTTGATCATATTTTCAATTTGGTCTAGTACATCTCTTTGAACTTTTTCTGGGTTTGCAAAATCGAATCTAGCTCTTTCTGCTGTTATATTTGATCCTTTTTGATATACATGATCTCCTAATATTCTTTGAAGTGATTCTAGTAATAGATGAACTGCTGTGTGATATTTAGTTGTTTCTTCGCTATTATCTGCAAGTCCGCCTTTAAAAGTTCCTTTAGCATCTTGTCTTGACTTTTCTTGATGCTCTTCAAAACATATTTTATACTGTGCCTCATCTATTTGTAGATTATTTTCTTTAGCTAGCTCTGCTGTTACTTCTGGTGGAAATCCAAAAGTATCGTATAGTCTAAATACGGTAGGGCCTTCTATTATTGTTTTATTTTCTTCTTTTAATTTAGTTAAAATTTTAGAGAATTCTTTTTCTCCTTTTAGAAGTGTGTTCATAAATCTATTTTTTTCTTTTTTAAATTCTGTTTTTATTAGTTCTAGGTTTTCTAAAACTTCTGGGTACATTTCTGACATGTTGTTTGCTAGTGTTTCTACAAGTGTAGTTATGCTATCTGGATTCATTTCAGTTTTTCTCATATGTCTAATTGATCTTCTTATTAGTCTTCTTAAAATGTATCCTTGACCTAGATTACTTGGAGTTACTCCGTCTACGATTAATAGGGCAGATGCTCTCATGTGATCTGCTATTATTCTAGCTGATTCTGGGTTGCAATTTGCAGATAGTTCTTCTATTTTTTTTATTACTGGTGCAAATAACTCAGTTTCGAAAACGTCGTTTACGCCTTGCATAAGGAATGTTAATCTTTCTAATCCCATGCCTGTGTCTACGTTTTTCTTAACAAGTGGTGTATATGATCCGTCTTCGTTTTTGTTATATTGCATAAATACATTATTCCATATTTCTACGTATTTACCGCAGTCGCAAGAAGGTTGGCAGTCTTTGCCGCAAGCTTCTTTGCCTGTGTCTAAAAATATTTCTGTATCTGGTCCGCATGGGCCTGTTATGCCTGCTGGTCCCCACCAATTTTCTTTTGCCGGGTAGAAGTATATTCTTTCTTCTGGTATTCCGCATGTTTTCCAAACGTCTGCTGCTTCTTCATCTTTTGGAGAGTGCTCGTCTCCTGCAAAGCATGTTACAGATATTCTGTTCATGTCTATGTGTAATTGATCTTTTAAGAACTCGTAGCTATATCTTATTGAGTCTTGTTTGAAATAGTCTCCTAAAGACCAGTTTCCAAGCATCTCGAAGAATGTTAAATGTCTATTGTCTCCTACTTCATCTATATCGTCTGTTCTTAAGCATTTTTGATAGTCTGTAAGCCTTGTTCCTTGTGGATGATTTTCTCCTGTTAAATATGGTACAAGTGGATGCATTCCTGCTGTAGTGAATAGTACAGTTGGATCGTTTTCTGGTATTAATTTTGCTCCAGATATGACTTTATGGTTTTTACTCTCAAAAAATTTTAAGTATTTTTCTCTTATTTCTATTGCTTTCAATTTAGTTCCTCCTAATATTTTATTTTCTCATTTATATATTATATATTATTTATGCCGCTTTTTCAATCTAAAATGCCTATTTTGTGCAGTTTTATGTTATTTTTCTTTTTTTCTGCTTTGCTTTATATGTCTGTTTTAAGCAATTTATCTGCTTTTTTAACTGCGTCATTTGTATACATTCTGGTTTTTAAAATATCTTTGTTTAATAGATTGTTTATGCTTGAAATTATCATACCAAGGTTATGTGTGAAATATATTTTTGCTACTTTGTAGGTGCCGTTTGCGTTTTTTGTTCTTTTGTCTAAATCTATGCTATCTAGTAGTCCATATTTTCCGCGCATATTAAGGGTTTCTAGGACTTCTAGATTGTCCATTACCTCTTTAGGATTTATGCTGCATGCTAAAATACTTGCATGAGGCGTTACTACATAGTCTTCGTATTTGTCTATTCTAAGCCTTAGATTTGGTATTCCAAATTCTTTGTATAGATACTCGTTATATTTATTTTTTTTAGGATATGCGCATGCAGAGATGCCAAAAGCTTCTAGGGCATTTTCTTTCATGTACTGCTTTTGCTGCTTATATGCATATATTATGCTTTTATCTAAAATGCTTCCTTCATATGTTTTCCAAAAAATATTAGGTAGGAAATACTCAAAAGCTGTGCCTGTCCAAGAGAGTAATGCTCCATCTTTTTCTTCTCTTTTTAAAACATAGAAGCTACTTTCATCTATTTGCATATTTCCAATTGCAAGAAGCAAGGCTGTTCTGCTTTCTGAAAGAAATCTATCGTAAACATTATGCAAAAAAACTTTTTCTTTTGCGTTATAGCTAATATATATACCGCGCTTTTCTTTGCAGTATAGCTTAGAAAAATCCACCTGTCTTATTAGCTTATCTAGAATATCTAGGTCTTTTATATATCCTTTAAGAATGTATAGGGCAGCTAAATAATTGCCTAAATCTACGGAAGAAACGTAGTCTGATGTGTTTTTAAGAGTCCTTGTATCGTACCAGTTGTATAGAAGGCCGCCGCATTTTGGAAGCTTATCTATGGACGCTAGCATTTTTTCTAAAAGGCTTTTTGCCTGTTTTTTAGAAATATATTTTAAATCTTCTGCAGATATTATGCTAAGTATTCCAAAGCAAATGTTAGTTGGCGAAGTTTTATAGTTTACTCTATTTGCCTTTCTTTTAGACATATCTATGTAGTCTACAGGCAAGAAATTTGATTCTTCATTTACTGTATCTGCAAAGTATTTATATGCTTCTTTTGCATATTTTAAATACTTGCTTTTAAGGCTTTCTTCTATGTCTTTTGGCTTTCTTTCTGTATATGTTTTAGAGGTTTTTGGTATATATTCTTGCTCGCATAACTGCATTTCTATGATGTCTAGGGCTTTAAATATGCTTTCTATTTCTTGTTCTAGCTTTGTTTTTTTAGCTGCTTTTCTATATGTATAGTCTAGCCTTTTGCAGATTTTTGGGCATAGCTTAGCTAGGGATGTAATTTGAGTGTACATTCCTTGGCTCTTTATGCTGCCTGTATTTTTTAATATATGTTTGTAGTCTTCTGTAACTCTATACATGTTTTCTACTAGCCACTGGCAGCATACGTCTATTTTTTCTTTTTTATATTTTTCTTTGCACTTTAGATATGCTGCAGATATCTTTGCATATTTTTCTTCTAAATCTTTCATGTTTATTCCTCATATGCATTATATACTTAAATGGCTTGTTCTTCAACTTTTTCCGTGCATAATACATAAAAAATATTATCTTTTTGTTTAAATATTATGGTTAGAGATTTTTCTGTTAAAGCTAAAGTGTCATCTAGGTTTTCCGAGGATATTTCTTCTGCGGTATCTATAAAATATATTTCTTTTTTTGAATTTCTATCTATTGTTACTATATCTCCATACTCTAGATTTGAAAGATTTGCATACTGCTCTTTTGTTACATTTTGTTCTAATACTATATTTGAGTCTCCTTCCTTCGTATTTGCGTAATACATGGAGTTTTGATCTCCTATGTATAAGTTTATATCTTTAACGACTTTGACGTTTTTTGCCCCTATTTTGTCTATTGTAACAGCACTTGTGTATACCTTCTGGTTTTCTTTTTTTATATTTTTATCTTTATGCCACATTTCGCTGCCTTTTTCTAAATATATACCTATGCCAACAACTACTATGCAAAAAGCGATTATTTTTAAATATTTTAATATATCTTTCATGTCTTGCTCCTAACTTTTATCTAGTATATATGTTTGTTTTTTATTTGCAAGAGGTATTTTGCATCTTCTGTTTTTTAGACAAAAGTAGACAGTTTTTCTGAAATTCTCTTGTTTGACTTTACATAAGTTTTGTGGTACAATGTATGTATATTAACATGCAAGATTTGAAATAAATATTTTAAATTAGGGGGTATCTTTATGATGTCTAATAATGCAAAACAAATTTTAGTTAAAGGTTTAATTATATCTACTGTAGCTACAGCAGCGCTTCCGCTTGCTATGCCTCAAACAGCTTATGCAGCGTCTAACGTAGCAAATGTTGAAGGCACAGAAAGCAAAGGATTGCTAGAAACTTTCAGCGAGATTGGATCTTCTATTTTTGCAGGCGGAGAAGAGTTTTTTGATGCTTTAAGAGACTATGGAGATATGCAGCAGTATACTATGCCTTTTCTTTCTGAAAAAGCAGCTCCAAATTCTGAAGCAGAACTTGTAAATCCATACACAGGTAAGCTTTTACAAAGAAGAATCTACGATGAAAACGGAGATGCTAAAATGGATATAGATTATACAGTACATGGAAACGCGGCTATGCAAGACTCCCCACATAAGCACATATGGGAAGGTGGTAAAAGAAATGCAGCAGAAGATTTAACAAGTTTTGAGACTTTAAAATATCTATGTATTCCAAGAGGTTATGTAAGTTCTACAACAAAGCCAAACCATGAAAAAACTATGGATGGCGAGCAGGCAGGAGTGCAAATATCTTACGATGAGTTAAAAAGCATTTTAATACGTAACCATGATGTAAAGTTTAGGTACGAAGGAACTGTCTATACTATTTCTTACGGGAAAAATGCAGAAGGAATAACAGGGTATTCTTTGTCATATTTCAGAAACTTTTGCGGAGCTCAGATTTTAGAGGTTACTTCTTATACTTCTAAAAGACCTTTACTAGAAAAGCATTTATTTAGAGGAAATACACTTGAAGATATATGCGATGAGATTACAGTTTTAAATATTTTTTAAAAAAATGTAGCAGAGAATTTTCTCTGCTACTTTTACGTTTCTATGTTTTTACTTAGCTGATGCGGGATTATTTTTTCTACTATTTTTCTCCACGTTTCGCAGCCTACTATGCCATCTGCGGCGATAAGATTCGCTTTTTGAAATCTTTTTACTGCGTTTTTTGTGCCTATTCCAAATATGCCGTCTATCTTTCCTACGCCGTGTCCTAGCGCATCTAAGGCATCTTGCAAGACTGCTACATATACACCTTTTGAGCCTTGTTTTACGAGTGGATATCCTCCTGTATTGCAAGCGGGTTTTCCTGTCCTAATATCCAAATGCACCCAAGTTGGGGTCAAATATGCAGGTTCTATGTATTTAAATATGCCTAGTTTTTTTGCAGTGTTTCGTATTTTTATTCTTTCTGCATTTGTTGTTCCCTGAGCCATGTCTAGGGCTGTTCCAGCGTAGTGCTGAGACTGTCCTGAGTGACCTCCTTCTCTTATGCTTTTAAATCCATACCCTACTTTTATTTTCTTTCCATATGCTTTTCTTAGTTTCTGAAAGCCTGTTAGGATTCTTTTATCTGCAAAAAGTGTGGTGGCTTTTGAGCTGCCTCTAAACTCTTTAACAGAGAGGTTTGGCGCATATGGCATGGACTGGTTAAGTGATCTGTACCATGTTTCCATTTTGTTTGTTGCAGGGTTATATATTAGTATTTTCATGAAATTCCTCCCTATATATTGTATGTGTTTTTATATATAGAGTTTCTTTTTTTTGTGTAAAACATATGTAGATGTGTTTTTGCTTTTATGTTTTTTTTTATATCTAGCTGCATTTCAATATGATTAAATTATAAACTGGACCGAAAGGAGACGCTGGAGCAACAGGTCAGACCTTTACATTTCAATATGATTAAATTATAAACACAAAAACGAATGCGATAATAGTTACATTAGCAGATCTTTACATTTCAATATGATTAAATTATAAACA
>JAVWPP010000008.1:0-40429 GCA_036635835.1 Clostridia bacterium | reverse complement strand
GCGAAAAAGCAGGATCAGTTAAAGAAGTTTGTAAAGTATGTAAAGCAGAAATATCTAACACAGAAATCAAAGCAACAGGTCATAGTTTTTCAGAATGGACTAATGTAGTTAAAGCAGAAATAGGTAAAGACGGTAAAGACGAAAGAACATGCACAGAGTGCAACGCTAAAGAAAGCAGAGTATTAAGTGCATTAGTAGAAGACCCTAAACCAGTATACGCAGATGAAATTAAACCAGCAGAACAAGTAGAAGCTAAAACATCAGTTAAAGACGAACTAAAACCAGCAGAAGTTAAGAAAGCAGAAGTAAAAAAAGAAGCTAAACCAGAAGTTAAAGCATTAGAAGAAAATGAACAAGGATTAAAACCAGCAGAAGTTAAAAAAGCAGAAAAAGAAGAAACTAAAACAGAAACTAAAACAGAACAAGAAGAAAATAATTTTAGTTTACCAATAGCACTTGCTTTAACAACAGCAGCAGGAATAGCAGCAGGTGGAGTTTATCTTTACAGCGTAAAAAAAAGCAAAAAGTAATAAATTATAAATTAAAAAAATCAAAAAAATAAGAAAAATAAAAGCAAGTCTCATATTTGAGGCTTGTTTTTTTGCGCGTTTAAAATTTTTTAGATATTTAATAGAAATATAGGATTGTATAAAAAAGAAAATTGTAATATAATATATTTTAATGAAGAAAAAAATACAAAAGAAAAGGTGAGTTTATGGATATAGATAAAATAGTTTTTGTAATTACGTCTATAGTTTTGCTAATTACAATACTCAGATATATAGTAAATGTGAGTAAAAAAAGAAATAAACGCAAAGAGTTTAGAGAGCTTATTATAATTTGCTGCGTAGCATTTTTAGGACTTTTTGCTTCAATATATATGTATGTAGAAAAAGGTAAAACAACTGCTGGTATGAGTGCTGCGCTTGCTACAACGATACTTGTTATACTGCTAATGATGCATCAAATTACTAAGATATATAAAGAGATGTATATGACAAAAAGGCTAAGAAAAAAAGAGCTTATTATAAAGTATACGTATATGTATCTATACATAGTAGTTGCGTATATATGTATAAATCTTACTATATACGTTTTTAACGCAGAATCTTTCCACTTTATGATACCTGAAAGTGAGGCGTACGTTAGTGTAACAGATACTGTTGTAACGTTTTTATACTTTACTATTTCAACTGTTACAGCGCTTGGATATGGAGATATTGTTCCTATAACAACGATGGCAAAGTTTGCAGTTTCGTTTGAAAATCTAACTTCTTTTATTAGCATAAGCGTACTTCTTAGTTTGATTATGGTTGAGAATAGAAAAAATAAAGTGAGCGATATGCATGTAGAAGCAGAGGAAATTGTTAAGGAAATTACTAAAGAAAAAGTTTAAATTATGGCTACTGAAAAAGTGTAAGTACTTTTTTGGTAGTTTTTAAAAGTAGAAACAAAAAAATTATGATATAATCTAACATATAAATAAAAAGAAAAATGTTTGAAATATTGTAAATATAAAATACATATGATAAAATTTAAAGAAGAGGTGATTTTTATGGCTAAGTTTGTACAGTATTTTACTGCCATAGACATAAACATATATAGTATTTTATTTATTGTAGCAATTGCTGTAAGTCTACACAAGAACTTTGATCATAAAAATAGGACAGTTAAATACCTGTCTAGTGCAACGTTTCTTATAGCGTTGCAGCTGTTTTGTGAGATTATAGTAGAAGCTATGAATAAATATAATGTAGTAGAAAGAGATAAAATTATTTTTGTAATTAACACATATTTATATGTTTCAGGACCTATAATTATGGCGTTTTTAATTTTAATAATACATGCATATGTTAATAATGCATTAAGCACTGAAAAAATAGAAACGTATTTGAAAATACCTATATTAATATCTGCGCTGCTTGCAGTTATTAATTTATTTACACCAATTTTATTTAGAATTTCCGAGCTAGGAATACCGCAGTTTGGCCCTTTATATTATTATGATATGCTTGCTGCACTTATATATACAATTGTAGCTATAACTTTAATACTGAAAAATAGAAAATCTTTAAACACATCTGAAATATATATATTTTTATCTTTTGAAATAGCACCAGTTGTTGGAGCTATTTTGCAAATGATATTTCCGGGCACATTTTTAGTGTGGTCTTTTGTAGCTATAACTGTGGCTATGATTTATGTATTTTTACAGAAAAAAATTACTCAGCAAGATACGCTAACTAGAATATGGACTAGAACAACTTTTGATATTTATCTAGAAAATAAGTTAGATGCAAATGCAAAAGAGTATGCAAAAAGGTTCTCTATTATATTTATGGACTTAGATGAATTTAAACAAATAAACGATAAATTTGGTCATCCAGAAGGAGATAAAGCTCTTAAAAAATTTGCAGATATTATGAAAAAAACGCTTAATGAAAACACTAAGATTGCAAGGTATGGCGGAGATGAATTTGTTGCTTTATATTACAATTTAGATAAGGTAGATGTGAGAAACGAGATAGCGAGTTTAGAAGAAGCTTTAGTCAAAGAAAATGCATCTAAAACTAATAGGTGGAATTTGAAATTTAGTTATGCGTATGATACGTATAGTGAAAAAATATTTGGTTCAACTGGTCAGTTTGTTAGATATTTAGATAACAAAATGTATGAACAAAAAAAGGCTAAAAAAGCAAAGGAGAAAGTATAATGGTAGAAGTAGTACAAGCAATAGATTCATATCTTTTATGTATAGTTTTTCTTGTAGCAGTTAGTATATATATTTCAGTCCAGTTAGATTTAAAACAAACTAAAAATAAGCTTATAGTAATAACATCATGCTTAGTAATAGCACAGCTTGTAATCTGCGCTGTGCTTCAAATAGCTATAATAGATACAAATATATTTCCAAAAGAATTTATTAGTTTTTTCTATGCTTTTGCTATATTAAATACATCTATTATTGCAACGACACTTGCACTATTTATCTTTAAATATGATGAGAAAAATAATGAGCATATTAATTCATTTTTACTTGCTATATTACTTGCACCTGCTATAATAACATTTTGTATTTTAGTTAGTAATTCATATACAAGTAACGTCTATACAATAGTAGATAAAAACATAATGATAAAAGGTAGTATGTTTTATTTAACAAATATTTTTACAGTAGCAAGTATTGGCATTACTCTTGTATATTTAATAATAAAAAAAGAGAGCTTTGCAAAGTCAGACTTTACAGTTTTACTTTACTTAATATTATGCACACTTACACTTATATTTCTTAGAATAAATGTACCTCAGATAAATATATTATGGACAGTAACTGCATTTAATTTAGCTATGATGTTTTTACTTTTACAAAAACAAATAGCTGAATATGATTCTCTTACAAGAGCATATTCTAGAAGAGTTTTTGATACTTTTATAGAAAACAAAATAGCAAAGTCAGATAAGCAAGCAGTTTTTTCTGCTATGTTTATAGACCTAGATGGATTCAAAGAAATAAACGATAACTTTGGGCATAGTGAAGGAGATCTTGTTCTAAGAAAATTTGTAGAACTTATATATATAGCAGTAGGAAAAAAAGCTAAAGTAGTTCGCTATGGCGGAGATGAATTTTTAGTGTATTTCGAAGCTACAACAAAAGAGCTCCTAAATTCATATGTTTTAAATATTGCTAAAGAGATAAATAAGTACAATGAAAGCTCAGGCAAAAACTATAATATTAAGTATAGTTTAAGTAGTGAAATATACACAAAAAAATTCAAAAGTTTTGATCAGTTTTTAAGAAATCTAGATAACAATATGTACAAAAGTAAAAAAGAAAAAAAGGAAAGATATAATAGAAAGTATAGCGCAAGCTAGAAATTTTAAAACGTGGTAATACACGTTTTTTTCATACATTTTTCTTGCATATAAATATATATATTTTTTTGCCATAAGTCTTTTACATACTTTTTTCAAAAAAACAAATATTAGTATAGAAATAAAAAAAAAAATAGTATATAATTAAAAAAAAGGAGTAAGTAGCATGACAGATAAGCTAAAAAAAATAGTAGACAACATACCGTTTAACCCAGGCATATACCTTATGAAAGATAAAGAAGATAAAATAATATATGTCGGTAAAGCTATAAGTTTAAGAAAAAGAGTAAGGCAGTATTTTCAAAAAACAAATAAAACTCAAAGAATTTTAAACATGGTAAGTAATATAGATCACATAGATTATATAGTTTGCAGAAATGAAGTAGAAGCTTTAGTGCTAGAATGCAACTACATTAAGGAGAATAGCCCAAAATTCAATGTTTTACTTAAGGACGATAAAACTTACCCCTACATAAAAATAACGGTAAAAGACCCCTTTCCGGGCATATACATGACAAGGACAATTAAAAGCGATGGCGCTAAATATTATGGACCATATGCAGATGTAAAAGCCGTAAAAGAAAGCCTAGAAATTATAAAGCAAATCTTCCCTATAAAGCGCTGTAAATACAGCTTAAAAAAGATAACTAAAAACAGTAATTTTCCTTGCCTATATTACCACATAGGAAGATGTATAGGACCATGTATTAATAACATTGGAGAAGAAGAATATAGCAAGATTATTAAGCAAGTATGCATGTTTTTAGAAGGAAAGCACGCAGATGTAAAGGCTCTTATAGTAGAAGAAATAGATAAGTGTATAAAAAAACTAGATTTTGAAAGAGCGCAAAAACTTAAAGAAAGATTAGAATCTATAGATAAGCTAAATGAAAAACAAACCGTATCTAATTTAAATGAAGCAGCTTCAGATATTGTAGGTTACTATTTAGAAGAAAGTACTTTGCATATACAAATATTTAAAAATAGAAATGCTAGAATAGTTAGTCATGAAGTTTTTAAATTAGAAAATGTAGAAGAAAGTGAAATAAGCCTTAGCATATATGAATTACTTATGCAGTATTATTCAGAAAAAGAGATTGTACCTAAAATATATGTTAAGTTAGATCTAGAAGATAGAGACAATAGTATAGAATCTCTTTCAGAATATTTAACAAATATATTAGGTAAAAAAGTAGAAGTAAAAGTACCTCAAAAAGGAGAGAAACATAAGCTAATCGAAATGGTAGAAAACAATATAAAAATAAACTTAATTAAAGCAGAAGAGAAAAATAATCAAATGAAAAATCTATCAGAATTTCTTAAGTTAGACTATGAAATTAATTCACTAGAAGCTTACGATATTTCTAACTTAAGAAACGAATATATTGTTGGCGCGCTTGTTAGATATGAAGATGGTAAATTAAATAAAAGCAAGTATAGAAAGTTTAAAATAAAAAGTACGCTTATGCAAAATGATCCACTTTGCATGTATGAAGTTTTATCTAGAAGATTTAAGCATGCAGAAGACTGGCCACTTCCAGATATATTACTTATAGATGGTGGAAAGACTCAGGTAAATGCAGTAAATAAAGCAGTATCTGAAAATGATATAGATATAAATGTATATGGCATGATTAAAAATGATAAGCATAAAACAAGAGGACTAATAGATAGTTTAGGAAATGAATATATTTTTGAAGATACAAAAAAAGATAAAAGTATTTTAAATTTTATCTCGTTTATACAAGAAGAAATTCATAGGTTTGTTATAAGATATCATAGAAGTTTAAGAGATAAAATATAAGAAAAAAATAAATAAAAAACATACCAAATAATATGGAGGAGATATGAAAAATAAAAAAGGAATGAGCTTAATAGTTCTCGTAATTACAATTATAGTAATGATTATTTTAGCAAGTATAATAGTTGTTAGTATGAGTAAAAATAACCCTATAGAAAATGCAAAGATTGCAGTTCTAAAGACTAATATTTCAAATATATATAGTGAAGTAGAAATGTATATAATGAGCAATGTAAATGTAGATGGTAAAATAAAATATCCAGTTAGAGAGAATGTACCACCAGAAGAGCTTAGTAATGTAATTAGAGATCTTATAGCTATTTATCAAAATAAGTATTTCGAAACTGGGCTTCCGGACATATGGAATATAGATACAAGCAGAGTATATTTTTTAGATGAAAATCTAATACCAACTGCAGAAAGATACAAAGGAAAAATAATTCTTATTATTGCAGATGACGGAAAATATATGTTGCTACATTTAACAGGTATAGATTATAAAGATGATGAAGTCTACAAGTTAGAAGCAATTCTAAGAGACCTTTTCAATAAGCCTACGTTTCATGCAACAACATATAATACATATAAAATATATCATAATGGAACACTTAAATGTGTAGGGCAGAAAAACAGCGTTTCAGGCGCAACAAAAAGTGAGTTAGAGGAAATTAAATATAGAGGAAAACCATTTATTTCGCCAGTTGCAAATCCAGTTAAAGTAGTATCAGAATATGGAACTACATGTATACTAGACAAAGATGGAGTCCTATGGGGATACGGAAATAATGAAGCTAATAAACTTGGAACAGGTAATGATTTTGTTGCTACGATTCCAATTAAATTGATGACAAATGTAGAAGATTTCAGTATACAAACATCCGCTATATGGATAAGCAGAAAAGATGGAACATGCTTTGTTGCAGGAAATCTATATGCTGGTGCATTTGCAAAAAATGCAGGAGAAAATTCAAGTGAAAAATTCGTAGAAACTATAGTAGACTTTAGAAATGTTGAGAAGATATTTTCCTCTTCAACTGCAACGTTTATAGAGTACAAAGATCACACAATTCTTGCTTCAGGTAATAACTATTATGGGCAGCTTGGAACAGGAGAATATAAGAATTATACTACACCATTTAACTTATGCGAAACGCTAGGTATAACGGAATATAAAATATTTGCGCCAACATCAGGAGTAATAATGTTTGTAAAACCAGATAATACATTATGGGCAACAGGAACCCTTGAAGCAACAGGAGAAACAAAAAGAGCAGCAACTCCAGATGTCCCTATATACGGAACTGCTGGACTTGGTAGATATACTAGAGTTCTTAGAAAAGTTCCTACTTCTTTAGTTCCAGGCAGTGGAGATATAAAAGAAGTTATGACAACTATGTGGAATAGTATATATAGAGATAGTTTAAACAATATATATATAGCAAACAAAAATACTTATGGATATACGCAGGTATTCAACGTGCCATCAGATTTCAAAAGATTCACAAGCGCTGGAGCATTTATAACTAAAGATAATAATTTATATAAATTAAACAGTTCTAAAGGAATGTTTGAAATGGAAAAAGAATATAAAAATAAATACAAAGATGTAATAGGAAACACTATATATACAACAGATGGAGATATATATATTCCAGGAGATATAATAGCAAATTTCAGAGATAAGATTTCTCAAATTTCACTTAAAAAAATATTTGATGGAAAAGCTAAATACGTAAACGGTGCATCTTCTGTCTTATACATTATAGATAGAGATTATAAATTTTGGACAGGTGCAACAAATGCAGATATGAAATTAAAAGAAGTTCAAAAAGTATATCCGTCTGGGTTTATACTAAAAAGTAATGGAGATTTGCATAAGTATAATATAAATAATAATGCAGTAGGGGAGCTAATACTTAAAGACGTGCTTAATTTCTATCCAGGAGGAAATAATGTAGTATATACAAAAGCAAATAAAGTATACTACTGGGGAGATATTCACTACTGGGAAAACGTGCCCTTTATACCGGGCAGAGATAAGAATCAAAACATTAGTAAACCAACTCTAATGAATAGCACAGTGTATAAAAACGGAACAATTAAACAAATGGCAGTTAGAGAAAGAGACACAGCTATTATGCTAACAAATGGCAAGCTATTTAGAGCATCTGCATACTGGAATGCAAATGGAGAATTTGGAGAAGTTCCGCTGCCATCTAAAGTAGTTAAGATAGTAGCAACATTTAGAAATTCATTTGCTGTTTTAGAAAACGGAGATGTATATGCTTGGGGAGAAAACTACAAAACTATGTTTGGAAATGGAACAAACCAAGGAGAGTGGTATCAACCAATAAGACTTAACTTGCCAGAAAAAATAATAGATGTTGAAGCAGGAGATGGATATGCAATTTTTCTAGCAGAGTCAGACAAAATATATGGAGTAGGGCAGAATATATATGGGCAGCTTGGCACAGGAGATTTCATATCTACTCAGAAATTTGTAAGATGCGCAGAACTAGAACAATAGAAAAATATATTAGAAGTATAGATAATTATCTATATTTCTTTTTTTATACGTTTTATATATATAATAAAAAGAAAAAATGTAAAAATGCCAGAAAAAATAGGAGATATTACAGTAAGAAAAAGTGCGAAAAAACTTGAAAAATAAGCATTCCTGTGATATAATAAAACACTATGTAAAAGGAGAGAAACATGACAAAAGATTTAACAAAAGGAAACGTACCAAAGACACTACTTGCATTTGCACTTCCTATGCTAATAGGAAACATATTTCAGCAAGTATACAATATAGCAGATACAATTATAGTAGGTAAAAAAATAGGAGAAGAAGCACTAGCTGCAGTTGGCGTATCTTTCCCAATAGTTTTTTTACTTATTGCAATATCTCTAGGAATAGGAATAGGATGCAGCATAATAATTTCGCAGCTTTTTGGAGCAAAGAAAATGAAAGATGTAAAGACAGCATCATACACTGCCCTTATAGCATCTCTTGTAGTAGGAACAATATTTACTGCAATAGGAATAGCAATATCTATGCCAATACTACAGATGTTAAAAACGCCAGACAACATCATTAAAATGGCAGAAGAATATTTAGTAATTATATTTGCAGGTTCAATTTTTGTATTTGTATACAACGTAACAACATCTATTTTTAATGCACTTGGTAACTCTAAAACACCACTTGTATTTTTAATATTATCTGCAGTTTTAAACATAGTACTTGATCTATATTTTATAGTAGATTTAAAAATGGGAATAGGGGGAGCAGCATTTGCAACTATAATTTCTCAGGCTATTGCAGCTGCATGTTCCCTTATATATTTAATTAAAAAGTTAAGGACAATTACAAGTGAAAAAGCAGATAAAATTTTTGATGTTACACTGCTAAAAACAATGGCTAAAATTGCACTTCCATCTATGCTTCAGCAGTCACTAGTATCTGTTGGAATGATGGCAGTACAAGGAGTAGTTAATAGCTTTGGAAGCAACGTTGTAGCAGGCTTTACCGCAGCTTGTAAACTAGACTCTATAGCTATGATGCCAATTATAAATGTATCTAATGCACTAGCTACATTTACAGCACAAAACATGGGCGCTAAAAAGGTGCCAAGAGTTAAAGAAGGGCTAAGAGCATCTATAATATCTTGCTGCATTTTTAGCGTAATTATAGCAGTAATTATGTATGCATTTGGAGAGAATTTTATAAACGCATTCTTAGATGAAAATTCAAATACTGAGATAGTATTATTTGGAGCAAAATATCTAAAAAGCATTTCTGTTTTCTATATTCTTATGGCATTTATGTTTTGCAGCTCGGCTGTTTTACGTGGTTCTGGAACTATGAAAGCTTTCATGCTAAGTACAGTTTTATCTATAGTTATACGTATAGTTTCTGCATACGCTTTAGCTCCTGTAATAGGTAGCAGCAGTATATGGGTTTGTATAATTATTGGATGGGGAGCAGGAGCAATTATTTCGCTTTATGCATACTTAAAAGGTAACTGGCAAAATACAAAAACATGTGTTACTGAGGAAGAAATAAATGAGATTACGTTAGAGGAATTAGATTCTTCTAATACAATAAATGTTACATATGATGATTATGTTTAGAGTAGAAATTTCTACTCTTTTTTTATACTTACTAGTATATATTTTTTATGAAAAAAGTATAAAGAAAATTTAAAAGTATGGAGGAAATATATGCGTAGAATATATTAATATTATATATATTTGTTATATATATTTTTTTATATTTTTTTGTTTATCTTTTAATGAGAAGCGTTACCATTTATATAAAAAAGACTGCATAGAGAGTTTAGCTAAAAAAGTAATGTTTAATTATATAAATTTGTTCAAATATGTTGACATAACATATATAAGATGATATAATAGTTAAATACAAAACAAATATACCTAAAATAAATTTATCGAGGGGGTTTCTTAATGGAAACTAATAATATTAATAAACAAACTAGCCTTGTTGAGAATGTGAAATATGTTAAAATTGATGACGCGTTTAGACTTAGAAGACAGTTTGGAAAAATAATATCATGCGTAGTAGTTCTTAGAGAAGGAATGTCAATTAATAAAACAATAGAAATAGAGATCATAGATTTTGTTAAAATAAAATTAGGAAAATCAGAAATAAAATCTAAAGATAAACCTCTTATTGAAGCATTAATTGAAAAAGCAAAAACTAAGAGATGCATTAAACTTATAGAAGATGAAAATGGTAATTATACCTTCAGAGATATATATAAAGTATTTAGTTAAACAAATAAAAAGCAGTAGAATTCTACTGCTTTTTAGTTTTGTGCGTAAATAGATTGACAGTGAAAAATAAAAGGTGATATAATGTAAATATGCAAAATAAAAAGTGAAAAAAAGATATAAAAAAATATTCACAAAAAACAAGTAAAAACAAAGCAAAAAAAGAACAAAGGAAAAAAGGAGACATGCAATATGGCAACTATGTCAATATCACTTTATATGTTAGTTTTCGCGCTTCTAAGTGCACTGGTTTTAATAATAATTCTACTAAGACCAAAGCCACTATACTTAGAAATTTTAGAAAACGCAGTTAGCATAGAAGATGAAACAGTAAAATGGAGTTCAGTGCAAGTAAGAAATGCGCTAAAAGAAGAGAAGCATTTTATAGGAAAAAATTTAAGTATATACTTTGACAAAGATCAAATTATATTCGAAAGGCTAGATAAAAGAAACAAAGTAATTCAAAGAATGTGTATGCCTAAAAAGGATATAATAAGCAGCTCAAAAAGTTATGATGGAGCATCTCAAATGCTTCACAATGGCATTAGAATCTATGATAATTATTATATAGAAGTTATATATAAAAACATAGATCAGCCCGTTAAATTAAAGATGCTTTTTGTTTTAGCAGATGATGATATTGGGCCTAGTGATAAAGTAGGTAAGATAAGATTAAATGCATATGTAGATGCAATATCTGAGAAAATAAATGACATAGGAAAAAAGAATAATTTCTATAATGAAACTATTATGTAGAGGTAAATGTACCTCTACTTTTTTTATAAAAAAATGCAAAGACTTGAAAATAAATAAACAAAATGATATAATCATCTTGCAAATAAATATTTTAACGCCAAATAAATATAAGGCGCTAAATTGGAGTGGTTGTATGAATAACATTTGCCAAGCTACTAAGAAATATTTAATAAGTTTAAAAGCTATACAAACAGGAAATACAAAAATACCGCTACTAAGTATAGATCAAATATATCTAATAGTTAAATATATTAAAGTTCCAAAAGAAATTAATCAGAGCAGAATAGCCTCAGAAGATGCAGTTCATTTAAAAGATATTTTACTAGAAAAATATAAAGAAATTCAAATGTTTAATAAGCAGTTTTGCGAAAAAGTTTTTGCTAAACTACCAGAAGAAATAGATGTATATATAGATAATAAAAACAGATGCCAAATGGTAGACTATAGCATACTTTTTGAAGCAGTAGAAGAGGCAAAAAAATAAAAAAGAAAAAGAAAAAAAGAAAATAAAAACAAGAAAATAAAAAAAAAAATAGGAAAAAGTAAATGAAAAAGCAGTATATAAAAATACTGCTTTTTCATTTTGTTTTGTATATAAATTTGATATTTACGTATTCTTAAGTTTAATGAGAAGCGTTATCGTTAAGAAAAAAAGTACACTTTAGCAAGCATAGCTAGCTTAGAATATTTAATTACAAAAGTCAGAATATTTATATATATGTTTTTAAACAATAAACTTTAATCCAATATGCATGTTTTATCTTTTTCAGGTTAAACTATTAAAAACACAAAAACTACATTATTTTCATATATGCCGTTGAATTTATATTTAAAATATGATAGATTAGTAATAGATAAAAAGGAGAAAAAAATTATGGAAGTATTAGTTGTAATATTTTTTGTTTTACTACTTACTCAAAGTTTTGCTACTTCTATGGCATGGTTTATAACAACAATTTTAGTGCTACAATTTTTAGCTATTATTGCGGTTGTATTTGTAGAGAGAAAGCAGCCTGCAACAACTCTTTCTTGGGTACTTGTTTTAATGTATCTACCCGTTATAGGATATATATTTTATATATTCTTTGGAAGCACTAAAAAGATAAAACTTGAGTCTAAGAAAAAACGAATGAAAAAAATAGATGATGTATATTCTAAGTATGTAGTAAAGCAGCTTAAGATAATTTCAGAAGGGGAACTTAAGCTACATGAAGATGTATTAAAAGACTATATACACTTAATTGAGCTTAACACATCTAGTTCACATTCTTGCTATATTGAAGGCAATGATGTTAAACTTTTTACAAGTGGAAAAGATAAATTTGATTGTCTTTTTAAAGACATAGAAAATGCAAAAGAAACAATAAATGTTCTTTACTTTATAATAAAAGGCAAAGATGAAATTGGTAAAAAGTTTATTAAACTACTTTCTAAAAAAGCAAAAGAAGGTGTAAAAATAAATCTTATTTATGATAGATTCGGAGACCTTAAAACTTCTAGAAAAGATTTCAAAGAGTTAATAGATGCAGGCGGAAAAGTTATTGCACATTTGCCTAATATATATAAATCTCTTATACAAGGTAACTATAGAAATCATAGAAAAATAGTAGTCATAGATGGAAAAGTTGCATACACAGGTGGAATAAATATTGGGGATGAATATTTAGGATTAGATAAAAAACTTTTTCCTTGGAGAGATACCTCTATAAAAGTAACTGGAAATGCAGTAGTCTTACTACAGCTTAGATTTCTTATAGATTGGATCTATTTAGAAAAACAGCTTAACCATTATACACCCGTAGAATGGTCTAAAAAAACATTCTCTATGTACTTCAAAATACACCCTAAAGAAAAAGCTAACATGGGAATACAAATTGTTTCTTCAGGGCCAGATAGTAATGAGCCACATGTAAAAGATGCATACATGCAGATGATAAATTCTTGTAAGAAATTTGTCTACATACAAAGCCCATACTTTATACCAGATATAGCTGTCCTAAACTGCATAAGTATAGCTGCAAGATGTGGTAAAGATGTGCGCGTTATGCTGCCTGGTTTACCAGATAAAAAGTTTGTTTGGTATATAACATCATCGTACATAGAAGACCTTCTTAGCTGCGGAGTTAAAGTGTATTTACACAAAGGTTTTATACATGCTAAAACAATGACTATAGATGAAGCAGTTTCATCTGTAGGAACAACTAATTTAGATGAAAGAAGCTTTAGATTAAACTATGAAGTTAATACTATAGTCTATGATACAAAGTTCGGAAAGAAGTGTAAAAAGGTTTTTGAAGAAGACATGAAAGATTGCACCGAGCTTAAATTATCTGCATATAAAAAACGTAAACTATGGATAAAAATTTGCGAAAGCGCTTGTAGATTTTTTGCTCCACTTTCATAAAATATTTAAAAATATAAACTAGAAAAAATACAGTTCTAGTTTATATTTTTTTTATCTTTTCTATAAAATAAAAAAATAGCTAAAGACCTTGAAAATAGAAGAAAAATAAGGTATAATATATAGGATAAATAAATTTATATAATAAAAGAAAAAATAAATAAAAATAAATAAAAAAATAAAGGAGAGTAAAATGGCAATAAGAGAAATAGTCTTAGAAGGAGACGAAATATTAAGAAAGAAAACAAAAAAAGTAGACAAGATAGATGATAGAATAAAGCAGCTTATAGAAGACATGTGGGAGACAATGTATAAGTACGACGGAATAGGTCTTGCAGCTCCACAAGTAGGCATATTAAAAAGAATTATTGTGTATGATATAGGAGAAGGAAAACATGCTTTAATCAATCCAGAAATAATATCTGCAAGTGGCGAGCAGTGGTGCGAAGAAGGCTGCCTTTCTCTACCTAACATATTTGGAGACGTAAGAAGACCATCTAAATTAGTTATAAGAGGAATAGATGAAAATGGTGAGTATGTAACAATAAAAGCAAAAGAATTATTAGCTGTTTGCTTAAGTCATGAAACAGATCATTTAGAAGGAGTTCTTTTTACAGATTCAGCAGAAAATATTCATGAAGGAATTATAGAAGAAGAAACTAAAACAAAAAAGAAAAAATAAAAAAAAGAAAAAATAAAAAAAAGAATAAATAAATAAATAAATAAATAAATAAATAAATAAAACATATAAACTTGCTAGATATAAATATCTAAAAAAAAGAGAAAAAGCTCTCTCATATGTTTTAAAAAAACAGAGGTGGAATATGAAAATAACAGTAGAAAAAAAACTTAAAAATAAAAAAGATTTAAGAATAATGTTTATGGGAACTCCAGAGTTTGCAAAAGAATCTTTAAAAGCATTAGTAGAAAACGGGTACAATGTAGTTGCTGTATTTAGTCAGCCAGATAAGCCAAAAGGAAGAGGAATGCAGCTATGCAAAAGCGCGGTTAAAGAATATGCCGAGACTCAAAATATACCTGTATACCAGCCAGTAAAAGTTAGAAATAACGAAGAGGTATTAGAGCAAATAAAAAGCATAAAACCAGACCTTGCTGTAGTGGTTGCATACGGTAAAATATTGCCTAAAGAAATGTTAGAAATACCTGAGTACGGATGCATAAATGTGCATGGATCACTACTACCTAAATTAAGAGGTTCTGCACCTATTCAGCATAGCATAATAAACGGAGATAAAGAGACTGGAATTACAACTATGTTTATGGACGCTGGCATGGATACTGGAGATATGCTAGATAAAGAATCTCTTGAAATTTCAGAAAAAGATACGTATGGAGATGTATATTTAAAGCTTGCCTCTTTAGGAAAAGATGCTCTTATAAAAACACTAGAAAAATACGCAAAAGGAGAGCTAGAAAGAGAAAAACAAGGAGAAGAATATACATTAGCGCCACCAATAAATAAAGAAGATTGCGTTATAGATTTCAGCAAAGCAGCAAGTAAAATAAACTGCCTAGTAAGAGGAGTAAATCCATCACCATGTGCACGCTGCATATTAGAAAACGTAGAAGGCGAAGAAATAATATATAAAATCTACGAAGCAGTAGAAGTAGAATACATAGAAGAAAAAGCATATAAATGCGGAGAAATAATAAAAGCAAATGCAAAAGAAGGACTACTCGTAAAAGCCTTAAATTCATATATACAAATAGTAACGCTACAAGCAGCAGGCGGAAAGAAAATGAATGCAAAAGACTACTTAAGAGGGAAAGAAATAAAAGGAAGATTTAAATGTTAAATATAAGTGAACTAACAAAAGAAGAATTAGAAGAATATTTAGAAAAAGCAGGGCATAAAAAATTTCATGCAAAGCAAATATATAAATGGATACACAAAATAGGGATAACAAATATAGATGAAATGACAGACATATCAAAAGCGCTAAGAGAGTTTCTAAAAGAGAAAACATACATACTAGATTTAAAAATACTAGACGTGCAAAAATCCAAAAAAGATGGGACAATGAAATTCCTAATAGAGCTACCAGATGGTAACGCAGTAGAAAGTGTATTTATGAAATACAACCATGGAAACACAGCCTGCGTATCAACACAAGTAGGATGTAAAATGGGCTGCAAATTTTGTGCATCAACTAAAGCAGGATTTTTAAGAAATTTAGAAGCAAGCGAAATAGAAGGACAAATATGGACACTGCAAAAATATTCAGGAGAAAAAATATCTAATGTAGTATACATGGGAATAGGAGAGCCACTAGATAATTACGATAACTCAATGAAAAGTATACACCTAATAAACGATCCCATGGGACTTAATATAGGAGCAAGACATATAAGCATATCTACATGTGGAATAGTGCCCAAAATATATGCACTAGCAGATGAAAAAGTGCAGTGCACGCTTAGCATATCTCTACATGCAACAACGAATGAAAAAAGAAAAAAGATAATGCCAGTTGCAAACAAATGGAACTTAAATGAGCTTTTTGACGCTTGTAAATACTACGTAAGTAGTACAAATAGAAGAATAAGTTTTGAGTATGCTTTAATTGCTTCTGTAAACGATAGTAAAGAAGATGCAAAAGAATTAGTAGCTCTAATACATAGCAAGCTTCCAAATAGTTTAGCGCATGTTAACCTTATACCAGTTAATGAATTAAAAGACGGAGAATATGTAAAAAGTAAAGAAAAAGATATAGAAGCTTTTATGAATATAATAAATATTTCTGGTATAGTTGCAACTGTAAGAAGAGAACTAGGATCAGATATAGAAGCAGCTTGTGGGCAGCTTAGAAGAAATCATATAGATAATGAAAATGCAAAATAGGTAGAAATTTAGAAAATGTATACCATATATATTGTAAAAAACATTTAAATGGTATATATATAGATATATAAGAGGTGAAAATATGAACAAACATTACGCAGCTACGCATCCAGGAAAAATAAGAAAAAATAATGAAGATAGTTTTGTTGCAGAGGTTTACGAAGATTATGGAATATATGTTTTAGCAGATGGAATGGGTGGATATTCTGGTGGTGAAATAGCTAGTAAAGTTGCAGTTGAAACAAGTTTAAGCTGCCTTAAAAAAGCTATAGATTTAGGCCAGATGAATACGGCATCTGAAATTAAAGATAAAATTAAAGATACTATAAATAGAGTAAATAAAAAAATATTGACACTTGCATCTAGAGATGAGTCCCTTAAAAGTATGGGAACAACTATAGTTCTTGCTGTTATATTTGAAGACCAAATATACTACTCAAATGTTGGAGACAGCAGGCTATATATGCTTCGAAAAGGAGAAATTCTTACGCAGCTTACTGTAGATGATACCTATGTAGGAAAACTACTTGCAGATGGTCTTATAACTGAAAAAGAAGCGGAAAAACATCCGCAAAGACATATGCTTACTAAAGCTGTAGGCATAGCTAAAAAAATAGATACAAGTGTACAAGAAATTGAGCTTAAAAAAGGAGATATTCTTTTACTTTGCTCAGATGGTGTTACTAATATGATAGATGATATAGATTTGCAAGAATTTTTAATTAAAAGCAAAAATGTTGATACCTCTTTAGAAGTGATAAACGAAGCTAATAAACGTGGTGGTCAAGATAATATAACTACAATAGTAATATACATATAAGCAAAGAGGTGAGAAAAACAATGGATTTAATAGGGAAAATAATAAATAACAGATATGAGATAATAGAAAAAATAGGGCAAGGAGGAATGGCTACAGTATATAAAGCAAGATGTAAAGTCTTAAATAGACATGTAGCAGTAAAAGTCCTAAAAGAAGAATATCTAGAAGATGCGGAATTTGTAAAAAGATTTAGAGATGAAGCGCAGTCAGCAGGGAGTCTTTCACATCCAAATATAGTATCTGTATATGATGTAGGAAAAGAAGGCAATGTTAACTTTATAATAATGGAGCTAGTAGATGGAAAAACATTAAAAGAATACATAAAAGAAAAAGGATGTTTACAGTATACAAAAGCTTTAAAAATCGCAATGCAAATAGCATCAGCGCTAGAAGAAGCACATGCACACCATATAATACATAGAGATATAAAGCCGCATAATATAATGCTAACAAAAGACCTAATGGTTAAAGTAACAGACTTTGGAATAGCAAAAATAACAACAAATGCAACAATGACAAATACAGCAACAACGCTAGGTTCTGTGCATTATTTTTCACCAGAGCACGCAAAAGGAGGATATACAGATGAGAAATCAGATATATATTCTTTAGGAGTTGTAATGTATGAAATGCTTACAGGAGTCCTACCTTTTGATGCAGAGTCACCAGTTGCAATAGCGCTAAAACATATACAAGAGATGCCAGTAGAACCTGTAGTTTTAAAACCAGAACTTCCTTCTGCGGTTAATAGTATTGTAATGAAAGCATTAGAAAAAAATACAGCTAAAAGATATAGCTCAGCTTCTGAACTAATAAAAGATATATATTCTGCAATAAAATATCCAGATGAAATAGTACCAAGTATGGCTGAAATTAATCTAGAAGATTTAGAAAAAACTCAGGTTATACCTATAGTTGGAATGGCAGGTCTTCAGCAAGCAAGAATGCAAGAAAAACTTCCAGATGAAGATGATGAAATGCTTGGAATGACAGTAGAAAAATATATGAAAGAAGATCATAAAAGAAGCAGAAGACGCGGAGCTTCTATAGAAGAAAAAGAAGAAGATAAAGATGAAGTAGAAGAAAAAGAAAAGTTTGATGATGAGAACTTTAAAATTCCTTTATCTCCAGAAGAAAAGGCTAAAAATGCTAAGAAGAAAAAAATAAAAATAGCTATTATAGTTGTTTTAGCAATCTTTTTAATAGGTAGCACTTTTGCAGTTTCAGGGCTTGTTAAAACTGTTATGGCTGGGCAAAAAGAAGAAAAGAAAATTAAAGCACCTAAATTAATTGGTGTTAAATTAGAAGATGCTATAGCTAAATGCAAGCTAGATGGAATTGAAATTATAGAAACTGAAAATAGAGTTTTTGATAAGGTTATTGAAGAAGGACATATTGTATATCAGTCTGTAGATGAAGGGATAACTATTAAAGGTAAAACTATAGAAGTTACAGTTTCTAAAGGTAAGCCAGTTGTTGTAATGCCAGACCTTGAAAAGAAAGAATATAAGGTAGCTAAATATGAACTAGAACAAGCAGGACTTGTACCGGAGTTTGATTTTGTTATTAATACTTCGTATGCAGAAAATACAATTATTAAAACTACTCCTTCTAAAGGGGAAACTGTTAAAGAGGGTACTGTAGTTAAGATACAAGTAAGTAAAGGAAATGGTAAAGTTAAATTTAGTATGCCTAGCCTTACTAATATGACAGAAGAAGCAGCAAGACAAATCATAACAGACAAAGGGCTTATTCTTACTAAAGTTAAGTATTCTCAAGATAGTGCAAAGCAAGATAAATATGTGCTAGATCAAAGTATAACTGCAAACACTGAAGTAGAAGAAGGTACTGTTATTGAACTTACTGTTAATAAACTTGCTAAGTCTAAAGAGGTAACTATATCTCTTGGAGAATTATCTATACCAGAAGATGATCTTTTAGCTCATGATATTAAGGTTGTTGCATATATAGATAATTTACCTAACACTGTGTATTCTCACTCACATAAACTAGTAGACAAAGAGTTTAAGTTTACGGTCAATGGATATACAGATGCAAAATTAAAAGTGTCTGTAGATGGAGCTATTAAAAAAGAGATAACTATTACATTCTAAAAAGGAGAAAAATTTGAAGGGAATTATTATAGAAATAAAGCCAGAAAAATATATTGTAGAAACGTTAGAGGAGAAAAATATTTTCTCTACTTCTACAACTGGTAATGTAAAAAGAAAAGGCAAATTATTAGTTGGAGACTATGTAAATATAGAAAAAAATCAAGATGTATATTTAATAGATAATGTGTATCCAAGAAAAAATCAGCTTATACGTCCTCCAATTGCTAATATAGATCAAATGTTTTGTATAATTTCTAAAACATATCCAAAGCCAGATTTACTTGTTTTAGATAAGCAGCTTATATCTTGTGAGATGTATAATATTACCCCTATTATTTGTATAAATAAATCAGATGATGTTGTAAATATTAATGAAGAATATGCATATATAAAAGACACGTATTCTAAAATTGGGTACACTGTATTAGATATTAGTGCTAAAGCAAAAAACGGTGGCTTAGATGGCATTTTAAAGCGCCTAGAGGGCAAAGTTTCTGCTCTCTCTGGACTTTCAGGTGTAGGTAAATCTAGTATAATTAAAAAAATATTTGGAGATGCTGTAAATGATGAAGATATTGAAGTTGGAGTGCTAAACGATAAGATTAACAGAGGTAAACATACTACTAAGTATGTTAAACTATATAGCGTGCAAAATGGATATATCGCAGATACGCCTGGTTTTTCCTCTTTAGAATTAGAAGTAGATATAGAAAAAGACAGCTTAAAAGATATGTATATAGAGTATAGAAAATTAAACTGTAAATACAAAGATTGCAATCATGTAATAGAAGATGAATGCAAAATAAAAGAAGATGCAAATTGCAAGCAAAAGTATGTAGATGCAGATAGGTATGCAAGATATGTTAAGCTATATACCGAGCTTTTAGAAAAAGATAGAGTAAAATATAAAAAGAAAAACAAAAGATAAGGAGAGATTTTATGCAGATATGTCCGTCATATTTAGACGTTAAAGATAAAGACATAAGGAAGTTTATGTTCATGCTAGAAGCATATAATAAAAATGCGGAGAACATTAAAATATCTCATGTTCATGTAGATATAATGGATGGAGAATTTGTACCAAATGAAGGCGTAGATATAGATGATGTAAGGCTAATACGCAATAAAGGATATATGCCAGATGTTCATCTTATGGTGACGTCCCCAGAATCTTATATAGATAAAGCAATAGAAAATGGTGCAAATATTGTATGCATACATGTAGAGCTTCCTAATGTATTTGAGCTTATTTCATTTATGCAAGATAAGTGTTTTGAACATAGAAATAAAGTTAAAATAGGACTTGCAATTAATCCAAGTACATCATATTTAGAGCTTGAGAAATATTTACCGTATATAGATCACATATTAGTAATGTCTGTTGAGCCTGGAAAAGGTGGTCAATCTTTTATTGATTTGATAGCAGATAAGATTGAAAATATTAAGAATATGATTATTAATGCTGCTATTTTTGATAAGATAAGTATTGCTGTAGATGGCGGTATAAATGATTCTAATATTGCTTTAGTAAAGAAAAAAGGTGCGGATTTAGCCGTTGTAGGTAGCTACGTTGCTAGGTCTCAGAATTTAAAAGAATTTGAAGATAAAATGAGAACTTTAAGTTAGAGAGTAATATCTCTAATTTTTTTATGCTTTATTTAATTTTTATATTTAATCTTTTTATTTATTTTTTCTATTTTTTTTTCTTTTTAAAAACATATGAGTAACTATAGTTTATTAAAGCTAATATGTTTATATCTAATGATAGTATAAATTGTAATTTTAAAATATAAATACAATAAAAACACTTGAATTAAAGTGGAATATGTGGTAATTTGTAAGTGTAAATAAAAGATCTTTATGAGGAGGATATACTATGAAAAATAAATTTTTAATTATAATAATATCTATAATTATTATGACCTTAGGAAGCATATATGTAAGTGCTTTTACCGTTCATGGAAATGATATGCTTAACTATAACTACACTTTACCTGGAAACGGAAACGGTATAGGTACACCTATTATGAGAAGAACAACTAATGGTACAAATCAAAATGTAAGTAACATTAGTTCTAGTAGAAATTTTAGAATACGTTTAAGAAACGTGGCTAATAATGGTTCAGAAACTACTATTTCAGGACTAATTAATGTTGGCTCTAACATTACAAACTTGGTATTTGATCCAAGTGCATTAGTGCCAAATGATCAACTATATGATCCTAATGACTTGGATGCAATAATTGCTAATAGACAATGGATAGCCAATACAGCTGGATATTTCTATTTGCAAAATTACACATATACAGGTGACCCCAATATGAATATTTCATATACGTGGTACTTAGGATAATTCAAATGAAATTTTAAAGATCTTTATTTACAGATATGGAGGATATACTATGAAAAAAATAGATAATGTTCTAGCTGTTTCTATAGTGCTGCTTATATTAATATACTGCACAAGCGCGTATGAATTTATACAAGCTTCAAGGCTAGATAAGAGTGTGAATTACACTGCATATTCTTTTTGGAACAATGTAAGAGAAGAGGGATTTAGCTCGTATATGATTTATTTTATACCTCTTATAATTGTTACAGGAAGCTTCTATAGATTCTTTCAAAAGATTAAATCTGGTCACTATACAAACTGTTTTACACGTATGGAATATTCTAAATTTATGAAAAAAGAGATATTTAAATGCTATCTAAAAAGCATGTTAATAGTTCCTTTATGCTCTATGCTTGTATTTATATTTGCGGCTATATTTTATGATCTTAATATACCTACTGATACTATAAGTACTATAAGAGAAAATGTGTACTTATTAAATATAACGGATAATCTATTTCTTGGAGTTATTATATATACACTAGCTACTAGTTTGTTTGGAATTTTAGCTATAAATATAGCTATGATACTTGCTAGATATATTAATAAATTCTATTTACTTATTATAAGTCTTATAGTTACTTATGAGCTTTTAAATAGGGTTATAAACTTTACATTAGTTCCATTTATACTAAATATATTTTCAAAAGTAAAGATGGATTTGGGACTAAATATTTTTAGTTTTTATACAACAAGAACGTTTGTAATTAATCCTTTAAATAATGTAATTATGTACATTGGTCTTATTGCAGTTTCATTTGTTTTAATGCATTGCCTATATGCAGATAAAGAAAAGATGGTACTTGAAAATGAATGATTTAGTAAACAAAATAAGTCTAGATGTTTTAAAAAATAAAAGTATTTTAGCTATTTTTATATTTGTATTATGCATTTTTACTTTCAATCATACAGGCAATAATTATTATATAAATAGTGTGTACTGGTCTATATATTCTAATACCGGAAATGTATATTTAATTAATTTTGCACTTTTTCCTTTCTTCTTTTTGGTATGTGGTAAAATGTATTTTTTAGTATTTAAAAATAAGGAAATATTAATTAGATTAAAAGATAAAAAAAATGTAATTAGGGTAATACATAAAGCTATGTATAAGGTGACTTTAGTTTTATACGCTATTATTTGTATTGTAATTATATGTTCTGGAATTATATTTTCAAACGGTAATTTTGAGAGCGTGCTTATACCTGGTATATTAGTTCCAGATTATATTATGATGTTTGTTAATATGATTAAAATATTTGCAATGCTTATTATAATACAAAAGTTCGAACTATATTTATTAAGTAAATTTGCAGATAAAAAAGTGGCTCTTTTAATGCTGCTTTTCATAGATTTTTTAATGTGTATTACTATATATTTAGATATACCAAGTGGCATAGAAAAAATGTTGCCTGCATCTTTAATGTATGATAATCATTTGTATAAAAACTTATTAGAATGTGTCATATATGCTTTTTGCTTTTACGGTATAACAAACGTTTTTTTAACAAAAATAAATAGAAAAATAATTTTAAAATCAAGTTTTAACTTTAAAGAAAAGTAGGTGATTATATGATAGAAATAAAAAAATTAAATAAGTCTATAGATAATAAGATGATTCTTAAAAATATAAATTTCAAATTAAAAGAGGGTAATATATATGGTCTAATAGGTAAAAATGGTTCCGGAAAAAGTATTTTTTTTAAATGCTTTTGCAACTATATTAATATAGATTCAGGTGAAATTATTAAAGATAAAGATTACGTTGTTAGAGCACTTATAGAGCGACCTTGCTTTATGGAGGATTTAACTGCAGCTGAAAATATATGTGCAATAGATAGTAAATATTATAAAGAGCAAGATAAGATTAATCAGTATTTACAGATGTTTAATTTGCTATATATGAAAAATGAAATAGTAGGAAATTATTCACTTGGAATGAAACAAAAACTCGGAATAATTCAAGTCCTATTAGATGACCCTGATGTTATTATTTTAGATGAACCGTTTAATGGGCTAGATGAATCTTCTGCAAATATATTAAGAGAAGAACTTTTACAACTTAAAGATGCAGGTAAAATAATATTAATAGCTTCTCATATAAAAGAAGATATTAATTGTCTTGCAGATGAAATTATATGTTTGAAAAATGGAGAAATTGTATCTATAGATAATAATGAAAAAAAGATAAAATATATGAAAAAATCTAGTGATGATTTTACAACTCCGGAAAAGAAAAAAACTCAGTATACTGAAATATTTTTTGCTATTGCTTTGAGCGCATTTGCTATAATTTTAGCTTGCTTTTTTAGGTATATTTTTATGTGTAAAATAGATATGCAAAAAGCAAAAATAGCTTTTGAGAATAAAGATTATGAGAAAGCATATATAGCTTCTTATGAAGTTCCATATACTAAATTTACAAAGGAAAAAGAAATAATAAATTATTATCATTCTTTTATGATTCCATATAATACAATGTCTTTAAGAGAAAATAAACAAAATGCGTTATTTGTAAAAATGGCTTTAGATGATTTAAAATTAGAAAAAGCAAAAAAAGATATACTTCAAAACTGGCAAAAAGATGCGTTAGATGAGCTTATAAATTTGTATTATAATTATTCTGAAAGTGAATTAAATATAGGTAAAGAACAATGGGAATATGTTTATGATGCAAGTGATAAAACTATGCAAAATAAAAGACTTGATAAACTAATGGAGACGATAAAATGATAAGAAAATATTTTGATTTTAAAACTATTATACTTTTATTATTATTTGCTTTTTCTTCGTTTGATATAATAAAAAGTTTTGTTTTATCTAGTGATATTAATACCTGTAATGTATATGCGCTAGCTCTTGGCATGGACTATTTACCTCTAGATAATTTTAAATATATGTCATACTATATATTTGTAAATTTTGCTGTTTTACTTTTACTTTTTTCTTATTTGAAAAAGAATATTTTATTTAATAGAGACTTTTATCTTTTAAGAATGTCTAAAAAAACATGGATAAGAAAAGCTATTATAAATATATTTTCAAGGGTTGTTTTAATTAATACATTGCTTACTATTGTATATATAGTAGCAAGCAATATATATAATTTAGATATGCCTTTTAGCACTGCTGCTATATATTATATTGCTAGTATTTTTATTAGATTTGTTAGCTGCATTTTAATTATATCTTTATCTATTTTATATAATAAATATATACTTGCTATATACTCACTTATTTGCATAGTGCCATATCTTATTAAACAGTTTAATTTTAGCTTTTTAAAAATATTATTTGTAAATGATTATTTGAATTTTTCTAGTCTTTTAATACTAGTTTTTGCGAGTGGTTTAATTGTTTTTTATGCATACAAAATGCTTGATAAAAATCTTTTGAAAATATATGAAATGAGGTGATTTGTATGATAGAAGTTAAGGACTTGAATAAAAAAATTAAAAATGAGTATATATTAAAGGATATTAATTTATGTTTAAAAGAAGGTAATGTATATGGTTTCGTAGGTAGAAATGGAAGCGGAAAAAGTATGCTTTTTAAAACAATTGCAGGCTTTGTTTTGCCTACTTCAGGTGCTGTTTTTTTCGATGGCGTAGATATTTATGCAAAAGGTGTTTTTGCTATAGATACTAGAGTTCTTATAGATACTCCATATTTCATTGAGACGTTATCTGCGCTAGATAATCTTAAGATGTTAGCTAATATAAATAAAGTTATTTCAAAAGAAGATATATTAGCTGTGCTTAAAGATTTAGATTTGCTAGATGAGAAGGATGAACTGGTGAGAAAATATTCTCTTGGTATGAAGCAAAAGCTTGGAATTGCTCAGGCTATTATGGAAGACTCTAAAGTTATTATTTTAGATGAACCGTTTAATGGTTTAGATGAATGTGCAGTTAAAATAGTTAGAAATATTATATTAAGGGAAAAAGAAAAAGGTAAGATTATTTTACTTGCTTCACATATTAAAGAGGATATAAATTTACTTTGTGATAAAGTGTTTTATATTGAAAATGGATCTTTTAAAAACATATAAGCAGCAACTATTTATTTAATACATATTTCCGTATCTAAGAAACTTACTTAATATATATTTCAATTACTTATGTTAATAATATATGCTGTTTTTGTTGATTTTCTACTTTTTCTGTGATATAATTAGTAAAAATAAAAGTAATCATAGCTATAATTAGCAAGGAGGAATGTCAAATGAACAAAATAGATTTAATGACAAAAAGTGAGTGCCTTAGATACGGATGCTCAGAATGTGGTTCAGACTTTATAAGTTTAGACAAGAAAAAATATAGCTTGAAGCCGCTAGATAAAGGTGCAAAGATTAATGAGTCTAAGTATATGCTTGTTATCTGTGCAAGATGTGGTACAACCTTTATAGTTTCAGATGAGGAGTTTGTTTCAGGTAGTATTCTCCTTGTTACAGAAAATGAAACTTTAGAAATAGTTAAGCTAGATTATGTAGATGTAAACAAGATAAGACATTCATCAAGATAAATAAAAAAAAAAATAAATAAAAAAATAATAAAAAATAAAAATAGAAGCAAATTTTTGCTTCTATTTTTTTAAGTGTATAAATATATTACCAAAGGAAAAATAGTAAATAGAAATACGTAGACAATAATTAAAACATATTATCTACAATATATATTATGATCTTTTTACTGTAACATATACATTTTAAAAAATATTTTTTTCTACGCTAAATATAGATTAAATAGACCAAACATAGATTTACTTTTTTACATAAACAAAAGTCGAAAAATAGAAAACGAAAAGTTTTAAAAAAACTTTAAAAACCTTCTCCCCTGTGATATAATACCCATATAAATGGAGGAAATATAATGAAAGAAAAAAAAGCAGAAAATAAAGTAGAAGAAAAATATATATGGAATACCAAAGACATTTACCAAAACATAGAGCAGTTTAACGAAGCGGTAGACTATATAAAAAATAAGACAAACGAGCTAGAAAGTTTAAAGGGAACATTAAACACAGCAGAAAACATATATAGAAGCTTTGAGCTAGAAGAAGATATAGATAAAGTAGTTACAAAAGTATATGCTTACGCTATGCTTAAACACCACGAGAATACAGCAGATGAAGAAAATAGCAAGCTATATAAATTTGTTGTAAATGTATGCAATGAGTGCGCAGTTAAGATAGCATATATTACGCCAGAAATGCTTAAAATGGATTTAGAGGACTTAAAAACTCTAACTAGTAAAGATAGTAGATTACTAAGATACAAGATAAATATAGAGGACCTTATAGAGCATAAACCACATGTCCTATCAGAAGAAGTAGAAACAGCAGTATCTACACTTAGCCACTCTTTTTCAAACTGCGATGCAATATTTGAAACTCTAACAGATACAGATTTTGTGTTTAAAGATGTAGCAGATAAAGATGGTAAACTACATGAGCTAACACATGGGACATATATTCTATGTTTAGAGAGTAAAGATGCAGTGCTTAGAGAAAATGCCTTTAACGCTATGTATGACGTGTTTAAACAGTATATACATACGCTTACTGAAACATACACAAGGCATGTTAAATTAGTTACTACGCTTGCTAAGCTTAGGAAATATACTTCCTCTTTAGAAAGCGCCGTAAAAGCAGAAGACTCAACTGTAGAAGTATACAATAATCTAATAGAAACAGTAGGAAAAAATTTAGACTTCAACTATAGATATATAGCTCTAAAAAAGAAAGTGCTTAAACTAGATAGTTTCCATATCTATGATTTATTCTTAGACATAACAGAAGCAGTGGCAGATAATATACCGTATGATGAGGCTAAAAACATAGTAAAAGACGCTTTAAACATATTAGGAGAAGAGTATGTATCTAAACTAGAAGAAGCAATGGAAAATAGATGGATACATGTATATGAGCAAAAGGCAAAAAGAAGCGGAGCATATAGCATGGGAGTGTATGGAGTGCACCCATATGTTTTACTTAACTATGCAGGCAATAACGAATCTGTAAGCACGCTTGCTCATGAACTAGGGCATGCAATGCACTCATATTATTCTAGCAAAGCTCAAACATATGTAGACTCAGATTATACAATAATGGTTGCAGAAGTTGCATCAACAGTAAATGAGACTTTACTTGCAAATTATTTAATAAATAAAGAAACAGATAAAGTTAAAAAAGCTAGCCTTATTAATTCTCATATAAATGGAATTAGATCTACTTTAATTCGCCAAACTATGTTTGCAGAGTTTGAAAAAATGGTACATGAAGCTGTAGAAGCAGGGCATGAACTTGCATCAGAAGATTTATGTGGTTTATACTATGAGCTTAACAAAAAATATTTTGGAGATACAGATATTATAGTAGATGAAAATATTAAATATGAATGGGCTAGAATCCCACATTTTTATAGTGCGTTTTACGTGTATAAATATGCAACTGGTATTTCTGCTGCAATTGCTATTGCTAAAAGAATACTTGCTAAAGAGGATGGATATGCTGCTAAGTATATTGAGATGCTTAAAATGGGTGGCTCTGTTAAGTCTTTAGACCAGCTTAAATCTGTTGGCGTAGATCTAACTACAGAGGTTCCTGTGCAAGAAGCTTTTGCATATTTAAATGAAAAATTAGATGAACTTGAAGAGTTATTAAAATAAGAAAAGCACCTAGGTATTTATCTAGGTGTTTTTTTAAAACGTAGATATCTAGTGTATTTAATATATCTAAAGGGGTCTAGTTCTTAAGTTTTCTCTAAAGAGATGGTTATATTATATATGTTATTATCTTATAAGAAAGATTTTACTTTGATACTTTAATAACTAGATTGCCGAACTGGTAATATATGCATTATCGTTTTTATTATATATTTTTTAAAAAACACTTGCAAATATAACAATTGTGTTATATTATCAAATTAGATAGGATAACTATCTAATTTGGGAACGTATATAATAGGAGGTATATTTATGGTAAAAAACAAAAAAATAAACGTTAAATTACTAGTATGTTTATCAATACTGGCAGTATTTTCAACATTGGTTGGAGTGTTTGCCTACCCTACAGGACAATTAAATTTTAATGTGTCCGTGCCAGCTTATGCAGGGCAAGTAGCTACAGGTATAAGAACAAAACAATATACAGGAGAGCAAAGAATCTCGAATTTAAGAAACAATCCTTATTTCGATGATTTATATGTTAGAATAATGTACAAATCACCCTATAATGGTGCAGAAAGTCCAGCAACCAATTGGTGTTTATATTCAAATGGTGACTATCTAACAACTACAGGAAGCAGATTATATGGAGATACTGCACAAACACCAGGTAATTTCTATTTACAGTTTAAATCAAGAGTTAACTATATTCAAGCAACCTATACATCAGGAAATTGGAATTTAGATTAATATAAATTTTAAATAAAAAATAAGTATATACGTTTTCATATATTATTTTACGCAAGGAGGTAAAATATGCATAAAATCAAGGACAAAACGTTTTCATCAATCTTACAATTTGTTATAATAGCAAATTTAGTAATGGTAATTGAATATATAATAAAAACAACTAGCATGGATGCAGATTATAGTAGTTACTCTTTTTGGAACTATATTGGTTCTAACGGAAGCTTATCACCTTTTCTTATGATGCTAAGTACAATATATATAACACTTGGATCATCTTATACTTTTTTTAGTGAAATAAATTCAGGAGTGTATAAAAATATAATAAGTCGTATTGGGTATAAAAAATATATACTTATAAGCTTTAAAAATGCAGCTGTAAAAGCATTATGTCTTTTACCTTTAATCTCAATTTTAATATTGTTTTTAGGTAAGCTATTGTACACAGACAATATAGGATATTATACAGGTGATATACTTACAAGCTTTGTTAAAACGCCTTATGACTCTCCATTTGTTTACGCATTATCTTCAATTTTGCTTATGTGCATGTATGCCATAATTTTAGTGCAACTTATATTTATATTAGTACCAAAATTTAAAAAAATATATATATTAGAAATAGCTTTATTTATAATAGTTAATTTATATAATTTTATATTTTCAAATGTAATACCAGGTGTAATGGGAATCATATTTAAAACAAATTTATTTAATGGTATTAATCTTTTTTATGGCTACCATCCGGGTTCTCTTACAAAAATTTTTCCTATGTTTATAGCGCTTGCAATAACACTTTGCATAACTACATGTATATTATTCTTACAATATAAAAAGAAAGAAAGTTTGGTGCTTAAATGTGGATAAAAATATTGATAAAACAATTATAACTCATATAACTACTAGTAAGTATTTCTATGTACTTCTAGCCGCAATAGCTATGGTAAACTATTTTTTTTTAAGTATGCATTCAGATGAATATTTATTTATATTAATAAAAATATTAAATGATTACAGATATGTATTGCTATTTTTTGTACCCATAAGTTTGCTTATTAACATGTGTGTATATAGCTTTTTAAATGAAAATCCGGAAATTTTAATGAGACTTAAAGATAGGAAACAATATATTAAAATAATAATAAAAAATTCTATATACATAACTATATATGTATGGCTTTTAAATATTTTATTACTTATAATTGAAATAAATTTTGTTAAGCATACCGGAATCCAGTTATATAAAATACCGCAAATAAAAGCTTGGAATATATCTATATTTTTAGTAAGTTTATTTAGAATTCTAGCAGTTATGATAGTAATGCAAATTATTAATTTGTCTTTAATGCTTGGATTAAAACGTAAAATATATGCTTTTATAATAACTATTTTAATAATAAGTTTATCAGTAGTTATGACGTTTATATCATCTAAAAGCATACTGTATATATTTCTTATTTCTTCATACACACATAACATTTTTGTTTTTAAAAATTTAGTAGAAGCAATAGTTTTAAGCAGTTTTGTATATCTAACGATCTTTTATATAAGTAGAAGATTTTTATATAAAAGAACTTGTAATATAGATTTAGTAGGAGAAGAAAAAAGATGATAGATATTATAAAAAGAGATTATAAAATCTTAAGCAAATATTATAAATATATAGCTATATTAATTATAGTTATGGGTATAAATTATTATAGAAATTATATAGACCTGAAAACAGATATCATATATAATTTTTTCAATGTAAATAATACATGCTACTTAAACATTCTAGATATTTCATATGCAGTAATTATAAAATCTATATCTGTATTTTTTTCTCTACTGCTATTTACGTATGATATAAATAAAAATACTTCTATGATTTTTTTAAGAATCTATAAATTAAAATGGCTTAAAAATAAATATATTAGTATTACAATATTAAATATTGGACTAAGTATTATATATTTGATTTTGCTATATATATTTACCTTATTTACAAAAGTGTATTTAACATCTTTTAATGCCTTAGAATTTCTAAAGATAATATGCTTTTCTAATATGTTTATATATATAAGCATAAGTATATATACAATTATTGAAAATAAATTCGGGATAATACTTATATATTTAGGTACATTATTACCTATGTTTAGCCTAGGCGTAAGAAATGTTATCGCACATATATACGGAAGCAATATTTTAAACATATTAATTATATATATTTTTGTATCTTTTGTATCATATAAAATAACAGCTAGAAAATTAAATTCATGTTTTGAAAGGGAGTGCTAAAATGCTTAGAATATTAAACATAACAAAAAAAATTAACAATGAAATAATTTTAAAAAATATATCTTTAGAATTAGATGAAGGAAAAATATATGGATTTGTAGGAAAGAATGGTTCAGGTAAAACTATGCTTTTTAAAACTATAGCTGGTTTAATAAAGCAAGATAAAGGTGAAGTTATCTTAGACAATTATAAAGGGAATTTAGAACAACATATTGCAACTTTTTTCAGCGAAAAGGATTGTATAAAAAACTTAAGTGGGTATGAAAATTTATGCATGCTATCTAATTACGCTAAAGATAATAATGAACTTAAAATTTTACAGCTTATGAGTGTACTAGGCATATACGAAGATAGAGATAAAAAAGTGTATAAATATTCACTTGGTATGAAACAAAAACTTGGAATAATTCAAGCGTTAATTGCAGATAAAAATGTACTGATTTTAGATGAACCATTTAATGCCTTAGATAAAAATAGCGTTAACATAGTAAGAAATTTAATAAGTGATGAACGTAAAAAAGGAAAAATAATTTTAGTTTCTTCACATGTAAAAGAAAATATACAATTACTTTGTGATGAAATAATAACAATAAAAAATGGTTGCGTAGTAAATGAAAATATAAATGTAGACATAGAAAAAAATAAAAGTTCAACAAACAATATACTATATCCACACATAGAAGCTAAAATCGAAAAGAAAAATTATATTCCGTTACTAGCTTGTATAGTGTGTATAGTTGCTCTATTGTTAGGATATAATAATTATGCAAAAAATAAATTAAACAAAGCTAATGAATATTTCAAAGATGAAAAATATTTAGAAGCTTGTGATACAATTAGATATATATATTACGGCAAAAATAACTTATTACCTAAAAAAATAAGATACTCTCAATTTTTATATAGAGCGGAAATCAGTTTTGATAAATCGTACGAAATAGCAAAAGGAAAAACAAAAGAAGTAGCTTCAATTAGTGGGTGGCTTTTCCTTGGGCTTAGTAGAGCAGAACATGAAATTGAGTCTACCACTTTGCCATATAGGAAAGAAATAATCGAGAAAGCTAGAATGAACTATTTAAGTAAGCTCAAAAAATTACTCAACATATCAGAAGATAAAATATATCTTATGAGTGAGTTAGAAGGTTTAGAAAGAATGCAAGTAACTGAAAGAATTCTAAATGGAGAAAATGTAGAGCTATGAAAAAATATATTGAAATAAAAAATTTAACTAAAAGTATTAATAAGCATGTTATCATATCAGATATAAATTTAGAATTACAGCGCGGAAAAATATATGGATTCGTAGGTAAAAACGGTTCAGGTAAAAGTACTCTTTTTAAAGTAATTGCTGGACTTTTGGTGCCTACGCAAGGAACTGTAAAAGTAGATAACGTAGACATATTTGCAAAAAATGTTTTTCCCAATAGTATGCGTGCAATAATTGAAACACCAAATTTTATAGATGAAATGTCTGGGTTAGAAAATTTAATGTTCCTTGCTAGTTTAAATAAAGGCACAACACAAAAAGTTATAGAAGATCTATTAAAAAAACTAGATTTGTTTGATAAAAAAGATATTAAAGTTTCTAAATATTCACTCGGAATGAAACAAAAACTCGGAATAATACAAGCTATTATGGAAGACCCAATTGCAATTATTTTAGATGAACCATTTAACACACTAGATGAAGAGACCGTTAGTATAGTAAGAAATATTTTACTTGAAGAAAAGAAAAACGGAAAAGTAATTCTTTTGGCATCTCACATAAAAGAAGATATTGAGATTCTTGCAGATCAAATATATACGATGAAAGATGGAAAAATAATATGAATATACCTCTAAATAAACTAGCTGTGCTATATGCCTCTAGTTTATTTTTTCTCTTTACTATTTACATTAAGCATATAAAAGAGTATAATAGAAGACAAGCAAATATAATACACTACTATATAATTAAAGGAGTGAATGTTATGAAGAAATTAAAATGGGATTTAACAGAAATATTCAATACTTTAGATGATGCATATGTAGAGTACGTGGAAATAGAAAAAAGGTGCATTAAATTTTTAGATAAAAAGAGAAAAATAGTAGGGCAAAAAAACATTAAAAAACACATTGATGAGTTAAACGATTTACTTGTGCGGATGGAAAAACTTCATATGTATTTTTCACTTAGTACAGATCTAGATAAAGAAAATACAGCTAAGTTTAAAGAAGATATTTGTTGTATTTATGATCTTATGTTAGTTATGAAGGCATATACAAAAGAGCAGCTAGTAAAGCATAACAAAAAAAATTTAGATGTATATATAGAGCAGATGCCAGAGTATAGACTTATACTAGAAGATGCAAAACGGGAAGCTATACTAGGGAAGGAAAATACGCAGCAAGAATTAGATTTTAAAACAGCTTATGAACAAATATTCTATAAGTATTTTAAAGAACCAACTCAAACTATTTCAGCAGATCTAACAGATGATGAAGCGTTTAAAGAGCAGTCTATATACTTCCTACAAGCATATAAAAAAATAGAAAAATATATAGTTAAAATGGCTAAAATATATTCTAACACTTTAGCAATTATGGCAAAGCAAAGTGGATGTAAATCCTCTTTAGAAATGTTTAGCGTGCAAGATGAAATAAGTATAAAGGCATTAAACAATGTACTAGATATGACAAGATCTAAAAAGGCAACAGAAGGCATAGTAGAGCTAATGAATACTACCTTTGAAACAGATGTAAAAACTTATGAAATGTTTCAAACGTATATAGAGGCTATAAGCGAATATGAAGTAGATAAACAAGAGGTATATAAATGTGTAGTAGCAGCTTTAAGCATTCTAGGAGACGACTATGTAGATCAGCTAAACTCAGCATATATAGACAACTGGGTAAACGACGTAGACGGAATGCTAGGTGCAAATTGTCAAAGCATATATTGCATGCACCCATATATACAAATATCTTTAGACCAAGGTATAAATTCAATATTTACACTAGCTCATGAACTAGGTCATGGAGTATATGAAAACATGAAAAAAGGAAATACTAAATATCTAAACATGTCTATGGTAAATTTAGCAACAGAAATACCTTCTATGGTAAATGAACTACTAGTGTATGAAAACCTTTTTAAACATTCAAATAGCGAGGAGAAAGATAGATTTAAATACCTATATGTAGTTAGACTTTATACAAATCTAATATATGAAGGAGTTATGGCAAATCTAGAAAAAAGCATTATAGAAAACGGATCTAAAGATATTTCTAAGAGATATTTTAATCTTTTAAATAATGCATATGCAGGCAGTATACAAATAGATCCACTTAATATGTACGAATGGATTTGTATACCGGATATATATAATAATATGTATAGCTATAGATATGTACTAGGGACAGTTGTAGCAATTAATATAGTGCAAAGAATTGTTTCTAAAGAGGAAGGTTTTAAAGAAAAATATCTTGCATATTTAGATGCAAATAATTCAGTTAATCCAGAAAAATTATTGAAAGATTTACTTGGTATAGACTTAACTTCTAAAGCGTTAGTAGAGGAAGCATATGAGTATTTAGAAAATGTAATATATAATTAAGCAGCATAAAAGGCAGGGAATTTTTTCTCTGCCTTTATTTTTTTATATATAAAAAACGTAGAGGTAAAAGCCAGTATAAAAGCGAGTATAAAAGTAGAAGAAAAAAGATAAATAATCTAGATACGCTAAACAAAAAAATGAGATAAAAACTTCTCATATGTTTTGAAAAAATACAAATAAAAAAAGAGTATAAAAATAGAGTATAAAAATAGAATATAAAAAAACAATATAAAAATAGAATATAAAAAAAACAATAAAAATAATAATACATTTCTAAAGAGGAATACTCTTTTAAGGTTGACATAACTACTATATTGTGATATAATCTAAACAGTAAAAAATATATATATTAATTAAAATAAATTAATAAAGGAGAGGTATCTATGGTAACACGTAATGTAAATCTAGATATTATGAAAATAGACAAAGAAGAAATTCTAAAAATATATAAAGAAGCAAAAAAAGCACTTAAACTTTTCTATAAAAAGTACGCCTCTTTAGAAACAGAAAGCAAGGTTAAAGATGCACTTAAAGACTCAGAAGAAATACTAGAGTACCTTGGACTTGTCTACCAATATACACGTACATTTAAGTACTACACCGGTAAAGACATTTCTACAAAGTATTTTATAGCCAAGTGCAACGCAGCAAACAATATAGACCTGCTAAAGATATTTTTAAAGGAAAATTTTCAAAACGAAAAATATGAAATCTCTTCCCTTATAGATAAATTTCCAGAGTATAGACAGACTATAATAAATATAAATTCATCTACTATAGAAGATCTAGAGCAGGAATATATTACAGATGAAATATACTATACAAGAGATATTAATCTAACTAAAAAAGCTTTAGAAATGTATAGAGAAACAGAAAAAAGAAATGCAAATATGCTTGGCTTTAAAGATGTTTCAGAGTACCTTTTATACGTTCAAGGAATAGATAAAAAAGTTTTAGATAACTGTATTTCCCTAAAAGAAATTAAAAACATGGTAGATAAAATGAGCGAATATTTTACAGCATATTTTAATAAAGATTTCGAAAAAAAATTAGGTAGTTTAGAGCAGCATATTTTAGCTATGTCTTCTTATATATTTAGTGAAAATAAAATGAATTTAAAAATGAGTATTCAGATTATTTCAAAGATTGTAGAGCAAACATTTAAAGGCAAACATGCAGACTATGTAACTAAGCATTCCACAGATATTTACGAAAGTGAAAATGCAGCGGTGCAAAGTATTTGTGCTATATCTTATGCGTATAAACCAAGTATAATAACAGACAAAGTTAAGAATATAAATGATCTTTTTATACTTGCACATGAACTAGGACATGCAGCTGAGACAAGCTACAATACGTCAAAACTCATTTATACAAATGGATATGAAGAAATACCTTCTCTTATGTATGAAAACGCCGTATACAGCAAACTAATTAACTGTAACAAAGATGGTGCTTTTATATATCTTTCAAGTCTAAAGTTATACCTTATAGACTACCCTATATATATCTATTTGCAAAAAGAATTACTAAGTGGTAAAGACATTATAGAGAGCTTTTCATATGTATCTAAGTATGTATATGGAAATACTTTTAATCTAAATGAAATAGACAAATTTGCATACTTACAGGAGACATTTATGACAGATAAAATGGAACTTTTAAAGTACTATTTAGGCAACTTAGTTTCACTTAATGTACTAGATAAAATAGATAATAAAGATAAAGATATATGTGCAAATTACGAGCGGTATTTAGAGTTTACAGATAGCATGGATATGACTAAAAGAATAGATAAATATTTAGGTATAGATATGTTAGATAAAGCATACGTAGAAAGTGCATATGCAAGAGTAACTAATATTATAGATAAAGAATTATCTAAGCTAAAGTAGCTATACTAGAAAAAGCAAAATATCTAGATACTACGTTTTAAAAAACAAAAAAAATAAATAAAAAAATAAATAAAAAAAAGAAAAAATATAACCAAAAGCAAGAGTAAAATAACTCTTGCTTTTTCATGCCTCTTTAGCAAAAAATAAAGCTAAACACTATCTTTTTAAAGCAAACTGTGATATAATAAACAAAGCTAAAAATTCATAATATTATTTTAATTAAAGTAATAAAAATGGGGGAAATATTTATGAAAATTAAAAAAATATTACTAGCCATATCTTGCATATGTATTGCCATAAGCGCAGTAGCATGCACAGCAAACGAAGACGTAAAAAAAAGCCAAGGAGAAAGTCAAGTAGAAGAAAAAATAGATGAAGAAATAGAAAAAGAAAAAGAAATAGAAAAAGAAATCGAAGAAAAACAAGACACTGAATCTCCAATAATAATATTTAACGGAGAGGCAAACATTACACTTACAAAAGGTACGGAATATATAGAGCCAGGAGTTATACTAAAAGACAATGTAGAAAGCGCGGAATATTTAAACGAGCACCTTATAGTAGAAACAGACTTAAACGTAGAAAAAGCAGGTCAGTATAAAGTAATATACAAAGTAGCAGACAGTAGCTCTAATGCAGCAAGCGCAGCTAGGAATATTACAGTAGTAGGCGCAGAAGAAAAAATATCTGCATCTACAGTCTACCTTACTTTTGATGACGGCCCAGGTAAATATACAGAAAAGTTACTAGATGTTTTAAAAGCAAATAATGTTAAAGCAACTTTCTTTATTAAAAATGCAGACTCTAAATATGATTACCTTATACAAAGAATGCAGGCAGAAGGACACACTATAGCTCTTCACACTTACTCTCATGACTATGCCACTATCTATGCAAGCAAGGATGCCTATTTAAACGACTTAAATAGTATAAGTGATAAAGTTTACACCTTAACAGGTATACGGTCTAAAATCTTTAGATTCCCAGGCGGAAGTAGCAACCAAGTAAGCGCTAAGTATTGTAGTGGTGTTGTAACAGATATAGCTAAAACTTTAAAAAATGATGGCTATTCTTATTTTGATTGGAATGTAGATTCTAAAGACGCAAGTGGACAAGTTTTAACTAGCTCTCAAATTGCAGATAATGTTATATCCTCTCTTGGAAACAACAGTTCGTATGTTGTTCTTCAGCATGATATTAAAGAAAGCAGCGTAAATGCAGTTGAAGATATAATTAAAAGGGCTAAAGAGGCAGGTTATACTTTTAGCAATATAACTGAAGATACAGAAGAAATTCACCATAATATATATAACTAAAAAAAAGGCTCTAGATATTTCTAGAGTCTTTTACTATATGCTATTTAACGGATTCCTATCTAATGCTTCTCGTATTTGGTCGCTATCTATATGGGTATATATTTCTGTTGTAGATATAGATTCATGGCCAAGCACTTGCTGCAGCGCACGTATGTCTACACCGTTTTTATGCATTAGAGTTGCCGCTGTATGTCTAAGCTTATGTGGAGAATATTTTCTAGAATCTAGACCTGCTTGCTCTATGTATTTTTTAACTATTAGCTCAACCATTCTCTTGCTTATGCGGGTGCCTCTAGACGATATAAAGAGAGCTTCTCTGTCTGTTATGTTGTCTTTTTGTTTAGACGCTATATGGTCTTTTATGGCTTCTATGCATGAGTTATTTAAATGAATAGATCTCTCCTTATTTCCTTTTCCAAGTATAATAAGTGTGTTATCGCTTTTTATGTGGTTTATGTTTATAGAAACAAGTTCAGATAAACGAAGTCCACAGTTTAAAAATAGTGTGAGTATTGCAAAGTCTCTGTCTTTTGTTTTTCCATCTACGCAGTGAAGTAGATTAAGACTTTCTTCTAGGTTTAAATATTTAGGGATTCTAGCTCCAAGCTTAGGTGTTTCTAATTCTACTGCTGGATTTACTTCTAAGAGCTTTGCTTTAAAGCATAAATAGTTGAAAAAAGATTTAATTGAAGCAACTTTTCTAGCCCTTGTTGCTGGTTTATCTGATTTAGTTTCTGTAAGGAAACCTAAGTAATCATACAAATTAATTAATTTTATTTTCTTAATAAAAGTGATGTCTACGTCTTTTATATCCACATCGTTTAGCTGCGAAAAATTTATTTTGTCTATTTGACAAACCATAAATTTGAACATATGTCTTAAGTCGTAATAGTATTCTCTAGTAGTAGTTCTTGATCTGTTTTTTATCGTACTCATGTACAGTAAAAATTCTCTAAGTAGCTCTGGCACGTCATCATACATTTTATTTTTCCTCCTTGGTATTATATTAATATATCTTAAAACTCGTATAAAGTCAAGGCGAATATACATTCTTATTTTTTTTTAGAAAACATACGAAGAGAATTTTTCTCATGTAATTTAATAAAAAGTAGAAAGAAGAGTAGGGGAGTAAAATTAAAAAATAAATATATATAAATAAATAAATAAGAAAATATAAAAAAAAGAATGAAAAAATTTAAAAAAATGAAACTAAGAAAAAATAAAAATATAAAATAAGAAAAATAAAAATATTAAAAACAAGAAATAAAATATATAATATTTTTGTTTAGAAATATATATAAGAATATTTTAAACTTTTAATTTATATAATGTTTTTTAGCTAAATATCTGCTATTTTCTTAAAAAAACTCTTTCTAATCCTTGAAACCCTTTAGTACCAACGCTTTGCAGAAACGACGCACGAGGATGCGTTTTAAGCCGTTTAAATAACTTTGCCATGTAATTACTCTCCTTACTTTATGGTAATTTATTCTAAAATACAAAAAGAAGAAAAAGAGAGCTTAAAAAAGAGAAAAAATAGATCCAGAGAATTTAGGGTAAAAAACTCAGAGAGTAGATACATGGGGAACAAAAGTTAACGGCTTAAAACGCATCCTAGAGCGTAGATATTTTAAGTAATATATAAATATAATATGAGCATAATAAATAATTGCGCAATAATGAAATTTTAGCGAAATTCATAGAATGCCTATATATTAGGCTTTACGGGTGTTTTCATCCTACCCCCAATTTCGCAAAACTATTATTTTGCGCAATAATGTGTATGGAAAAAATAGGCTCATTTTCATCATGCCCCACTTTTTTTTTGTTTCAAAAAGATTTTTAATCTGCTTTCATATATATTCTCTTCTTCTATATTTTTTTATATATTATTTTTATTTGCACAAAAATATATTTTTCATCTACCCTACATATATATTATTTAAATATTTTTTCTACACTATCTGTTCTTTCTGCATTTTTATATAAAAATATATATTCTATTTTTAATATTTTCTATTTATATTTTTTATATTATTTATATATAATTAGTTCTTTACATATATTTACATTATCTATGCTTTAGCGTATATAAAGTAAATAAGGAAA
>JAVWPP010000007.1:0-45618 GCA_036635835.1 Clostridia bacterium | reverse complement strand
AGATCAAGTAGAGCAAGAAATTGCAGTAGAAGTTCCTGCAGAAAATGAAGAAGAACACGCTATAGAAGAAATAAATTTTTTCGGTAATAAAGCTATAGAAGAGCCGGAAGAAGATGATAAAGATGCGGAAAAACAACAAGCATTTTTTGGTTTTGGTAAGACAAAAACAATAGAAGATATAGATGAGCAAGAAGTGAAAAAACAAGCAGATGGATTAGAACAATTTGCAAGTGTACTTAATGAAAATTCAAATATAAAAACAGAAAGTTCACCTAAATTGATAGATGAAATTCCAGAAATACAGAGCGAAGAAGATACTGCTAAAAATGTAGAAGATAAAAAAATAAAATCATTAGAAGAAGTTTTAAATGTTGAGGAAAACACAGAAAATGTTCAAGGCATAGATAACTTTATGGAAGGATTAAATTTAACTGCAAATATGAATCCATATGGAGAACCTAAATTTGTAGTAGAATCAAATGCGCCAGCTATTAGCGAAAAAGAAGATTCATATAAAACTGAAATAGATGAAAATAATGTAGATGAAAATATAAGTCCAAACACACCTAATGAAGAGCAGGTAAAAGAAGAATATGAGCCTAACGAAAATCTAGATTTAGATATGAATAATTCATATAAAACTGAAATAGATGAAAATAATGCAGAGGAAAATATAAGTCCAAACGCAATTAATGAAGAGCAGGCAAAAGAAGAATATAAGCCTAATGAAAACCTAGATTTAGATATAAATAATTCAGAGTCTACTCCGTTAAATAATAATGAAATACCAGAGTTTACACCACAAGAAAAGCAAGAAGAAATACAGCCATTTAACCCTATAGAATCAGTACCTTTTGCGCCAGACATAGTGCAAAGTCAGGTTATAGATTTAAACAAAAATGAAGCTGTAGAATTAAACATAATGCAAGGCGTAGATATTCCAAGACCGGTAGAAACTGAGCCTTTAGTAGAGCAAGTTTCAGAAGAAATAGAAGATATAAATACAAATATATTTACAGTGCAAGATTCATTAGATGACGATGCTAACGCACCTATGCAAGATGTACCAGAAGAAAAACAATTAGAATCAATAGTTATACCAACAGATGCAATAGATACAACAGAAGAAGACGGTCAGCTCTTTGAAGCAAGCAGTAAAGATGAAGCTGTAGACAATGCAAAAATAGCTAAAATAGATCCAAATCAGCCACTAGAAACAGCATATGTACCTACAGAAGTTATAGATTCATACGTTCAGTACAACACGCAAAATAGCATATTAAATGAAGATGTTAATAAGCAAGATCATGCTAGCATGCAAAATATACAAACAGAAAATTCAGTGTTTACGCAGCCAGTAGAGTCAAACGAAAAACTAGAAGAGATTATTGCAAATAACGAAAGAACAATACAGCACTGCAAAAAAAGAATGCAAATAATAGAAGCTAGTTTAACAACAGATCAATTAGATAGACATGAAGAATACATACAGCTTAGATTTACACTTGAAAGATGTCAAATGGAAATAGCTAAAACTAAATTAAGAACTAAAGACATAGATCAAAATGTACAAATACCAGCAAGTCCTTCAATGTATGAGCAAGAAGTAAAACAAGAAAATCAGGTAGTTGAAAGATATGAAACCAAAAAGCAAAATCCAGTAAAAGCATTGTTTAATAAAATGTTTGGATCAAGAGAATAATAAAAAACAATACTCAGCTTACGTAAAAATAGGCTGGGTATTTATATATATAACCTAAAATATATAACTCATATTTTAGCTTCTAAAACATATATTTAAGAGGAGGTATAATATGAAAAAATATACGGATAATCAGGGGATACCACATGCTACAGAAAGTAGTTCTTTAACTACAGGTGAAGATGGATATACATTATTTGAAGATAGTTTATTACATGAAAAACTAGCTAGTTTTAATAGAGAAAGATTAGCAGAAAGAGTGGTTCATGCACAGCGGAAGTGGTGCCTTTGGTTTTTTTGAAGTTACTAATGATTTAACTAAATATACAAATGCAAATTTTTTAAATAGGCTGGGTAAACAAACAAAATTATTCATGAGATTTTCAACAGTTGGTGGAGAAAAAGGAAGCTCAGATACAGCAAGAGATCCAAGAGGATTTGCAATTAAACTTTATACTGAAGAGGGCAATTATGATATTGTAGGAAATAACACTCCCGTGTTTTTTATAAGGGATGCAATTAAGTTTCCAGATTTCATACACTCGCAAAAGCTAGCGCCAGGAACAGGACTAAAAGATCCAGATATGATGTGGGATTTCTTCTCCTTAAACCCTGAAACTATGCACCAGATGACTATACTTTTTTCTAATAGAGGAACGCCTTATGGCTTTAGACACATGCATGGTTTTGGCACGGATACATTTATGTGGTATACAGAAAATAACGATTACTGCTGGATTAAATATCATTTTATAACTAACCAAGGAATTAAAAATTTTTCAGATAGAGAAGCTACAGAAGCAGGTGGAAAAAATCCGTTTTTCGGAAGAAAAGATTTGCACGATGCTATAGCAAGAGGAGATTTTCCATCATGGAAAGTATATGTACAAATCATGACAAGAGAGCAAGCCAAAACATATAAATTTGATCCTTTCGATGCTACTAAAGTTTGGTACCATAAAGATTTTCCACTAATACCACTTGGAAAAATAGTTCTAAATAAAAATCCAGATAATTTTTTTGCGCAGGTAGAACAAAGTGCGTTTGCACCATCTAATATGGTTACAGGAATAGGCCCGTCTCCAGATAAATTATTGCAAGGAAGAATGATGGCATATACAGATGCACATAGATATAGATTAGGAGTTAATGCTAAAAACATATTAGTCAATAAACCTATAACGGAAATATTTAATTATCAGCGAGACGGCTTAATGAATACCACTACAAATTACGAGGGTAGGCCAAATTACTATCCAAATTCCTTTGAAGAGGTTTTATTCGATCCTACTGCAAAGCTCCCTAATTTCGAGGTAGAAGCAGGAATAGCTAGCAGACATGTGTATAAAGAAATTGATGATTATGTTCAGCCTGGCGAGCTATACAGAAGAGTGCTCAGCGAAAAAGAAAAAACGGATTTAGTAACTAATGTTGCTTTAAGTCTTGTACACGCAAAAAAAGCAATCCAATATAGGATGTGTGCAAATTTATATAAAATAGATAAAGACTATGGAACTAGAGTAAGCTATATGTTAAAATTAGAATTAGAAGAAGTAATAAGACTTAGCAAACTATCTAATAAAGAAAGAATCAGCGAAACAAAATTAAGTAAATACAAATAAATTTAATTTTTTCGTCTTACACGTTGACATTTCCTTTTAAATAGTGTATCATATAGAAAAGTAAGAATTATTACTACTTTTGAAAAGGAGCATATTAGTGAATTATTCTAAACAAAGAAATTTAATATACGACATGGTTTCTTCAGTTAAAACGCATCCTACAGTAGAAACTGTATATGATGAAGTAAAAAAAACGCAGAGTAATATAAGTTTAAGTACGGTGTATAGAAACTTAGAAAGGCTAGCAGATGAGCAAATGTTACTTAGAGTAAAAGTTGCAGGTCAGCCAGATAGATATGATGGAGATATAACAAATCATTATCATATTTCATGCATAAAGTGTCATAAAATTTTCGATGTTCATACGGAATATTTAAAAGAAATAGATGAGAAAATTTCTAAGATATCAGGTCTTGAAATAAAATCACATAATATTATTTTTAATACTATATGCGACAAGTGTAAAATAAACTAGGAGGAATTGAAATGGAACTAAAAGGAACAAAAACAGAAGCCAATTTATTAGCTGCGTTTGCAGGTGAATCACAAGCAAGAAATAAATATACATATTATGCTTCTGTAGCAAAAAAAGAAGGATATGTGCAAATTGCTAACATATTCGAAGAAACAGCTGGTAATGAAAAAGAGCATGCAAAAATGTGGTTTAAATTATTACATGATGGAAATATACCAGATACAATGACAAATTTAAAAGATGCAGCTGCAGGTGAAAATTATGAATGGACTGATATGTATGCATCATTTGCAAAAGATGCAAAAGAAGAAGGTTTTGATCATATAGCTTTTCTTTTTGAATCAGTTGCAAAAGTTGAAAAAGAGCATGAAGAAAGATATAAAAAGTTAGCTGAAAATATTGCAGACGGTGTTGTTTTTGAAAAAGCAGACGTTGTTGTATGGAAATGTAGCAACTGTGGACATATTCATGTTGGAGCTAAAGCGCCAAACATTTGCCCAGTTTGTAGCCATCCACAAGCATATTTTGAAGTAAGAGCAATGAACTATTAATTTTAATTTTTTAAAAGAGTAGAAAGATAAATCTACTCTTTTTTTTATGTTTATTTATAAAACGCAGCATATCTGTTGACATAACACTGAAATGGTGGTATAATAAACTCATAAGATAAAAATAATAAACCAAAATTTTGGAGGTATTTTAATATGTTAAATAACTACAAAGATAAAATGATAGCTAATAACTTGACTTTAAAAATGTGCATGAATCCATCTAAAAGAGAAACACTAGTTAGATTCGTATTTATTTTAAGTTCAAAAGGACAAATTTTAAGTTATGCTACAGGTATTACCTTAGATGATGCAATAGAGAAAGCTTTCTTTGCTTTCGATAACTATAACATGACAGTAGATACTTTAACAGTAGTAGGAAAAAAAGAATGCAAAACAAACTTAGAAAAGAAAATAGTACAAGATAATTGCAGCGTATTTGTAAGCACAAATAGTGATGATGATATAGTTATAAAAATAATAGATGAAAATCAAAATATATCAGAAGACATTAAGGAAAATCGTATAAGTTAATAATAAAAAGAAAGGACCAAATTTTTGGTCCTTTTACTTATTTACATTACATAATTTTTGTGGTATAATAATAAAAGAAAAAATAAATTAAACCTAAATATAAATATATTAAGGAGAGATAATTATGATTAAATTTAGCGCAGTTTTTTTTGTACTAAGTATTTTAGCAATAGAAATATATATACAGTATTCTAAATTAAACAAAGAGCAAATTAAAAAAGATTTTGCAAGCGATGTTTTAAACAGAATATCTTATGAAGGTTTAAGCAATGGAGTATTAAAAGTTTTAAACAATAATTACTTTCTAGAAGAAATACTAAAAAACGATGAAGCAGAAAACATTATATATCAAAACGATATATATAAAATGGTTAGATTAAATTACAAATGGGACAAAAAAAAGAGCAGAATATATATAAGAATTATGAGCATAGATCAAAATAATTTTTGCCAGGAAAGAGCTTTTGTTTTTCACCAAGTTGTAAAGCTATATAAGTATAAAAAAACGTATAATCATTATAGAGTAGTAACTAGCTATTCAAAAAATGAAAGAATTTCAAACGAAAGAGCAAATAAAATAATAACTGTTTACGACGAAAAAGACTTCGCATTTAAAGAAATATATATGTAAAAAAAGAGCACAAATGTGCTCTTTTTTTTAGCCTTAAATCTATCACAATACATATTAAAAATAAAAAAACCAAAGTCTACTTTTAAAAAAAATATATAGAATATATAACTAATAAATCATGCGTATCTCATAGATTAAAATGAAGCATAATATAAATATAAATACAATTAAATCTTGAAAATTCCGCATAACTGTGGTATACTTAGAAAGAACTTAGAAAATAAAAAGAGGAAAAGAAAATGTTAGAATTAAAAAATATATGTTTCACAAGAGACGAAAAAGAAATATTAAAAAATATAAATTTAAAAATAGACCTTAATAAATTTATAGCAATAACAGGTCCTAACGGAAGCGGTAAATCTACCCTTGCAAAAGTAATAATGGGTATAGTAAAACCAGATTCAGGACAAATAATATTTATGGGCAAAGACATAACTAAAATGGATATAACTCAAAGAGCAAAACTTGGAATTTCATTTGCGTTTCAGCAGCCTGTAAAATTCAAAGGGCTAACTGTAAAAAATCTCATAGATTTAAGCAGAGGAGAAAACGTATCTTTCAACGAAGCTTGCGGATACTTATCAGACGTTGGACTTTGTGCAAGGGAATACATTAACAGAGAAATAAATTCAAGCCTATCAGGTGGAGAATTAAAAAGAATAGAAATTGCTACAGTTGCAGCTAGAAAAAGTAAACTTACAATATTCGATGAACCAGAAGCTGGCATAGATTTATGGAGCTTTAATAATTTAATAGAAGTTTTCGAAAAAATGCATACAGAAGTAAAAGGTTCAATAATTGTAATTTCACATCAAGAAAGAATATTAAACATCGCAGATGACATAGTTCTTTTAAGCAATGGAGAAATAAAAAAAGTTGGAAAGAAAGAAGATGTTTTACCGGCTATATTTAATAAAGTGCAGCATAAATGTATAAGATATAGTAAAGGGGGAAATGTCTAATGAATAATATAGAAAAAAATTTACTAGAAGAAGTTGCAGACATTCACGAAACACCAAAAGGCGCATATAACATTAGAAAAAACGGCAAAGGTGTAGAAAGAGCTACAACTGCAAATATAGATATTGTAACTAAGAAAGACAAACCTGGAATAGATATAATAGTTAAAGAAAATACACAAAATGAAAGCATACATATACCAGTTATAATAACAGAAGGCGGCCTATCAGATTTAGTATATAACGATTTTTACATAGGAAAAAATGCAGATGTAGTTATAGTTGCAGGCTGCGGAATTCATAATAATTCAGATAAAAAATCTCAGCATGATGGCATTCATACTTTCTATTTAGAAGAAGGTTCTAAAGTAAAATACATAGAAAAACATTATGGCGAGGGAGATGGAAAAGGTGAAAAAATCTTAAACCCACAAACCATTGTTAACTTAAAAAAAGGATCAACTTTAGAAATGGAAACCGTTCAAATAAAAGGAGTAGATTCAACAGTAAGAATAACAAAAGGGAATTTACAAGAAGACACAAATCTAATAATCACAGAAAAAATAATGACACATGGAAATCAGTATGCAGAAACAGTTTTTGCAGTTGAATTAAATGGTGAAAATGCTAGCACTCATGTTGTGTCTAGATCTATCGCTAAAGACAGTTCAAAACAAAAATTCGTTTCAAAAATAACTGGTAATTCAAAATGCTATGGTCATGTAGAGTGTGATGCCATTATAATGGATAACGGAAAAATCAGTGCTATACCAGAAATCTACGCAAACAATGTAGATGCTAATCTAATACATGAAGCAGCTATAGGTAAAATAGCAGGAGAGCAGCTAGTTAAATTAATGTCAATTGGTCTTACAGAAAAAGAAGCAGAAGATCAAATAATATATGGCTTTTTAAAATAGTACTACGCAAGTAGTACTTTTTCTATGCTCGAATTATGTAAAACTAACATATATACACCCCATACTTGCTAAAGAACAAGCACCAGATACTACGTTTTTTCAAAAAAAATCATAAATAAAAACAAACTACAAAATAAACTTTTTCGCCTTAAAAGCTAGCAAAAAGCGAGCAAAAGTAGTATAATGTAGAAACTATAAAGGAAAGGACAGAAACTGATGAAAACACCAAACAAGCAAAAAACGGAAATCTTAGTTATAGCAGCAGTACTAATAATATTAATAATACTTTTAGTTTTTTCAAACATAAAAAAATTAGATATGTTTACTAAAAAAGACATAGAAGAAAGTAAAAAAGATTACACTTTAGACAACTCAATATTAGAAGAAACATTAGCTAAAAAAGAAACCGTTTTAAATGAAAAAAATAATGAAGTAGAAGACGAAGTAAAAGATATAGAAGAAGCAAAAAGTTCTTCAGTTATAAATTCAAATAACTTTATCGAGGTAACAGAAAACAGAAAAAGAACAAAGCTAGAATGCCCAAAAAATCTAATAATAAATAGAAAAAATATGCAAGTAAATTTTTCTAAAGTAGAAAGAGCAGGAAGCTATAAAGTTAGAATAGATAATGTACTAACTAAAACAACAAAAGAGTATACAGTAATAGGTCTAGAACTATGCTTTTCAGAATATGTAAAAGAACCTGGAATGTATGAAATTTCAGTTAAAGCAATACCTATGGACGTATATAAATATGTAGAATCTGCATATAGCCCAAAAGTTACATTAGACAACAGAAAAAAAATAGATACACCAAAATATCTAAACTACAATAACGGAAAACTTACATGGGAAAAAATAGACCAAGCTATGTCATACAAAGTATATTTAGAAAACAAAATTACAGGAGATATAGAAATTAAAGATACAAAAGAAAATGAACTTAAAATTACTTTAAACGAACTTGCAAATGTCATATATACAGTAAGAGTTAAAGCATACGTAGAACCAAATAATATGCAGTTAATAGAATCAAACAAATCTAAAAAAATAGACATAGATAATAGAATTAAACTAGAGCAAGTAAACTCAAAAACAATCAATTTTAAAGAAGATAAAATAACATGGGAAAAAGTAAAAAATGCAGACATGTATACGCTTAATTTCAAAGATAATATAAACAATAAAGTAACATCATTTACAGTAGAAAATATAGCATATATAGATGCAAATAGATTAGAAAAATCTAATTACAATTTGCAAATTATAGCATGCTCAAAAGATGAAAAAATGTATACATCATCACTACCATCAAGCGTAGTAAATATAGATAGAAGATTATCAGCTTCAGCTACAAATTGTATATATCTAAAAGAAGATGAAAAAACAATAATATGGAACGCAGTAAACGAAGCAAAAGAATATGTTGTAAGCATCACATATTATAAAGATGGCAAAGTATCAGAATTTGAAAAAATAGAAAAAGTAAAAAAAGAAGAATATAAAATAACTAAATCAAAAGATGATTTTGATAACTTTGATGTTAAAATTAAAACAGTTCCATATAGCAACATGTTAAAAGAATCACCATACTCAAAAGTTGCATATTTCCCGTATGTTAGAAGCATGGAATTTAAAAATCCAGATGAAACATCAGATCTATACATGCTAATAATCGAAATGAAAACAGGCAGCATAGAAAGCGGAGAAATAATATTCGAAAACTCAGCAGCAAAAGTTCAACCTGTAACTGCAAAAGATGTAGTTAATACAGAAGATCCAAATAAAAAAGCAATAACAATTACAGAAGCTAGTAATTTAAAACCAGGAACATACACATTAAAATTCAACTATAAGATTTATGCAACAGATGTTATAGAAGGCAGCATATCTAAAAAAGTAGATGTAAAAGCAAGAGTAGAAGAAATTGCAACTAAGGTTGTTACAGCAGCAGGTAATATAGAATACAACATAAAAGCAGATGATAAAATCAGCAAATACCAAGTAATCCTAAAAAGAAACGGAATTTTGGTATTAGATGAAACATACGATATAAGCAAAGCAGTATATAAATTAACAGAAGAAATTAGTGAAAATAAAAACCTACAACCTGGAGATTATAACCTTACAATTAAGCCTATAATTAAAGAAGAATATAATACTACATATGTTGTTTCGCAAAGCAGCATATATAAAGAGGAACTTGTTAAAGTAGATAATTTAAGAGTAGTAGAAAACGATAAAATAAAAAAAGAAACTAATGGACTTGAGACAACATATATTGCACAAAATAAAGACGGATATAAATTTATAAAGTGGTCATATGTAAATTCAATAACTGAAGATTACACTAATAAGTACTATTATAAAGATGCAGAAAAAGTAAATGAAATAACAGTTAAAACAGAAAACGATACATCAGATCTTAAAGCAATTTATGAAAAAATAAAATAATATAAAAATATATTCTAAGGTAAATAACAAGGAGTTATATAATGAAAGAAAATAGTTTAAACTTGCAAAGCATTAGAGAAAAATATGACTTATCTCAAAGACAACTTTCTAAAATATTAAATTTTCCAAGAAGCACAATTTCAAATTTAGAGCTTGCAGAATTTAAAGATAACATATATAGCAGGAATATAAAATTATATATGGATAACCCAGAATATATCATGGAATTATTATATAAGAATAAAGAAGCTTTTTGCAGCCAGTATACTAGCACCTATGAGAAAATATATAAACTAGTTAAACAAGAACAAAAAGAAAATTTAAACAAGCAAATTTTCAGTAAAATATATATAGCTTCAAAAGAAAAAAATCCGGACTTTGGAAACACATTTTGTACTTATGAAGATGTAACTAATTTAGTTATGAATCTAATAAATATATATGGCGAAGTAACAAAAGAAAAGCTCTCTATGATGCTTTGGATTATAGACAAAACATCATACGAAAAAGTAGGGAAAACAATTACAGGTCTTAGATATATAAAAGAAGCAGAAATGGCATTCCCAGAGAAAATAGATGAAATATTAAATCAAAAAATGTTAAGAAAAGTGCCCATATACACTAACTACGGTGAAGTGCTTATTAAATATACACTAAATACTACGTTTTCTTTAAAACTAAATAAAGAGCAAACAAAAATAATACAAGAAGTAGAAGATATCATAGGTATAAAACGAGATAAAACACTAGCACTTTTAATTAAAAAAGATGAAATTCTAGCAAATATTAAATGTGGTAAAATAATAACATTTGACTATAAAAAATAAACATAATAAAAAAGATAAGCTATAACATTAATATAGCTTATCTTTTTGTCTAAGATTTGCATAAACTACTTGCTAAATCACATAAAATATAGTATTATATTATATATAAAAAAATAAATAAAGGAGAAAAAATGGATATAAAAATATATAATACTTTAACAAAACAAAAAGAAATATTCAAACCAATAAATAAAGAAGAAGTTAGAATATATAGCTGCGGACCTACAGTATATAATTATGCACATATAGGCAACATGAGAGCATATATTTCAATGGATATGTTAAGAAGCGTATTAAAATATAACGGATACAAACTAAAACATGCTATGAACATAACAGATGTAGGACACTTAACATCAGACGCAGATGAAGGCGAAGATAAAATGGCTAAAGCTGCAAGAGAACAAAAAAAATCTCCATACGAAATTGCAGATATGTATACAAAAATATTTTTAGATGATATAGAAAAATTAAACATAGAAAGACCAGAAATTATTTGTAAAGCAACAGAACATATTGAGGAAATGAAAGCATACGTAGAAAAAATAATAGAAAACGGATACGGATACGAAACAAGCAAAGGAATATACTTTGATGTATCTAAACTTAAAACATATGGGGAGCTTTCAGGAGTAGATTTAGAAGGACAACTTTCAGGAGCAAGAATAGTTGTAGATGAAGAAAAAAGATCACCGCTAGATTTTGCACTTTGGATTAAAGCACCAGAAAATCATATTATGAAATGGGATAGCCCATGGGGAAAAAGTTATCCTGGCTGGCATATAGAATGTAGTGCAATGTCAAAAAAATATTTAGGAGAAGTTTTTGATATTCATACAGGAGGAGTAGATCACATTCCAATTCATCATGAAAATGAAATAGCGCAGTCAAGAGGAGCGTGTGGCAAAAAATTAGCTAACTACTGGATGCATACAGAATTCCTTTTAATAGATAGCGGAAAAATGTCTAAGAGTTTAGGCAACACATACACTATAGAAGACTTAAAAGCAAGAGGCATATCTGCACTTGCATATAGATATTTCACATATACAGCACACTATAGAAATAAATTAAATTTTACATGGGATGGAATAAAAGCTTCAGAAGTTTCACTTCAAAGACTTAGAGAAAATTATAGGCAGCATAAAGCATCAAAATTAGAAATATCAGAAGATATAATAGAAGGCTTTAGAAAAGATTTTTTAGAAGCAATAAATGATGATTTTAATATGCCAAGTGCAATGGCTACGGTTTGGAACATTGCAAAGTATAATGTGAAAAGTTATAAATTAGCTAATCTTCTTTTAGAACTAGATGAAGTTATAAAACTAAATATAGCAGAAGAAATAAAAGAAACAAAACTTTCAGAAGAGCTGCAAGAAATTTTAGAAGAAAGAAAGCAGTCAAGAGAAAATAAAGATTTTAAAAAATCAGATGAGCTTAGAGATTTACTAAAAACAAAAGGATATATAGTAAAGGATACTAAAGACGGACAAGAGTTAACAAGTATATAAAATACTAAATAACGAAGGAGAAAGTAAGATGTCAAATAAAAAGAAAATTATTGTTATTACAATTATTGTAGTGCTTACGCTGATACTAGCTATAGGAGGAATAGTTGCTTTTAAGTATTACAAAGATCAAAAAAATGCTTTAGCTGCAGCTAAACTATTTGAGTATCAAAAGCTAACATATCAGTCAAAAGATTTTATTTATGAAGAAGAAAACGGAAATAATATTTTAGCAAAAGTAAATGAAGATCTGTCTATAAGTTTAGTACAGTTTGATAAAGATTTCAATAAAACAAATGAATCAAAATCAAAGATTAAATTAGCCAAAGAATTGCAAGTTCCAATATACATAGATAAATTAAAAGACGGATACATTATTCTGTTTAATGGAGATGCAAAAAACGGTGAAAAAAATAAAATGTATGCTCTCAAAGCAGACAATAGTTTAAACGTTGCATGGAAAAAAGAAATAGAATTACAAGGTCCACAAGAAGAACTACTTAGCGTAATAAAAAAAGATGAAGTCTATACTTTTTATATGGCATTTATAAACGGAACAGTTGCAAGAAATAATGTTATTAGAATAGATGCATCAGGCAATTTAATATACAATAAATTTTTAGATAAAGTTACAACAGGTAGCCTTATAGATATGTTTGAAAAAGATAAGAAGCTAGAACTAGTTATTAAATCTAATTTAGGTTTAGATGATGAAATAAAAGTTACACTTGGGGAATTTGGAAATCTAGAATCATCTGCTTTATCTACATACATTAAGCCAACAGATTACGAAAAATCTTTAAATTTAGAAGACTCAAAATTAGAGTATGGTAGCAAAGAAAAAAGCGCATATATTAGAAAAATAGATTTAGACGGAAAAGAACTTTGGAAAAATGTAATAGAAAGAAAAGATACAACTAGAATAGGAAAAATCGAAACAATGTATAAGCTTTCAAACGGAAATTATATGGCTATATATTTAGAAGGCGTAGAGAAAAAAGATTTTAGAAAAGATAAGATAAATGACTTATACAATGTAAATGAAATATTAATTTATTCTAAAGAGGGAAAACTTATAAAAACAATAGACATCATAAAAGAACTTGGAATAAAATATGCACCAATGAAATTTTCTGTAGATAATCAAGACAACTTCTATGTGTATGGAGGAACTGCACAGTACATTAGTGCAATAGGAATATTAGATCAAAACGGAGCTGTCATAAAAAAAGAAAGTCTATCAGAAACTACAGTGCCAAAACATATAGCATTCACGCAAGAAGGAAATGTATATTATTCAGTGCTAGATATAAAAACAAACATATCTAAAATAATGAAATTAAAATGGACTAGGCCAGCCCCTATTGTACAACAGCCACAAGTAGAAGAAACAGTAAAGCAAGAAGAAACAGTAAAGCAAGAAGAAACAGACAATAAAGAGCCAGCTACAAAGCCAGCAAATTAAAAAAACAAAACAATCGCTAGTAGCGGTTGTTTTTAATATAAAAATCATCAAACCATATAGAGAGACCTCTAGCATATATAAAGCCTCATATGCCCTAAAATAAAAGCAGCTAGATACACCTTTAGATAAAGTCTAAAAAGAAAAACAGGAGAAATTAAAGTGAAAAAATACGAATCAGATATAATTGTACATAAATCAAAGTCAAATATTGAATTCATTCAGTTTAAAAAACTATTAGAATATAAAGAAATAGAGCACGCATTTTTTCTAAGGCATGGTGGTAAGAGTAAAGACATATATTCAACATTAAATTTTAGAGTAAGAGGAAAAGATAAAGCAGAAAATGTTTATGAAAATTTAAATAAAATATGTAATGTATTAAATTTAGAAAGAAAAAAAGTAGTAAAAGGACTTCAAGCTCATACAGATAGAAATATATGTATAGATATAAATAATTATAAGGAATATATATTTGAAAAAAATTCGGAAGAAGAATTTGATGGAATGATAACAAATGAAAAAAAAATTCCCCTTATAATTACTACTGCAGATTGCACTCCAATTATTTTTTTAGATCCTGTAAATAAATGCATTGCAAATGTTCATAGTGGTTGGAAAGGTACAGTAAAACAAATATATTTAAAAACCTGTAAATTAATGAATGAGAAATATAATACAAACTATAAAGATATTATTTGTTGCATTGGTCCTTGTATAAGAAAGTGTTGCTGGACAACTAAAGATAGAGATTTAATAGAAAACCAGATACTAAGTATTTGGCCAAAAGAAAAAAAATATATACAAAAAGTAGATGAAATATATCACGTAGATTTTATAAACTGCATAAAAGAAGATTTAATTGAATTAGGTCTTAAAAGCGAAAATATTTTAGATGCAAATATATGTACTTGCTGCAATAATGAAGACTTTTTTTCTTTTAGAAAAACAACTATGAAAGAAGAAAAAGATTATGGCACGCAAGCAAGTATTGTTCAAATAAATATATAGATATAATATAAAAAGGAAAATGAAATGAAGTTAGAAGAATATATAAAAAAACTAAATGTACTGTATGAAGATAATCATATAATTGTAGTAGAAAAAATGGTTAGAGTACCAATGCAAAAAGATATATCAGAAGATATATCAATGATAGATATTGTTAAAGAATATTTAAAAATAAAATATAATAAACCAGGTAACGTATATCTTGGAATGGTTCATAGGCTAGATAGAATGGTTGGAGGAATTGTAGTGTTTGCTAAAACTTCTAAAGCAATGACTAGACTTTCAGAAACAATTAGAACAAGAAAAATGGCCAAAAAATATTTAGCAGTTTTAAACGGAGAACTTAAAGGCAGCGGTACATTAGAAAACTACTTAGTAAAAAATGAAAAAGAAAATATGAGTAGTGTATGTAGAGAAGATACTAAAAATGCAAAGTTAGCTGTTTTAGATTACTCAGTAATAGAAAACGCAAATGGATATACTCTTGTAGATGTAAACTTGCATACAGGCAGGCATCATCAAATAAGAGTTCAATTTGCAAATATAGGACACCCTTTATTTGGAGACCAAAAATATGGACAAAAGATAAATAAAATAGGAGATAATATTGCCTTATATGCATATAGTCTTTCTTTTGCACATCCAGTTTCAAAAGAAGTTTTGAAGTTTGAAAAAAAGCCAGCTAAACTTGGTGGATTTAAATATTTCAACATATAGGAGGACGTAGTGGATATAGAAGAAAAAAAATTAGAACTAGAAAAAATATATGAACAATTATTAAAATTAAAAGAAGCTTTATATATAGAAAATAAAGAAGCAGAGCTTAATATTCTTGAAAGAAAAACAGAAGAAAATAATTTTTGGGAGGACATGAAAACTTCACAGGAAATTATGAGAGAAATAAAATCATTAAAAAGATATATTTATCAGTATAAAAAAATAGAAGAAAATTACGATGAAATCATTGTATATTTAGAACTATATGCAGAAGAAAAAGATGAAGAAATTAGTAAAGTAGTAGAGAAAAATATAAAAAAAATAAATACTGAAATAGAGAGAGCACAAATAACTACTTTGTTAAATGAAGAATATGATCAAAACAATGCAATAGTAACAGTACATCCAGGAGCAGGCGGAACTGAGTCTCAAGATTGGGCTGAAATGTTATATAGAATGTATATAAAATGGGCTACAAAAAACGAATATGAATTTGAAAATTTAGATTTCCAATCAGGTGATGAAGCTGGAATAAAAAGTGTAACTTTTTTAGTTAAAGGTAATAATGCATATGGATATTTAAAATGCGAAAAAGGAGTTCATAGGCTTGTACGAATTTCACCTTTTGATAGTAACAAACGTAGGCATACATCATTTGCATCAGTAGAAGTTATGCCAGAGCTAGATGACAATATACAAATAGATATTAAAGCAGAAGATTTAGAAGTAGACACATACAGAGCTTCAGGAGCAGGAGGACAACATGTAAATAAAACAGACTCAGCTATTAGAATAAAACATATTCCAACAGGCGTAGTTGTTACTTGCCAAACTGAAAGATCTCAAATACAAAATAGAGAAAATGCAATGAAAATGCTTAGATCTAAAGTGTATCAAATAGAGGTACAAAAACAAAAAGAAAAGGCAGAAGGTATTAAAGGAAGTGTATTAGATAACAGTTTTGGAAATCAAATAAGATCATATGTATTTTGTCCATATACATTAGTAAAAGATCATAGAACAAATTTTGAAATCGGAAATGTTCAAGCAGTTATGGATGGTAAAATAGATGAATTCATGTTTGAATATTTAAAGAGTATAAAAAAAATATAAAATATTAGTTTAATATTGTTTTATATGCTTTTTTAATATAATATATAAATATATAATACAAAAGAGAGGAAGATGAGTTATGAAAATAAGAAAAATAAAATCTATTGGAGTGGCTACATTAATAATGCTAACAACAAATATTTGTTATGCAGCTCAGGAAGTAAATGTTGATGCAAACAATATAAATAAAGTTCCTGAAACTATAATAACAGTCCTAATTTGCGTAGCAATAGCAGCAGCTATGACATGTATTTATTCAAATGCGGTTAAAGAGGCGAATAAAAATGCGAAAAAACTACAAGCTAAAGCAAAAAGAGAAGCAAGTAAAGCAGCAAAGCAAAGTGCAAATAAGCCAACTGAAAAAAGTAAATCTAAGAAAAAAGTATCTAAAAAATAGGAGTGGAGAATGAAAAAAAACGGAATGAGTTTAATAGTTCTCGTAATAACTATTATAGTTATGATAATAATGGCAGGTGCAGTTATAATAACGCTTGCAGATAAAGAGATTTTAGGAGAAGCAGACGATTCTAAATTAACTGCTCAGCTAGATTCTGTTCAGCAAGTAGTATCAGATGCAGCATCTAAAATAATGCTAGAAACAAATGAAGAAGTAATGCCAGATGATCCAATATTGCAAGATAAATTTGTTAGAATAAACACATCAGGATATTATAAAGTCATATTAAAAAATATAGGACTTGAAAATATAAAAGTAGATGGTGTATATATTATAGACGATAATTATATTGTTACATATGTAAAAATAGATGGAACAACTATTCCACTTGAAAGTCTAGTCCCATCTGAAATTATAAATGCTGTACTATAAATGTTAAAAAATAAAAAGCATACTTTATATAAAAAAAGTGTGCTTTTATTATGTCTAAAAAAAGATTTGCTTAAAAGTGAATAAAATGATATAATATATGTATGTAAAATTTTTAAACTTAAAATTAAATAATTTTAAGGAGATGACAATATGAAAAAAATTAAAGCTATTTTTGTAGACGGTGATGATACTATTAAAAATTTCACTTTAGAAGATGAATTAATATTATATGAAATACAAAAAGATATGAAATGCACAGAAGGTCCTAGAAAAGTATTAGTAAAACTAATTGAAAAAGTGGCACTATATATAAGAAGTTTTGGGCTGCTTAAAGCTAACATGCGGACTTTAGATTTAAGACTTGCAGTGCATGCAATTGTATTAAACAAAAGTATTAAAAAATATAAACAGCTATATTATGAATATATGAAAAAGATAGAAATACCATTTTCAAATACTATAAATGTGATTAACAATTTAAAGAGTAATGGATATGAAATATTTTTTGTATCTAACAATTTAAAATCAAAATCATTTGCTCAAAATATAGGATTCAAAGATAGTAACATTTGCATTACAAAAAAGAAAAGTAATAAGTATAATTCTATTGCTACAATAATGAAGGAAAAAAATTATAAACCAGATGAAGTTGTAATGGTTGGAGATAGTCTAAGCGAAGATATTTATCCAGCTAATAAATTAGGAGTTACTACGATATGGGTTAACGTTAACGGAAGACTGAAAGAAAGCTTCACAAAAATAATAAAACCGAATTATGTTATATATGACATTATTCAAATATTAGAAATACTTGAATTGCTAAATTAAAAAAAGCTACTGAGAAAAGATGATACTTTTTTCAGTAGCTTTTAGTATATTTTTTCCCCTTTTATAGCGAATGCCTATTGTAATAAAAGTGAAATTGTTGTAAAATCAATATGTAGTTAAATAGAGGAGAAAAATATGAATAAAAGTAAAAAAGGTGTTTCACTTATTGTGTTAATATTAATGTTAGTTATAATTGTAGTAGTAACAATAGTGACAGTTAATCATTTGAGTAAAAATGAACCGTTTAAGAATGTAGAAGAAACTAAAATTGTTGCAAATGTTAAAGAGATGCAAACAAAAATAGACATTATCAAAACTAATGTATTTATAACTGCTGGAAAAGAAGTATCACCAGAAAATGCAAAGTTAGATGAAATGTTTAGCAAGATAAATAATACAAATTATTATAAGGTTAATACTAGAAAAAAAGAATTTAAAAAAGCATTAGAAAAAGGAACTTATTATATTAATGAAAAATACGAAATTATATACTTAACAGAAGACGGAAACATATATCCTAAAACTGCTAATATATCTGGAATGAAAATAAAAGAAAATATTCCAAATGGATATACTCCTATTAGAACTGCTAATGAACTACAAAATATAAAAGCAGATGGTAAATATATCTTAATGGAAAATATAGATTTGAAAGATGTAGATTTTAAACCAATTGAAGATTTTGCTGGTGTTTTAGATGGTAATGGAATGAAAATTCTAAATCTAAACTATAAAGCAAATAAAATATATAAAACTTTAGATGAATGGAAAAATGACGTATATTACGTAGCAATAGATAAAAAATTAGGTCTTGAAAAAGGAAGCACAAAAAAGCAATCTAAAAAATATATTGCTAAAAGTAATACCTTATTAAATACTATATATAATGACAATGTGTATAGATATGAAGCAGATAAAAATATAGCAGCATATGATGGATATGCTATGTTTAAAAACACATTAAAAGGATCTGAAATTCATAATTTAACAATAGAGAATTTTAGTATTGTTTCAAATCATATAGTTGCTGGATTAGTAGGAGTATTAGAAGGAGAAATCTCTAATATTACTGCCAATAATGTTAATGTATACGGTCTTCAAAGAGTAGGCACTATCGTAGGAATGACTTCAGCAAATAGCTTATCTGCTATAAATACTTGTATAGTAAATAATGAAGTGAAAAACAATATAGAAGGAACTACTTTTGTAGGCGGAATAATTGGAGATGCTACATATGTAGATATTAAAAATTGCAATTATAATGGAATAGGTTCTCTTATTATGGGAGACATGGCTGTTGGCGGTATAGCAGGTAGTAATGTAAGTGGCAATATAGAAAACTGTATATCACAAACACAGGTTGTTTCATTAAACGGAACATATAATAACAATAATACTTGGATAGGTGGAATTGTTGGATATATGAAAGATGGCAATATAAATAGTTCTCATGCAGATGTTCATATATATTCAAACTTGCCTAAAATAAAATACGCAGGAGGACTTGCAGGTAGTATAATAAATACAAGCGTAGAAAATTCATCAGCTAATGGAAGAATGAATAATATAGATAAATATGCCGGTGGATTAATTGGTAGCGCAGACGTAACAACTGGAACTTCATACATAAATAATTGTTATGCAAACGTAGATATATCTGCACTAAATGATGTTATTTCAGGATTTATATCAACAGTAAGAACTAGCGATATAACAAATAAGAAAAAAAGCGTAGAGATTTCTAAATCATATAGTTTAGGTAATATCAATGCAGGTAGTGCAGCTGCTGGATTCATTTCTTGGATAAGCGGAGATGTAAAAATTGAAGATGCATATAGTAAGTCAAATATTAATGTCAGACAAAAAAACGGAGGAGCATTTATAAACGAAGTTGTTTCTAAAAATGCAAGCATTTCTAATGTTTATACTTCAGGATATATAGCAGGAGAAAATACAGCACCTTGTATAAATAAAAGATCTAAAGGTGTAACTATTAAAAATGCATATTACCCATTAACAAAAGATGAAAAAGATTTTATAGGAACTCCAATAAAAGAATTAGTAATGAATGATAAAAAATCATATAAAGGATTTAATTTTAAAGATACTTGGACAACTAAAGGTGATAAAGTGTCACCAGAAATTATAATGTAGGGAGAGATAGAAATGGCAAATGTAAAGAAAAAAACAAATAGCAAAACTAAAAGAGCAGAAGCTAAAAAAAAGGAAACAAAAAAACAAGTAAACTCTCCAGTTAAAGAAAAAGCAAAAGAAGAAACTGTGGTTAAAGAAGTTAAAGTAGAAGTAAAAAAAATCAAAGAAATAGAACCTAAAAAAGAAGTAAAAACTGCTACTAAGAAAAAAGAAGTTAAAGAAAAACCTAAAACAATCGCAAAAGCAAAAGCTAAAAAAACTGCTAAGCCAACTACTAAAAAGCCGTCAAAAGAAAAAATTGTAACTTCATTAAAAAAAGCTAAAGAAGAAGCAGTAAAAAATCTTAAAAAGCAAACTAATGTTATTAAAGATAATACTAAAAAAACAGCAAATGTGGTTAAAGAGAAAAAAGAAAAAGCAGAAGTAAAAGCAAAAACAAAAGTAAAACCAAAAATATCAATTGCAAAAGTAGAATCAGTAACTAGTCCTAACAAAATAATAACAGCAAAAACATATATATATATTTCACTTTGTATTGCTGTAATAGTTATTGCTATATTTACAGTAGTATCAGTAATAAATAAGGCTGGAAAAAATGAAATAATTCCACAAAGAGAAAATACTATTTTAAATGATCCGCATGGAATAAATCAAGATGTTTTCCCAGAGTACAAAATAAATTAGTCAACATAAAAGTCAAGCATATTGCTTGACTTTTATATATAAATAGCGTATAATGAAAGCAATATAGTTTTAAGAACCGAAAATAAATATTTTTGGAGGTGCCACGTATGAATAAAACTTTAAAATTGAATTTTGACAAAATAGCAAAAGATGAATTCTATCTTAAGGTAAAAAAGTATATAGATAAAGGATATAAAATTTCAAAAGTACTAAAAGAAAACGACCTTTTTTATGAAGCAGAATTAGTTTTTGTTGGCTTAGAAGAAGTTGAAAATATTTATTGCATATTCAAATATTATGGAGATGAAGTGAAAAAAAGTAGTTTAGAACAAAAAGAAAAACAAGGATACGTTGTATGCTTTGATCAGTGGGATGACTTAGCAGATGAAAGTAGTATATGTATTATGGTGAATGAAAAAAATATTTATATTAAATAAAAATAAAACGTCAGTAAATTACTGACGTTTTCACTTTTTAATATAATTATGCTAGAGTGTATAAATATAATGTGAAATAAGTATTATATCACAAAAAACACACACAAATAAGTATATAATGTAGTATAATTATATTGAAAAAAAGTATACCAAGATATATAATAGATATGCAAAAGAAATGGAGCGGTTTTTTGAAAAATAGATTAAAAAATATGATAAAAAAAATAATAGAGAACATAGAAGACTTTTTTATAAAAGAAAAAATATATAGCATGATGGTTTTAGTAGAATGCTTAAAAATGGTATTGTTTTATTTATGCGTAAATATATTTCCAGATTACGTTACGCCATATATAACAGTTACTGTAGTAGCATTATTACTTTCTCCTATGTTATACTTTAAAAATAAAAAAACAAAGATTGGAATAGGACTTGGAATAACATTATTAATAAATATATTACTTGTGTCTAATGTAATATATTTTGAGTATTCTAATAATTTTTTATCTTTGTTTCAAATAAGCAATGCAAAGTATGGTAAAGAAATTATGAACTCATTAGATTCATTAATTAAAATAGAGCAAGTTTTCTTTTTCATCGATTATATTATGTATGCAGTATATTATATTTTCTATGCATTATATAAAAATAAATATTGCAAAAAGATATTTAAAATAATTACTAAAGCAAAAACTTTTAAAGAAATTATAGCAAATATAAAAAAAATATTTAGGAAAAAAACAAATGTAAATAAAGCAAAAAACATTTCAGAAAAAAAAGAAAATAAGCTTAAAAATAAAAAAGAAAGAAAGAAAAAAAGAGGCAAATATACTAAATCTCCTAAGGGAATACTATGTATATCTTTAATCGGAATATCTGGTGTAATTGTATCACTTACAACGCCAGAAGAATTGTTAAAAGTTAAGTTTTGGTCTAAGCCAACTTTAATAGCCCAGTCTACTATCTTTGGATATCATTATTTTGATGCTATAAGTTTCTTTTCTAAAAATAAAGCAGATTATAACGACATAGATGAAATAGAAGAAGCGAATACACAAATAAATGAATTAGTTAAAAAAAATACGGAAGTTTCTAAATATATAGAAGTTAAAAATATAGCTAAAGATAAAAATGTAATATTACTTCAGTTAGAAGCAATACAAAATTTTATAATAAATAAATCTATTGACGGAACTGAAATAACACCTAATTTGAATAAGTTTTTTGCAGAAAATGTACACTTTACAAATATGCATGCACAAGGACTTGGTTCAACAGCCGATTCAGAACATACAGTGTTAAATTCTTTATATCCACTTGAAAACGGATCTGTATATCAATTTTATGCAGCTAACAGATGGTATAACATTTTAAATGAGCCTAAAAAAAGTGGCTATTATACTTCATTTATGCATGCAAATAATAGAGGATTTTGGAACAGATATAATGTATATAGTAAAAGCGTAGGAGTAGATGTTTTTGAAGAAAAAGAACAATTTGAACCATTAGAAGAATTAGCAAATCACTGGCTTTCTGATGAAAAATTTTATATTAAAGCAACGGATAAACTTCTAAGCTATAAGCAACCTTTTTTAACAAATATGGTTGCAGTTTCGTCACACTATCCTTTTGATATAACAGGAATAGAAAATGAAAATGAAAAAGTAAAAGTTAATCCGGGAAAATACACAGGAACTCTTTTTGGTAACTATTTAAGAGCAGCAAATTATGCAGATTATGCATTTGGTAAATTCATCGAAGAGTTAAAAGCAAAAAATCTTTATGACGATACTGTTATAATTGTTTACGGAGATCACTATGCTATGAATTTAGAAGATCCTGAAATGATAGATTATATGCAAAGTATAGGTCAGCCATTTAATAAAATAGAGCTTAAGCACAATCAAACTAATGTTGCATGTGGAATTAAGGTACCAGGTATTTCAAATATGCAAATAGATAATCCTGTTGGTAAAACAGATATAAAACCAACACTATTTAATATGATAGGTGTTGAAGATAAATTTTCTTTAGGAAAAGATCTATTTGCCAAAACAGATTACACATATATTTCTAACTATAGTATTATAACTTCAAAATATATGTACAGTGATGGTATATGGTATGAACTTGAAACAGGCGCAGAACTTGATTTTACTAAACTACCTGAAGATGAGGTAAAGTTATTAAATAATCATGTAGAAGCAATGAAAAAAGAAATTGCTATTTCAGAGTCAATTATAAAGAAAAATCTACTTGCAGATGAAGCAAAAGTTGAGCAGTATTATTTAAATAATAAGTAATGCTCAGTATAATAAGGGGGACTAGATTGTGAATATAAAATGCATTAAAAATATAAGTAAAAGAAATATAATATTAGCAAGCATAGTTATTGCCTTAGTAGTTACTATTGGTATAGGTTATATCTTTGGAAAAAATATTAGCTCGAATAATAAAGATGCAAAGGTAAAAACAGAGCAGGTAAAATCTAAAAAATTAATAAATTATGTGGATGATAATTACGAATATAAATTAGTACTAAAAACTAAAAAAAATAAAATTAAAGAATATAAAATAACTATGCTAAAAAGTGAAGAACAAGTTTTTAAACAAGTTGTTAAAAAAGAAAAAAACAAAGCAGAATATTCAATAGATATTAAGGATATAATATTTGAAAAAGGATATGGAGCATATAGAGTAGTTGTAGAATATAAGAGCGGCTTATTTAACAAAAAAGAGAACTTAGAATTTGTTATAGATAAAGTTAGAGGCGTAAAAAATGCTTCAATAGAAGAAGACTATTTAAAGCAAAAATATATAGCTGTTATAGACACTGTTCCAGATAGTATAGCGTACAGAGCTGTAGTTACAAAAGATAGTAATGTAAAGGCAATAGAAGTAAGTGCGGATTTAACAAGCCCGCAGGTTAAAATAGATATATCTGAAATTGTTAAAGAATTTGGTGTAGGTAAATATACAGTGCAAATTGAAAATGTTATATCGACACAAATAAAAGGAGAACCTAAATTTACAACGTTTGTTGCAAAAAAAATTATTGAAAAACCTAAGGTAAAGTTTAAAATAGACTCAATGGACAATAAAATATTAACAGTAACAAATCCAAAGGATGTTGCAAAAATAGATATGGAAATATTCAAAGGTGTAACATTAATTGCAAGAGTAAGAGATGTAAAAACAGAGTTTAATTTAACAGCGTTTTTAAAAGAAAAAAATCAGCTAGAAGGTATGTATAGTGTTAAGATTATACCGGTTATAGATGACATGGAATATTACGTTGTAGATTCACTTAATGAAACATCTATTGCAAAATTAAATAGTATACAAATAAAATATGAAACTGCCGAAGTAAAAGAAATAGGTGGAGCAGATTTGCCTATAATAAATAGACCTTGGATTAGTTTAAGTAATTTAGATTCGCAAACATATAAGTATTACGTTAAAATCACAGGAGATAGTTTAAATTATCTTTATGAATATATACCTGAAAATAATAATGTAATTACAAATGATGACGTAAGGCTTGCAGGTGGTAGATACTTTTTAAGAAATGAACAAGTTCAGAGTATTAAAACAGGTGAGAAAATAACAATTGCAGTATATAAAGAAGATAAAAATACAAAAATAAAATCGTACGAAACGATATATAAAATGGAAAAGAAAACAACGGAAGCATTGCTTAAAATAGATGCTTTACAAGTTATTCAGTAGGAGAGAAATAAGATGATAAAATGTATTATGTTTGATATGATAGGTGTCCTTGCAATTACAAGAGAAGACGGCTTAAATGTTGAAGAAGAAAAAATAATAAGTGCAAAAGAAAAATATATATTTGATGAAGAATATTATGAATATATGGAAAATGAGTTTCCAGAGCTTAATGAGGAGCAAATAAGAGAGCTTGTAATGGATACAACTTTTAAATCATTAAGACCTATGAATCTAGATATAATAGGTAAGATTAATGAGTTAGATGAAAATATAGAATTTGGAGTTATAACAAATCATATTTCTGTAGCAAAGCAGTGGTTAGAAGAAAACTTTCCATATGGCTTAGATAATATTTATACATCTGGAGATATAGGACTAGCTAAACCAAGTGAATATTTTTATGAATATGTAGCTAAAGATCTATGCATGAAACCTGAAGAAATTTTGTTTATTGATGATAATATTAGAAACGTAGAAGCAGCAATTGAAGCAGGATATAAAGCAGATATATATAACGATACTATGGATTTAGAGGAGATAATAAAAAAATATATATAAAATATAAAAAGTAGCCTCTTAAGTGAAGCTGCTTTTTAATTTTGTAGCCCTGTTATATTAGGATAGCTATTGCATATGCTATAGTATATGAATATTGATTTTTACATAAAACTGTAGTATAATAGAGACATAAAGTTAACAGAAATGAAAGGAGAAAAATGAAAAATATTATATTATCAACAATTAAAACATTTATAGTTATGCTAGTATTTGCAGCTATCATATGTTTAAAAACTTTTATATTATATGATTTATGTGGATTTGGTTCTGCTTACGGAATAGAAACAATAAAAATGACAATTATAATCTCTATTATATTGTTATCATTTGGCGTGCTTTTTAAAACAAGAAAAAGTCAAATTATATATAGTTTATTCATATCACTTATATTAGGAATAATACTTTTTGGTAATAGAATATTTTTCACATATAATAAAACTTTCTTATCGTTTTTTCAAATAAAAAGTATAGGTTATACAAATGAAATTGGAACTGCTGTACAAAGTTTATATCAGTTTAAAGATATTATATTTTTTATAGATAATATATTAGCTATATTATTAGGAATAATAATATTAGTTATAAAAATAGTATCTAATAAAAAAATAAAGAACACTGTTACAACTTCAGTAGCATTAAAAACTTATAAAGAAAAACAAAATAAAATGCCTATGGAAATAAATAAATTAATAGCTATATTAACATTTATATTAATATTAGTTTTTGGCGTAACTTGCTTTATAAATGAAATAACTAAAGAAGTAGATAGTGATGCAGTTACAAGTCACGGAAGAATGGATATTGTAAAAACGCAAAGTATATGGCATTACTATTATTATGATGCTAAATTATATTTCACTAGAAATAGCGTAGATAATTTAGAAACAAATGAAAATATTGAAGAGTTTTTTGATGAAAGAGAAAAAATAAAAATGGAACTTGCAAAAGATCCATATGCAAATATACAAGGTCTCGGTACTGGTAAAAATATATATATAATTCAGTTAGAATCAATGCAAAATTTTGTTATTAATAAAAAAATAAATGGCAAAGAGATTACACCTAATTTAAATAAGTTTGCAAAAGAGAATGCATATTTTAATAATTTCCATTCTCAATCAGCAATCAGTAATACAAGTGATGCAGAGCATTCAAGTGCTACAAGTTTGTATCCATTTGCGAATTTTTCTTTGTTTCAGTTTTACGATAATTATACTTCAGACAACATATATTCTGGTGCTAAGTCTAAAGGATATTTTGCAGCATATATGCATGCTAATGTTAAATATTTTTGGAATAGAGAAAAAGTATATAAAAACATGGGTGTAGATGTTATGGAAAACGTAGATACATATAAAGATAAATCACAGCTAATTCATAGGTGGATTGCAGATGATAATTTTCTTACTGAGAATATTGCTAAAATAAAAGAATATCCAAAAGATAAAAACAAACTAGCATATATGTCTACTGTATCTTCACATCTTCCATTTAATTTAGATGACTTAGGTATAAGAAAATCTGAGTATGTCTTTATAGATGTAGGTAGCTATAAAAATACTATTTATGGAGACTATTTAGAAAGTGCTAATTATATAGACACATGCTTTGGAAATTTCATAAATAATCTTAAAAGAGAAGAATTATACGATGACGCAATTATAATCACTTATGGAGACCATTTTGGCGTTCCTAGAGATGATTCTATGTATAGAGAAGACCTGCTTGCAGAAGATTTGTTAAAAAATATAGATTACTTGCATACTAATGTACCATGCATTATTAAAATACCTGGAATTAATAACTTAGTAATTAACGAAGCAAAAAGTCAGTTAGATATAAAGCCAACTGTTTTTAAGCTTATAGGAAAAGAAGAAAGATATTCTTTTGGATACGATATTTTTTCTAAAAGAAATGAAGTTAATTTTGTAACTGGTAATTATATTTCTGGAGATTACATATATAACTCTGCAAATAAAACCTTGAAAAATTATAGATCAAAACAAGCTATAGAGGTAGAAAATTTAGATAAAGAATCTAAAGAATATAAAGCAAATATTAAAAATATAAATAGACTTAAACATGAAATTAGAATATCATCAACGATTGTAAAAAACAATTATTTAAAAGATAAATTAAAATAGTTGTTGACATAAGTATGATGTTGTGTTAAAATATAATTATAATAAAAAAATGTCCAAAATATAATTATATAAGGAGTGAATTTAATGAGATCATTTAAAACACAAATATTTATTAATATTCCAGTTATGTTTGGTGGTATTTTAATATCCGCACTAATTTTTTCAGCTTTAGTAGTTGAGCCTATAAGTGTAATGTATATTGCTAAAGTACTAGCAGGTTTATTTATTCTTTTAGGATCATTAATTTATTCAAAAACAAGTTTAAATAAATATAAAACAAATGGTGTATTTGATTATAAAAAATTAAGAAAATAAGGCCGTATATAAAAGGCCCAAAGATGACTTCTGTAAACTACAGAGGTCATTTTTTTATGCAAAAAATCTTATACATAAATCTATAGTATCTTCAGATAGAAACAGTACCTAGATACGTTTAAAAAAAGCATAGAGATAAATAAAAATACAAGAAATATGTTTATACGTAGAAAGCAAAATAAAAGTATATCTTTACATACATCTGTATATTATATATAATATAAAAAAGAGGTGTTAGATATGAAATCTTTAAAACAGTTATATATAATTGGAAATGGACCATCTAGTTCACATACAATGGGACCAGAAAAAGCAGCAAGAATATTCAAAGAAAAAAATAAATTTGCAGATAGATTTGAAATATATTTATATGGTTCTTTAGCCCTAACAGGAAAAGGACATCTTACAGATTACATCATAAAAAAAACGCTTTATCCTATAGAAACAAATATACATTTAGACACAGATAAAGAGTGCAATGTACATCCAAATACAATGGACTTAGAAGCATATATAAAAGGAGAAAAAGTAGATAGCATGAGGGTATATTCTGTAGGCGGCTCCGCTATAAAAATAGAAGGAGAAAAAGAAGAAAAAGCAGATGAAATATATAAGCTAAATAAATTAGAAGACATTATATCTTTTTGTATATCTAAAAAAATATCTTTGTATGAATATGTGTATTTAAACGAGGGAGAAGATATAATTTTGTACCTAGCTAATGTGTGGAAAGTTATGAAAGAATCTATACAAGAAGGGCTATCAAAAGAAGGATATTTGCCTGGTAAACTTAAGCTAAAAAGAAGAGCTAAATCGTATTTTGAAAAAGTAATAAAAGATGAATCTTTAGAGCTTATGCAAACAAGGCTTCTTAGCGCGTATGCTTTTGCTGTAAATGAGACAAATGCATCTGGTGGTAAGATTGTTACCGCGCCAACTTGTGGTGCGTCTGGAGTGCTTCCTGCTACTTTATACTACATGCAAAAAAAGCATAATTACTTAGATTCAGATATTATAAATGCACTTGCTGTTGCAGGACTTATAGGTAATTTAATTAAGCAAAATGCATCAATTAGCGGAGCTGAGTGTGGCTGCCAAGCGGAGGTAGGAAGTGCGTGCTCTATGGCAGCTGCTGCATATGCACAGCTTCTAAAACTAGAGTTATTCCAGATAGAAAACGCTGCTGAAACCGCTATGGAACATCATTTAGGTCTTACATGCGATCCAATTTACGGATATGTACAAATTCCATGTATAGAGAGAAATGCAGTTGCTAGTATGCGAGCTGTAGATGCTGCAAATCTTGCTAGCTTATCTAATGAACGTGGTATGATTTCTTTTGATATGGTAGTAGAAACTATGTACGAAACAGGCAAAGATTTAAACAGCCACTATAGAGAAACTAGCAAAGGTGGACTTGCTAAAAAGTACTGCAGAAATAAATTCTATAACGCTGAAATGCAAGAATAATTTTAATAAAAAAAGTATCAAAAAAACTATCTAGATACGGTAATAATATTAATGAAAATATAGATTCTCATACGTTTAAAAAAATAAAAAATGCGCCATAAAAACAGGCGCATTTTTTTAAGATTTATCTAGCTCTTTAGAAAGCCTATCATATTCTTTAGACTTAATTTTGTAATCCATCATTTGAGTTAAATATCTGTAGTACATATACTGCTGCTCATACTGAGAAGCAGGAGATATAGCAGGCGGAATAGCCATTTGCTCATTACCTTCAAAAAGTGGATTTGCAGCTCCTTGCATATACGGAGAAGCTCCAGAAAAATTGTACGGATCGTAAAACTGATTTGAATTATTTTTTTCCATAAAAAAACCTCCTAAAATGTATACTTTAAAAAATATAGTGCATGCTATTAATAGTCCCCCAAGATTAAAGGCAGGTAACTTTTTTTAGTTACCTGCCTTTTATATGTAAAGGTAAGGAGACTGAAAAATAACAAAAGTAGATATTAAAATATATGTAAGCACGGCAGATAATATACCATGCAAAACCTTATGCATAAAAATATTTCTAAAACTTAAATCTTGTTTTTGCACAACCGTATATATCTGAAAAATTACGCTAAGTCCTCCGAAAGAAGATATAAAGGAAGCAAGGCACATTTTCAAAGTATAAGATATATTTAGCTTTTGCAGCTTTAAAATTCCGCTAGTCATTTCAAAAATACCAGTAGAAATAGCGCAGATGAATTTAAGCACTTCTTCTTTAAGTGGCAAGTAGTTTAAAGCAAGTACAAATATATTAGAAAGAATACTAAAAATAATTGTAAAGCCAAGTATAAGCACAAGCGTGTTAAAAGAGTTAAGTATATATGTTCCTAAACTAAAACTTTTTTTCACTTTCTGTATAGGCATCTTACACGTATTAAAGTACGTATCTATCCCCTCCCTATTTGGAGCTAAAATGCCTATTATGCCAGCTGAAATGTAGTGGGCAATAGTTAGTAATATACCTGCATAAAAATCTGCAAAAATAGCTATACCTACGCTAGAAAGTAGGAAGACAGGATTACAGTTATTAATAAAGGTAAGAAGCTTGTTTGCAGTAGCTTTAGAAATGCTTCCATCTTCATATAAAGAAGCTACGCTTTTAGCACCATTTGGGTATCCACATAGGAATCCGTATTATTATACAAATAGACGCTTTAGGCGAAACTTTAAAAATTTTAGGAAGAAATATTCCAACTGTTTTAGATAAATATATAGAAGCATTTGTATTAATTAAAATTTCAGAAAATAAAAGAAATGGGAGCAGAGATGGAATTAAAACATTAATCCAAAACAGTACTATTTCTTTAGATATGTTGTAGTTTACTTTTGCAAATATAATAAGGTATGCAAAGAGCATGCAAAACAGTAAGGCTATTAGCCCTTTATTTAATTTATTTTTTGTAATAAAAAACGTACATTTCATATAAACACCTATTGTAAATATCTATGAAGTTAAGAAGAAAAATATGTACATATATTTCACTTGCATATATTTTTTTTAATTTAATTTAATCTAAATATTTATACTTTTTTTCTAGATACGGAAAAACGTAAAAAGTACAAATACATATAAGTATATGTTTTACCCGTAGAAAACAAAAATATATTGCATAAAAGCAAAAACTTTCACAAATTAGCTTCACTTTTGCACACTTTTCGTGTATAATAGTAGAACATGGAGAACACTCTCTAGATAATGAAATAGGAGGCAGTTATGCAACTTGCAGATAAATGGAAAGATTATGAACTACTAGATATGGCAAACGGTATGAAGCTTGAAAGATGGGGAGAATATATCTTTTCAAGGCCAGATCCACAAATAGTATGGGATGAAAAAACAAATATGCATCTATGGTCTAAAGCAGATGCAATATACGTTAGATCTAGCAGCGGCGGTGGTCACTGGGAGTACAGAAATAAGTTAAAAGAAAACTGGAAAATTAAATATAAAGATTTGACTTTCAATATAAAACCAATGGGATTTAAACACACAGGTTTATTCCCAGAGCAAGCTTCTAACTGGGACTATATGATAGAGAAAATACAAAAAGCAAAAGCAAGTGGAAGAAAAGAAATAAGCGTGCTAAATCTTTTTGCATACACAGGCGGAGCAACAGTTGCTTGCAGCTATGCAGGAGCTAAAGTATGCCACGTAGATTCATCTCAAGGTATGACAGCTTGGGCAAAAGAAAATCTAGCATCTAGCGGACTTGCAAAAAACGAAGTTAGATTCATAGTAGATGATGTAAAAAAATTCGTTGCAAGAGAAATAAGAAGAGGCAATAAATATGATGCAATAGTTATGGATCCACCATCGTATGGTAGAGGAAAAAACGGCGAAGTATGGAACATAGAAACAGACCTTTTCGAACTAGTTTCAATGTGCAAAGAAATACTATCTGAAGATCCTTTATTCGTACTAGTTAATTCATACACAGGTGGCCTATCTGGAACAGTTGTAAAAAACGTTTTAAAGATAGCTTTAGATAAAGAAAATTTAGATGAAATATCTACTACTGAAATAGGAATACAAATGAAAGATTCAGACATGGTTCTACCATGCGGTATAACTACAAAATGGGAAAGCAAATAAGAAATATATAACTTAAGATAAATATCTTGATATTTGTCTATTTATGTGATATATTCTATATAGAAAAAACAGGGGGAATTTTAAATGTTAGAAAAACCATCAATAAATACAATAACAGATAAAGTAGGAGAAAACAGATATGTAACAGCACTACTTGTAGCTAAAAGAGCAAGAGCAATTGCAGCAAAAAGAATAGAAGTAGAATCAGACGATATAACAGACTGCGTTGAGATTGCAACTAACGAAGTAGTAAACGGAGAAACTAGAATAGTAAAAAACGGAGACTTTATGAATGGCAGAGATGCAGCGCAAGAAGCAGAAGTAGAAGAAGAGATAGAAGAAATAATAGAATAAGGAGTAGCAGAAATGAAAAAAGAAATGATCGCTTTATCAGGAGAAATTGCAAGTGGTAAAGGAACAGTTGGAAAAATAATTTCAAAGACTCTAGGATATGAAATATATTCTGCAAGTATGGTCTTTAGACAAATGGCAAGAGAAAAAAATATGTCTATAACAGATTTCGGTAAATACGTAGAAGAAAGACCCGAGCTAGATTTAGAAACAGAAAAAAGAATGGGTGAGTATGCAAAAGCAAATTCTAAAGTTATATTAGATGGAAGAATGGCTTTCTACGTTGCGCCTTTTGCTTTTAAAGTATATATGAAAGTAGACACAGATGTTGCAGCTGAAAGAATGTTTAACGACAACAGAGGAAAAGAAGATAGCTATGATACTTTAGAAGAAACTAAAGCTAGTATAATAGATAGATACGAAAACGAAAACACAAGATATATGAATGTATATAATGTAAATAAAGCAGATGAATCTAACTACGATTTAGTTTTTGATACTACTGGAAAATCTCCAGAAGAATGTGCAAAAATAATACTAGATGCTTTTCAAATATGGTTAAATAATTAATATGAAAAAGTAAGACTTCGGTCTTATTTTTTAACATGAAATATGTATTTTTAAGACGATCACATTTACATAAAAAGCATTGAAAAAGGTATTTCAGTATGCTATACTAAAGTTGGTGATTAGATGAAAAAATACAAAGTACTTAAAGTAAATCAAGATTTTATAATGAAAACAACTAGTGTATCAAACCCTAAAGGAAGTCGTACTAAAAGAGATATAAAACAACTGAAGAGCTTTGGAAAATACATTGAAATATCCAATCGAAATATTGGAAGAATGGGTTATTTCAAATACTCAAAGTATACTGGTTGTTCAGAAGAATGTTCGGAAAAACTAGCATATGAAATAAGTAGGGTTTTGAAATTAAAAGCGGCACAAGTAGAATTTGCACAAGATGAAAAAGGAATCATAGGAATTATAAGTTTTCTTTTTATGAAACATGGTCAAAGTCATACAGATGCTAAAGAATTCTTTAACGTAGAGGATGAGGATAGAAAAAAAACATATACTATCCCAAAAATAAAAAAGTTTTTAGACACATATGGGGAAAATTTGTTTGCAGACTTTATTGGAATTATGGTTTTTGATGCTCTTATTGGTGAAACAGATAGGCATGAAGAAAACTGGGGACTTTTAAAAGAAAATAATACATATACTTTATCGCCTATTTACGATTGTGGGTGTAATTTACTTAGAGAATACAAAGAGCCTGATAAATTGAATGAATTTGAAAACGGAAAAAAAGATTTTGAAAGTTATATTAAAAAATCTAAAACATATATATATAAAGAAGAAAATCAGTCTCAGTTTAAACATTTTGAATTAATCGAGTATTTATATAAAAATTATAAACAAAATACACAAGCACATATTGTTAATCTAAAGAAGCTTTCTGATAAGGAAATAAATAAAATTATTAGCAAGCTACCAAACGGAATAATAAATGAAAAGCATGCCGAATATATAAGTAAATATATTAAAATAAGAAGAGATATCTTGCTTAAAATGCTAGAACAGGAGAAAAAATGAAAAAGGAATTATGGTTAATTTGGAAAGAACCAACGAGTAGAAAAAGACATGTTGTAGGTACTCTAATAAAACATAATACAAATTATACATTTAAATATAATCTAAATGAAGTAGAAGAAGCAAAGAAAAATGGCTTTGATTATTTTCCAGGCTTTAATGATGTTAAAAAGATATATCAAGGCGAAAAATTATTTACTAACATTATAGCACGTTTACCTAACGTTAATAGAGAAGATTATGTAGCTATTTTAGAATCATATAATTTAACTAAGGAAAACGATGCGATCGAAATTTTAGAGAAAACAAAAGGTAGATTGTTAACTGATACATTTGAATTTGTGCCAGTATTTAATGAAACAAATATAGAGTTTGAAATAGCAGCAACTAGGTATTCTCAAGATATAAAAAAATGCATTAATTTATTAAAAGTAGGCGATAACGTAATTTTAGAATTAGAGAAAAATAATCAATATGATAAGAATGCAGTTATTATTTTTATAGATAAGAATAATAACAAACATAAACTTGGATATGTTCCTAACTATTATGCAGAGTATATTGCAACAGCTCTAAAAAAAGAAAAACATGAGTATACTGCTAAAATAATAAATTTAAAAGAAAACTCACTTATTAATGATGAACAAATTACAGTGAAATTAGATTTTGTTTAGACAATATTAAGGCGATTAAATATTAAATAATTAATATAAAAAAGTAAGACTTCGGTCTTATTTTTTTTCGCTTAAATAGTCTAAAAAGTATTTGCAAAAAAAACATATATATAATATAATTGAAATAGAAAAAACATATAAAATATATTTGCTAGATACTACAAAACATATAACTAGAAATAATACGTATTTATACGTTTCAAAAAGAAAAAAATGCGAAAGAAAAAAGGAGGACTTTGCTGTGATTAAAATATACAAAACAGATATGGTAACAGGTATTTTAGAGGAAACTAAAACTTATGAAAAAGGGTGCTGGGTAAACTTAGTTAGTCCTACGGAACATGAAATTAAAGAAGTTTCAGAAGCTACAGGAGCAGAATATAACCTAATAAAATACCCATTAGATATGGCAGAAAAAGCGCATATAGATCAAGATGAAGATGAAAACCAAACACTTATTGTAGTAGATATTCCCTTTATAGAAAAAGACAAAGGAAATAACATATACACAACAATTCCACTTGGAATGCTAGTAGTAAAAGATGACTACTTTATAACCATCTGCATAGCAAATGTAGCGTTCATAGGAACAATATATAAAACACATAAAAATACAGGAGTTATACATACATATAAAAAGTCTAGATTTGTTTTTCTTCTACTATATAAAATAGCAAAAGAATATTTAAAATATCTAGAACTTATAAATAAAGATATAGAAACTTTCGAAGATTTAATGAAAAAAAGTGCAAAAAATAAGAACCTTATAAGCTTACTAGATTTCGAAAAATCCATGATATATTTTAACACATCGCTTAAATCTAATCAGCTAGTTTTACAAAGATTAAACAGAGGAAAAATAATTAAATTATACGAAGAAGACGAAGACATATTAGAAGACACTATAATAGAAAATAATCAAGCAATGGAAATGGTACAAATATATAGTGAGATACTAAATGGTATGGTAGAAATATTTGGTACAATAGCTTCAAATAAACTAGATACAGTAATGAAATTCTTAGCAGCTGTAACTATAATACTAGCAGTTCCTACTATGATTTCTAGCTTTATGGGAATGAACGTAGAGTTCCCATTTCCAACAATGGGTCAGCCGTTTACATTCTACGGCATAATACTTGTAGCAGTAGTCATAACATTTATAGTTACGGTAATATTTAAAAATAAAGATATGCTTTAAAAGTAAGCTGCTTAAATTAAAAGTTTAGGCAGCTTATATATATATTACAAATTCTTAAGGCATAGAATTGACAATGAAAAATATATATAATATAATTTAACTAATACACAAGGAGAACAAATGAAGACAAAAAAAATTAAAAAAATAGTTCCGTATATAATTCTAAGTATTCTAGCTATATATATTATAATATCTGGAGAAAGTTATATACTAAAAGAAAAAGATATAGAGCAAAGTAGAACAGAAGAAGTATCTCAAAACGATAAAAATATGCAGGTTCACTACATAGATGTTGGTCAAGCAGATTCTATCCTTATAACGCAAGGACGGTCACTCTATGCTTATAGATGCAGGAAACGAAGAAGACTTTAACAAGATAGATAAATATCTTAAAAAGCTTGGAATAACAAAGTTAGATATTGTTGTTGGCACGCATGCTCATGAAGATCACATTGGCTCTTTAGATTATATCATAGAAAATTTAGATGTAAGCAAAATATATTTTAGCAAACACATAGCAAATACAAAAACCTTTAGAGATTTTGCACTCTCTGTAGAAAGCAAAGGACTTAAATTAACGGCTCCAAAAGCAGGAGATGAGTTTACACTCGGCGATGTTAAATTTAAGGTCCTAGCGCCAAGCAGAGCGTCTTATGATAGCATAAACAATTACTCTATAGTCTTAAAAGCAGTTTACGGTAAATCTTCATACATATTTACAGGAGATGCAGAAACTCTTTCGGAAAATGAAATGCTTGCAAATTTCCCTGAAGATTTAAAGAATATAGATGTGCTAAAAGTTGCTCATCACGGAAGTAAGTCTTCTACATCAGCAGATTTTTTAAACAGTATAAATCCTAAATATGCAGTTATATCTGTAGGTAAGGATAACGATTACGGCCACCCAACTAAGTCTGTAATAAATAGACTAACTAAAAAAGAAATTAGCATACATAGAACAGATGAATGTGGAGATATAGTTTCATCTGCAGATGGAGAAGGTAATATATCTTTTAAATGCGAGTTTGGGAGGTAAAATAATGATAGCAATAATAGATAGATTTGAAGGTGGATTTGCAATTTGTCAAAAAGAAAATAAGGAGCTTCTAAAAATAGAAACAAATAAATTACCTAAAGGTTCTAAAGAGGGAGATGCTTTAAAAATATCTTTTAGTGGTATAATAATAGATAAAGAAAGAACAGAAAATTTACGAGAAGAAATAAAAGATTTAACTAAAAATTTATGGGAGTAGAGGTGGAATAAATGCTTGAGATTTTAATTTTAATTGTTGTAATTTGCATAATAGTTTCCGTGCCAGTTATATTATTTATTAAGTATAGCAAAGTAGGAGAAGGAAATAAGAAGCAGTATAAAAGTATGTCAGATCAAAGTATAAAAGTTTTAGAGGAAAAAAAGCAGCTTTCTAAAGAGGCATTAGAACAAAAAGGCTTTAAAATATATAGAGAATATGTTAGCCCAGTTGAAACTATAAATGGTTACGATAGTGTAAAAATATTAACGCTAGATTTAACAAATTTCAATATGGCACTTACTTCTCTTACAACTGCATCTAAAGGTTTTTTTCAACAAATTTATGATATTCGTAATTTAATTGAAGTAATACTTATTGTTAATGATGAGGTTTACGATGAAAATAAAGAATATAAAGAAGTGCAAAGTATTAAGCTAGATATTAGAGCTAAAGATTCTATAAATCCAAGATATTTTATAGGTCTTCTACCTAAAACAGTAGCTAATCCAGAAAGAAAATTCGAAGAAGATTTTTTAGAATATTCTGTGCTTATTAAAAATGAATTAAATAAAATTGTTAAAAAAAATATCAAATAAATATATCTTAAATAAATAAATTTTAAAGTATGAAAACAAAGAAAAAATAATTAGAGGGGGATAAAAATATGGACGCATTATTTACAGTAGGAGTTACTATAACAGTACTTATATTTGGACTTGCATTTACGTATCTTATATTAAATACAAAGGATGAAGATTCAATTCAAGATGAGGATAAAGAGGCATATAGAAAAGCAAGAGAGCTTAGTAATACTAATATAAAAGATCAAGCGACTTTTGATATTCTAGGTAAGAAAATGTTTGAAGCAAAAGAAAAACTTAAAGCTAAAAAATTCAGCGTAGATTTTGAAATAGTAAGCCCAGTAGAAAATGTAGGTAAATCAACATATTTAAAAATGGCCTGCTTTGATGACAATGATAAAAAGATGGCTATAATATCTATAGTACAAAATGCTAAAGATTTTTTAATTAATTATTATGATATAGATAATATAATTAAATGCGAAATGGAAGTAAACGATAAAGAAGTTTATGTAGGAAAAGATGAAGTAGATTATAAGTTGAAATCTATAAAATTAAACATTCAAAGAAACGATATATATAATCCGGAATATACAATTGGAATACTACCTAAACTAGTTAGCAACCCAGAAAAAACTTTTAGAGCAGAATACTTTGAGTTTGCAAGACAAATTCAAGCTAAAATTTTAGACAATGGTATACTGTAAGAATTAAAACAAATACTACCTATGAAAGGTGGTATTTTTTATGGACAAAAACATAGAATTTTTAAAGTATATATACATGAGTGCTATGAAAGCAAGAGACGCCTGTGAAAACGTAGCATATGTTTGCGAGACAGAAGATATGCTTACTCTTTTAGATACAAGGGTTTATGATTATGATGCTCTTATGAGTGAATGTATAGAAAAGCTAGATTCATATAATTTAGATTTGCTAAAAGAAAAAACTATTATAAAAAAAATAAAAGATGAAAAAAATATAAAGTCTAATATTTTTTCATACGACTTTTTAGAAGTAAATGAAATAGAAAAAGTAGATGATTCATTTCTTGCAAAGCAGCTTATTAAAGGTGCATCTGCTGGTAAAATAGATGTTTCTAAAAAGCTAAGTAATGGACAAAATATATATACAAAAGGAATAAAAAAAATAGCTACGAAATTGCTTACAATTGAAGATAAAAATATAAAGCAGTTTAAGGAATATGTATAAAAAAATAAGTAGAATTTTCTACTTATTTTTCAGGTTCTCTTTATGCATAAGTACAGATTTTTGATTCTTAGTATACTGCATAAGTTTTTTGTTTAATTTGTGTTCATACATTTGCGTATCTATTGTTTTTAAAAGATGCGTAGGAGTTATATATTTTGTGTTATCAAAAGCATCATATCCGTAAGAAAATTTAACTTCATAAGGCTTACGTATTTTCTTATTATACGCAGTAACTTCTTCTGTTATTCTATCAAGTGTTTCCTTTACTTTATCTAAATCTGTATAGTTAAAACAAATTACAAATTCATCTCCGCCATACCTTGCAAGTGTTGAATGTTTATCTATTGTGTTTTGTACAATATAGCTAAAATTCTTTAAAGCAATATCTCCTTCTGCGTGACCAAATTTATCGTTTATAGATTTGAAATCATCTAAATCTATAAAAGCAAGAGAGAATATAGAGTCCTTATTTAGTCCATCTAAATATGTTTCAAAAGAGCTTCTAGAATTTGCTTTAGTTAATGAATCTAGCTTAGTTACATTTGCTTGTAAATAAATATATATAAGTATAATAGAAAAAGCAGATGCATCCCACATTACAAGTATGCCAAAGAAAAATGTCTGTGCTATGCCTCCTAGAAGGGGTAATATAGCAAAGAAATTAAATATCCAGTATTCCTTTATAGTTAATTTTTTTCTGTGTATAAAAAGGAATATGACGATACCTATCAAATATGTAACTGTAATTAGAGTTGCAATGTTAAAAGCAGGGCCCCTAGAATATGCGTTATCTGTTGTAATTCTAAAGCAAAGCCCAGTAAATACATTTGTACCTAATAGCACTAAAGTTACAAGTGCAGGAAATGCCATCATAAATGTTTTAGTTTTAGAATATGCTTTTTCTCCATCAATATATTTTTGTATAAACATCATAAATATAAAGCTAGTAGCTGGCGCGACGAGGTATAAAAAAGTATATAAAAAAACAGTAAGAGGGATTAGCGATGGCTCTCTAATTTTACATAGAAAATATGTAAAAGATTCTATGAAAAGCTGCCCAAGTAGTAAAATTGTTGTTGCAGATAAGTACTGAGAAGAGGGAAGCTTTCTATTAAGCTTACTTCTTGAGTTTAGATATATACAAAGTAAAATTACAAACGTTGCAAAGTTTAGATCTACAGTATATACAACATCAATAAGATCGCTAATATTAAATATATTATTCATTTTAATCACCTATAAAAAAATTATATCATATAAAATATTAGGCGTATATATATATATTAAAAAAAAGCAAAAAAATAAAAGCTATATCAACAAGTGTGAGTACAGCTTTTTTATCTAACGTTATTTATATGTATTTTTAGTTTTTCATATTTTCTTTATGCATAAGTATAGATTTATGATTCTTAGTATACTGCACAAGTTTTTTATTTAATTTGTGTTCATACATTTGCGTATCTATTGTTTTTAAAAGATGCGTAGGAGTTATATATTTTGTGTTATCAAAAGCATCATATCCGTAAGAAAATTTAACTTCATAAGGCTTACGTATTTTCTTATTATACGCAGTAACTTCTTCTGTTATTCTATCAAGTGTTTCCTTTACTTTATCTAAATCTGTATAGTTAAAACAAATTACAAATTCATCTCCGCCATACCTTGCAAGTGTTGAATGTTTATCTATTGTGTTTTGTACAATATAGCTAAAATTCTTTAAAGCAATATCTCCTTCTGCGTGACCAAATTTATCGTTTATAGATTTGAAATCATCTAAATCTATAAAAGCAAGAGAGAATATAGAGTCCTTATTTAGTCCATCTAAATATGTTTCAAAAGAGCTTCTAGAATTTGCTTTAGTTAATGAATCTAGCTTAGTTACATTTGCTTGTAAATAAATATATATAAGTATAATAGAAAAAGCAGATGCATCCCACATTACAAGTATGCCAAAGAAAAATGTCTGTGCTATGCCTCCTAGAAGGGGTAATATAGCAAAGAAATTAAATATCCAGTATTCCTTTATAGTTAATTTTTTTCTGTGTATAAAAAGGAATATGACGATACCTATCAAATATGTAACTGTAATTAGAGTTGCAATGTTAAAAGCAGGGCCCCTAGAATATGCGTTATCTGTTGTAATTCTAAAGCAAAGCCCAGTAAATACATTTGTACCTAATAGCACTAAAGTTACAAGTGCAGGAAATGCCATCATAAATGTTTTAGTTTTAGAATATGCTTTTTCTCCATCAATATATTTTTGTATAAACATCATAAATATAAAGCTAGTAGCTGGCGCGACGAGGTATAAAAAAGTATATAAAAAAACAGTAAGAGGGATTAGCGATGGCTCTCTAATTTTACATAGAAAATATGTAAAAGATTCTATGAAAAGCTGCCCAAGTAGTAAAATTGTTGTTGCAGATAAGTACTGAGAAGAGGGAAGCTTTCTATTAAGTTTACTTCTTGAGTTTAGATATATACAAAGTAAAATTACAAAGGTTGCAAAGTTTAAATCTACTGTATATACAACATCAATAAGATCGTGTGCGCTAATTATATTATTCATTTTAATCACCTATGTAAAAAATTATATCATATAAAATATCAAGTGTACATATGTATCTTGAAAAAATGGGAAAACAAAAGCTGTATCAACAAGTGTCAATACAGCTTATATTATCTAACTTCATTTATACGTATTTTTTCTGTTTTTTTCCTAGGTGAATTTGCAAATTTTTTATCTAGTTTAATATTATACATTGTTTTATCTACGTTACGTATAAGCTGAGAAGCAGATAAATATTTTTCTTTATCGTAAGCTTCATAGCCGCAAGAATATTTAAGATCATAATCTTTTGTAGATGTCTTATTGTATTTATTAATTGTTTGCTCTATTTCGCATAACATGCTTTTTACGTTTTCTATGTTTAAAGTATTAAAGTAAATTAAAAATTCATCTCCGCCGTATCTAACTAGTTTACAGCCTTTTGGAAGTACAGACATTACAAGAGATGCAAACGTTGTAAGAGCAAAGTCTCCTTCTGCGTGTCCATACATATCGTTAACCATTTTAAAGTCATCTAAGTCTATAAAAGCTATTGAAAAGTTAGAGTCATTTTTCTTAGAAAGTCCATCTAAAAATCTATCAAAACTATTTCTTGTAAGAGCTTTAGTAAGTACGTCAAAACTTATAGCTTTGTCTTGCAATATAGCAAGTAAAATTATATTACCAACTGCGTTAATTGACCAAAGTGCAAGGAATATTCTACTTCCAAACTGAATTGCAGCTCCTATTATTGGAGTTATTTCTAGTACTATTAAAACTGTAAGCTCAAAGTTAGAAAGTCTTTTTCTATGATTGATAAGAAAAATTATAGCAAAAACATTATACGCAAAAGCAAATGTTAAAATAGGTATAAATAAAAAGTTTCTAGTTATATATATGCCATCATTTATTGTAAATACAAAGTGTGTAAATATGTTTGTTACAATAGCTATAATTGTTAGTACAACAGGCAAGCTAAAAGCAAATATTTTTTTCTTTGTAAGGTCGTATTCTGGGTTTACATATGTAAAAATGAAGAGCATAAAAAAGTATGGTATAAATAAAGAAGACATTAAATATACCGAGTACATAACCGGAAATATTTTTGCGAACTGAACCAAATTTGCCATCTCTATTAATTGCAATATAGCTTCTAGTACAAGTTCAAATATTAAAAAGCCAATACCTACTATAAGGTATTTTCCGGCTTTAGATGTCTTATTTATTTGGCCTGCAATATATAGCGAAAAGACCGCAAGATATAGTGCAAGGAATAGATTTATATCTACTTTTAAAAAAATATCCATAAGATAATCTCCTTTATACTTTTAGTATAACACGTATACTTTTATTTTTGCAATATGCATTTTAAAAAAACTTGACATATAGTGTATAATATACTTAAAAGAAATTAGATATTTTTTAATTAAAAAATATGGAGGAGATTATATGTTTAGTGAAGCTGTTTTTTTCACAATTATGTTTGTTGTATTTATGCAAGTTTTTGCTTTTGTAGGTATGATAGTTCTAGCTATAGTAGGTATTTCATTTATAGATTTTTTCGTAGGGAAGCGTAATGAAAAAAAGTAGTATCTAGAAAAAAATAAATAGCAAGATTAAAGTAGTATAAAAAAATAATAGGAGTGGTGTATATGCTTAGTTCATTAATAAGTACCATGATTCTTTTATATATTATAGTAGGTATAATTTCATTAGCCGCGTTAATTTTTATATGCGTTTGTGTAGCAATAGGTTTAGATTATTATTTAGAAGCAAGAAGAGAAAAGAAAGATAAAAATAAGTGGTAAAAGTAAACAAAAAAATAAGTGAAAATAAATAAAAAAATATACAGAAAAAATGCGAAGTATTAATATACTTTGCATTTTTCTTTCGCATCATTGACAGTTTACATAAAGTGTGATAAAATGAATAAGATAAAAATATAATAATCTACTTTAATTAAAGGAGGATGCTTTATGAGCAAAAAAATAATTAATTTAAATACTTGTTTTTTAGATGAAGAGAATCCGGACTTTATTAATGAGGTGTTAGAAAATCTAGTGTATTTTTTTAGTGATAGACTAGATAGAAAAACTATAATAGATAAAGTTAAAAACACGCAGTTTATTTCAGGAAACAAAAGAGCAGAGCTTGAGTTACTAGACGACAGATATGTACAAACTATAGAATTTCCATTAAACAAATATCCAGGTTCTTTTTCAATTATACTAGAAGAAACTAGTAAGCGTAAATATGACATTAGGACTATGGTTTGCGCAGTTAACGAAGCTGAAATAGGAGTAGGACCATTTACTAAAGATATTGAAAAACTAAAGAAACTTCGGGTAATAGAACAGTTCTTAAAAATGCTAACAACAGATACAGAAATTAAACAAGTTTCGGTAAGTAGCAAGGAAATAGTTTTAGAATTAGATTCAGCATTTTCTACTCATGTTTTTGCAGCAACAAAAGATAATTCAGATCTTATTACGTCGGTTAAAGAAAAGAATAGATGGATAACAGAAGCAACGTGCAACGTGCTTAGAATGTATCTATATGATTTAATTTACAAAGATGAAAAGATAGATTTTAAAGAAACTTTAAATAATGAAATTCTATACAATGTTAACTATACAAATTCCATTATGCTTAAATTGTTATCTTATGGATGCACGCAAAAAAAAGATTTAGAAATGCTTCTTACTTTGCTTTTAAAAAGAGATAGTGATTCTTTATTTGATGCTATAGAAAAAACATTAAATATAGATAGGCATACACTTGTGTATAATTTCTATTCTAATGCAAAGTTTCAAGTAGATATTGCAAATGGTAATGAAATAAAAGCAGAGCAGTATCTATATAATAATTTAGCAAAGCAAGTACAAACAGTAGTTAATGCAGTTATGAAAAACTCACCTAAAGTAGAGACATGTAATGACCTAAAAGATATATTAAATGTACCACTTTTTAATAGCTATAAAATATGTATGTGAGGTGACATGTAATGCAAAATAATGTGTTAAATATATTAAAAGAAAAGTTAGAATCATATAAACTAAGTAGAAGATATAAAGAGTTTTACAGCAAGGGTAATATAATATATATGAAGAGAGAAAAAAGAGTAGATAAGAAAAACAAAAAAGGTATTCTTTTTGAAGATTCATATGTAGATAGTATTAAAGATGGATCAGTTTATAGAGGAATACGCAAAGAAAATTAGAAGATAGGCAAATGCCTATCTTCTTTACTATATATGGGTTGCTTTTTACATAATAATGTTGTATAATATAGATATAATAATATATAAAGCAAGGAGAATTAATATGATCTTTGATGAAGTTTCAGATAATTTTAATAATGTATGTCTCAAAAGAAAAGAGTTTATTTTAGAAAATTTTATAGAAAACGTTTCAGAAAATTCAGTCCTTATAGAGCGGATATATAAACTAAAAGATCCTAAATATTATGAGCTTGCGGAAAAAAATATACAAGAAAATTTCAGATGGTTAATTAATCTTGCAAAGGATAGGAGCCATATTTTAAACCTAAAAGATATTAAAGATATAAACTATAATGTACTAAAAAATATAACTATAGGAGGTATATTAAGAAATATAGAAGTTAGATTAAGTTCATCCGAGTATTTACCGCCAGCACCAGAAGAAGCATATTATCAGATGAAATCATTTGAAGAAAATCTAAAAATAAATAAGACTAAAATGGAGCCTTTAGAATATGCATGTTGGGCACATTGCGAGTTTGTTAGAATTCATCCATTCGAAGATGGAAACGGGCGAACCGCAAGAGCTATTATGAACTATAATATTATCCAAGCAGGTTGTATTCCCGTTATTATAAAATATAAAACTCGTAATGAATATATTAAAGCAAATAATATATACTTTGAAACAGGAGACCTAAAACCAT
>JAVWPP010000006.1:0-48399 GCA_036635835.1 Clostridia bacterium | reverse complement strand
ATTAAGATATTTCTAACTCTTTCTTTGCAAAAAAATTGTATTTCACATAGTTTTGTGCTATAATATATAAAGTAATAAAAACGGAGGTTGCAAAATAAAGTATGGATAAAATAATAATAAAAGGAGCTAAAGAAAACAATTTAAAAAATGTAGATTTAGAAGTTCCAAGAGATAAATTAGTTGTATTTACAGGGCTATCTGGCTCAGGTAAATCTAGCCTTGCCTTTGACACTATTTATGCAGAAGGACAAAGAAGATATGTTGAATCTTTATCTTCATATGCAAGGCAGTTTCTTGGCATAATGGAAAAGCCAGATGTAGAAAGCATAGAAGGTCTTTCTCCAGCGATTGCTATAGACCAAAAAACAACATCTAAAAATCCGCGTTCTACAGTTGGAACTGTTACAGAAATTTATGATTATTTAAGACTATTATACGCTAGAATAGGTATTCCATATTGCCCTATCTGCGGTAAGAAAATAGACAAACAAACAATAGATCAAATAGTAGATAAAATAATGTCTTTAGAAGAAGGTACAAAAATTCAAATTTTAGCGCCCGTTATAAGAGGTAAAAAAGGAGAACATATTAAAGTACTAGAAAATGCAGCTAAAGAAGGATTCATACGTATAAGAATAGACGGAAAAATTTTCGATCTTTCAGAAGAAATACAGCCGCTTGAAAAAACAAAAAAACATGATATTGAAATTGTAGTAGATAGACTAGTTGTTAAAGACTCTATCAGAAAAAGACTTGCAGAGTCTGTAGAACTTGCATTAAACCATGCAAATAATTTAGTTAATATAGACGTAGTAGGAAAAGAAATAATGGTGTTTAGTCAAAACTTTGCATGTGCAGATTGCAACGTATCTATAGAAGAACTTGCACCAAGAATGTTCTCATTTAACACTCCATATGGTGCTTGTAAAAGCTGCACTGGTATAGGCGAATTACTAGAAATGGACCCAGATAGAATACTACCAGATAAGAACATGAGACTAAATGAGCAAGGCGCAATAAAAGCATGGACAAATGCTAAAGCAGATGGAATTGCTATGATGTATATTGAAGGATTATGCAAACATTATAACGTAAAACCTAGCACAAAAATAAAGGACCTTCCAGAAGCTTTTTATAACGTTCTTCTATACGGAAGTGCAAACGAAAAAATCAAATTCAAACATATAACAAAAACTTTAGTTAGAGATTTTGAGGCTCCTTTTGAAGGTATAATAAACATTTTAGAAAGAAGGCACAACGAAACAACATCTAAAGGTGCAAGAGCTTTTTATGAGCTATATATGAATAAAATTCCGTGTAGTGCATGTAAAGGCGAAAGGTTAAAAAAAGAAAGCTTAGCCGTTAGAATAAAAGGACTAAATATACATGAGCTTTGTAGTTTATCTATAACAGAAATACGAGAATTTTTAGAAAGTATAAAGCTTACTGAAAAAGAAAACATAATTGCTAGTCCTATTTTTAAAGAGCTAAAAGCAAGGCTTACTTTCCTAATAGATGTTGGTCTTGAGTATTTATCTTTAACAAGATCTGCAGGTACCTTGTCTGGTGGAGAAGCACAAAGAATAAGGCTTGCAACTCAAATAGGATCTGGGCTTACAGGTGTCCTATATATTTTAGATGAGCCAAGCATAGGACTTCATCAAAGAGACAACGAAAAGTTACTTTGTTCATTAAAGAAAATGCGAGACTTAGGTAACACTTTAATAGTTGTAGAACATGATGAAGAAACTATGGAAGAAGCAGATTATATAGTAGACATTGGACCAGGTGCAGGGGTGCATGGCGGAAATATAATGTACGCTGGAACAGTAGAAGGAATGAAAAAATGTGAGGACAGTTTAACGGGTAAATATTTATCTGGAAAACTTAAAATCGAGGTTCCCGAGAAAAGAAGAAAAATAGTAAAAAGCAAATGTTTAGAAGTAAAAGGCGCAAGAGAAAATAACCTTAAAAATATAGATGTTAAAATACCACTTTCAGTTATGACATGTGTAACTGGAGTATCTGGCTCTGGTAAATCATCTCTTGTTAATGGTATAATAGCTAAAGTACTTGCAACTGAGCTTAACAGAGCAAGAGCTAAAAGTGCTTCCTTTACTAGCATTAAAGGTATTGAAAATTTAGACAAAGTAATAAATATAGATCAGTCTCCAATTGGAAAAACGCCAAGATCTAATCCAGCAACATACTGTGGCATTTTTAATTACATTAGAGATATTTTTTCTATGACAAATGAAGCTAAAGTTAGAGGCTACCAAAAAGGTAGATTTAGTTTTAATGTTCCAGGTGGAAGATGCGAAGCTTGTTCTGGAGACGGGATAATTAAAATAGAAATGCATTTTTTAGCAGATGTATATGTGCCTTGTGAAATATGTAAAGGTAAAAGATATAGTAGAGAAACTTTAGAAGTAAAATATAAAGGTAAGAATATTGCAGAAGTTTTAGATATGACAATAGAAGAAGCTCTTAAGTTTTTCGAAAACGTTACGCCTGTAAAAAACAGATTACAAACTCTTGTAGATGTAGGACTTGGATATATAAAACTTGGTCAATCTTCTACAACACTTTCAGGCGGAGAAGCGCAAAGAGTAAAACTTGCAACTGAGCTTGCTAAAAGAAGCACAGGCAAAACAATGTATATATTAGATGAACCAACTACTGGTCTTCATATGCACGATGTTAAGAATCTAATTCAAATACTAAATAGATTAGTAGATGGAGGAAATTCTGCAATAATAATTGAACATAATTTAGATATAATTAAATCAGCAGACTATATAATAGATTTAGGACCAGAGGGCGGTAAAAAAGGTGGAAACATAGTAACTACCGGTACTCCAGAAGAGGTAGCTAAATGCGTAGAAAGTCATACAGGTAGATTTTTAAAGAAATATTTAAAATAAGATAGGAGAATACACTGTGAAAAAAGAAGAAAAAGAAAGAAACTTTACGGCAGAAGATTTCGGTTTAACTGCAGCTAAAAAAGTAGAATTTAAAAAAAGAGATAAAGAAACTGGGGCAGAAGAAATAGTAGAAAAGAAACATGTTCCAATAACTATGAGCGCAGATGAAAGCGGAAAAAATTACGAAAAAATAATGAGTGAGATTAAAAATTATGTTAGCCCAACTACTGTTTTAAAGTTAACTAAAATAGATATTCAAAAGAAAATAGCAGAGCTATTTAAACAGTATCCAACTACAAGAAATGTAGACTTTAATAACGATTGGTATGGCTATCAGCTTTTACTTATATTAAACCTTGCAAAAAAAATAGAAAAGGATAGATATATAAGAGAACATATTTTAGACTTAGAATATATACTTCCAAGTTTCAGAGAATTTAATGGACTTAAACAAGATCTTAAAGCTCAAATATATGGAACAAAAGAAGAAAAACAAGAGGAAAATAAAGAAAGCAAAAAAGCTAAATTACCAGAAATATTAACTAAGGATAAAAACGAAGAAAAAGAAATAGTTGCTTTTGGAAAAATGCATAGAAAGAAAACTATAGCAAGAAAAAATTCAGGTAAAGTTCCAAGAAGATCTAAAAGATAAATGAAATATGAGCATATACACTGTATATGCTTATATATTTTACATAAAACTATTGCTTTTTGTACTAAAAAGATATATAATATAGTGAGAATAAATAAAAATTAAATATATTAATATATATTTTGGAGGTACTAGTATGAGTTTTGTTAAAGAGCTAATGGATTCTAATTTAAAAAATAAAGATGAAATATTTAAGACCTATCTTAAACAAATGAGTTTGCTTAAAGAAACAATTAGTAAGAAGCAAAGTCTTAAAGAAAAAATACAAAAAGAAAAAGAAAGCAAAATATATAAAGATAGAAATAAATTTTTAAACAAATATGTTTCACTAATGAATTCAAATATTTCAGAAGAAGAAAAAAGAAAATTAAGCAAGCAAAATATTAATAATTACATTAGTAATTACACATCTAAAATTAACAAAACAAAGCAGCAATCTAAGGTAGAAATTATAGATAATTTCTTGTATCTAAAAGTATTAACTCAAAACGCAAATTCAGACTTAAATGAATTAGGATTAAAAGCTTCTAACAAGTATGAAGAAGAATTAATAAAAGGATGTATAAGAGAATATTTAGAAGTAGCAGATAGGCTAGGAACTTTAAATGAGTTAACCTATTTTGTAGATCACATCTTATATTAATAAAAAGCTCCATTAAATTATGGAGCTTTTTCCTTGCAAAAAATATAGCTTTAGTATATAAATAAATAAGGTGAGAAAATGATAGATAGAATTAAAAAATTAATAGATCAAAAAGAAGCTAAAAATATAGATGGATATATAATATTAAATCCACTAAACGTAGCATATTATATTAACACAAAACTAGAAGGAACGCTCCTTATAAATAAATCGGAAGCTGTTTTTCTAACAGACTCTAGATATATAGAAGAAGCAAAAAAAACTGTAAGTATAAAGTGCATAGATGTAGTTATAGATAAGACATATTTAGATTTTTTTAAGACTTCTAAAGCTGTTGGTTTTGAAGAAAGTTTTGTTACTATTAAAGGCTACGAAGATATATTAAAAGAGTATAAAATTAATAAACTAGTCAAAGCAAATAATATTATAGAGCAAGCAAGAATATTAAAAGAACCTTACGAAATAGACTGCATAAAGAGAGCATGTAGCGTTACAGACAGCTGCTATAGTTTCTTAAAAAAATATATAAAGCAAGGTGTTACAGAAAAAGAAATAGAAGCAGAAATACAAAAGTTTTTTATGCTAAATGCAGATACGGTAGCTTTTGAAAGTATAGTTGCTTCGGGTAAAAATTCATCTATGCCACACGCTCTAGTAACTACTAGGAAGATAGAAAACATAGACTATATAACTATAGACTTTGGAGCTAAAATAAATGGATACTGCGCGGATATGACAAGAACTATTGCACCTTTAAATGTTCCATTAGAATATATAGATATATATAACAAAGTGCTTAAAATACAGATAGAATGTATTGCAAAAATAAAGCCAGGTGTAAGTGTTAAAGAGCTATCAGATTTCGCAAATAATCAGATGAAAAAGCTTGGATATAAGATGCCACATGCACTAGGTCATGGCGTAGGTTTAAACATACATGAAAGGCCATATATAAGTAGTATGTCTAAAGATATATTACAGGAAAATATGTGCATAACAGTAGAGCCTGGTATATACATAGAAAATAAATTTGGCGTTAGAATTGAAGATACTGTTTTAGTAACAAAAAACGGATGCGAAGTTTTAACTAAATCTGAAAAAAATATTTTTAAAATGCTAGATATATAAATCTAGTTAATGAGAAAAAAGTAGCTTATACTTTTTCTAAAAAAGAAAAAAATAAAGTGAAAAGAAAGAAAATACAAAGCAAAAATAGAGTAAAAAATAAGCTACATTATGAAAAAATAATGTAGCTTATTTAACTATATATAACTTAAAAAATTAAGGCTTATTATGATTGCAATTAGAATATCTACTCATAGCATCAAGCACCAAATCTTTACGCTTATTGCCAAGCATATCATCAGAAGAATACAAAGTAGGAGACTGAGTAAGACCAGCTAAATATGCAGCCTCTACATGCGTAAGATTAATAGGATTTTTATTAAAAAAAGTTTTAGACGCATTAGATATTCCATATGAATTTTTACCGTAATAAATAATATTAACATACGACTCTAAAATTTGTTCTTTAGAATAATTCTTTTCAATGTCAATAGCTATAAGCAGCTCAGTTGCTTTTCTAAAAAAATTCTTAGAAGCATCTAAATATAAATTCTTAGCAAGCTGCTGAGTAATAGTACTACCACCTTGACTAAAATTAGCAGTTTTAATATTTACAAGCATTGCTCTAGAAAAAGAAATTATATCAAAACCATTATGCTCATAAAATCTATGATCTTCTATAGAAACAACTCCTTCTAAAAAGCATTTAGAAATATCCGTTGTAGCAGTATAATTATTCTTCTCTTTTAAGCCTTGCATTTTAACCTGCAAATTTTCTGTCTTATAAAGTTCAAGCTTGTACATATAGCCAATGCTAAATATTCCAGCAGTTAAAAAAGCGGGAATTAATATAAGTAAAACTAGAATATTAATAAATATTTTCATTGATTTATTTTTCTTCTTCTTTTTAGATTTAGTTGCCATTTGAAACCTTCTTTCATATAATATAACTGTATACTTAATAAAAAGATAACAGTAATAATTCAAATATTAGTATATCACTAAAAATTAGTATAGTCTATAAAATATATATAAATAATTAAAAACTCTAATGTGAAAAAAGTGTGTAGAAATTAAGAAATGTATAAGAAGATAAGCTTAACTATTGAAAAGTACGTACAAGTATAATATAATGTAAAAGAAATAGGAGGAAAGCACGTGAATACAAAACTAGAAAATTTCAAAAAAGAAATAAGAAACAAAAACGTAGCAGTTATTGGCGCAGGTATAAGTAATATACCAGCTATAAAGTTCTTAGCAGCGCTAGGAGCAAAAGTAACTGTTCTAGATAAAAACATAAATCTACTTGAAGAAAATAATATACTAGCTAATATAAAAATAAATGTTAGTTTAGGCGAAAACTATCTTAGTATTTTAGAAAAAGAAAAATTCGATTTTGTTTTAAGAAGCCCAGGTATAAAACCTTTCTTAAAAGAAGTTGAAGTAGCAGTAAAAAACGGAGCTAAACTTACTTCTGAAATGGAACTATTTATAGAGCTTTGCCAAGCTAAAATAATAGGCGTAACAGGCAGCGACGGTAAAACTACAACTACTACATTAATTGCAAAGTTCCTAGAAGAAGCAGGCGAAAAAGTATGGATTGGTGGAAATATAGGAACACCACTTTTAGAAAAAATAGAAGAGATTGAAGCTAAAGATATTGCTGTTTTAGAGCTTAGCAGTTTTCAACTTATGACGATGAAAAAAAGTGCAGATATTTCTGTAGTTACTAATATTTCTCCAAACCATTTAGACTACCATAGAGGATATGAAGAATATATAAAAGCAAAAACAAATATTTTTACGCATCAGTCTAAAGAGGGAATAGTTATATTAAATAAAGATAATGGAGAATTTACTTCTAGATTTGAAAAGCTAGCAAAAGGTGAAATAAGATATTTTAGCATAGCAGATAAAGTGGAAAATGGAGTATACTTAAACGAAGGAAAAATATGTGCTTCTTTTGATGGAAATGTTACAAATATAGCAAACATATCAGATGTAAAACTTGTAGGAATACATAACCTTGCAAACATATGCTGCGCAGCTGCTGCTGTCTTTAAAATAACAGGAGCAAAGCCAATAGAAAAAGTAATAACTACTTTTGCTGGCGTAAAGCATAGAATGGAAATGATAAGAGAGATAAACGGTATAAGATGGTATAATGATTCCATAGGAACAAGCCCATCTAGAACTATAGCAGGACTAGTTTCTTTTAAAGATAAAATTATATTAATAGCAGGCGGTTATGATAAAAATATTCCGTATGATGTACTTGGTCCATATCTTGTAGATAAGGTGAAAATATTAATTCTTTTAGGTAAGACAGCAGAAAAAATAAAAAAATCTGCAGAAGATGAAATGAAAAAAAGAAAGAAAAAACCAGACTTGAAAATCTATACTTTTAACTCACTAGAAGAGTGCGTAGAATTTGCAAATGAGAAAGCTATAGAAGGAGACAACGTAGTAATGTCACCTGCAAGCGCTTCTTTTGATTTATATAAAAATTTCGAGCAAAGAGGAGATCATTTCAAAAGATTAGTAGATGGACTATAACTAAAAATCTAGGTATTGTAAAATAAAAAAACGTAAGGAGAATGAAAGATGAATAATGAAACAACAAAAGTAGAAGAAGAAAAAGAAATAGAAAACAAAATAGAAAATAAAAAAGAAAAAGTTAAAATAAATTTACCAAATAAATTAACTATTCTTAGAATGATACTAGTACCAGTATTTGTACTTCTAATGGCACTAGATGCATATTTACCTGGAGCAGGATTGACAATAGGTAAAATAGCTGTAACATTACCTTGGCTTAAATATGTAACTTGCCTTGTATTTGTGTTTGCTGCATTAACAGATTTTGTAGATGGATATCTATCTAGAAAAAATAATGAAGTAACAACTTTCGGAAAAATAATGGATCCACTTGCAGATAAATTATTAGTGTCTGCTGGCTTTATTATGCTAACAGGAATGGGAAAAATACCAGCATTAATAACTGCAATTGTAATTATAAGAGACTTTTTAATTAACGGATTTAGAATGTTTGGAACAGCAAAAGATGCTGTTATACCAGCTGCTTGGTCTGGAAAAGTTAAAACTGCATCTCAGCTTGCAGGACTTACACTTACTATTTTAGATAAGAACGCTTTTGGAGCTTTTCTAAGCGGAAATTTATATGGTTTAGATATTATATTAAACGTTTCAGCAACAGTGTTTATTACAATAGCACTTCTTGCAACAATATACTCAGCAGTAGATTATACAATTAAATTAAAAAAATATATAGATCCAACTAAATAAAAATAAAGTACAATAACTAGAATATAGATAGTATATATAGCAGGTTTAAAGAAATTTAAATCAGCTATATTTTTTACCTAGATATAAAAAAAGTAATAAGAATAATTAAACTTATACATATGTTTTTTTTAGAAAAAATAAAAAAAGTTTTTTCGAATAACACTTTAAAAAGCAAGGAAAATGTAGTAGAATATAAATAACAAACCGGCAGAAAAGAGGAACTTTAATGGAACAATTAAATCTATTTGAAAAAGATGAAAAAGAAGAATATATAAAATTAATAGAAGAAATAAAATATCACAATGATAAATACTATAACGAAGACAGCCCAGAAATATCAGACTACGACTACGACATGAAAATGAAAAAACTAAAAAATATAGAAGAGAGTCACCCAGAATATATAATTAAAAATTCACCCGCACAAAAGATAACTGGTAAAGTTAAATCAGGATTTTCTAAAGTAAATCATGAAGTACCAATGCAAAGTCTAACAGATGTTTTTAGCTACGAAGAAGTTCATGCATATACGGAAAAAGTAAATAAAGAATTACAACAAAATTTAGAGTACGTAGTAGAAACAAAAATAGATGGACTTTCTATATCTTTAGAATACGTAGATGGAAAATTAGTACGTGGATCAACAAGAGGAAATGGACTAATTGGAGAAGATGTAACAGCAAATATAAGAACGTTAAAAAACGTACCAGAAACACTTTCAGAAGACATTACAATAGAAGTAAGAGGAGAGGTGTATCTTCCTAAAGAAGAATTTATAAGACTAAATAAAATATGCGAAGAAGAAGGAAAAGAACCTTTTGCAAACCCTAGAAATGCAGCAGCGGGAACTCTAAGACAGTTAAATTCTAAGCTTGTAGCAGAAAGAAAACTAGATGTATTTATATTTAATGTGCAAAAAATAGACGAGAAAAAGGTCTTTGAAAAACATAGCGATGAGCTTGCATATTGCAAAAAGTTAGGGCTTAATATAATACCTTTTTTAAAGAAATGTAGAACCTATGAAGAAGTAGAAGAAGGAATAAAAGAGATAGGAAAAATAAGACCAACTTTGCCTTTTGACATAGATGGAGCAGTTATAAAAATAGATAATTTAAACGTTAGAAAAACACTTGGAACAACATCTAAAGTTCCTAAGTGGGCTATTGCATATAAATATCCACCAGAAAAAAAAGAAACTGAAATACTAGACATAGTAGTGCAAATTGGAAGAACAGGAGTAGTTACTCCGCTTGCAATATTAAGGCCTGTATTTGTATCTGGCTCAACAATAGAAAAAGCAACACTTCATAATTTTGACTATATAAAAGAAAAAGATATTAGAATAGGAGATAGCGTTTTAGTACATAAAGCAGGAGATGTTATACCTGAAATAGATAAGGTTATATTAGAAAAAAGAAACGAAAAAAAAGTGAAGGAATTTATTCCTCCTAGCATATGTCCTGTATGCTCAGAACCGTTAGAAAAAATAGATGGAGAAGTTGCTCTTAGATGTTTAAACAGTGAGTGCGCAGCTCAGCTATATAGAAGTATTGTACATTTTTCTTCAAGAGATTGTATGAATATAGATGGCCTTGGAGACGCCGTAGTAGAGCAGTTAATTAACAACGAAAACCTTGGTGAAAAGAAAGTAAAAGACGTAGCAGATATATATTATTTAAGCTTTCAAGATGTTATGAAGTTAGAAGGCTTTAAAGAAAAATCTGCAAACAATTTAATTTCAGCTATAAGAGCTACAAAGGAAAATACGCTAGATAAACTTCTATTTGGACTTGGTATAAGGCACATAGGAAAAAAAGCCGCTAAATCTCTTTCTGAGGCTTTTGATGACATATATGCATTAATGTCTGCAGATCTAGAACAAGTAACTGCAATAGATGAATTTGGAATTAAGATGGCAGAGTCTACAATATCTTTTTTTGCTAAAGAGCAAACTAAAAATATTATACAAAAACTAGATAAAGCGGGCGTTAATCTAAAAGGAAATATGGAAGTGAAAAATTCTAATAAATTTGATGGATTTACTTTTGTAATAACAGGTTCATTTGAAAAATATTCTAGAGATGAACTTACTAAAATAATTGAAAGTAATTCTGGAAAAGTTTCAGGAAGTGTTTCTAAAAAAACAACGTATTTAGTTGCAGGAGATTCTGCTGGTTCTAAATTAGATAAAGCAAAAACACTTGGCATTTCAATTATTACAGATGATGAACTTTTACAGATGATATAAAAACATAGAAAACTAATATATTTATATGAAGAAAAATATTTATAAGAATAAAAAAATACTGGTAGAGTTTATCTATCAGTATTTTATATATTTAAATAATGGTGGAGGTGGTGAGACTTGAACCCACGTCCAGAAAAATTTCATTTTAAGCTTCTCCGAGTGCATCAGATTATTAAATTTTCTTCATTTACTCCTTAACCTGAAAAGATGAAAATAAAGTAGCTTCATAAATACCCACTGCCGCAAAGCTTAAGCAGTTTTGTTGTGCCATATTAATCGATGCTTTAGTAAAAACTATGGCGATTTATACTAAAACATTGCTGCAACTACGCAGCAAACGCTAATTTATTATTATCGTTTAAAATTTAAGTTTCTCGTTTTTTAAGTGGCCCACGAGAATCCACTACTCGCTACTTTAAATTACGTTTAGCTGTCGAAACCTGTCACCCCCGTAAATTAAATATACTTTAATTATACTATAAATAGAGCAAAAAAGAAAGGATATTTATAAATATTAGAAAAAAACACGTAAGTTTACATAAAACTGACACTTTTTTTGACTTTTTCCTTGTAAAAGTGTATAATAGATAGTGTAGTAAATTATATGAAAAAATTAAATTTAATTTTTTGGAGGATAGTATGAATAATTATATTTTTAGAACATTAACAAATATGTGCTTAGTAGACTTAATTTCAGAGACATTTTTAGAGGATAAAAAAATATATTTTGAAAATAAAATTTTTACAGAAAAATTCAATAAAACTTTTTTCGAAATATATGTAAATGAAATGACAAAGAGTAATATAGAAGTTTCAAAAATAGAACCAACACTTATTAAACAGTACTATTTAGAAGCTAAAATTAAAAAAGAAATCTTTAAAGAATTAAGAGCAGAAAAAATATATGAAACTAGATATAACAGAAGAAAAATAAAAAAAATATATGCAGATAATATAGATCAGATATGTAGTAAAATTATGTTTTCAAATATAGATGTTAAATTACTAACGTCTGTTATTAAAGCTATAATAATATAAATTATAAAGTAAAAGTAGTCTAAATTTAGACTACTTTTTTATGCTCTTACTTATTATGTTATTTTATGCTATATAGATATAAGCAGATACTAAGTTTTTTCAAAAAAAACTAAAAAAATTTTGCAAAAAGAATATTTTTGTGTTAGTATAAATATAATGAGTTAAAGTAGGTGAATGCTATTTGAAAAAGTTAATGGATATAACGTTAGTAGAAATTGCTAAAACGCTTTCCAAATCTTTTTTAGAAGATCCGTTATGCAAAGAAATGCTAAACGGAATAGAGAAAAAAGAAAGATTTTATTTCGAGCATTTTTTAATGCAAGTTAAAATAATGTCTAAAGAAAAAGGAATAGATATAATATGTTTAGAAGACAATCCTAAGATGGTCCTTATAGGAAACGACACTAGCAAATACACAAGAATAAAAAACAACATGCTATATTTAAAAGTAGGAATTATCTCAGTTATAAAATTAGAACCTAAAAGCTTAGGAACACTAATTAAAAACTTAAGAAGAATACAAAACGCAAGTGGCGTTAGATGGCACCAAGAATTCGTAGGAAAAAAATATTATGATTTGAAATTCATAGCTATAGATGAGCACCTTAGAGGAATAGGCAACTTTAGAAAAATAATTACTCCAATTATTGAGTACTCAAAAGATAGAAAATTACCTATAGTTTTAGAAACATATAATATTAGAAATGTCTCAATATATGAGCACTTCGGATTTGAACTTGTAAAAACAATTTCAGACGAAAAAAATACAGAATTAAAGCAGTACTGCATGGTTAAAAAACGGATAAAAAAACTAGAATTAATTAATAAAAAATTCTAGTTTTTTTTATGCGAGTTAAAAAGAAATGATTCAATATTTCATTTACAAAAAAACTTATACATGGTATAATAACTTCAGGTGATAGTAATGATACAAAAAAGATATGGAAATAAGTTATGCATATTAAATGCGCTAGATAACATTATAAATATTTATGCAAAGTCAAATTATCTAGCTACTAAAGGAGATAGTGATGTAAACTCTTCAAACGTAGCAAGAAAATTAGACGCAGCAATACGTGTAAAAAGAAAAGTTCAAGAAATAGAATTAGAAGATTTGCCAAAAGAATATACGTATAATATTTTATTAAAAGATATAGGAAATAAGTCATATCATATAATTGTAAAAGAAAAAATTGGCGAAAATAATGAAAGAGAAATAGTAGAAGAATACGAAACAGGAGTTGAAAATATCTAAAGAAAGGAGCTTTTTTGTGGTAGCTAGAATATTAATAGATTCATCAGTAAAAGGAATAAATAAAGTTTTTGATTATTTAATCCCCGCTCAAGATGAAGAGTTTGCATGCATAGGAAAAAGAGTTTTAATTAACTTTGGACAAGGTAAAGGAAGAGAAGAAGAAGGCATAATTGTAGCTATCTCAGATAAGCCATCTAAAGAAGGTATGAGACTTAAAAAAGTTCAAAAAATACTAGATACATATCCGGTAGTAGATAAAGATGCACTGCATATTGCAAAGTGGATGTCTAAGGAATATTTTTGTAATGTTTATGACGTCTTAAAACTACTTTTTCCACCTGGAACAACAGCTAAATTTTCAGAGAAAAAAATAGTAGGAAAACAAACAACTAATGTTGTTTTAGCAAAAGAAACAAATAAAATACTAGAAGATATAGAAGCAAATAAATTTACGAGTGGAAGACATATAAGAATACTAAAATACTTAATAGACTCAGGCGGAGAAAGCCTACTTCAAGATGTAATGTCTAATCTAGAAGTTACTAAAGCAGTAGTAGATTTAATAAGAAAAAAAGGCTATATAAATTATGAAAAAATAGATGTAGAAGAAGAAAATTTACAAGAGTATTCATACATTGAAAAGAGTGAAAATTTACAGTTGACATCTAAACAAAATGAAGTTAAAACAGCACTTAAATTTTTGCTTTGCACAAATAAATATTCAGCTAATTTACTAAAAGGAATAACCGGTTCAGGTAAAACAGAAGTGTATATGCAACTTATACAAGACGCACTTAAAATGGGAAAAGGCTGTATAGTTCTTGTCCCTGAAATTGCTCTAACGCATCAAATGCTAGAAAGATTCATTTCAAGATTTGGAAATACAATAGCTGCTCTTCATAGTAAAATGAGCGCTGTAGAAAGAAAAAAACAGTGGAAAAGAATATATGATAATGAAGCTAAAATAGTGGTAGGCGCAAGGTCTGCTTTATTTTCTCCTGTAAATAATTTAGGCCTAGTTATTATAGACGAAGAACATGATCTTAGCTTTAAATCTCAAAATACACCTAGGTACTCTGCAGTAGAAGTAGCTAAGCAAATTTGTATGAAAAAGAATGCATTACTTTTACTTGGAAGTGCAACACCATCTTTAAAATCATACAAAGATGCACAAGATAAAAAAATTGGTTTCTTTGAATTAAATGAAAGACCAGGTGGAGCTAAACTTCCGGAAATGCAAATAGTAGATATGAGATATGAACAAGTAAGAAAAGATAGAAGAAGCAAAATATTCTCGGAAGAATTTTTAGTGAGATTAGAAAACGCAAAAGCAAGAGGAGAAAAAACTATAGTGTTTTTAAACAGAAGAGGACACTCAACATATATGCTTTGCTCTTCTTGTGGAGAAGTATTAAAATGTTCCAAATGCGATGTTTCAATGACATATCATAAGAGTTCAAATTTAAACATTTGTCACTACTGCTCAGAAGCAAAAGTAGCTACAGATATATGTCCAAATTGCAATCAAAACACACTAAAAATGAATGGACTTGGAGTAGAACAACTAGAAGAAGAACTCTCTAGAATATATAATGATAAAGTTACATATATACGTATGGATGCAGACACAACAATGGTAAAAGACGGACATAAAAAAATACTAGATTCTTTTAAAAATGAAAACATAGATGTTCTAATTGGAACTCAGATGATAAGTAAAGGACATGATATAAAAGATGTAACACTAGTATGTATTGTAGATGCAGATTCTATGATAGGAATCAATGAATATTCTGCAGCAGAAAGAGCTTTTTCAAACATGCTACAAGTATCAGGAAGAGCAGGTAGAAGAGAAAAAGAAGGAACTGTAGTAGTTCAAACATATAATCCAGATAGCTATGTAATAAAAGCATTAGAAGCTCAGGAATATGGTAAGATGTACGAAAATGAAATTCAGTTTAGACAAATACTAAACTACCCACCATTTTGTCAAATCATTCAGATAGATATATATGCAGAAGATATAAATATTTTAAAATGTGCAGGAGAAAAAATGTATACGTATTTAGAAAGAGCAAGTGCAGGTTTATATAATGCAAATAAACCACAAAAACCATTTATACAAAAAGTAAAAAATAAGTATAGAATGTATATAATAATTAAGTGCAAATTAGATGATGAAATATCTAAAAGAATTAAGTTTGCAGTAGATAAATTTGAGGAAGTAGAGAAAATGCCTAAGGTTAGAATTAGTATAACCAAAGATCCAATTTTCGTAGGGTAGAAGCATATGTTAGAAATTAATTTAAGTGAAAACGTAGAAAAAATAATTACTAGTTTAAACGAAAATGGATATAAAGGATACGTTGTTGGCGGAGCTGTTAGAGACGGTATTATGAATAAAGAAGCTAAAGATGTAGATTTATGCACAGATGCAAAACCAGAAGAAGTTATAAGAATATTTAAAAACACTTTTTCAAAAGGAATAAAGCATGGAACAGTTTCAGTTAAAATAGGAGAAGAATTTTATGAAATTACTACGTTTAGAAAAGAAGATAAATATACAGATTTAAGAAGGCCAGATAATGTAGTATATATAAAAGATATAAATGAAGATCTAAAGCGAAGAGACTTTACTATAAACGCTATGGCATATAATAAAGAAAGCGGATTAATAGATCTTTTTGGTGGAGTTTTAGATATAAAAAACAAACTAATTAGGTGTGTTGGAAATCCAGATGAAAGATTTTCAGAAGATGCATTAAGAATGATAAGAGCTATAAGATTTGCAGCAACTTTAAATTTCAAAATAGAAGAAAAAACATATCAAAGTATAGAAAAAAATAAAGCTAAAATAAAATATATTTCAGTAGAAAGGCTCAAAGAAGAATTTACAAAAATAATAGTTTCAGATAACCTAAAGTACGGCATGGATATTATGAAAAACTTAAACATAATTAATATACCAAATAGTATTATAGAAGAGGCACAAAATATAAAAATAGTAGACAAAAAAGAACTGTTAAAAGTAAGAATTATTTGTATGCTTAAATTTCTTCCTATAGATAATGTAGCTAAAATACTAGAAGAGTTTAAATTTTCAAATAAGCAAAAAAGCTGCATTTTAAACTGCATTAAATTGTATAAAGAAATTAAAATATCTACTACTTCATTAGAAAAAAAATATATAAGAAAATTAGCTTCCCAAAAAGAAGAGGAGTTACTTATATATTTGCAAATAGCAAATAATAGTATAGTTCAAGAATTAGAAAAAAGATATTTTGAAATAAAACAAAGTAATGAAATAATAAGAAAAAAAGATTTAAAAGTAAATGGAAAAGATATTTTGCAGTTAGGAATAAACCCAGAGGATGTAGGTATTTGTATAGATCAGTTGTTAGAACAAGTATATATAGATCCTACTTTAAATAGTAGAGAAAAATTAATAGAAATAATAAAAAATAAGTCGTAGTATATACGGCTTATATTTCGTCTATATCAAATTTTTCAGAAAGTGAAGAATCATTTCCTTTTATAATAAAGTTTCCTATAAAATAATTTAATACAATTATAATAAGACTAATAAAAATATTAGATATAAACGGATCATAATGCATGAAATCAACTGCAACAAATAGCATTAAAGCATTAACTATATATGTAACAAATCTACCACACATAAACTTAAAATATTCTTTTGTAATTTGTTTGCCTGTATCTGCATTACTATCGAAAACAGATCTTCTAGTAGAAAAATATGCATAAGAATTAGCAAAAATCCATGAAAGTGAAAATGCTATAATATACTGCATTTTAATGTATAAAAAGAACTGATAAGTTGCAAGTGAAATTATTGTTGTTCCAATTCCATGTAGAGAATAATAATAAAGCTTCTTATATTTAGAATGTTTTAATATATCCATATGAATTCCTCCTTCTGCATCTATTATACTATATATTAATGTGCAATATATACTTTTTCATGTAACTTTAGCGAAAAAAATTATATTTTGTTGAAAAAACTTTTAGCATATTATATAATTGTGCTAAAGAACAATTAGGAGAGGTATAATATGAGAAATCAAAGAGCAGTAAATACAAATGTAAAAAGGCGAAATATAGATAATGAAATAAAAGATAGCAAGGAAAAAAATATAAAAAACAAAAGCAAGAAAAAAGTAAAAGCAGCAAAAAACAAAGAAAGAAATTTAGTTCCTGCAATTACGATAATATCAGTAATACTCTTTTTTATAATAATTGCTTGCGCATGTATTAATCTTAGAATCTTTAATGGTGTATGGAATAGAAATAATGTTAAATACGTAGAAGAAGGAAAACTTAAAATAACAAATGAAACAGTTTCAGATTTGTGTTTTACATTAGTTACAATAGTTAATAACGAAGAAAAAGTTATAACTGGAGTCGCAAAAAAAGACATGTTTATAAAAGCTAAATATAAAGAAGATGGAATAGATTTGGTTTTTGAAAGAAAAGCAAAAGGTATAAATGTAAAATCTAATGCTAGCGATTCTAAGCTAGATATAAAAGGAGAATATATAAAAGGAAAACCTGTATATTTAGACATAGATAAATATACAAAAATATTTCCAACAGAAGAGATACAAAAACAAGTTAAAGAATTATTACAAGATAAATTTTATAGTTTTAGAGAAACTGTATATGGAGCTTTATTTGAAGAATTTGATTATGATTTAAACGGTAAATCTTTTGAAATAACACTTTCATCTGAAAAAAAATCCACATTAATAATTGTAACAGATACAGGCAAGATGTATATAGGATTTAACGAAAATGGTAAAACCACATATTATACTAATGACATAGAATATAAAAAGGATATGCCAAACAAAATTAAAGTATGGAGTGAAAGCAGAATATAGAAGAAAAAATAAATGATTTGAAGCAAAAAAAAGAACTAGATTACTAGTTCTTTTTACATTTTTACTTATTTTTATTTTTTTTATACTCTTCTAAAGCCACTGCTATTTGGTCTGGACAAGATGTCTTTTTTGTTTTACATGGAATTCCCTTTAAGGTTGCAATTACTTCATCTATATGCTTTCCTTTGCATAAATATGAAACTGCTAAAGCGTTTCCTGGGCATCCACCGACAATAGTAACCTCTTGAATTATATCATCATCTGAGATGTTAAAAATCATTAAGCGTGAGCAAACATTTTGAGGTTTATATTCAAATATCATAACTGGTACCTCCTAAAAATAAATTGTATACCTTAAGTATAACACATATATAGTAAAAAAGCAAGTAGTTCAAATAGTTGCAAAAATATGAATAAAAATATATAATTAAAAAGGAGGTAAAGTTATGCTAGCAACAAAATTACAAAAAGGGGATATATGCAAAATAGTAGCGCCATCTTTTAGCGTGCAGCAGCAAGATGAAACTGAGTTAAATAGAGGAATAGATTTTCTAGAAAAAAAGATCGGACTAAAATGTGTTTTAGCAGCCGATATAAATAAAGAGGAGTATATTATTAAAGCAGAAAGCTTAAATAAAGTACTTAAAGATGAAAGTAAAATTTGCATAGCTGCAAGAGGCGGTGATGGATGCGAAAACATTTTAAAGTATGTAGAATATACAAACATAATGCCTAAAATAATATGTGGATTTTCAGACATAACATCTCTTTTAAATTATATATATTTAAAAACAGGATTAATAACTTTTCATGCTTCAACTGTAAAAGCCTTAGGAAGAGTAGAAGATGAAAAGCTAGATAATAGAACGTTTATAGATTTCAAAGAAAAGTTTATAAATAATAATTTTAAATATGTAGATAAAATACATAGCGTAAATAATGGCGCAAATTTCGAAGGTAAGCTTCTAGGTGGAAACTTATCTTGCTTTACTAAATTAATGGATTTAAACGTGGATATAGACTTAACTAAGCATATAATATTTCTAGAAGAACTAGGTTACGAAAGTGATGAAAAAAATATAATAGAAAATCTAAAAAAATTAGAAAAAGCAAATGGCTTTAAAAATATTTCTGGCTTTTTAATTGGAAACTATGTACACGAGTCTAAAGCTGCTCTTGAAGATATTATAAAAAGAGAATATGCAAAATATAATTTTAGCATAGTTAAAGGAGATTTCTTTGGTCATGGTAAACTAAATCTAATAATTCCAATCGGAGCAAAAGCTAAAATAGATATAGAAAAAAAAGAATTTATAATAAATGAAAAAGTATTAAAAGAGGATTAAATCAATCCTCTTTTAACTATGTATATTTAATTTTAAGCTAATCTCTAACTGGGATAGACATTTTAAATGTAGTAGCTAAAGGAACACTATCGTCAAAAGAAATTGTACCTGAAAAGTCGTTACGAATAATTGAAGCAGATACATAAAGTCCAAGTCCAAATCCTTTGGAGCCTTTTGTAGTTAAAATATTATCAAAAATATATGGTGCAATATCTGGTGGAATGCCTCCTGCAAAATCTGTAATTTCTATGTAAGCTATATTTTTTTCTAAGTAGGATTTTAATATTATTTTATGTTTTTTGTTATCTTCGCATGGTACATTAGTATATGCTGTTAGTGCGTTTTTTATAATATTTAAAAGTACTTGGCTAAGCTTTGCAGGTACTCCGTATATAGATATATTTTCTGAAATATCTATAGTAAGCGCGCAGTTATTTCTTGCAAATTCATTCTTTGTTAACGCATCAATGCTTATTATTATATCTGTTAAATTAAATGGTTCATTATTAGAAAGTTTCATATTTCTAAACTGATTTCTTATATTAGTAGAAAGCTCGATTATTTTATTTGCACTATTATCCATTTGCTCTATAACTTCTAAATCTGTAGTAGACAGATCATTAGTTTTTAAAATAGAAAGTGCAGTTTTTATAGAAGTAATAGGAGTGTTGATATCATGAGCAACACCTGCAGCAAGTTCTCCAAGCGTAGCAAACTGACTTTGTAGCTCTATTATATGTTCTTGCTGTACAATTTCTTTTGTTTCTAAATTGTATGAAGTAATATCTTTAAGTATAATTAAAGTTCCCCATTGCTTATCTGAAAAAGCAAGTGGTGTAAGACTAACTTCTGTTATAATTTCTTTTTTATCTTTTAAGAAATTCTTTGTAAATGCAATAGACTTATTTTTTAAGCGTGCTGAGTTTATATATTCTGTTATTTTTTTTATATTTGTTTTTTTATCTATTATTTTTAAGAATGTATAAAAATTTAAAAGTGAGTCTACCATGTTAGGATATTCTGCGCATATTACTTTATATTCTTTATTGCATTTTAATATTTTTCCATCGTTTGTTATAATAACTAGCGGGGTTGTAATAGAATCTAAAGCATACTGTAAATCTATTGGTATGTTAGATATATATTTGTATTTAATAATAGTAAAATATATAACCATACAAATCATAGAACATATAAAAGGTGTCATATAAATGTCTGTTAGTAGTATAGATTTACTAAACATTTGTAGTATTAGAACAAGCAAACAAGATGTAACAAATAGCGTTAACATTTGCTTAGAAAATCTTCTAAAGTTTTTAATTGATCCTAGTAATAAATGTAGTAAACAAAGTCCCATAAATACAAATTCTACTGATGACATAGCCTCATAAAACGTTCCCATTTTTATTTCAGAAAATGAATTTGAATACTGCTCAAAAAACAAATGATGAGCGTCATTTGTTACTAGCATTATAATTGCTAATATAGGGAAAACATATACCCATAAATATTTTTTATAATCAAATGATTTATTTGTAAACTGCCTAACTATTAAATAAAAAGTAAAGGCAAAAGAGTCTGTGCTTAAATATAATAATGGTTCAAATAAATATTTGGAATAGTTATTAAAAAACATAGTAGTAGTTAGCTGCTGCATTATAAGTCCAAATATTCCCAAGATAGAAGTTATACATAATACAATGAACATATATGAAATTTTTGTTTTTTTATTTAGTAGTACAGTAAGTACTATTGTAATGTTTAATATTAATATAATAATTGATATAGTTAAAAGCAAAATATACACCTCCTTTTTATATTATTTTTTGTTTAGGTAATGTGATTTTAAAAGTTGTACCAACATTTTTTTTGGTCTTAACACTAAGCATTCCTGAAAAATCACTTTTAATAACTGAATAACTTAGATAGAGTCCAAGGCCTGTCCCGTTGCTACCTTTTGTTGTTAAGATATTTTTAAACAGATGAGGTAAAACTTCTTCATCAATTCCACCTGCAAAGTCTTCAACTTCTATAATAACACTTTTTTCTGTTTGATGTAAAAACACATTAACATTTCCACCGTTTGTATCTGCATATACCTGAATTGCGTTTACTATTAAGTTAGTTATAACTTGACTTAGTTTAGTTGCATTTCCTTCGTATTCAATTTCTTCAGGCATAGAAAGAGACAAGGTACATTTATATTTAGTCAGCTCATTTTTACATATAACTGATATTTCATTTATTATTTTGTTAATAGAAAAAGTAGATTTATAATCATTTCCTAAGTTCCTAAATTGGTTTCTTACAGTGTTAGAAATATCACTTATTTTAGAAGCACAACTATTCATTTGTTCTAAAAGTTCTTGCTTGTATGGATCATCTTTAAAATTTTCTTTTAAAAGCTGAATGCCAGTTCTGATAGTTGATATAGGTGTGTTAATATCATGAGCAAGTCCTCCTGCAAGTTCCCCAATTGTAGCGAGTCTACTTTGTGTTAGTATAATTTCTTGTTTTTCAGCTAATGTTTCTTGGTTTAATTTATGCTCAGTTATATCTTTAAAAAGCATCAAATTACCAATGTGATTTTTTTTGTTAGATGAAAGTATTGGATATATTTCTAGCTGATAATATTTTTTCTTTTTACCTTTGTTAATTATGAGATTTGAAAAATGAGATTCAGAGTTTTTATGTACAGCATTTAAAGTAGTTAAAATGTTTTGCTGAGATTCATCATTTAAGTGTCTAACTATGTTAAAAAAATTATTTTCCTCAAGTTCATTTTCCGGAATATTTAGTAATGATATAGACTGTTTAAATGCTAAATTATTTGTAAGTATTGTGCCGTCTAAACTAATAATAACAAAGCCATCTGTCATAGTATTTATAACTGTATTAAGAGTAGAAGGAGATAGATGTTCATATTTATATTTAGATGCACATAACGAAAGTACTATAGCAAAAGATGTTAATGTAACTGGTGTTAAATATACATATAGGTTTATTAGTTTTGTTGTTGCAAGTAAGTTTGGAACTAGTGCTATAATTAAAGCTCCTGCTATTAAAGCAGACTGAGTAGAAAAGACATTGTTTTTTTGCACTGAGTTAAATAGTAATTTAAATATTGCAATTATAGCTAATATATAATGATACGTTGTAAATGGCATGAAAAGATGCCCATATTGTATATTAGGAACGTAGGTTGAAAAGTGTTCAAACATTAAATTATGCATGTCATTTGTTAAGAAAAGTACTATTCCTAAAACGCTTGGAACTGCAAGTATTAAATATTTTTTTACGTTAAAAGTTTCTTCTTTGCCATCTGCATTTAAAGCCAGTGAAATTACAAATAGTAAGAAAGCAAGTGGGTATATACCTATGTATGCAGCGCACTCAAATACTACCGGTTTAATTTTAAATATATTAGATGTATCTACAATAAATTCTGCAGCGTAGCACGCAGTTATATACAATAAAAAAGTTTCTAGCAATAAAAAAAGTTTAGTTATTATAGATTTATTTTGCATTGAAAATAGATACACAAATAAAGCTAAGTTTATTAAAAAAGCTAAAAATAATAAAGTTGGGTACATAAATTACCTCCTGAAATTTTTGTACTTGTTGTACAATATTTGTATTAATCGTATCACATAAATTAAATATATACAAGTAAGATATAAGGAGATTAAAAATTTTTTTATATTAAAAAAGTATGCAGTAAATATATATATTCTAAAGGATTTTTTTTATATAATTTAAGAAGAAAAAAATGCTAAAAGTCTATACAAAAACTTACTAGAATTTTAGAAAAATAAATCTATTTTTTTAAAAAACTAAATGAAAAAATTGACAAAGCTTTTGTATTGTGATATAATTTAGCAAAATAGAATATAAAATAAAAACAAAGATGAGGAAAAGTAATATATACGAAATGTAAAGCGAGTTGGAATACGGTGAAAGTCCAAACAAATTAGTATATAATGAAAAATCACCTCTGAGTTGCAGGCTGAAAATATTAGTAAGCTGAGCCGCTATTCTCACGTTAAGAGAACGCATATGTTAGTATGCAGTATATTAGGTGAAACGAAAAAAATCGCGGCATTTAGCCCGTTCCTTACATATACAAGGAGCGGGCTTTTGCATACATTTTAATCTATTTAAATGGAAGGAAGTATTTAAATGAAAAAAGTAAAAAGTGGACAAGACTTCGTAGAAATGGAGCAAGAAGTTCTAAAGTTTTGGGAAGAAGAAAACTGTTTTGAAAAGCTACAAGAAAAAAACAAAGGCAACGAACCCTTTAGATTTTTAGATGGACCAATTACAGCAAATAATCCAATGGGTATACATCATGCTTGGGGAAGAACTTTAAAAGATACATACATAAGATACAAAGCAATGAATGGTTTTTCTTGCCACTATAGAAATGGTTTTGATGCTCAAGGATTATGGTTAGAAGTAGAAGTAGAAAAAGAATTAGGATTCAAAGATAAGAAAGATGTAGAAGCATATGGACTAGATAAATTCACATTAAAATGTATGGATAGAGTAAGAAAATTTTCAGGAGTTATTACAGATCAATCTAAAAGATTAGGTCAGTGGATGGACTGGGAAAATTCATACTTTACAAACACAGAAGAAAATATAACTAGCATATGGTATTTCTTAAATAAGTGCCATGAAAAAGGATTAATAAAACAAGGATTCAAACCAATGCCTTGGTGCCCTAGATGCGGAACATCTCTTTCAGAACATGAAATGAGTGGTTCATATAAAAACCTAGAACATACAGCTGTGTTTTTTAAATTACCACTTAAAAATAGAAACGAAAAAATATTAGTTTGGACAACAACACCATGGACACTTTCTTCAAATGTTGCACTTGCTGTAAATGAAGAAATAGATTATGCAAGAGTTAAAATTGCATCAGATAATGAGCCAATAATTCTTTGTAAAGATGCTATAAAAGTTCTAGGAGAAGATAAGCTAGAAGTACTAGATATTTTTAAAGGTTCTGAGCTAGTTGGTTTAGAATATGAAACATGTTTTAAAGATTTAGATGCACAAAAAGATATAGTACATAAAGTTGTAGCATGGGAAGATGTAGATTCTGTAGAAGGATCAGGAGTTGTTCATATAGCACCTGGATGTGGAGTAGAAGATTACGAACTTGGTAAAAGATTATCTCTTCCTATGATAGTTCCAGTAGATGATTTAGGAAACTTTTTAGAAGGGTTTGACTTCTTAACTGGTAAAAATACAAGAGATGTAAAAGAAGAAATATTCGATAGATTAGATAAACAAAATAAGCTATATAAAGTGCACCAATTTACACATAGTTATCCTGTATGCTGGAGATGTAAAACTGAGGTTATATATAAAGCAGTAAAAGAGTGGTACATAGATACAGAAGCTCTAAGACCTAAATTAATTGAAGCTGCAAATACAGTTAAATGGGAACCAGAACATATAGGAAAAAGAATGAATGATTGGCTTACTAATATGGGCAATTGGGCAATTTCAAGAAAGAGATTTTACGGACTACCATTACCTTTTTATCCATGTGATAAGTGTGGTAAATTAACTGTAGTATCTTCTAAAAAAGACCTAATAGAAAAAGCAGTAGATAAAGCAAAAGCAGAAAGTATTCCAGATCTACATAGACCATGGATAGATGATATACAAATTAAGTGTACATGCGGAAATCATATAACAAGAATAAGTGATGTAGGAGACTGCTGGTTAGATGCAGGTATTGTTCCTTTTTCAACTCTTGGATATTTTACGGACAAGGAAAAATGGAATAAATATTTTCCTGCAGAATGGGTAACTGAAATGAAAGAGCAAGTAAGACTTTGGTTTTATTCTTTGCTTTTCATGAGCGTTGTATTAGAAGAAAAAGCACCATATGAAAAAGTACTTTCTTATGGAAGTGTTATAGCAGAAGACGGAACTAAATTTTCAAAGACAGGCTTTATGATTAAGTTTGATGAAGCTGCAAATAAAATAGGTGCAGATGCTGCAAGATATTTATATGCAGGTGCAAATACAAATAATGACGTAAGATTTGGATTCAATTTAGGGGAAGAAGCTAGAAGAAAAATGTTAGGTTTCTTTAATATATATATGTTTTTTGATACTTATGCAAGTATAGATAATCCAGACATTAAATCTATCATTTTAGATGAATCTAAAATGCAGCTTTCAGATAAATGGTTGATGAATAAATTAAATAAATTTGTTAAAGAGGCAAGAGAATCTATGGATGCATATGAGGTGCAAAATCTAATAAAGAAATTTGAAACTTTCTCAGATGATATATCTAATTTCTATATTAGAATTAACAGAAAAAGATTCTGGATTTCTGGAGAATCTGAAACTAAAAATATTGCTTATGCTTGTTTATATAAAGCTATAAAAGAAATAGTAAAAGTAATGGCTCCAGTTATACCTTTCCTTACAGAATATTTATGGAATGATCTTGTTAAAAAATATGAAAAAGATGAATGTGTATCTGTTCATTTAACAGACTATCCTAAAAACGTAGAAGATAAATTTATAGACAATAAAATATTAGAAGATGTAGATCTAATAAGAAATATAATTAGTTTAGGTTTACTTCTAAGAAACGAAAAACAAATAAAAGTAAGGCAACCACTTCAGACATTATATATTGGAATAAATGAAAATAGAAAAGATGCAGTTTTAGCTTTTGAAAAAGTTATTAAAGATGAACTTAATATAAAAGATATACAAATAGTAGAAGATGAAACTAAATTAAATGTTGCATATCTTGGTGTTAATTTTAAGACAGCTGGTGCTGCTTTAAAAGGAGATGTACAAAAGTTAAAACAAATTTTAGAATGTGCAACAGACGAAGAAATGTCTAAGTATGTTAGCATGTTTGAAAACGGAAAAGTAGAAACTATACTTGGAAATTTAGATGCAAATATTTTTGTTAAACAGTTTAAATGTAAGTCTAATATAATTAGTGCGCATGAAAATGAAATAACTGTTGCAATGGATATAAACTTAACTCATGAGTTAATTATAGAAGGTGCATATAGAGATTTAGTTAGAGCTATACAAGTGTTTAGAAAAGATCAAGGGTTAATGGTAAGTCAAAAAATAACTTTAGGAATATCTACAGATAGTGATATGTATAAAGAGGTTTTAGAAACTTATTCAAATAGAATAAAATCTGAAACGTTAACTACTGAGATTGTAAATGAAGTATTAGCTAATAAAAATACTCTAGATTTAGAAGGAGAAGTTGTAACAATATCTATATAAATTTTTAGGCAAGTGATGTATAAAATCACTTGCTTTTTCTATGTAAAAAACATAGAAGGAAACTTCATATATTAAATTTAGTATAAAGTAGAAATGCAAAAAACAGCTTAAGTTGACATAATATCATTTCAATGGTATAATATAAGCATATAAAAATATAAAGTGAAAGTAAAAATTTACTTTCAAAAAGGAGTAGCTAATGCTAATTAAATTTAAAAAAATAGCAAAAATAATTATATTAATTATATGTTCTATTATGTTTTTTAACGTTACTGCTATGGCAGCAGAAACAGATAAAATAGATGAAATATGCAAGCATGAAAAAACAGAAAAACATGTACTGTTAAACGCAAATAATAATTATTCGGAAATAAGCGAAACTGTTTGCTTAGAATGTGGTACAGTTACTGAAATTGTATTGCCAACTATTAAAGATGAAGGTTTAGGAATAGATAGGGAAGACTGTATAGTAAAAGAACCAACTTGTTTAATAGGAGGAATAAAAGCAGATATAGATATAAATAATAAGTTAATTAATATAAGATATTTATATCCACTAGGTCATAGTTATTCTGAGTATGAAAAGAAAAATAATATTACTGAAATAAAAACTTGTAGTAGATGTAACTGTGTTAAAGAAAGAGCAACTAAAACTTTATTAGAAGGAAAACACTGCATATATTTATCTCCTTCAAGTCAGTTTGAAAATGCATATTATTCTAAAGATACAACAGAAGGTGAAATGATGAATTTGCTAACAGATAAAGTAGAAGAAAGACTAGCAAGTTACACTAATTTAACAGTGCACAGAAACAAAAAAGAAAATGATGTACTTGCAAATATTGCACTAGGAAATTCTCATGGATCAAATGTAGAAGCATATATTTCTCTTCATAGTAACGGAGCAAAAGGAACAGCAAGAGGACCACTAGTTATATACGATTCTAGAGATGAGGAAAGAACTAAACTTGCAAATATTATGTATGATAACTTATTAGAAATATATCCAGATAAAGACCTTGGAAGAGGCTTATTAGATAAACCAAAATATTATGAGATATACAAAGTAGATGCACCATCAATTATAATGGAAGTTGCTTTTCATGACAACAAGGAAGATGAAGCGTGGATAAGAAATAATTTAGACAAAATAGCAGATAGCATTGTAAAAGGGATTATAGAATATCTAAATGTTGAAAAGTAAATAAAAAAAGAAAAGATTAAAAAATAAAGCAAAAATAAATTAAAAGGCGAGAAAATTCTTGCCTTTTTTTTCGCGTTAAGATAAACTAAAAGCAAGGAGTGTGGTGCATAAAATGAATAGAAGAATAACAGGAATAATTGGAATGATACTTGTAATAGCGTTTGTTCTTTTTATTTTAAAATTTGTATTTAAAGTAATATAAAAATAAAACAAAAGAGCTGATATATTTCAGCTCTTTATAGGTTATATACTAGTTAGTTTTCAAAGTTACAACAGCATGAATTATTTTCAGCTGGTTTTTCAATTTGGCTACAAGGCTCAGTTACACATTTAGTGTAAAAGTAGCTATTTTTTTTGCAAGGTTGTTTACAACAACAAGGTTTTTGTTCTTGTTTAGGCTCGCAGCAGCAGCAAGGTTTAGGTTCTGGTTTTGGCATAGGTTTGCAACAACAGCAGCAAGGTTTAGGTTCTTGTGCAGGTTTACAGCAACAGCAACAAGGTTTAGGTTCTTGCGCAGGTTTGCAGCAGCAACAATCACAAAGACATGGCATAGGTTTATTGCAGTTACAGCCACAATTATTATTTTGATTAAACATATAGTTTCCCTCCTTAATTTCTACATAGTATATATTATGAGAAACGGACAAATATGTTACAACAAAACTTGTATTTTAACAGATACTGTGGTATACTAAGATATATTAAATAGTACCTACATAAACGCAATTGCTTTTATGAATAAATTTAAGGATGTGATCTTATGATTACAATTTTATTAACAAGCCTGATTTCATTATGTATTATACTTTTCATTGTTAAGGTTGTGCTTAAAGTATCTATTAGCATAGTTAAATTAATTCTCTATACTATTTTAGCTACAATTATAGCAGTTATTTTCCCAGCAGGTGTAGTTGCGCTTTTCCTATTAATCTTATTACTTGTATTAATTTTTAAATAGAATTAATAAAAAAGTATGAAGCTAGTTAGATATAAAAAAAGCTAAAAGAAAAGTAGAAGTTACTAATATGTTTTAAACAAAAAAACAGTAAAAAAAATAAATTAAACAAGGAGAATTCTCCTTGTTTTTTCGCGTTCTTTTTGATATAATGTCCCTAAATGGAGAAGTAGCAAATGGATAAAACAAAAATTTTCAGAACCATATTTATTTTTATAGTAATAGCTTTAGCAACATTTTCAGGGTATAAGATAACACTTAAATTCAAAAAAGAAAAAGTTAAGCCAAGCGTAGAAGCAGTTATAAAAGATAAAAATATAATAGGAAAAGTTATAAGCGTAAATAAAAAAGCAGATAAAATAAACGTCCTAGTTAAGGTTAAAGAAAAAGACGAAAAAATAAATGTAGAAATATCTAAACAAACAATAATAGTAAACAAAGGTAATGGAAACTTACTTACAGAAAAAAATATATTACTTGGCTTAAACATAGAGGTAGAAACAGAAGGAGAATATTCCAAAGATTTAATACCAAATGTTTTAGCTAAAAAAGTGTTAATTGTACAGTAAGATTAAGGAGATAAAATGTATAGATATAAAATAAAAATAATGTATAAATATATAATGAAAATGTCAAAAGAATTTCTAAAAGAAAACATTAGTCAAAACTTAATAGATAATAGAGATGTGTATTTAGATTTTTGCAAGCTAGCAGACTATAAAATAGAAGAAATATTGCCTGAGGTACAAAATATACCCGGCAGTGAATTCTTGCCTAAATACTACCTTGCTGTTTGTTACATTGCCTTTTATTATGCGCTTACAAAAATGAATGAAACAAAAGATAGAGCTCATCAAGTAATTTACGGAATGATAGAGGCAACTCTTAAAAGCATACCTGAAAAAAGAAGAAGAAAAATGTGCAAAAAATTTATGAGCACAAAAAAAAGAAATGCATATAAATTAGCTGTTAAAAAGTTAGAAGCAAATAAAGCAAATTCACTAGACTGGAAAATATCATATAAAGACGAAGGAGAAAACAAATTTACAATTAGAGTTTTTGAATGCGGAGCATTAACTTTAACTAGAACTCTTGGACTTGGAGCAGAAGATATATTCCCCGGATTTTGCAAGATAGATTTCTTAGTAGCTAAATATTTAGGATATAAACTAGATAGAATGGGAACTCTTGCAGATGGATATGAATGCTGTGATTTTAAATATAGCATTGCTGAAAAAGAAAATATAAAAGTAGAAAAAGAAAATATAAAAGTAAAAGAAGACAAAGAAAAAATGTAACTATTAAAGTTACATTTTTTTTATTTGTAGTCTAATATAAAAGAGATAATATATTTTTTATCATCTAACATATAACTAATAGTATTGTCTATTATTTTATTTTTACATGAGTGATCTTTATTAACTTTTTTAAGAATACTATTTATAGATTTGTCTACTTTAAATAGACCATTTATTGCCGCTACATATGTTTCTTTATTCGCAAATTTAAAAGCAAAGAACTGCTCTTTAGAAGCGTTTCCGGATTTAAAAGTGTTAAACATAGAAGTTAGAGTTTCGTTTGTATAAGTATTAAAAAACATGCCTTCTTTTACGTAGTAATTATAGTCATTACTGCTTGCTATAGGTAAAGAATTTATATCTTTATTTATAGAGTGAGTTTTTAAAAGTTCTTCTGTTGTTATGCCAAAATATATATGAGAAATATAGTTTATATTTATTGCATCATTAGTTTGCATTGGATCATCAAAAGTAATATCTACGTAATAGTAATCTGTTCCAATATTAATTAAATTCCATGCATGACCTACTGTAGTGCCAGTTTCATCTATAGCTTCTCCTGTAATATACGTGCAAAAAACATTTGCTTTTTTAAGAAGATATTGATATGCTCTTGCGTAACCTGCACATACACTTTGCTTGCCAACAAGGACAGAATAAATATTTTGGTTATCTGTACTAGCTGAGTTATATGCAGTATTTAAAATAAGTTTATCGTGTATATATTTTGCTTTATCATAGCTGCTCATAGTTTCATTTATATTAGCTAATATTTCATTTGCTGAAGTGTCTATTTGTTGCTGCTTTGTAGCGCGCTGCTCTTTACTGCAATTGTAATTTAATTTAGCAGAAACAACATAGCCTTTTTCATTTATATTATATGCTATGTTTTCAAACCAAAAAAATTCTTCATGGTCGTAGGTTATATATTTAAATATTTTTTTAAAAGATTCTACGGTTACTTCATGTATATTAAAAGTTTTCTCGTTATGTTTTACTACGTTTCTACAGATTTCAGCATACACAGATTTTTCTGTTACGCTTAAACTTTTCTTATAGAATAGTTCTTGTGGATCCATAGTATCTAGAATTTCTTGCGCCTGTTCTTTTGGCTTTGGAAGCTCAGTAGGTACATCTTTTTTTTCTTCTACTTCTTTTGCAGCAGGTGGCACATAAGTGTCTTCCGTAATACTTAAATCTGCAGTAACTAGGTTTGTATTTTTTTCAGTAGAGATGTATATAACAAACCAAATTGGAGCTATAATTGAAATTAAAAGTATAATAGAAATAGTAATCAAAGTTAGATTATCTCGCGTTTTATAATTCATATACATACTCCTCTCGTATACGTGCATCAATACAAATATAATATACTAAAAAATAAATATTGTAAATAGAACATTTTAAAAAACGTAGCAAATATAGATTTTTTAAGGGAAGAGAAGTCTAATTTAGAAAGATAAGTTGCTAAAATACAATAAATATTATATAATAGATAAGAAAGTGGTGAAGAAATGACAAAGAGTAAAAGTGAAAAATTTGAACCTAAAAATGTAGGTGGAATGGCGCTTATGGAAGGCGTAATGATGAAGTCAGATATAAAGTCTGTATGTGCTGTTAGAAAAGCAGATGGAAGTATAGAAGTAGTAGATGTTGAGGGCGGAAATTTTATAAAGAATACTACTCTTAAAAAGATACCTATAGTAAGAGGACTTTTTGCATTTTTAGATAGCCTTGTAACAGGAATGAAAGCTATGTATCAGTCGGCTTTAGATATAGATATTGAAAGTGATAGTGAAGGTGAAGAAGACAGTAATTTAAATAGTTTTGAAATAGGTATTTCATTTGTTATAGCTATAGCGTTATCAATTGGATTATTTATATTTATTCCAAACTTTGTGTCTAATTTATTTTTTCCAATTGCAAATGTTGCAAACAAAGGAATGTATAATTTAACTGAAGGAATACTTAAATTTGTAATGTTTTTTGGATATGTAATTCTAATTTCTAAAATGGAGGAAATACAAAAAACTTTTAGGTATCACGGAGCAGAACATAAATGTATTATGTGCTATGAATCAGGTAAAAAGTTGACTGTTGCAAATGTAAAAAAATCAAGTAGATTTCATCCAAGATGCGGGACAAGTTTTATACTTATAGTCTTTATAGTTTCAGTTATAGTTGGATATTTTATATATTTTCCAAATGTATGGCTTAAGATTGCAACTAAGATATTAATGCTTCCATTTATAGCGGGCATATCTTATGAGTTTATTAGGTTTGCAAACAAAAAAGATAACATATTTACAAAGCTTATAAAAGCACCGGGCTTAATGACTCAAAGGCTTACTACTAAAGAGCCAACAGATAAACAAATAGAAGTAGGAATTGCATCAATAGAAGCGGCTCTTGAGCTTGAAGCAGAAAAATCTATGAAGGATTATATAGCAGAATTAATTAAAAAATATGATATAAGTATTAGCGATCTTGTAAGAATAATTGCTAAAGAATTAAAGGTAAATAAAGATAAAATACTTTTAGATATCACAACAATAAAATTAAAATATGTAGAATGTATTAACATAGAAAACGCAGTTAAAAGATATAAAAAAGATAATATTCCTCTTCAGTATATACTAGGTACTCAGTCTTTTTATGGACTAGATTTTAGAGTTGAAAAAGGTATATTAGTTCCAAGGCCAGATACGGAAATATTAGTAGAAGAAGCAATTATAGAAATAGATAAAAAGGAATATAAATCTGCAATAGATATGTGCACAGGAAGTGGCTGTATAGGAATAAGTATAGCTAAAAATAGTAGTATAAAAAATGTTACTATGGTAGATATATCAGACATAGCAATTAAGGTTGCAAATGAGAATATTATAGCAAATGAAGCAGATAAAAAGTGCCAAGTTGTTAAGTCTAATTTATTTGAAAAATTAAATAAAAGAAAGAAAGTAGACTGCATATTTTCTAATCCACCATATATAAAAACATGGGATATTTCTACGCTAGATGAAGTTGTAAAAAACGAGCCTAAGTTAGCGTTAGATGGCGGAGACGATGGACTAGATTTCTATAGAAAAATAATTTCAGAAGCAAGATCATATCTTAAAGAAAACGGAATGCTTATACTTGAAATAGGGTATGACCAAGCAGCAGAAGTTAAGAAAATATTAAGGCAATATAAAGAGTATAAAAATATTAAAGTAATTAAAGATTATGGAGATAATGAAAGGGTGGTAAAATGTCATTTTCACAAGATATAAAAGATGAACTATTAGAGCAAGTAACTGAAAAAGAATGCTGCATTTTAGCAGAAAGATATGGAGAGTTAATAACAACTCCAGAATCTAAAAAAATAGATATAGTGAAAATACATAGAATGCTAGAAAATAAATGCTGCATAGCTTCATTTATGAAAGGTGTATTTTTAGGAAGTGGGTGCGTGGTAGATCCAAATATAGAGTACCACTTAGAGCTTACTTTGCAAGAAGAATCTAAAGTAGAAGTAGTGTGCAGATTTATGAAGAAAATGAAGCTAAGACCTAAGTATATAGAGCGTGCAAATAACTATGTAATATACGTAAAAGAATCAGATCAAATATCTAGATTTTTATCATATCTTCAGGTATCAAAAGCACTTTTGCTTTTTGAGCAAATTAGAGTAGAAAAAGATGTTAAAAACAATATAAATAGATATACAAACTGTGAAACGGCTAACATTGCAAAAACAGCTGTAACAGCAGTAAGACATATAGATGCAATAAACTATTTAAAAAAAGTTAAGCAGTTTGATAATTTACCAAAGCCGCTTAAAGAAATAGCGGAGTTAAGAGAAAAACATGAGGGAGATAGCTTAGAAGAACTTGCCGAAAAATATAAAGGTGGTATAAGTAAATCTGGTATAAATCATAGGCTTACCAAGATAGTTACTCTTGCTAAAAAATATAAAGAAACAGGAGAAATATAATGGAGGATATAGGAGTCTACGTGCACATTCCATTTTGTGAAAGTAAATGTTTCTACTGTGATTTTAATTCAGTAGCATGCAATAAATTACAAGATGAAAAAGCACTTATTAAAAAGTATTTTGATAGCCTAATAAAAGAAATAATAAGCGCAGCAGAAATGCTAGCTGCATATAATATATCTACAATATACATAGGGGGTGGCACGCCATCATATGTAAGTGAAAAATACATAGTAGAAATATTAAATATTCTAAAAAGTATGTGCGGAAATACAGACATAGAAATAGCTATTGAAGTTAACCCTGGTACATGCGTAAAGAACAAGTTAAATGCGTATAAAGAAGCAGGTATAAATAGAATAAGTATTGGTCTTCAAAGTGGTAATGATAAGACGCTAAAACAGATAGGTAGAATTCATACATATAAAGAATTTGAAGAGACAGTTTTAGAAGTTAAAAAAGCAGACATTGATAATTTTTCCGTAGACTATATTTTTGGGCTTCCAAATCAAACAGAAGATATAGTAGAAGAAGAAATTAAAGAAATTATAAAACTAAATCCTAAACATATTTCAACTTATGATTTAGAAGTATACGAAAATACTAAACTAGATTTTTTAATTAAGGAAAAATATTTAGAGGTGCCAAGTGAAGATGAAGTGGTGGACATAAGGCATAGGGGAGAAGAGACTTTAACTAAGCTTGGATATAATAGATATGAGATTTCAAACTATGCTAAAGAGGGATATGAATCTAAGCATAATTTAGCATACTGGAATCAAAAAAAATACATTGGTTTTGGTGCAGGTGCGTCATCTTTTTATAACGGAATTAGATATACAAATGTTAAGAATATAAAAGAGTATATAGAAAAAATAGAAAGTAATCAAACAATTTCAGTGGTAGATGAACAAATGGATTTGCTTGATATGATAAGAGAGTATGCAGTGCTTAGACTTAGGTTAAAAGAAGGTATAGATCTTAATATATTTAAAGCAAGATTTAAAAAAGATTTCTTAGATATGTTTAAAACAGAAGTAGAGAGCTTAGTAGAAAAAGGTCTTTTAATACATGAGAAAAACAATATATTTCTTTCTGAGCGTGGAAAAGATTTAGCCAATATAGTATGGCAAGAATTCATATAAAAGTAGTACATAGATACTACTTTTTTTATGCATATAAATATTCTGTTCTTAAGTTTAATGAGAAGCGTTATTGTTTAAAACTAAAAGACACTCTAGCAAGCTAATCTGCAATTGACATAACTTTTGCATTATGGTATAATATCTATATAGTATTTAAAAAATAAATATATACATATATATTTAGGAGGAATCAAATTATGAGAAAAAATATTCTTTTTAAAAAAATATTTAAGCTATTAAATCAGTACAATATAATGCAGATAACAAATTTTTTAAAAAACAAGAAAGTAAAAGCTGTTTTAAAAAATTCTAAGGAATTAGATTTGTATACAAGATTTAAAAAAGCAGTACTTGTATTTGAAATGGATGAAAAAGATATGTATATTGAAGATGTTTTTATAGAAGAAATATTAAAATTAGAATCAGAGGATTACACATATGTATATAACTTTACTAAAGATTTTCATAGGATAGATTATCTAATAAGTTCAAACTTAATAAATGATGAAAATGAAGATATAAAGTTAAATGAAAATGTTGAAGTAATTTATGCTAGTACAGCGCAGTATTTCATAGATAGAAAAAAGAAAAAAAGAAAATGTGCAACTACTATGCAAGAATCAATAGATGAATTTTTAGACTTGCTGCACTCATATGTAGTAGAAAAAAATGTTATGTATATCATAGCAAAAAAGTATCCGGATTTAAAAAGAATAAAGCTATATGTATATAGACCAACTCTATGTCTTATAGAAAAGTAAGGGGCCAAATTAGGCTCCTTTTCGTTGACATAAAACCTTTTTTGTGATATAATCTTCATATAAATAAGGAGAATTAATTTGAAAAAAATATTGTTGCAAATTATAATTTGTCTTTGTATAATGGCTACAGGTATGCAGGCTTTAAATATACAGTTAGATAAAAATAGTAAAGCGGATAAGCAAATTAAAATAATAAATAATGAGATATATATTTTAGAGAAAAATAAAGATCCTAAATATAATATATGCAAAGAAAGAGCGGATGTTCTAATATCGCTTTTAGAGCTTGAGAAAGAAAATAAAAAATGTAGTTTTTCTAAGGAAGCTATAAATGAAATTTCAGATATTAGATTTAGTAAGCTTATTATAAGGCTCCGCAAACTTGGCTTTAAAGAAGAAGATATAGATTTGTATGTTAAACCATATATAATAAATACCACGTATGCGAGCAAGGATCTAGATTTAGAGCTTTTAAATAATTACGAGGGTACATATTTAGATATTATACAAAGTGGCACATATAACGAGCTTATAGAAGCAAGAAGATCTGTGCTTGTAAATATGCAAGATTATATAGCAAATATAAATTTAAAATACAAAAAGGAATATATAGATACAGGAGATTTTGCATATATATTAAAGGCAGAAGAAAACAGTAAAATAATAGATGAAATAATTAAGCAAAGTAAGATAACTCCAAAATATAATTACGTAGGAAATAATATAAACGAATACAAAAAACATATAGTAATTAATAGCATAATAAGCAGCATAGGTATATTTATATATCTTGCTTTTAAAGAGAAAATTCAGCCTACGCGTAAAGTGAAAAATAAAAGAAAGAGAAATCTTGCTAAAAAAAATACTGCAAGAAAACACATACTAACTCCATGCATATTTACAGCACTAGTACTAATAGATCAGATAATAACTATGCTAGCTATAATAATATAGAAACTTATTTTTTTTATTAGCCTTAAGTTTAATGAGAAGCGTTACCATTAAGGAAAAAAAGACGCTTTAGCAGCTTCACCTATTTTAGCTAGTTATACTATCCTTTCTACGTTTTATTTAAATATATCTACATATAAATTTGACAATTCATATTTTCTTTGGTATACTAAGCATTAGCATTTTTTAAAATTTGCAAATAAATATTTGCTTAAGGGGTGACTGCTATGGTATTTAGTAAACTATACATTGCAGATAAATATAAAGAACTAAATTTAGATATTGATGAACTAGAAAGTATATATGATACAGTTATACTAACTACAGAAAAAGATGTTTTAGAAGCGTTTTTAGTTAACATTATAATAGAAAAAAAAGCAGCAGAATATGTAGATGGAAAACGTGTACTGAAAGTTAAAAAACAAGAATTACAGTACTACCAAAAGTGCAAAGTTATTTCTGAAAACGATCCATACTTTAATACAGTAAACTTAGAAAATATATCATATTTAGAATATGTAAAAAACAAAAAAAGGGTTAGGCCAAAGTTTAAAGTAGATAAAGATTATGTGGTTACAAGAAAGATTATTAAGGTTATAAATTCACCGTTTAAAATAGAATGTATAAATGAATTATGCGTATATATGGGGGCGAATTAATATGGTAGAATGTATTGTAAATAGATATATAGATTACCTAGAAGATTTAGAAGATGTAGAAATTAATTTAGAGATTGTAAGGAAATATATAAAAGAAAATATACCTAATATTTTAAATGTAAAAGATAAAAATGTTATAGCTAAAGCATGCGTTACTAATGATCTAGATTTTCTAAAAAAACGTATGATACTAGAAGAAATATATACATCTTCTAGTTTGCAAATTACTTTAGATAAAGTAGAGCTACAGCAAAATATAATTAAGCAAAGTTATATAGATTTAATATTTACAGATGGAGATAAAAAGCTTTTTAAGCCGCTTAATATAACTAAGCAGCAAGATGAAGAAAAGGGCACAAGTTTACTTTCTCGTAATATTGTTTTAGATAAATCTGCTACGTATATTTGTATGCATTATTCTATAGAAAAGCAGAAACATTTATATACAACTATTACTTTAAATTTAGTTATATGTCTTCCAAATGTAGCAGGTGAAAATTCTTTCTACAGGCAAACTAAAATATATATGAAATAGCACCGTAATTGGTGCTATTTTTTTCTTTTGAAATGCACGAAATAGTTTTGCAAAAGCTAGATATATATGATATAATTCAAAAGAAATAGTAGCAGGAAAGAGGAATAAGATGAAAGAAAAATATCTAATAATAGATGGAAACAGTATACTAAATAGAGCCTTTTACGGCATAATGTCTAAGATGACAAATAGTGAGGACGTGCCTACAAATGCGGTGTATGGTTTTATGAATATATATTTTAAAATACTAGAGCAGGTAGATCCTAAATACGTTACATGTACTTTTGATCTTAAGGCACCAACTTTTAGGCATCTTTTATACAAGGAATATAAAGGGCAAAGGAAGCCAATGCCAGAGGATTTAAAAACTCAGATGCCTATAATTAAAGATGTTTTAAGGGCTATGAATATACATATAATTGAGAAGGAAGGTTTTGAAGCAGATGATGTTATTGGAAGTATTGCAAAGCTAAATGAAGAGAATAATATTTTCACATATATACTAACTGGAGATAGAGATTCTTTTCAGCTTATATCTAGCAGTACAAATGTTCTTATGCCGTCTAGTGCTCCTGGTAAGACAGAATATAATGTAATAGACGAGGCTGCTTTAATGGAAAAGTACGGTATTACGCCAGAAGAGGTTACTGAGGTTAAAGCGCTTATGGGAGACGCTTCAGATAACATACCTGGAGTTCCTGGGATTGGTGAAAAAACTGGTTATTCTCTTATACAGAAGTATCATACTATAGATTATATTTATGCTCATTTTGATGATGTAGAGTTAAAACCAAAGCAAAGAGTTAATATGGAGTCTGGTAAAGATATGGCATACCTTAGTAAAACTCTTGGAACTATAGATGTTAATGTGGATATAGAATATAGCCTTGTGGATGCGCTTATAGTAGATATTAATAAGGCAGAAACTTTTAAGATTTTTACGTATCTTGGGTTTAAAAAGTTTCTTCAGAAATTAGATTTTTCCTCTTTAGAAAACGTAGAAACAATCGTTCCTAAAGAAGAAAAAATATCTGTAGACTGCAAGCATGCATACATAGAAAAAATAGAAGAAAAAATGCAAGAAGAGATATCATATATTATAGATGAAGAAGAAAAAAAGATATGCATATACGTAGAAAAAGAAGATACAGTATATATAGCCTCTTTAGAAAAAAACTTAGAAACGCTAGCTAAAAAAGACGTAGTAAAAAACGGATATAAAATAAAAAAAGACATAAAGAAAATGCTAAAAGAAGAGATAAAAGCAAAAGAAATAAAAGGCTTTGTTTTTGATCTAGAACTAGGATACTTTTTGCTGCATTCAGATAAAGCAGAGCCAAGTATAAAACAAATAGCAAAAGACATATTAGGAGTAGAAATAGAAGTAGAAAAAGAAGAAGAACAAATGTCACTCTTTGCAGAAGAAAAAAAAGAAGAAGAGCTGTCAAAAGAGAAAATAGAAGAGTATAAAAAAACGCTAAAAGTAATATGTGAAAGTAAAAAAATAATAATGAAACAACTAGAAGAGCAAGGAGAGCTAGAGCTGCTAGAAAAAATAGAAATGCCGCTTGTAAAAGTGCTAGCAGACATGGAAGTAACGGGGATACAAATAGACACAGAAAAACTAGAAGAATTCAATAAAGAAATAAGTGAAAGAATAAAAGAGTTAGAGACTGTTATATACAATTTAGCAGGAGAGCAGTTTAATATAAACTCACCGAAACAATTAGCAGAGATACTCTTTAATAAACTAGGAATACCAGCATCTAAAAAAAATAAAACAGGGAATTCTACAAATAAAGAAGTTCTAGAAAAAATAGAAGAAGATCATGAGATAGTTACATACATATTAGAATATAGAACATTAGCTAAGCTAAAAAGCACGTACGTAGAGGGCTTAAAACCCCTTATAGATGAAAGTTTTAGAGTACATACTACATTCATGCAGGCAGTGACTGCAACGGGCAGATTAAGCTCTGTAGAACCTAATTTGCAAAACATACCTACAAGAACAAAGATAGGTAGAAACATGAGAAAATTCTTTGTAGCAAAAGAAGGTAAATGTATACTAGATGCAGATTACTCACAAATAGAATTAAGAGTGCTTGCACATATAGCAAATGATGAAACAATGCTAAATGCGTTTATACAAAATATAGATATACATAGCGTTACGGCGTCTCAGGTGTTTGGAGTAGAGCTTAAAGATGTTACAAAAGAAATGAGATCTGCAGCTAAAGCCGTAAATTTTGGAATAGTATATGGCATAAGTGAGTTTGGGCTTGCAAAGCAAATTAAAGTTTCTAGAAAAGAAGCTAAAATGTACATAGAAAACTATTTAGAAAAATATAATGGTATTAGGATGTACATGAAAGATATAGTAGATAAGGCTAAAAAAGATGGATATATAACTACTCTATTTGGAAGAAGAAGATATATAGAAGAGCTTAAAAGTACAAATAAAAATATAGTTCAGTTTGGAGAAAGAGTTGCTATGAATTCTCCTATACAAGGAACTGCTGCAGATATAATTAAACTTGCTATGGTTAATATATATAGGGTGTTTGAAGAGAAGAATATTGATGCTAAAATGTTACTACAAGTGCATGATGAACTGCTGTTTGAAATTGATGAAAAAGATAAAGATCTTGTTATGCAAATTGTAGAAGAAGAAATGGAAAATGTGATTAAGTTAAATGTTCCACTTGTTGCAGAACCTTTTGTAGGTAAGAGCTGGTATGAAGCTAAATAAGGAGAGTGTATGAAGGGATTTGAAAAATTTAAGGTGTGTGTTTATAGGCTAGTTTTATTTGCACTTTGCGTGCTTGTTACTGCTTACTTTTTAGTGCCATATGTTTTTAAAAATGTTTTGTATGTGAGGCAGTTTGAAGAGTTTGTTACTGATGCTTCTAAGAGGTATGATGTTGATGAAAGTCTTATTTTTGCTGTTATTAAAAGTGAAAGTAATTTTAATGTTCATGCGGTTTCTAGTATGAATGCTAAAGGGCTTATGCAGCTTCTAGATTCTACTGCAGGTGAGATGTTATATCAGCTTTCTGATGATTCTCTTTCTGAGGATTTGTTTGATCCTAGGAATAATATTTTTATTGGTACTAAGTATTTAAGCGTGCTTATTAAAAGATATAATAGTGTTCCTCTTGCTATTGCTGCATATAACGGAGGGATTGGTAATGTAGATAAGTGGATTGCAGATGGTACTGTTTCTAAAGAGGATGCAGATTCTTTAGATAGTATTCCTTTTGCTGAAACTAGGATGTATGTTAAGAAGGTTTTAAGGACTTATAATATATATGAAATGCTTTATAAATAGTTTTAAAACGTAGGTGTTTTTGCCTGCGTTTTTCTATGTAAAAAGTAGTACTTAGTTTTGTTTTTTTTCTTTGGTTTTTATGCAGGAAAGTTAGTTAAAAAAAAGATAATTCCCGATATGTTTTTTACGGGAATTATCTTTTTTTATCTTTGTTTTAATTTTGTAATTAATGCGTCTAATTCTGCTAGTTTTCTTGTAAGGCTATCTATTTTATTGCTTGCATCTGCAACTTGCTTATTTATGCCTTCTAGGTCTGCTAGATACTTTGTTTTAGTTTGTATAAGGGTAGCTAGCTTAGCTTCTTTTTCGTTGTATGGGGCCTGCTTTGTTTGCTCTGCATTTATCTTAGTTTCTACTGCTTTTATTTCTCCTTCTAGGTTTGCAATTGCTTCTTCGTATGTGGAGTTACCCATGTTTAGGGAGTTTAGATCGTCTTTAGTAAGGCTAGCGTTTTTTCTAAGTGGCATTGTTGAGTATATTAAGCAAATGTATAGAGCGGCCATAAGTCCTATAAGTACGCACATGAAAATGCAGTAGCTAATTAGAAGAATTATACGCTTTTCAAAGGTCTCATCGTACTGCTTTTTATATGGTGAGAAAACTTTTGCTTTTAGCTTTTCTAGGCTACTAGTTTGCATATCTTTTTTAGGCACGTTAACGTCTTTTGTATTTACTTTTTCTTTTAATATTTTAGAAGATACAGGCTCTTTTAAAGTGCTGTTTTTAGGTGATGGTTTAGTAGCTGTTTTTGCTGCTTTTTTAGGTGATGTTTTAACTACTTTTTTTACTGTTTTCTCTGCTGAAATTTTCTTCTTAGCAGGTGCTTTTTTTGCTCCTGTTTCTTCGCTTTTTTCTTTCATAAACTTAAAGCCTCCTTTTTAATTTGCTGCTTTTTTTAGAAGATTTATATATACATCGTTTTTAGAAACGTATGCTGTGTTTAAAGATTTAACTTTAACATTAAGGCTTGAAAGTCTCTCTGTTGCCTCTGATATATTTGCTGAAATTTCAGCTACTTCGCTATCTAATTTTTGTATATCTTTTTCTAATGTAGGCTCTCCATTTTTCTTTATTTCTGTAAGGGAATTTAATGTATCTAGTGAAACTTTAAGCTCGTTTTTCTTTATGTTTAGCTCGTTTATTTTAGCTTGTTTTTCTACTAATTCTTTTGCGCTAGTTACCGCTTCTTTGTTTTGCATGTTGTCTTTTTGCATAAGGGCTCTGTTTGTTTTAACCTCTTTAGCTATGTATATGCAACCAATTGTAAAGACAAAAATAAAGATAAGAAGGTAGCAGATAAAGTCCGTAATAAGACTGTTTCTTTTCATATATAACACCTCGTATATTTCATATATATCCATAGTATCACAAGAGAAAAAGCAAGTCAATAGTTTTTTAGAAACGTAGAAAATACATATAAAATATATAGATAGTAAAGGTGTAGAAAGAGAGAATATAAAGAGAAAAATATGCTAGATATATAAGTATAGATAAAGAGAAAAAAGTTGCTTATACTTTTTTCAAAAAATAAATAAAAAGAACAACTAAAAACAAAACGTTAACATAATATTGACTTTTTATATTCTAAGTGATATACTATAAGCATAAGAAAAATTAAACTCAAATAAATTTATAGGAGTGATCACGTGAGTATATTATTTAGTCACAAAGAATTACAAATTAAAGTAGACGTATGTATCAGAGCTATACAACTTTTTATAGCAGATAATTTAATAGATTTAGATAATCACTTAGTACAAATGTTAAGCAAAGAAAATGTTTTAGAAATATTACAAGATGCAAAAATAGAAAAAAGTTATAAATGTTTATACGATGTATATACTAATACTTTTTATCTTACTAAAAAAGCAACTTGCTATGATATAATAAACGGTTTCTTTAAAGGAATTATTCGTTCAACACTTAGAGATGAATATTTTGCTCCTTTAGCAGATTACAGCGATTCATATAATATAGATTACAAATACAAATGCATATACGAAGATTTAGTTAAACTAGATTTACTAGATAAAGTACCAGATAAATATACAGAAAAGATAGTAGATAGATTATGCAAAGATGAAGTAGATTGTATGAATAATATAATGGCGCAAGAAGATAATTTAGATATATTAGAAGATGTATGTAAAGAAGTTGCATACGAGTTTATCCAAAAGTTTAAAAAAATATAGATCATAAAAAAAGCATCAATTGGTGCTTTTTTTTTTTTGCGTATTTGCCTTTACATTTTCTTTAACTTAGTATAATATATATACATGATTTAAGGAGGATATATATTATGAAAACTGAAATAACAGGAGACTTTTTACCTGTGCTTACATGCTTTTTAGAAAAAGGAGAAAAGATTTGTACGCAAAATGGGGGTATGTCATGGATGAGTGATTCTTTTGAAATGAATACTAGTACAAATGGAGGGCTCTTAACTGGTATAGGTAGAGCTTTTGCTGGTGAGACTATTTTTATGAATACTTATACATGCACAGAAGATAGCGGTGAGATTGCTTTTTCTTCTTCTTTCCCAGGACAGATTATGGAGTATGATTTAGAAGAAGGTAAGAGTTTGATTTGTCAAAAGAAAGCATATCTTTGTGGTGAGACTACTATTAAGACTGAGATGTCTTTTAGAAAGAAAGTAGGCGCTGGCTTTTTCGGTGGCGAGGGCTTTATTATGCAGAAAATAAGCGGAAGCGGTAAAGCTTTTTTTGAGATAGATGGTAACATTGTTAAAAAAGAGCTTAAAGAAAATGAGGTTCTTAAACTAGATAACGGCTATGTTGTTTTAATGACTGAAGATGTTAATTTAGATATTACTACGGTTAAAGGTGTTAAGAATATGGTGTTTGGCGGCGAGGGTATTTTCTTAACTACTCTTAAAGGGCCTGGAACTGTATGGCTACAAACTATGCCTGTTTCTAAGCTAGCTGCTACTCTTGGAAGGTATTTACCTGGCTATAGCGGCTAGGTTTTAAGTCTACTACAGTGTATGTATTTTAGAAAAAACATATGCCTACGTTTCTCCTCTTTAGCTAGATGTTACGTATCTAAAGAGGTTATAAATATAGCTATAAAAATATAAAAAAATCATAAAAATGTTGAAACTTAATCTTCTTTGTGATAAAATAAACTAGCAATGAAGGAGGAATATTTTATGAGCGGACATTCAAAATGGGCCAATATAAAAAGAAAGAAAGAAGCCACAGATAACAAAAGGGGAAAAGTCTTTTCAAGAATGGGAAAAGAAATAACTATAATAGTTAAAAGCGGGGGACCAGATCCTTCAATAAACGGTAAGCTAAGAGATATAGTAGCTAAAGCAAAAGCAGCAAATATGCCAGGAGACAACATACAAAGATGCATACAAAAAGCAGCAGGTTCTGGAGATTCAGTGTCTTACGAAGAAATAACATACGAAGGATACGGACCAAACGGAATTGCGGTTATAGTAGAAGCACTTACAGATAATAAAAATAGAGCAGCTGCAGATATAAGATGTATATTCGATAGAAGCGGCGGAAAAATGGGACTACCAGGCTGCGTAGGATTTATGTTTGCTAAAAAAGGTGTGCTAATAATAGAAAAAGATGAAAAGCTAGATGAAGAAACAGTAATGATGGATGCTTTAGATTCAGGAGCAGAAGATTTTGCAGCAGAAGAAGAGTATTTTGAAGTTACAACAGACCCAGTAGATTTTTCTAAAGTTCTAGCAGCATTAGAAGAAAAGGGATATAAATTCTTAGAAGCAGAAATTAAAATGGTGCCATCTGTAGCAGTAGATGTAACAGAAGAACAAGCAGATAAGTTCCAAGTAATGCTAGACAAATTAGACGATAACGATGATGTACAAAACGTATGGCATAACGCAGATATGTAAAATAAATAAAAATATAAGAGCATAACTTCTCTTATATTTTTTTGCCACAAATCATATTTTGCATAAGCAATGTACTAAAACTCTATCTTTTTAGTTGTTTTTTTACATAATGTGTTGACAAAAACAAAAAGCCATGGTATAATAGAACTGTTAACAATTATTTTATTAAGTAAAGGAGGTATTAGTTATGTACTATAAAAGTAAACAAACCTTTTATCTTATACAATACGGACCTAAAGTCTTTTTGCTTAGCATATTTGCTATAGCACTACTACTTGGATCATACTTGTTTCTAAAAACAAACAATGTAAATGATAAAACAATAGTAAAAGCAGTATACAGCTTATCTAATAGAAAAGCAGAAGTTCTAGAAGAACATGCTTCTAAAGAAGTAAGTACTGAAGCTAATACTTCATGTGTGCTAGAAGGCGTATTTAATAAAGAAAACACATTAATTGATACAGATTACAAAGACCTCTCTATATCTAAATTAGAGCAAGGTATGATGTCTTCTGCTTTTAAAGTTGTTTCTGTAAATGATGTTAATAATATAACTATTGAGGATAAAGACGGATCTCATATAACTATCTCTATGATAGGTGTAATGCCAACTGCCTCTTTAGATCTGCAAAGCAGTGAAGCAGACTTATACAAAAAAGAACTTTCTTCTTTGTTAAAAGATAAAAACGTTCAAGTAAAATTTGATAAGAAAAAAACTGAAAACAATTTATATTTTGCTTATGTGTACTATAATAAAGATTTAGTAAATGCTAAACTTTTAGAAAATGGATACAGTAAAGTAAAAGAAGAAAAACAAAATGTCGAAATACAGCAAGATCTTTTGCAAGCAGAAAAAAAAGCAAAAGATTCTGTAAAAGGAATTTGGCATAATTAAAAAAGCGTTCTGAATTAAAGAATTATCTTTAATTTTCATATATCAACCTCTTTATATATCCAGGTAGTTTTCATATGCTACTTGGGTATCTTTTTTTATGCGAAAAAGAACACATATTCTCATTGACATAACACATGCTTTGTGCTATACTTATACCAGTTAATATATCCACTCCAAAATAAATATTAAGGAGGAATTACTATGAACAATGAAGCAACATCTGTGCTTGCTACAGAGGCAACTAAAGCACTAGCTAAGAAAGAATATACCGTAGCTATAGCAAAGTACAAAGAAATACTTCTAAGAGAGCCTAGTAACTATAATATACGTTTTAAACTATTAGATGCAGTTATATATACAAAGGAGGAAAACTACGCAGAAAGCTTGTTTGAGAGCCTTATATATCTAGAAGATATATCTAATGCCAATAAGCTTATACTGTGTAAATACTATATCTATGTCTTAAAGGCATATGCTTTAGCAGAATCTTTATGCGATGAGGTTATATCTACTAATCCAAACGGAAAGCTTGTAAATGAACTTCTTGCTACTCTTTATATGGAGACAAATAGACCAAATTTAGAAGTAGAGAAGTATGCATATCTAGCAAGTATTTCACCGGAATATTTCATAAACCTTTTAGATGTGTATATGCGTATAAACGACCAAGATATGATGCTTTATGCATGTAATAAATGTATAGAAAATAACCTTGCAGACTTTTTACCATATGTGCTACTTGAGACAGTGTATGAAGCTAAAGAGGATATGGTGGCTTTAAATGAGCTACATGTGCAAATGCGAGATAAGATTATTCAGTCTAAAAGTATACCTACCTCTCTTAGGGCAATTTATAAGTATTCTTCTTCTTTAAAAAAAGGTAGAAGCGCACTTTCTCTCTCTTCTGAAGATTACCTTAAGAAGCTAGTAGTTAAAAAGGCAGCTTTTAAAAACAAGAAAACAGAAGCTATTGCAACTGAGCAGCTAAAGTATATTTCTAACATGCAGCCAGTTCTTTCTTTTATGGATATACAAGTCTTTAATATACGCTTAAATAGAGTAGGTAAAGATAAATACGAAGGTAAAAAGAAAGGCGCTTTAGATTATGTTACTATTGTAACGCAAGATGATGGTGTATCTAAAATTTTAGATTTCTTTCCATCAGGTAAAATAAATTAAACTAATAGCAGAGAACAAATCTCTGCTATTTACTTATTCTCATATATATTGTATACTCTATTTATATGAATATCTAAAGAGGAGGAACTTTTATGGGATTATCTATTTATGCTATAGTTTCAATTGTGTTTGGAATTATATCTCTTGCTAGCGTGCTTTGGTGGTACATTTGTATCCCATGTGCGGTTATATCTATTTGCTCTACTATTGCCGGCTACAAGCTAGGTAACAAGGAACTAAATATAGCAGGAGTTGTTCTTAGCTCGGTTGCTGTTGGTATGTATATAACTCTTACGTCCTTTATTTATCTGCAAAATGTTAAAGATGCAACTAAAATGCTTACTAAGGATAACCTACAAAATGTTGTGGATAAGCTTTCAGAAGATAATAGTAGCACAGGTTCTAAAGAGGTTAAAAGAATTTTAAATGAGAAGTAGGAGACAGCTTCTCTTTTTTGCTTTTTATATATTTTTTAAAAACGTAGAAAGAACATATGCTTTAAAACTTAAGTGTATATTTAGATTTTAGATATATATAAGAGAAGCAACTATATTACTTCTCTTTTTGGCTTTGTACAAAATCGTTATATGCTTTTTCTTGTTGTTCTATTTCTTCTTTTGTTATGTTTTTTCTTTCTGATTTTTTGTCTTTTCTGTATTCCATATAATCATTATAGAATTCATTCGATAGGTCTTCTGCTTTATATACCATAAAAAATGTTATTTTTTCATACAACCTAAATAATATGTTTAGTATTTTATCAAACATAAATATATCCTCCTTTTTTTATTATATATTACAATTTATTATTTGTCAAAGAAGAGTAGGAGAAGTTTTCCTTATTTACTTTATATACGCTAAAGCATAGATAATGTAAATATATGTAAATAACTAATTAATATAAATAATATAAAAAATAAATATAAAAAATAAATATAAAAAATAGAATA
>JAVWPP010000005.1:0-52578 GCA_036635835.1 Clostridia bacterium | reverse complement strand
AAAAAACATATGAGAAACTTCATTGCATTAACCATATTACCGTATCTAGATAATATATCTTTATATGTTTTTCATAGAATAAAAACAAAAAAAACATCCATAATATAATGAAAACTAGGAGAATAAAAAATGGACGAAAAAAAAGATATATTAAAATATATAAAAGACAGCACCCAAAATAGTGACGATATAATATACAGAGAAATTGACGTGTTAAACGAAACCGTTACAATAGTATACAGCGAAGCAATGGTATCATCAATATATATATCAGACTTTGTCATAAAAAGTCTAAAAGAAAGCGTAAAAGATATAGTTAAAATAGAAAAACTAGAAGACATAGAAAAAACAATAGAAGATAAACAAGCAACGGTGAAAATAATAAGCAAAACAAAAAATAAACCAAGCGAAAAATCTAAAAGAAGTGTTTATGACATTATAAGCAATCTAGAAAAAAACATTTCATCATGCAAAGTAAAAAAACTAGACATAAACACAGAAGACATATTCTACTACCTTTTTTCAGGATTCTCATTAATCGTATACAAAGACACAATCCTATCGTTAGAAACAAGAGGAATAATAGACAGACCAATATCTGAGACAAATACAGAAAACAGCTTAAAAGGCTCAAAAGACGCATTTGGAGAAAACTTTCAACAAAATGTGGCACTTATTAGAAAAAGAATAAAAACAGAAAAACTAGTCCTAAAGCAAAGTTTAGTAGGAAGAAGATCCAAAAGCAAAGTAGGAGTAATGTACATTTCAGACATAGCAAAAGAAGGACTTGTAAAAGAAATAGAAAAAAGAATAAAAGATATAGACATAGATGCAATATTAAATAGCAATTATATAATAGAAAATATAGAAGAAGGGCCAAAAACAGATTTTCCTACGGTAATAAACACAGAAAGGCCGGACCTTGTTTCTATGTATTTATTACAAGGAAGAGTTGCAATAGTAATAGAAAATAGTCCATTTGTGTTAGTTGCACCATCATTCATAGAAGACTATATAAATAACGTAGACGACTATTACCAAAAAAGTAGTAATGTTATATTAACAAGAATAGTAAGATACATAGCTTTCTTTATAACAATAGTAACGCCAGGTCTATATGTAGCATTAATCACATTTAATCATGAAGCAATACCTGCAGAACTGCTGCTATCCTTTTCAGCGCAAAGGGCAGGCGTTCCGTTTCCAGCAAGTATGGAGGCTTTTGTTATGATACTTGCTTTTGAAATATTAAGAGAAGGGGACTACAGAGTAACAAACATAGCAGGAAGCACCTTATCTGTAGTAGGCGCTCTAATACTTGGAGAAGCTGCAGTAAGTGCCGGAATTGTTTCCCCTATAATGATAATAGTTATAGCAATAACAGCAATTTCAGGTCTGCTTTTTAACGAAATTAATATGACCAATGCATCTAGAAACTGGAGAATTATTTTTCTAATCCTAGGAAGCATAGCAGGCATACTCGGAATTTCTGTAGCAGTACTTTTCTTCATAATAAAAATTTCAAGTGTTACTAGTTTTTCTAAAGCATATTCATATCCAGTAGCGCCACTAAATAAAACAAAAATTTTAGATGATGCATTAAATAGAAAAGACATGAGTGTTCTTAGAAACAGATATAAAAATTTAACAAATAATTTAACAAGCAGACGTTAAGAGGTAGAAAATGAAAATAAAAATACTAATTTTAATTATTGTTATGCTAGTTGTAGGCGGTTTAGACAACTCAAGAGAGTTAAACGATCTTGCAATTGTATCTGGCATAGCTATAGATGTAGGCGAAAATGGAAAATACAAAGTAACAGCTCAAATACTAAATTCAAAAAAACAAGGTCAAGGTAGCAGCTCAGGAGGCGCAAGTAGTAAATCTTCTAGCGTTATAGAATACCGCTCAGAAGCTGCAACTATACAATTAGCTCTTAGGAATATGATATATGAATCTCCTAAAAGGCTGTATTTAGGGCATATGGAACTGCTAATAATTTCAGAAGAAATAGCAGAAAGTAAATTAAAAAGTTGTTTAGATTTTTTTGTTAGAGACAATGAAGTAAATAAAGAATTTTTAGTAGTTGTAGCAAGGGGTTGCAAGTCAGAAGATATAATAGGTATACAAACGCCACTTGAACAAGATCCTATAAAAAACATAAAAGAAAGTATTATTACTACTAGCAAATATGAAGGTAGAACTGCAAAAACAGATCTTGCAAGTAGCCTAGGAGTGCTGCTAGAAGAAGGAGTAGACCTAACTCTTCCTAGCGTTATCATACAGGGAGATACAAAAAGCGGAGATAAAGAGGAAAATATAGAGCAGTCTAATACACCAACTAAAATAATTATATCAGATCTTGCATACTTTAAAGATGGATATATGAAAGGATATTTAAAATCTAAAGATAATATATCGTACAACATGGTTAGAGGTAAAATTAAAAGTACTATAGTAGAAACAAAAGATAAAAAAAATAAAATTGCTGTTGAAATATATAAACTAAACTCAAATGTTAAACCAGTATATAAGGACTCTAAATATGAAGTAGATATAAATATTAATTGTGATGGAATAATAACAGAATTTACACAAAAAGCAGATGTAACATCAGAAGAAGAGTTAAGAAAATATGAAGATCTAGTTGGAGGCGCAATCAAAAAAAATATATTAGAATACGTATCAAATTGCCAAAATGTATACTGCTCAGATATAGTAGGATATGGAGCTGTTTTTCATAAATTTTTAAATAAAGAATATAAGAAAATACAAAAAGATTTTGGAACTGAATATTTCCCGAAAATAAAAACTAATGTTAAAGTAAATGTGAATTTAGATAAAGAAGGTGGATTGGTTAACAATGACAAAAACGAATACAAAAAATGATAAGAAAGATCTAATTGGTGGTCTTGGATTTTATAGTTTTATATATTTTTTAGCTAAATCTAGTTTTCTAGGAATGGGTAGCTTTCTAATTTTCCAAAAAGTAACTAGAGATTGTTACATAAGTGGCATAATAGGAATGCTTATAGGATTACTGCCGCTTTGCTCGTTTATAGCTATACAAAATAATAAAAAAGGAAAAGATATTATAGACTTAAATATTAATTTATTTGGGAAAACTTTAGGTAGCATAATAAATATTATTTTAAATATTGTGGTATTTATAATAGCTATATCACTTTTTTTTAACGTAAGTTTATTTGCAAATACTCAGTATATACCGGAAACAACCGGTTTATATATACAAATACTAATCATAATGCCTATTATATATGCACTGTCTAAAGATATAACGGAAATAAGTAGAGTAAGTCAAATTATACTTATAATAAATATATCATTTTATTTAATATCAATATTTGGTCTAATACCAGACATAGAAATTTCTAATATCTTTCCGGTCCTAGAAAATAAAATGAGTAAAATTATGAGCAGTGCATTTCTATATACAGTTTTTTCAGTAGCACCTATATTTATATTAACTATAATACCAAAAAGAAAAGTATTAAACAGCACTAATAACGGAAGAAAAATAATGCTTGCATATATAGTAGCATCTCTTATTTTCATTTCATTAATGCTAATTACAAATCTTGTAATGGGAAGTAATTTAATTGGAATTTATAGATACCCAGAATATATGGTTTTAAAGAAAATATCTTTATTTAAAATTATAGAAAGAATAGAAAGCACAGTTGCACTTCAATATGTTTTTAATATATACATATCTATAGTTTTAGCTTTGTTTTTCATTAAAGAAAGCTTGAAAAAAATAATAAAAAATGCAAAAATACAAAAGTATATACCACATGTTTTATGCATTCTTATGATTGTAATTATAAAAATATTTTTTAGTAAAGCGACATTTGTATATGAAATTTATAATTCAATTTATACGTATATTACTGGATTTGGTTTAATAGGTTTAATGATGCTTTCGCACTTTACAATGTATATAAAGGGTAAAATTTCGAATAAAATAGCGTAAATTAGCTTTTTTCCTTGAATAACAACAACTAATGTGTTAAAATGTTTAAAGCACAAAGGAGGTATTATGTTATGCAAGAGCAAGAAAAATTAGATTTATTAAACGAAGTAGAAAATGAAAAAGAACAAGAATATATAGATAAAATTAGATATACATGGTATAGCGGTGCCTTTTTTGATATCTCAGGTGTTTCATGTAATACCTTTAATATACAAATAAAAGATAATGTACGTAAGCTAACTATAATAATAGATAGAGCAGGTAAAATGGATCAATTAGTATTTGAAAATGAAATAGAAAAACCTAATTTGTTTTGGAAAAATATAAATAAAATAATATATAAAAATATAGAAATAAAATATTCTAAAAATGTTTTTATGGAAGATAAGTTCATTATAAAAGGAAATAATAAAAAATTACTTAGTGGTTCAGACAGTGGCAAGAAGAGAGATAAAGATTTAAATAAATTTTTAAAATTAATAGATGTTCAGTCAGCAAAAGCTAAAATAGAAGAGCTTATAAAAAAATATGAATTAATTAAATAAAAATTAAAATAGATAAGAAAATATTTTCCTATCTATTTTTTTCATTTAAATATTGCAGTCATTACAAGTATTTTTAGAGTTTCCAAGCATGAAAAAAAGAAAAATTCCAATAAGTACAATTATCCAAATTAAATTTTTCCCACTACAAAACTCTAAAATACCAGATTTAGATTTATCATTACAGCAGTTAGAATCCAAATTGTCAAATTCATTCATACAAATCCCTCCTCTTGCTAACAGTTTAAAGGAACTTGGCATTTATTCGGCATCATACCTTGGCTGCAGCAAGTATTAGGCATAATAGACTGCCCGCAGCAATTGTTTGGCATGCTGCATGGATCTTGACATGGATTAGTGCAGCTCATAGTAGGCGCTGCTGCAGAAGGCTGTTTAAAACATAGATACCAGCTATAGCAGCTTAAATCTCCTGGATTTTGCACTCTTTCACAAAGCTCTTGGTATGTTGCAGGCGCCGGTACAACAGCTGGCATTCCTGGATTCCAGCCAGCAGGTGTATATAAATTTTCAGTGTCTGTTAACTGAAGTGCATCTAAAAGCCTTAAGATTTCTGCAATATTTCTTCCGTTAGTTGCAGGATAAGTAAGAATAGCCTTAATTGTTTGTTTCGGGCATATAATAAACACAGATCTTACAGTTTTAGTTGTGCTAATATTTGGCGCAATCATTCCATATTTTTTAGCTATATCCATGCTAGGATCACTTGCTAAAGGAAATGGAATTTGGCAACCTGTAGTTTTACAAATATCGTTCACCCATGCAATATGAGATGAATTACTATCTACAGATAGTCCTAAAAGATTGCAATTTCTTTTTTGAAATTCCCCGTGGTATTTAGAAAAAGCTAGAAATTCCGAGCTGCAGACTGGGGTAAAATCTGAGGGATGAGAAAAGAATACCAGCCATTTTCCTTTAAAATCTGTAGACTGGCAAGGCCCAAAAGTTGTATTGCACTCGAAATATGGCGCAGTATCTCCAAGCCTTAAATTGTAGCACGGGCTACTATGTGTGTGTTCTTTACAAACGCATTCACTTTTGCATGTATTTCCATATGTATTGCATGCTCTGTCTGATTCTGTAAATACTATTTCATTTGTTTCTTCTATTATATTTTTTTCGTGTTCATTATCTTTAATAATTTCCATAAAAAAACCTCCTATCTAAATATTTTATGCTGTATATTTTTATTTGTTACAAATTTAGCTTTAAAAAAACATAATATGTAGTACAGTTACAAGATTTAGAATATACGTAGAAAATTAATACATTTTTCTTTATATAATTTTAAAATCCATGTCGACAAAAAAAACAATATAATATATACTACTTATGAGGTGTATATTATGATGTTTCCTAAACCGGAAAAAAAGGAAAAACAAATAAAACAATTAACGCAAAAAAAGCAATTAACGCAAAAAACATCACTTAAAGCAAAAACTGCTCTAATGCAAAAAGAGCCAATTATTTCGAAAAAAACTTCTCAGTGTGCTATAGCTACAAACGTTAGAGTGAGTAAACGAGCTAAGTTTTGTGATTTCGATCAGATAGAGAGAAAAGAAATAGCTTTAAGAGATAAAGAAAGATGTATTATATGCGGAGGATATACGTATTTAGGAATAGCGCATATATTTTTTTCTAGGCAAAAAGGAGGAAAAGGCTGCAGAGAAAATGGAGTTTTGCTTTGCCAAAACTGTCACAATGCGCTAGACAATGGAAAAGATACAGAGCTTAAAAACAGTATACAGGAAGCTTGTGAAAAATATTTACTAAGAATTTATACAAATTTAAATAAAGAAGAGTTAATATATAATAAAAACATAGAAAATAAATTTAACTAGATACGGAAAAACATATAAATGAGAATTAAGTTTCTCATATTTTTTTTGCTATATATAAGCCAAAAGCAAAGTAAAACTAAGGAGCAAAATATAAGCTAGACTATGAGTAAAAGAATGCAAGAACTAATACATACAAGTCATAAAAAAGGACTTTTTTTAAGAATAAATATATAGTAAAATCTAATTAAGGTGATAAAAATGGAGGAAAAAATAAGTAACAGTATACTTGCATATATGAAGAAAAAAGATGACAGTATAGTTGGCGACATGGAAGAAATCGTTTTGTTTCGGAATAAGAAGAATAGTAGAAGATGTTCCAAAATATATTTTGCTAATTACAATGTGTTTAGCACTTGGTATATTTAAAGAATTAGTATTTATTTTAGCTATCTTGTTTGCATACAAATCTTTTGTAGGAGGAGTACATGCAAGAACAAATTTAACCTGCTTAATATCTACTTTGTCATACTTTTTAATAAACATCTATGCTTGCAAATTTTTAGTCTTTGATAGCGTATATATGTACATAATGTACGGCGCTATGTTTATATTTGGCATATATATAATAAATAAATATGTACCAGCAGATACAGAAGAAGTCCCTATAATAAACAAAGAACTTAGAAAAAGTTTGAAACTTAAAGCATATATAATGTTTATATTGATGTACATTATCTCAGCGGTAGTGATATATTTAAATATAAAAAATTCGTTTGTAATTGCAAATTATATAATTATATCAATGTTTATAGCTAATTTTATGACTATAAACATTATGTATAAATTATTTAAATGCAGTTATGGATACAAAGGAGGAAAAGAATATGAAAGCATTAACTAAAGTAGTTGAATCTTATGCAAGAAAATCTACAGAATCTTGTATATTTTTAATATTACATCAACCAAAAGCACCTAAATGTTTAATAAAAAAATAAGTAAAAAATAAATAAGTAAAAAACTTAAAAAAATAAGCCATCACAGTAATGTGATGGCTGTATTATTTCTATACCAGCTGTGTAATCTCTTCTTCTAAAGATAACTCTTCTACCGGTTTTATAATTAATTTTTGATTGAAACGATCTCCAATTATAGAAGTAAATAAATTTAAAGAAGGAAACTTATTTATAGTTTTATCTACTTCAAAAAGTCCAAATCCGGATTTAACTTTTTTAGTAGAAAAGTCTTTTTTAAAGCAGTTATCTACTGTAACATTTTCATCTTCTTTAAAACGATTTTCTATTATTATAGCTTTTTGATCTGTAAATGGTACTTTCTCAATATTTAAAAGTATTGTTTTAGGATCATTTGGTGTATCTAAATTTTCTGTTGCTTCTATAGCATTATCTAAAAGTATACCTAAAGCTCTTGATGCTTCATAAATGCAGTTATGAAAATCATCTGTTCCAAGAACGGTAGTAATATCTATTTTAAGCAAAATACCTTTACTTTCGCAGTAGAAAAATTTACTTGCAATTAGATTATATAGGCCAGGGTCTGTTAATTTATCTGGTGAAAGCTGTTCTAAATACTTAATTTTATATGCTTCATCAACTGCTCCTCTAGTAAAGAATTTTTTTATACCGTTTAGGTTTTCAGACTCTACATAACCTTGAAGAGACTGCATAATGTTATTTAAGTCATGTTTAACTCCTCTAACTGTGTCTAAAGTTGCAGATAATGTGCGGTTATATATTTTTTCATTTTCTAGTTCTAAAGCAAGCTTAGTTTGCGTAGCAGTTAATTTTCTTCTATGTGCAGATGTTAGAAGAAGTAAAATAACTTGTACTATGTTTGTTAATACAAAATATAAGTTGATTTCATATTCTATATAAACTAGTAAAAAAACTTGTGGGCATATTAAACATAGTATTATGCTAAGATATCTTATAGATTCTCTATTTGTTTTTTGCAATATTATTGCATCTAGATTTTTAGATGCAAAATATGTAAAAGCATATGCAATAGGAAGTATTAACATTGTATAACCTATTGACATGCCTACATACATTAGGTCATTAGATACGAGTAAATTTTCAAAAGTATCTCCTGTTATTAGCATAATTAAAGACACAAGAATCATTTCAACTACTGTGTATAGTATGAAAATATTTAAAGATATTAAAAAAGAAGGTATTGAATTCTTTTTTAATATATATCTAAGTATTAGGAAAAAACCTGCAAAGGTTAAAGCCGTTTTTACAATGAATAATTCTTTACTAAGTAAAACAAGTATGCTGCCTATTATTCCAAGGCATGCGTTTATAATAAGCGAATGTTTAAATTTTTGGCCCCATTCTATTTTTTCTTTCGCTAATATGAAAATTAAAAATGTTGCTAAAACCATCTGTATTCCAGTATTTAACAATTGTATTGCATGAGTTAGTTCTATATCCATTTGTACTAAGCTCCTTTCATTAAGTTATATTTTTCTATTTTTTAGCAAGGATATTTTTTTCAAACGTAGAAGTATATTGACAGTGCAAATCTTTAATAAGGTTTACTGTAAAATGCTTTCTATCTATATAAATAACCCTTTTTGTATTTATAATATGCGCTCTGCTACACTGCTGGAAATTACCAGGTAAGATTTCTAGTAACTCAGAAAAAGTACCATATGTATAATAGTCATTGTATACTGTGCATATTTTATCTTTTGTCCCTATTTTCTCTATCATTATAATATCTCCAGTGTTTATAGATATTCCGTTATTGAAATTTACCATAAAGTCTCTACTAGCAGACATTTGTTTTGCGGCTATATCTTCAGATATGCGCAGTAGTACTCTTCTTAGTTTATCGCTATCTAGTGGTTTTAATATATAATCAAAGGTTACACATTTAAAAGAGTCCATAACAAAATCATCTCTACCAGTTAAAAAAACAAGGTAGAAATCTGGGTTTAGTTTTCTTAATTTTTCCGCAAATTCTATTCCAAAATTTTCGTGCTTGTCAAAAGAAATGTCTAAAAAGAGGACATCTATTTTAGACTCCTTTACTAGCTTATATATATATTCAGAATTTGTTGTTGCAGAAACAATATCTATATTTAAATTAAGAGATTCGTTAGTAAGTAAAATATGCTTACTTAGAAAATCTACTTGCATTTCTTCATCATCGCATATAGCAATTTTAATCATATTTTTTACACGCCTTTCATATAAATAATTATCCATATAATATTACTACATATAAGATCAAATGTCAAGGTATAAATCGGTATTAATTGGCATAATTTAATAATGGAGGATTACATAAAATGAGTGAAAAAAGATGTCGAAAAAAAGAGAAAATGCTTAATTTAAGAGATATTATGACGGAAATGCTCAGCTTACCTGAGGAAATTGTAAAAAAAAATTGTAAAATAACAATGCTAGATAATGATAAAATAATGATAGAAGGGTTTAAGAGCATTATAGACTTTAATAGTGAGTATATATCTATAGCTGGAAACAACATAGAAATAAGCATGTATGGAAGAAATTTAAACATACAAGAGGTGAGCAATATAGATTTGTTTGTTAAAGGAGAAATAAAAGAAGTGTATTTCAAAAAAGTTGGTGATAATTAATGCAAAAATATAATAATTTCAGAGGTAATTTAGGAAAAGTAAGAGTAAAAATAGAAGGATACTTTATAGAAAGGTTTGTAAACCTATGTAGCATACAAGGAATTGAAATATGGAACCTTGTTAATAAAGATTCTGCAAATGTTGAATTAGATATTAGAATAAAAGATTTTAAAAAGTTAAAAAGTATAGCTAGAAAAACAAAATGCAAAATAAAAATAATTTCAAAGTCTGGTTGCTACTTTATAATTCATAAGTACAGAAAAAGAAAAGTTCTACTTTTTTCTATAATATTCTCAATATTTATATCCATATACGCATCTACTCTTGTTTGGAAAATAGAAATAAACGGACTTGAAACCATTCCTAAATATCAAGTGGAAAAATCATTAAAAACTGCAGGTGTATACAAAGGCAAGTCTAGGTTTTTTATCAAACCTAAAAAAGCGGTGTTTCAAATAAGAGATGACATACAAAAAGTAGCTTGGACAACTGTTAAAATACGTGGATCTAGAATTGAAGTAGAAGTAAAAGAAAGAAAATCTGAAATAATTCCTTCAGACGATAAAACTCCAACTCATATTATAGCAACTAAATCTGGAATTATAACTAAAATAATTAGCGAAAACGGTAGCACTATTATTGACGAAGGAAAATACATAGAAAAAGGGCAAATAGCTATTTGCGGCATTATAGAAGGAAATAAAACTAAGGTGCCAATACTTGTAAATGCAAACGGCATAGTAAGAGCAAATATCGAGTACGAAGATACAGAAGAGATGCTTTTAGTACAAAAAAATAGAAAATATACAGGTAGAAAATATTATTTACTAGGGTTTGCAATAAATAATAAAGAAATTGTGCTAAATTATTTGATAAAAAACAAAAAATATGATATAAGTAAGAGGGGAAATAGTATAAACTTAAACGGAAATATATTAAAGTTAAATCACATAATAGCAAAAGAATATAAAGAAGTTGAAGTTTCGTATACAAAAGAGCAAGCTAAACAAATTTTGCAAGCTAGGCTAGAAGAAAAAATGAGCAAAAAAATTATAAAAGATATTAATTTTGTAGATAAAAAAATTACGTTTGAAGAGAAAGAAAACAAGATTATAGCAAAAATGAAATATGTTTTAAATGAAGAGATAGGCAAAAAAATAATATTTAGCACGGCGGAGTAGTATAGAAGGAGTGGTTTTATGGTAATAGATGTAGATTATGATGTAGCAACTGGAGTAACAGATAAAGAGGAAAAAGTGTATCTTAAAAGATATGCCCCTGAAGTTACTAAGCTTGTAAAGTATATAATAAGAGAAGAACTTTTTACAAAAATTGAAGGAGATAAACCAGAAGAAGTAATGGCAAAATTAAGTATAGTCAATACTATACTTGTATCTATATCATTTGCATCAGAAGAAGATATAAGAGAAATAAATAGAGAATATAGAAATGTAGATAGATCAACAGATGTGCTTTCTTTTCCTATGTTTGCAATAGATGAAATTAAAGAAATGAAAAAACATGTAAAAGCATCAGTAAAAGCATATGAATTAGATAGAAGCACTGTTAAAGATAAATATAAATTTAACAATAGTAAGTTTTCTAATATAACATTAGGAGATATACTTATTTGTTTCGATGTTGTAAAAAGACAAGCAGCAGAATATGATCATTCACTTGGTAGAGAGCTTATGTATATGATTACGCATGCAATGTTACATTTATTTGGCTATGATCATGAAATTGAAGAAGACAAAAGAAAAATGAGAAAACGTGAAGAATGTATTTTAAATAGATTCGGGTATAAATTAGAAGATTAAAGGTGAGATAAAATGTCTAAAAAAACTATAGATGAAACTACTGAAGTAGAAGATGTAAAAAAAGAGCGTAAAAGCAAAAATAAAACTATGTTTTCGGCAATGGGCTATGCAATTAACGGCATAATAAGCGCATTTAAAACAGAAAGAAATTTAAGAATTCACTACTTAACAGGAATATGTGTATTTCTATTTAGTTTGTTTTTTGATTTCACAAAAGCAGAATTTGCATGCCTTTGTTTAACAATTGGTTTTGTAATATTTGCTGAAATGATGAATACAGCTGTAGAAGCTGTAGTGGATTTACTTACAGATGTATATAATCCACATGCAAAAATTGCAAAAGATGTAGCAGCAGGCGGAGTCCTAATTTCTGCTGGAATATCTGTTGTAGTTGCATATTTTCTATTTATAGATAAGCTTACAAATGCTACAACTGTGCTACTAGACTCGATACTTGGGTCTCCTATGCATATTTTAGTAACTATATTATTTATAGTGGTTATAGCTATAATAATATTAAAAGGAATTTATACTGAAAATAATAAAAGATTTGCAAAGTCTTTTCCAAGCTTTAAAGTTGCAATTTCATGTGCTATGGCAATGTATGCTTGGATAATTTCTAAAAGTGAAATCGTAGGAGCTATTTCATTTATACTTTGCTTTATGATAGCGCAGACTAAAATGCAAAGAAAAGCAACAACGATTATACAAATAATATTAAGCGGATTACTTGGAGTCTTACTTGTTATAATAGTGTTCCAATTAGTTGAGCTTAGGCCTTTAATAGTATAGGAGAGATAAAAATGGCAAGGAATATTAGAGATAAAGATAGTAACTATAGTTTAAAAAATGATGAAGTAGAAGAAAAAAAAGAGAAAAAAGAAAAAAATATAGATATAAAAGAAGAGAAAAAAGAGAAAAATATAAATAAAGCAAATAAGAAAACTAAATCAAATAGGATAAAAACAGTAATAGCTATAGTTGTTATTGCAGTAGTTTTAGTAGCAACTGTAGTAACTGTATACATATTAAAAAATAAAGATGTTAAAGCTGCTATAATTCCTAAAAAAGAAGTAGAAGTAAAAGATGCTGTAAAAGATTTAGAGAAAAATTTAGATATATTTAAAACTCAAAATAGAATAGTTGCAACTATGATTAGTAATGAAAAAGCAGCATGGCCACAAGCAGGCCTTCAAGAAGCTTATATGATTTACGAGTGCATTATAGAAGGCGGAGAAACTAGATTTATGGCAATGTTTAAAGACAATATGCCTGCAAAAGTTGGCCCAATTAGAAGTGCAAGACATTATTTTGTAAATTATTTTGAAGAGCAAGACGGTATATATGCGCATTTTGGATGGAGTCCTAAAGCAGAAGAGCTTATAAAAGCAGATGGAATTAATAATGTAAATGGAATTTATGATACTTATTATTTTAGGCAAGGTGCAGGCTACAATAACGCATATGCTAGCATGGAAAAAATTAAACAGTTTGCAGCAGATAAAAAATATAGTTTAACATCTGTTTCAAAACCACTGTACAAATATAGCGAAGTTCCATACTATTTAGAAAGTCAAGATACAATATATATATCTGAAATTAAAATGAAATATTCAAATATGCATAGCGTTTCATATAAGTACGATCCAGATAGAAAAGTTTTTTTAAGAAGTATGAGAAATACTCCGCATAAAGATAAGACAACTGGTGAGCAAATATATGCAAAAAATGTAGTTATGCTTTATGTAAATCACTCAGATCTTAACGATTATGCAGGTAGTGCAAGGCAAGAAGTAGACAATATAGGAAGCGGAACTGGTTTCTATGCAACAAATGGAAGATATATTCCTGTAACTTGGTCTAAGACTTCTAAAAAAGCTAAAACTGAAATAAAGGATTTAGCCGGTAATGATATTATCTTAAACGATGGTCTTACATTTATGCAAATTGTGCCAAAAGAATACAAAATAGATTTTACTGCTGAGCAGTAATTTAAGGAGAAAAAAGTGGAAAATGATAACCTTATTAAGTTAGCAGTAGAAGCTAAAAAAAATGCAAGAGCAGTAAATACAGGATATAAAGTAGGAGCTGCGCTGCTTGCTGGAAATAATATATATACAGGCTGCAACGTTGAGCATTCAATAGCAGATTTAGGTTGCTGCGCTGAGAGAATTGCTATGTTTAAAGCTATATCAGAAGGAGAAAATACTTTTGAAAAAATTGCTGTTGTAGGAGGCTTTGGAGATAAAGTAGACTCTACACTTTCTCCATGCGGAGCATGCAGGCAGTATATCTTAGACTTTAATAAAGATATGAAAATAGTATTTCTAAAAAACGGAGAAATAGTAGAAAAAACATTAAAAGAAATGATGACAGATATTTTCGATCTAGAAGAAAAGAAAAAATAATACTTTCTAAAGTAAGGAGGTGCTGCTTAGGTAGTCCTCCTTACTTAAATATACTCATTAAGTCTATAAATATCTTAGATTCATAAAGAAAAAATATGCTCTATATTTCAAAAAAATAATATATACTAAAGACAAACACCAAACTTTGTAGTAAAATATAGATAACAGGAGATGCAAAATGGAAAACGAAATAGAAAGATTAAAAAAAATGAACGAGTACGAAAATATAAACCATGCAAAAGGATACAAATACATATGCGGAATAGACGAAGCAGGAAGAGGCCCACTATGCGGCCCAGTAGTAGCATCTGCGGTAATACTTCCAAAAGATATATGCATAGAAGGCGTAAACGATTCTAAAAAACTAACAGAAAAAAAGAGAGAAATTCTCTTTGCTGAAATAATGGAAAAAGCAGTAGCAGTAGGAGTCGGAATGGTATGGCAAGAAGAAATAGATGAAATAAACATACTAGAAGCGACAAAAAAAGCTATGAAAATGGCAACAGAAGCACTAGAAGTAAAAGCAGACTATGCCCTTATAGACGGAAACCAAAAAGTTCCGCTACAAATACCATACGAAACAGTAGTAAAAGGAGACGCGCTCAGCCAGTCTATAGCAGCAGCTAGTATAATTGCAAAAGTAACAAGAGACAAAATGTTAGTAGATTTAGATAAAAAGTACCCAGAGTACGGCTTTGCAAAGCACAAAGGATATGGAACAAAGGCACATATAGAGGCAATAAAAGAACATGGACTTTGTGAAATACATAGAAAAACATTCTGCAAAAAATTCATATAGGAGATATAAATATGGTAAGAAACAATAAAACAGATGTCCTACATATAGCTACAATATCCATTGCTAGCTGCATTATATTCTATATATCTACGCAGTTTTTAAAACTAGATTATGTACTAACTTCAGGCGTAAAGATATTTGGATTTTTAGTTATACCAATTATATATTCATTAATAACTAAAAACATGAAAGATGTAAAAAACATATTTACCTTTAAAGACTTAAAATCCATAAAATACGGCATATCACTTGGCATAATATCTTGCTTTACAATCATAGGACTTTACGGAATATCTAGAAACTTTTTTGACTTTTCTATGGTTAAGCCAGCACTTATGCAAAACTCTTTCCTATCTACGGGAGGTACAGATATAAACCTAAGAAACTATATACTAGGCTGTGCATATATAATTTGTTGCAACTCGTTTTTAGAAGAAGTTTTTTTCAGAGGAATGATATTTTTAAACATATATAATAAAGGATACAAAAAATTTGCTTACATATTTTCAGCTTTATTATTTGCCACATACCACATAGCAATATTCCAGTCTTGGTTTCCACTACCGCTTATGATAGTTATATTTATAGGACTCATACTAGGTGGACTTTTATTTGAATATTTAAATGTAAAATCTAAAAACATGTATAATTCTTGGATAGTACATGCTTTAACAAACGTAGGAATAAATTTAGTTGGTCTATACATTATAACTAGATAACTAAATCTAACTTACAAGGGGGAAAAATATATGAGAATTTATGATATTATTTTAAAAAAATTAAACAAAGAAAAACTAACTAAAGCAGAAATAGAGTTTTTTGTTAAAAACTATAGCTCAGATAAAATACCAGATTACCAAGCGTCTGCCCTACTTGCAGGCATATACATTAACGGAATGGATAATGAAGAAACAACAAATCTAACTCTAGCTATGGCAAATTCATCTAAAGTTATGGATCTTAGTAGTATAAAAAAAGGTAAGAAGATAATTGTAGACAAGCATTCAACTGGGGGCGTAGGAGATAAGGTAACCCTTATAGTCCTTCCAATTGTAGCTGCTCTTGGCGCACCAGTTGCGAAAATGTCTGGCAGAGGACTTGGATTTACAGGTGGCACAGCAGACAAACTAGAATCTATTAAAAATATGAATATAGAAATACCAGTAGAAGACTTTATAAAGCAAGTTAAAGATATAAATATTTGCCTTATAACTCAAAACAAAGACATAGATATAGCAGATAAAAAAATGTATGCACTTAGAGATGTTACAGCTACAGTAGCGTCACTTCCGCTAATTGCTTCATCTGTCATGTCTAAAAAAATAGCAGCAGGTGCAGATAAAATCCTTCTAGATGTTACATGTGGAAGTGGAGCATTTATGAAAACAGAAAAAGAAGCCAAAGAGCTATCTAAAACAATGGTAGACATAGGCAAGCTAGCAGGTAGAGAAACTGTTGCAGTAGTTACTAGAATGGACGAGCCGCTTGGCAAAAAAGTAGGAAATAGTTTAGAAATAGAAGAAGCAGTAGAGTTCCTTACAGCTAGTAAAACAAAGCTAAACAATAATATAGATAAAGATTTAAAAGATGTCGTATACGAAATAGCAGCACAAATTCTAAAACTAGCTGGCATAGGAAAAGATATGAACAGTTTAAAAGAAAAAATAGAAGAATGCATAACTAGTAAAGCAGCATACAATAAATTTATACAGTTTATAAAAGCTCAGGGAGGCCTAATTGTAAAGGGAAAACCAGCATATAAAGAAGACGCAAGTTATGTAGCATATGTTAAAGCAGAAGAAACAGGATATATATCTAAGCTTCACGGAGAAAAAATAGGACTTGCTTTAGTTTCACTAGGTGGAGGCAGAGAAAAAAAAGAAGACAGTATAGATTATAGCGCTGGATTTATATTCGAAAGAAAAACAGGGGACTATGTAAAAAAAGGAGATATTATATTAACTGTTATGTATAATGACGAAAAGAAGCTAAATAATGCATTAAAATATATAAAAGACGCAATAAAGATAGAAAAAAATGAAGTAAAACAAGAAAATTCACATATTATAGATGTTATATCGTAAAAAGTGTGGTAAAATAGAAACTATCAAAAGTTAAGCAGAAGGTGAGCAAAAAATGAGAATAATAGCAGGAGAGTTTAGAGGATATAATTTAGAATCAGTAAAATCAGATAAAACAAGGCCAACGCTTGAAAGAGTTAGAGAGGCCCTATTTAGCAAGCTTTTTCAGTATATTCCAGAAGCTAAAGTACTAGACCTTTTTGCAGGAACTGGTATGATGGGTTTAGAAGCAATTAGTAGAGGCGCAAGCTATGCAGTCCTAAACGATAAAGCTCAGGATGCTATAACTACAATATTTAAAAATGTAAAACAGACTAAAACAGAGCAAAAAGTTAGTATATCTAAAAAAGAATATGATAAATGTATCAAAAGCTTATATGAAAAAGGCGAAAAATTTGATATAATATTTTTAGATCCGCCATATTTAACGAACTTAGGCGTAAAAAGTATTGAAAATATCTCAAAATATGATATACTTACAGACGAAGGAATAATTGTTTTTGAAACAGATATTAAAGTAGAATTTCCAAAAGGTTTAGAAAACTTAGAAGTATTTGACGAAAAGAGATATGGAAGGGTATATGTAAGTCTTTGGAGACGAAAGGGGTAAAAAGGTAAATGGAAATATTCACACTATTAGAAAATTTAGAAGAGCTATTAGATGCAGGTTCAAAGGTTCCTTTTTCTTCAAAAGTAGTTGTAGACAAAGATGAGTTACAAGACTTACTAGAAGATATTAGATTAAAATTACCAGATGAATTAAAACAAGCAAAATGGGTAAAAGAAGAAAGACAAAGAATTATAATGGATGCTCAAAAAGAAGCAGAAGAAATTAGAAAAGAAGCAGAAGCGCAGATTATTTCTATGATCAATGAGCATGAAATAACAAGGCAAGCACAAGCTAAAAAAGATGAAATAATAGAGTCGGCAAATACAGTAGCTAGACAAATAAGTACAGGTACAACAGAATATGCAGATGAAATTTTAGAAAGATTAGAACAAATTCTAAAAGAAACACTTCAAGTTGTTCATGGAAATAGAAAAGAATTAAGATAGCTTAAAATATATTTGCTTAAATGAATTAATTTAGGTAAGTATATTTTTTCTTTTTTAGGAGGTAAAAAGATATATGGGAAGAAAAAAAGGATCTAAAAATAAAAAAGGGTCTACAAATAAAAGAGGAGCTTCAAAAAAAAGCAAACAAAAAAAGAGTGTTAGTATTGATCTAATTGGTGGAATACTAATAGTTGCAGCTATAGCTATATACATATTTATGGCGTTTAACAATAGTGGTACATTTGGCTTAGAAATCAATCATATTCTAACAGGTATATTTGGAATAGCTAAATTTGGTATTCCTGTTATCTTGCTATATCTAGGTATATCCTTTATAGTGGTAGACGAAATTAATGTGCCAGAAAAAATCTACGAAGGACTTTTTCTATTAGTTGTAGTTTCCGCTACGCTTTATACATTTACATCTACTAAATACATAGATGGATCAACAACTAAATACATACAAGAAACGTACCAAGGAGCAATAAACGGAGCAAACATAGGAGGCGTAGTAGGAGGACTTATATCTTCTTTCCTAAACGCAGCAATAGGCATACTTGCAACTAGGCTAATACTTGTAACAGCTACCTTCCTAACCGTTATATTCATACTAAACATAACCCTAAAAGAACTAATATTTTCACTAGCTGGCTTTGTATCTTGCATTGTAACAAAAATATCAGAATACATGAAAGGGCATATGGAAGTTGCAAAAGAAGAAAAAGAGACAAAAGACGTTGTACTTGCAGCTGTAAATAAAGATAAAAAGCAAAGCTTAAAAGAAGAAAAACTAGCGGAAAAAGGCGTGCCACTAGAAGAGCTAGAAGATAACCTTCAAGTAGTTCAGCGCGCAGAAGAAGAGCAGCTTGCCTTTAATCTAGACAAATTAGACAAGAAGCTTATGGATGAGCAGGAAAAAGCAAAAGTGCAAAGAGATGAATTTTTCAAAAAACAGGTAGAAACAAAAGAAGATAAAAACGTTAAAGAGGTACTTCAGCTAGAACATATAGCACATATTAAAGAACAAGAATATGAGTTTCCTCCGCTTAATCTTTTAAACGAAAACCCAAATAAAAACCAAACTGTAGATAAAAAAGCTATACAAGCAGTAGCACTTAAACTACAAAAAACCTTAGCAAGCTTTGGCGTTCAAGCAAAAGTTACAAACATAACAAGAGGCCCTACGGTAACAAGGTACGAGCTAACACCAAGCATAGGAGTTAGAGTAAATAAAATAGTAAATCTTTCAGACGACATAGCACTTAGCCTTGCGGCAAAAAGCATAAGAATAGAGGCCCCTATACCAGGCAAAGCAGCAGTAGGAATAGAGGTTCCAAACGAAAAAAATGAAATGGTATACTTAAAAGAAGTATTAGAAGCAAAATCATTTAAAGAGCATAAATCTAAACTTGCATTTGCACTAGGAAAAGATGCAGCAGGAGATTTAGTAACAGGAGACATATCTAAATTCCCTCATGTACTTATAGCAGGAGCAACAGGCTCTGGAAAGAGTGTATGCATAAATACTTTAATTACATCTATCCTATATAAATCTAAACCAAGCGAAGTTAAGCTTATGCTTATAGACCCTAAAATGGTCGAACTTTCTGGATACAACGGAATACCACATCTCCTTATACCGGTAGTTACAGACCCTAAAAAAGCAGCAGGTGCTTTAAACTGGGCAGTTCAAGAAATGGTTAACAGATATACTCTTTTTGCAAGCAAAGGCACAAAAGATATAAAAGGATATAACGCAGAAATAGAAAAAGAAAATTCAGAAAGATTAAAAGCAGGAGAAGAAGAAGTAGGAGCAAAACTTCCTCAAATAGTTATAATAATAGATGAACTTGCAGATTTAATGATGGTTGCACCAAACGATGTAGAAGATGCAATATGTAGACTTGCTCAAATGGCAAGAGCAGCTGGAATGCATCTTGTAATTGCAACTCAGAGACCATCTGTAGATGTTATAACTGGAATAATTAAAGCAAACATTCCATCTAGAATAGCATTTACAGTGTCTTCTCAAATAGATTCAAGAACCGTTTTAGACGCTTGTGGAGCAGAAAAGTTACTTGGAAAAGGAGATATGCTGTATTTCCCTGTAGGAGAAACTAAACCTCTTAGAATACAAGGCTGCTTTGTTTCTGAGCAAGAAATAGACTCTATAGTTTCTAGAATCAAGTCTACTTGCGAGGCTACATATAGCGACGAAATAATACAAAAAATAGAAAAAGCTAATTCACCAGATAAGAATAGTCCTTCAGAAGAAGGTAAAGAAAAGGAAGCAGATGAACTCCTAACAGATGCTATAGACCTTATTGTATCTATGGGTTCTGCCTCTGCATCTATGCTACAAAGAAGATTTAAAATTGGATATTCTAGAGCAGGTAGGATGATAGATCAAATAGAAGCTCGTGGAATAATTTCAGGTCACGAAGGCAGCAAGCCAAGGCAGGTGCTTATTTCTAAAGAGGAATGGCAAGAACTTAAAATGTACGAAGATGGACCTGTAAACCCAGAAAATGCTAATGTCTAGCTTTCTACTTTTTTAAAAAAATATCTAACAACTTCAAATATACAAGTAAGTTAAAGCATATGAGGTAAAACACATATGCTTTAACGCTCTATAAAATTGTATTTATAGCTAAAATGTGATATAATATGCATATATATTTAGGAGGGATTTAAATGGATAATGTAGAAAAGTATTTATCGAAATACATAGATAACAATACAAAAGGAAAAAGAATAACTAAAAACAAAAAGATAATTATTATCTGCGTAATAATACTCCTAATAATTTTCAACATTACAGTAAACCCTCTTAAAAAAGTAAAAGAAAATTTATACAAATCCTACGAAGATTACAGAGTAGAAAGAGCAATAAAAATAGAAAAAAGAGACCAGCAAAAACATAACATGAAGCAAAAGCAAAAAACATACTCAACTAGATACATGCCACCAATAAGCGGAAGCATAACCTCTAGTTATGGATATAGAAACGACCCAATTACAGGTAAATACTCTAAACATACCGGAATAGACATATCCGGCAAACATAGAGACAACGTAACATCTATAGCAGATGGCGTAGTAACATACGCTGGCGTTCAAAGAGGCTATGGAAACTGCGTAGAAATTCGCCACGATACTAAAAAAGACGGAACAATATATTCTTTTTACGCGCATCTTTCTAAAATAAAGGTTAATATGTGGGATAGCGTAAACGAGGGCCAGACTATAGGAATAGAAGGCGGCGGAGCTACAGACCCAAATAGAGGAAATTCAACCGGCCATCATCTCCACTTTGAAATAAGAACAGCAAGCGGATATGGTCATGATATCAATCCATATAATTATATATTTTAGCTACTTTTGTTCTTTAAAAATAAATTAACACGCATATATAGAAAAAACTTTTTTTTTCATGTATAATAAGCAAGGTGGTAAATATGAAAACAGAAAATATAATAAAAACTAAGATCCAGTTCCTTAAAGGTGTTGGTCCTACGAGAGCAAAACAATTAGAAAAATTAAATATATATACCGTAGAAGACTTAATTACGCATTTTCCTAGGAATTACGAAGATAGAAGTAGAATATATAAAATAAATCAAATGCAAGACAAAGTGCCCTGTGTATTTATAGGCACAACTATTTCAGTTGTATTTACCAAAAGAATACGCAAAGGCCTTAATTTGCACACTGTCCCTATGAAAGATGCAAATGGAGCTTGCGAAGTTACATGGTTTAATCAAGATTATGTAAAAGATAAAATACTACCTGGGCAAACATATGCTGTTTATGGCGTTCCTAAAATAGCTTATGGAAAGATACAAATAGAAAATCCAGTTATAGTAGAAGGCGCAAATATAACAAGCATTTCTGGAATTATTCCAATATATAATTTAACAAAAAGTATAACGCAAAACTATATTATTAAATTATTAAATGTGGTAGATATAAAAAATATTACGTTTCAAGAAACACTAAATGATACGTTTCTAAAAAAATACAACCTAGTATCTCTAGATTATGCAATGAAAAAGATACATTTTCCAAGTACTTTAGAAGAAGCAGAAAAAGCAAGAAGAAGGCTAATATTCGAAGAACTATTCATGCTACAAATTGCACTATACACCTTAAAAACTAAGAACCTTTCAGAAAAAAAAGGAACATTTTTTAAAGACAAAGACATACAAGATTTTCTTAAAGAAATACCCTTTACATTAACAAATTCTCAGCTAAAAGTAGTAGAAGAAATGAAACAAGATATGTCATCTAATAAAAATATGAACAGACTTGTGCAAGGAGACGTAGGAAGCGGAAAAACAATAGTAGCAGCAATAGGACTATACATAGCAGTAAAAAATGGATACCAAGCAGCAATGATGGCCCCTACAACAATACTTGCAAATCAGCACTACGCAGAGCTTAGTAAAATTTTTGAAAAACTAAACATGAAAACAGAAATAATAACAAGTGCAAGCACAAAAAAACAAAAAAACGAAATATGTACAAAGCTTAAAAATGGAGAAATAGATATACTTTTTGGAACACATGCAGTCCTAGAAGACTACGTAGAATTTAAAAAGCTAGGATTTGTAGTAACAGACGAGCAGCATAGATTCGGAGTATCTCAAAGAATGAAACTTGCAAACAAAGGCATAGCAGTAGATACATTAATAATGACAGCAACGCCAATACCAAGAACCTTAGCACTCATGCTATATGGAGACATGGATATATCAATAATAGACGAGCTTCCACCAGGAAGAAAAGAAATTAAAACATACGTAGTAGGAGATTCTCTAAGAGAAAGAATAAACGCTTTTTGTAAGAAAGAAATGAATAACAAAAAACAAATATATGTTGTATGCCCTACGATAGAAGAAAATGAAGATAATCCACTTGCCTCTGTAGAAAAAATAGCAAACGAATATATGAATGAAACTTTTAAAGAATTTAATGTAGCATACCTACATGGCAAAATGAAAAATAAAGAAAAAGATGAAATTATGAATAGATTTAAAAGCGGAGATTTAGATATGATAATATCTACAACCGTAATAGAAGTAGGCGTAAACGTTCCAAATGCAACTATTATGATGATAGAAGATGCAGACAGATTTGGACTTGCGCAGCTTCATCAGTTAAGAGGAAGAGTTGGTAGAGGAGCAGATCAGTCTTTTTGCATATTAAAAACCTCTACTAAAAATCCTACATCGATAGAAAGACTTAAAGTTATGCAAAGTAGTGCAAGTGGATTTGAAGTTGCAGAAAAAGACTTACAGTTTAGAGGCCCTGGAGAATTTTTTGGAACAAAACAAAGTGGACTTCCGCAGTTTAAAATTGCAGATTTACTAAGAGATAACAGGATCCTAAAAGAAACTTCTAACGCAGCAAACGAAATACTGCAAAAAGATCCAAACTTAGCATTAGAAGAAAATAAAGAAATAAAAGAATATATATTAAATAAATATTCAGATATTATTAATAATATTGTAACTTAGAAAGGTGGTGATTTTATGAAATATAGCTGCGAAACTTGCAAATATGCCTCTCCTGAAAAAGATAGAGAATATATATATTGTAGTTTATATAAAAAAGTTTTTGAACGTGATGATTTTTGTAAATCTCATGAAGATAAGTAATTTAAAATGCAGAGTTAATTGCTCTGCGTTTTAACTTTCTATTTAAAATAGATAAAAAAAGATAAAAGACGACAAAAGTTTTCAAAAAAATGTATTAATTTAATCAAAGCGTTGCATTTAAAGCATTTTTGTGGTATACTAAGAGAGTTAGTATAAAATTTGAAGGGAGATATTTATAGAATGAAAAATTTAAGGAATGTGGCTATTATAGCCCACGTTGACCATGGTAAGACAACACTAGTAGATAGTTTGCTTAGACAAAGTGGAACATTTAGAGATAATGAACAAGTTGATGAAAGAGTTATGGACTCTAACGATATTGAAAAAGAAAGAGGAATAACAATTCTATCTAAGAATACAGCTATCATATATGGGGATATAAAAATCAACATAGTGGATACACCAGGACATGCGGATTTTGGTGGAGAAGTTGAACGTGTACTTAAAATGGTTGATGGTGTTTTACTTGTAGTAGACGCATTCGACGGACCAATGCCACAAACAAGATTTGTATTAAGTAAAGCGCTTGCTTTAAACTTACATCCAATAGTTGTTATAAATAAAATAGATAGACCAGGAGCAAGACCTACAGAAGTTGTAGATGAAGTACTTGAACTATTTATGGATCTAGATGCAACAGATGAACAAATGGATTTTCCAGTTGTTTATGCATCAGGAAAAAATGGATTTGCAAGATATTCTTTAGAAGAAGATAACATGGATATGCAACCATTATTCAAAACAATAATAGAAAAAGTTCCAGAACCAAAAGGTTCTAAAGATGAACCTTTACAATTATTAGTATCTAATATAGATTCAGATGATTATACAGGAAGAATCGGTATAGGAAGAATAGAAAGAGGAACTATACATAATGGAGAACAAATAGCACTTTGTAAAAAAGATGGTTCAGTTGTTCCATTAAAAGTTACAAAACTATTCACATACGTTGGACTTAAAAAGGTAGAAACAGATGAAGCATACTGTGGAGACATAGTTGCAGTTACTGGAATGGAAGGTATCGGAATTGGTGAAACAATTGCAGATAAAGAACATCCAGAAGCATTACCTTTCCTAGACATAGATGAACCAACAGTTTCTATGTTCTTTAGCGTAAACAACGGACCTTTTGCGGGTAAAGAAGGAAAATTAATAACTTCTAGACAAATCAGAGATAGATTATATAAAGAACTTGAGACTAATGTAGCTCTTAAAGTAGAAGATACAGATTCAGCAGATACTTTCAAAGTTTCTGGTAGAGGAGAACTTCATTTATCTATATTAATCGAAACTATGAGAAGAGAAGGTTTTGAAGTTTTAGTTTCTAGACCTACAGTTATAACTAAAGAAATAAACGGTAAAAAATGTGAGCCTATCGAAGCGGTAACTATAGATATTCCAGAAGAAGCTATGGGAACTGTAATGGAAAAAATGGGTTACAGAAAAGGTGAAATGACTAATATGACTACAGGTCAAACTGGCTATGTAAGATTAGAATTCAAAATACCTGCTAGAGGATTAATAGGATACAGAAGTGAATTTATAACAGACACTAGAGGTAACGGAACTATGAATCATATTTTTGATGGATATGAACCAATGAAAGGTGAAGTTATTACTAGAACTAGAGGAGCAGTTATAGTTCATGAAAACGGTAAAGCTACAAACTATGGTCTATTTAATGCACAAGAAAGAGCAACTTTATTTATCGGATCTGGTGTACAAGTATACCAAGGTATGATAGTTGGAGAAAACTCTAGAAGTGAAGATATGACAGTAAACGTTTGTAAAGAGAAACATTTAACAAATACTAGAGCATCTGGTAGTGATGATGCATTAAAACTAATCACTCCAAATACAATGACACTAGAACAAGCAATTGAATATATTTCAGAAGACGAACTAGTTGAAGTAACTCCAGTAAATATTAGATTAAGAAAGAAAATACTTGATCCAGCAAAAAGATTAAGAAAAAATAGTTAATAAATTTGGGCCAGAGGTTATTATATCTCCGGCTCATTTTTATTTTTTTAGAGAATATAGTTGTAAAATCAGCTATATTTTTTTGCAAAAAATAAATCAGACAAAATAACATAAAAATATGGAGTTTATGTAATCAGTTACTTGCAATAGCATAGTCATTTGATATATAATTTATCTAAATTAAAAATAATTTTGTAAAATCCGAAATCGGAAATGGAAGGGGGTATACTGGATAAAATTAATATCCAGTTATATTATATGAAAAAATATTTAATCCCATTATATCAAGAAATGGAAAAAAATTATAAGACTATAAAAGAAACTTATGAAATTTTAAATACAAGTAATGAAATAAAATTACAATTACACTCAGCTGGTGAGTGGATTTTAGATAATATGTATATTATTGAGCAAGAAATAACTATTTTAAAGCAGGAGTTTAATTCAATAGTAATAAAGAGAATTCCTCACATAAAAGATAAATTAGATAGAAGTATACCAAGAATAAAATATTTATCAGAAGAAATATTAGAAAATAGCCATGGGCAGGTGGATCAATATGCACTAGCTAATTTTATGAACGAATATCAAAAAACAACGTATGTTACTTTCGAAGAAATTGTACTGCTTCCTTTTATGCTAAAGCTAGCAATACTAGACTTTATAGCAAGAGTTTGCATACATATTTATGCATCTCAGCTACAAAAAATAAAGGTAGAAAAACTGTTAGATAAAACAGCAGCAAATATAAAGGATGTAGATATAGAAAAATATATAGCTATACTAAAAAGTGAGCTTGCGGATCACAAAAAAGTAAAAACTTCAAATACTGCATATATAGAATATATGGCATATAGACTAAAAATGTTAGGAGTACAAGGAGATAAATTATATAAAAATCTAGAGATAGAAGTAGATAGAGCAGGTTTTTCTATAGAAGAAGCAATAGAAAAACAACATAGTGAAATTGCTAAAACTAAACTATTTGTAGGTAATGCAATAATGTCGCTTAAGAAAATTAGTACTACTAATTGGAGCAGAGTTTTTGAATCTATTAATAAAATAGATGAAGTTCTAAAATGCGAGTATACAAAGCAATATGAGAATATGGATTACAAAACAAGAGCTTTATACAGAGATGTTGTAATTAGTCTTGCTAAGAAATCTAAAATGTCAGAAATGCATGTAGCAAAAAAGGCAGTAGAATGTTCATATGAACAAAAAGTGCACGTAGGAGCCTTTCTATTAGATGATGAATTTCATCCCAAACTTCTTAAGAAGTTAGGTATAAATAGTGAGCTAAAGCAAGCGCTTAGAAAAACTCTAAAGAAAATAAATCCAGTTATATATTCATGGTCAATTATATTAGTAGCTCTAACACTTGCTATATATTTTAGCATAACAACACTAGCAACAACAAATATATTTTTAAAAATAATACTTAGTATAGCATTTTTCTATATAGCTATGGAAATGGGAGAAAAATCTATTAATTATTTAATACATAAATTAATAAAAGCAAAAATTCTTCCAAGAATAAGCTACGAAAATAAAGATATAGATGAAGAAAATTCTGTAATTGTAGCTATGCCTACTATAATTTCTTCAAAAGCTAAAATAGAAGAAATGGTTAAAAAAATGGAAGTATCATATATAGCTAACAAATCAGAAAATGTATATTTTATGCTACTTGGAGACTGTAAAGCTTTAGATGTTCAGCATACAAAAAAAGATGATGAGTATTTTGCATACGGAAAAGAGTTAGTAGAAAAACTAAATGAAAAATACCCTATAGATAAAGATGGAGCAACTAGGTTTAACTTTATGTATAGAAAAAGAGTATATAGCGAAGGCGAAAGCTGCTTTATGGGATGGGAAAGAAAGCGTGGAGCACTTACTCATTTAAATAGAATATTACTTGGAAAAATGACAGAAGAAGATAAAGAAAAATATGTGTATCTTTCTAATGAAATTGTACCTAAAGTTAAATATTGTTTTACAATAGATGAAGATACAGTTATTGCTATGAACTGTGTAAAAGAGCTAGTTGGTATAATGGCACATCCATTAAATAAGCCAGTATTAGACGCAAGTAAACGAAGAGTTGAAAAAGGATATGGATTAATTCAGCCAGCTGTTGGACTAGATATTGATGCTGCTAACAAGAGTATATTTTCCAAGGTTTTCGGCGGATTTGGTGGTATAGATATTTATACAAATGCAATATCTAATATATATCAAGACTGTTTTGAGGAAGCTATATTTACCGGTAAAGGTATTTATGATATAGCACTTTTCGAAAAGCTATTAGATAATAAAATACCAGAAAACCTTGTTTTAAGTCATGACCTTTTAGAAGGTTCATATATGAAAACAGGTCTTGCATCAGATGTAGAAGTACAAGATGGATTTCCTAGTAATTTCATATCATATACAAAAAGAAATCATAGATGGGTAAGAGGAGACATACAAATAGCAAGTTGGATCAAACCTTCTAGCCCTTTAAATTATCTTTCTAAGTGGAAGATGCTTGATAATATAAGAAGAAGTACTTTAGATATATTTATTATGATATATTTAATTTTATCAGCGTTTATCCCAGAGCTTAGCTTTGTAACTGCATTAATACTTTGCTTTATGGCTGTTAACTACGGAATGATATTTTCAACTGTAGATGGACTTATATTCGGTAAAGAAAAACAAGTAAGACAAAAGCAATATATACCGCTTATATATGGTTTTAAGGCAAATATATTAAAAATGATATTTAACTTTATAACTATTCCATATAGAGCATATACAAATTTACATGCTATATGTATAACTGTATATAGAATGCTAGTTTCTAAGAAAAAACTACTAGAATGGACTACTGCAGCATCTTTAGATAAGTCTGCAAAGAATACTCCGAAGTTTTTCTATATGGAAATGTGGCCAAATCTTATAGCAGGATTATTAATAGTAATAGCATTACTAATTTCAGGCTCTGAAAAACTTTCTCAAATTGCTGTATGCATATTGTTTGCTTTAGCTCCGCTTTGTGCTTTTGCTTTTAGTTTAGATAGAAAAGTTAAAATATCTAAGCAAGAATTAACAAAAAAACAAAAAGATGATTTAGTTGACGTAGCTAAAAGAACATGGAAATTTTTCGATAGCGTTATGATAGAAACATATAATTATCTTCCAACAGATAATTATCAAGATAATAGAAGACCTAAAATAGTATCAAGAACTTCTTCTACAAACATAGGTCTTGGATTAATGGCTATTATAGATGCATATGATATGCAGTTTATAACAATTGAAGACTGTATAAATAGGTTAGAAAAAGTATTTAAAACAATAACAAAGCTACCAAAATGGCATGGCCATTTATATAATTGGTATGATACAAGAACACTAGAAATATTAAAACCAGCGTTTGTATCTACTGTAGATAGCGGAAATTTTGTAACTAATTTATTTGTTGCAAAACAGTTTTTAAAAGAAGTAAAAAGTAAGGCAATATATTTAAATAGAATCGATGTTATGATAAGACATATAGATAAATTAATTAATGCAACAGATTTTACAAAACTTTTTGATAAGGATTCAAATCTATTTTCAATTGGCTTTGATATTGAAAGAGAAATGCTTGCAGGTAGTACTTATGATATGCTAGAATCAGAAGCAAGACAAACAAGTTTAGTTGCTATTGCAATGAATCAAGTATCACATAAGCATTGGTTTGCATTATCTAGAAATATTGTAACTGTAGATGGGTATAAAGGTCTTGCATCATGGAGTGGTACAGCGTTTGAGTATTTCATGCCTACACTTTTCATGAAGACATATAGCCATACACTTTTAGATGAAGCTATGCATTTTGCAGCATATAGTCAGCAAAAATACGGAAAAATAAATAATATACCTTGGGGTATTTCAGAATCTTCATATGCAACTCAAGATATAGATTTAAATTATCAATATAAAGCTTTTGGTATACCATGGCTTGGATATAAGAGAGGTCTTAATAATGATTTAGTTGTTTCGCCTTACTCAACAATTCTTATGCTAGCAGTAGCACCAAAGCAAGCTATGATGAATTTAGAAAGATTAAAACAAATGGGATGCTATTCAACTTTTGGCTTTTATGAAGCTATAGATTTTACTAAAAAGCATCTTAAATATAATCAAAAAAATGAAGTGGTAAAATCATATATGGCGCATCATCAAGGAATGGCTTTTACAGCTATAAATAATTTTCTTAATGAAAATAAGATGCAATCAAGATTTCATCTAAATCCAGAAATTGAAGCTACTGAGATATTACTTAAAGAAAGAACACCTATTAAAATCGCAATTAAAGAAAAAATAACAGACAAAGATAATGTATTTGTACAAAAAGAAATAAGTAAATTTACAAGCTTTGTTGGTCATATTTCTAAGATAGATGGAGATATTCCAAAAGTTAATATTCTTACAAATGGTAAAATGTCTATAACCACTTTAGATAACGGCTCTAGCTATATTAAATATAAAGATAAATGTATAAATAAAGGACTATATAAAAATATAGAAGAAGCAGGTAACTTTATTACTTTTGAAGATAAATCAACAAGTATGAAATGGAGTGCTGGATTAAATCCAAACTATAGAAAACCAGATAAATATGCTGTTAATTTTAGTTTAGATACAAGTAAATATACTAGAACTGATGGAGATATAGAAACAACTCTTTCTAAAACTGTTGCTACTGAATATAATTTAGAGATGAATAAAATAACTCTAAAGAATAATTCAGATAAAGTTAAAGAAATAGTAGTAAATACATATGTAGAACTAACAATGATAGATTATCTTGCAAACATTGTTCACCCAGCGTTTAATAATTTACAAATAGAATCATTTTATGATAAAGATCTAAATGTGCTTATAGCTAAAAAAAGAGGAAAAACACAAACTGAAACTAAGCTTTATACATTTGTAAAAATGATAGGAATAGATGAGCAAGTAGATTATGAAACAGAAAAAGCAAGAATAATAAAAAAAGATGGTGCCTACGATGATGTAATTAGTAAATATCCACTATGGCCTGCGCTTTCTATGAGAACTGTAATAAAATTAAAACCATACTCAAAGAAAGATTTTTATTATTTACTTGGAGTAACAGATAATAGATATGATATTTCACACTGCGCAACAATTTTAGATTTTGCAGGTGTAGAAGAACTTTCAAAACTTGCTGCAGAAAAAGCTAGTGTAGTATCTAGATATTTAAGAATAGAGCCACATGAAGCTATGCAATATAACAATATAATAGCAAAAGTATTATTTAGTAAAAAAGACTTAGCAAATAAAGAAGAATATTGGAATAACAATTATTCACAATCTATGTTATGGAAATATGGCATTTCAGGAGATATACCAATAATGCTAGTAAAAATAGATAGTATAGAAGATGCAGTAATTATAAAAGATATAATAAAATTTATGGACTATGTAAAACAAAAGAAGTTTGATATAGATGTTATTGTCTTAATAAAAGAAGATAAAGGTAGCAGCAAAACAACACACATTAAAGATTATTTATTAGATATGCTTAGAAATGTATCATACATGAGCTATACAAAAGGTAATGTTTACATATTACGAGAAGATGAACTAGATCAAAGAGAAGTGCAGCTATTTAAGCTTGTTGCAGGTTTAGAAATAGACAGCAATTACGCTTCGTTAGAAGGAATAGCAAAAACAGCTTTTAATGAGTAGTTTAGGAGGAAAGATATATGAAAAACGATATAATAGCTTTTAATCAGTACGGTGGATTTTCAAAAGACGGAAATGAATATTACATATATAATAAAAACACACCGTTACCTTGGAGTAATGTAATAGCAAATGAAACCTTTGGAAGTATATTATCTTCTAAAGGAATTGTATATACATTTTTTAAAAATAGTAGAGAATATAAAATATCAAACTGGTCTAATGACTGGACAGATATTAAAGTTGGTGAAAAATTCACTGGAATCTATGATAAAGAATATAATCTAACATATGGTTTTGGATATGTAAAAGTAAATCAAGATGATGGATATATAGAAAAAAACATGGATGTGTTTATACCTGAAAAAGATAATGTAAAAGTACATATAATATCTTTAAAAAATACAGGTAAGATGACTAAAACAGTAAATATAACTTATGAAATAGATCCTGTTCTTGGCGTAAGTAAAGAATTGACGCAAGATTTTTTAATATATAAACAATTAGAAGATTATACTATAATGAAAAATCCATACTCAGAAGAATTTCCAAATAGCGTTGTTGCAATAGCATCAAGTGAAAAAGATGCTATATACTTAGACAAATCTGTGGAAATAAACATAGTTTTAAAACCCGAAGAAGAATATACTTTTACGGTTATACTAGCAGCTGAAGATGGCTTAGAAAAGTTAGATGAAGTAGTTAAAAAGTATAAAGATCTAGAAAACGCAAAAGCAGAATATATTAATGTTATTAACTACTGGAAAAGCAAAGTTAAAAAGAATTTTTCAACTGGAGATAATTACGTAAATATAATGGCTAATGGTTGGCTTTTATATCAAACAATAGCATGTAGAATATTTGCAAGGACCTCTTTTTATCAAGCAGGTGGAGCATATGGATATAGAGATCAGCTTCAAGATGTTTTAGCACTTCTTAGAACTTGGCCAGAAAGAGCAAGAAACCAAATACTTATACACGCAAATAAGCAGTTTGAAAAAGGAGATGTTCTTCACTGGTGGCATCAACATAATGGAAGAGGAATAAGAACATATTTTAGTGATGATTATTTATGGCTTCCGTATGTTACAAGTGAATATGTATTTATAACTGGAGATAAAACAGTGCTAGATGAAAAAGCTAAATATTTAGAAAATAAGCAAATGGGCTCACATAGAGAACTTTATGATCATTTTGCAAATATAGATGTTGAAGAGTCAGTATATAAACACTGTTTGAGAGCTATAAAGTATGGGCTTAGTAGAAAAGATAAGAAAAATGGACTTTTAGATATTGGAGATGGAGATTGGAATGATGGATTTAGCTCAATAAGAGGTCAATCTGTTTGGCTTACTTTCTTTATGATGGATGTTTTAAAAAGGTTTATTAAAATAGCAAAAATTAAAAAAGATAATGAAACAGCCAATCTATTTGAAACTGAAAGACATGCATTAAAACATTCAGTTATTGCAAACGCATGGGATGGAGATTATTTTGTAAGAGCATATTTTGAAAACGGAGCTGTCCTTGGTTCTAAAACAAATGATGAGTGTATGATAGATTTAATATCTCAGGCATGGGGTGCTATAGCATTAAAAGAATATAAAGACTGCAAAGTAGAAATAGAATCTTCACTGCAAAGTGTAGAAAAATACCTTGTAGACAGAGATAATAAGCTTATTAGACTGCTATATCCTCCAATAGATAATATGGTAGATGAGCCTGGATATATTCGTGCATATGTGCCCGGTATAAGGGAAAACGGAGGTCAATATACTCATGGCGCAATTTGGCTTGCTAAAGCATATTTTGAGTTGAACGAAAAAGAAAAAGGACTAGATATTTTAAAATTATTAAATCCAATATATCATGGAGAAAATAAAAAAATAGCAGATAAATATAAAGTAGAACCTTTTGTTGTAACTGCAGATGTGTATTCAAATTCAGAACATAAAGGCAGAGGCGGATGGAGCTGGTATACTGGTTCATCTGGCTGGATGTATAAGGTTATTGAAGATTATTTAACAGGTGAAGATACTAAAAAAATGTATTAACCTATAAACAAGGTACCTATTAATTTAGGTATCTTTTTTGTATATTTTTCAAAAAAAATAATATAGCATTGTAAATCAAAATTCACTTGTGATATAATTTAAAATGAGGTCATAGATATATGAAAAAAATTAAAAGTAGCAGAAAAATTATATACAGTCTGATATGTTTTATATCTATTTTGTGCGTTATATTAATTGGAATATATATTAGCTTACCTAAGTACTTAGATAGTAAAAAAAGTATAAAGGAATATACAGTCTCAAACAATGTAAAAGGTGCCGTAGATTTAAGTATGTTTGGAAGTAATGCATCATATAAAATTGGCGCTAATAAATATGGACAGGCAGTATTTAAAGATCCAGAAAGTGCATTTAAGCAAATGAAAAAAGAGTATAGATCTGAGCTTTTAAAAGTTAAGAGAAAATTTAATCTTTTGCCTATAAGTAAGTTTAATTACAATAAGTATAAAAATTATGCATGGCAAGTAGCTGGCAGTGAAAAAATAAGCAAAATATTAGATATCTATGAAAATAGTTTTTAAAATATTTATTATATCAAAGAGAGGTAAAATACAAATGAAAAAAGGAATGAGTTTAATAGTTCTTGTAATTACTGTTTTAGTAATGATTATATTAGCAGGCGTTGTGGTTGTTAGTTTAAGTGCAAATAATCCAATAGACAAAGCTAAAGAAGCACGTTTTAAAACAGATATTTCTAATTTTAAAACTGAAATAAATACTACCATGTTGTCTCACCTTACAGAAGATAGACTACTTGCAAAAAAAGATATTAACGCAAGTAAAGCTGGCATGAAAGAGTACATACCTAGTATGGGCGATGAGTACTATAACAAGATTGAGATTATAAATGGAGAGCTTGTATTTGTTGGCGAAAGCGAGCAAGAGAAAAAATGGGGTAAAGCTTTAGGGCTTGGATCTAATGTTAAAGGTGGCGTGCCACAGCTTGTGCCTGGTCTTTCTCCAATTAAATGGGACTACGCAAATAAAGAAGAAAGCACTTCGGAAAAAGATGTAAAGTGGTATGATTATGAGGATAAAAGATGGGCAAATGCTAAAACTACTAATGGATCATATTATGTTTGGATTCCAAGATTTGCATATAGAATTAAGTATTACAGAGGACAAATGGACATGCTTAAAGATGATGAAAATGGAATTATAGGGTACTCAGATAATAGAGGTCTTGTAGATAAATCCGGAATTTTAAAACCTAATTTATCTAAGGAATATGGAAAAGTAGATATAGTTATTTTAGGAACAGGTTCAGCTAATTTATATAAATTTTTAGAGGGCGGAAAATATGTTGGAGATGTAAGAAAATCTGGTGGAGTAGATAATCCAAATAGCTATATTGTGCATCCTGCTTTTTCACCTGTTAGAAGAAAAGATCAAGATGGAAATGCAAGAGATAATTATGGTTCAGATAGAGAACTTACTGGATTTTGGATGGCAAAATTCGAAATGTCAGATGGACATAAATCAGTTCCTGGTAATTCATCAGACAGAAATATTTCTATAAGTGAAGCATTTATAAAAGGAAAAGCTGTTGCAGATAAAGAAAAAATAACTGGCGCAGATTCTATGAATATGACAAGTACTCAGTTTGGCGCTGTTATGTATTTAACAAACGCTATAGGTAAAGAACCTACTGCAAATAGAAACACTTCTTTTCAAACTGGAGGCGGAGATATAGATGCATTTAAAACAAATCAAAAGCAAAGTACAACTAGTAATATTACTGGTGTTTATGATATAAATGGTGGTTCTGCAGAGTATGTTTCAGCGTATATTTCAAATGGAAATAGCTCGCTTAAGGATAACTGTGATGAGCTTCAAAAAAATAGTTCTACTAGGTGCGTAGATGTATATTCTTCAAGTGAAGCGGATACGGATATTGAAAATTATAAGATTAATGCGCATAAATATGGAGATGCAATATATGAAACTAGCACATCTGTAAACGGAACATATACATGGGGAATAGATGGTATGAGATATGGTAAAGCATATTATCCAGCAAAAAATAAAGTTGCTTTTTACCGCAGTAATAGCAATGTTGCACAAAATAAAAATGATTTATATTCGTTTAGACAGTCGGAAGGTCAAAGCATGTCAGATATATCTTGGAGATGTGTTTTAGCGACAAAATAGCAAATAAGAACTGCTTGCATTTGTGAGTAGTTCTTTTTGCAAGCTCTAGTATAGAACTTTTGTTTTACATTGTCAAGGGATTTTATAAAAAAACTTTTTTTATCGTATTACAAATTTCGACACTTTTTTAAAATAAAAAATATATAAAAAACATCTATCTAGATACGGAAATACAAATGATGAGAATTAAGCTTTCTCATACACTTTAATTAAGTGAAAAAAATGTAACTTTATAAAATTTGATTGATATAATTCATAAGAAAATATATAATATAAAAAGAGGTGAAAATTAATGGAAGAAGACAAAATATATAGACTAAAAAACGTAAACAAAATATACAAAGTAGCAGACGAAGAAGTGTTTGCACTTAGGAACGTTGAACTAGATATAATCGATGGAGAAATTTGCGTAATATTAGGCCCATCTGGAAGTGGAAAATCTACAATGCTAAACCTTCTATCTGGCATAGATTTACCAACAAGCGGTAAAGTAGTTTTTGACGGTGGAGATAGACTAGATAAAATGAAAGACGAAGAACTTACAGAGTATAGAAAAGACAACTTAGGATTTATATTTCAGTCATACAATTTAGTATCTAATTTAACGGTTGCAGAAAACGTAGAACTAGGCAGCCATCTTTCTAAAAACCCATTAAAAATTAAAGAAGTATTAGAAGGCGTAGGAATACTAGAACACAGATTAAAGTTCCCATATCAGCTATCTGGAGGGCAAATGCAAAGGGTTGCAATAGCAAGAGCAATTGTTAAAAATCCAAAGGTGCTTTTTTGCGATGAACCAACAGGTGCGTTAGACGAAAAAATGGGTAAGCAAACGTTAAAATTAATTCAAAAAATAAACAAAGAATACGGCACAACAATTATAATGGTTACACATAATCCATCAGTTGCAAATATAGCAAATACAATTGTAAAAATGAATAGTGGAAAGATCGTAAGCGTAGTAAAAAATGAAAATATTTTAGACGCAGAAGATATTAGGTGGGCGTAATGGGATTACTTTTTTTAAACGCATTTAAAGGTCTTAAAAAGAAGAAGATTCAAATGCTTGGAATAATAATTATGGTTATACTTTCTAGTGCAATTTATACTGCTATGAATACAGCATTAGATAGGATAGAAGATAGATATAAAAAATACTTAAATACACAAGCCGTAGAAGATTTTAGTTTCAGTTTAAAGGTAGATTATGATAAAGATTTTACAAAAGCAGAAATAGAAGATTTAAAGAAAAATGAACTTAAAGATTTACCTAAAGAACAAATGCAAGTTATAAATGCATATCAAATGTCACTTGGAATAGATAACTTTCCAAACAAAGCAGATTTGCATAAATACGTAGCATATATAATGCAAAGTACAGGTGCATTAAATACTAAGTTAGATGACAAAGTAAAAGATGCAAAAACAAAGTATGATTTTTCATATCAAATAGAAAAAGCAAAAATTTCTACAGAGGAAAAATTCATATATAAAGCAATGGTATATAATAAAGATGCAAAACTAAATATCCCATATTTAGTAGAAGGAAAAATGCCAGAAGCAGAAGATGAAATAACTTTGCTACCTGCTTTTGCAAGAGAAAATAAAATAGGAATTGGAGATATATATTCTATAGGTTCAAAAGAATATGAAGTAGTTGGATTTGCATATGCACCAGATCATATATATCCAATGTTATCGTTTAACAGTCCTATATTTGATGAAAGATATAACAGTATTGTGTATATGAAAAACGATACATTTGAAAATTTTTCAGGAATAAAAGAAGTAGCTTACGTTGCTAAATTTAATGATGATAAAAAGCAATTAGAAATAGATGAAATGAAGCAAATGTTTGAAGAAAACAAAGACATAGAATTTAGTATGATGACTGTTGCAAGAAAAGCTAGAATACAAATGTTAGAAATGGAAATAGCAAATGATAGACTTTTTGCAGAGTATTTCTTGTACTTGCTACTTGGAATTTCTGTCTTTATAATAGTTGTTGTAACTAAGAAAAGAATAGAAGATGAAAAGCTTCAAATTGGAGTTTTAAAAGCACTTGGATATAGATCTATGCAGATAGCAATTAGCTACCTTGTATACCCTTTAGTTGGCGCAATAATAGGTGGAACAATTGGATACTTTATAGGCATATATATGCATGAATTTATAACAACTCTTTTAGTAAGTTATTTTAATTTACCGGTAGATGGATTTGTATTTAGTTTGAAATATTTATATGTATCTGTAGGCATTCCAGCACTAGTTTTATCTTTGCTTACATTTATAATATCTATGATAATGCTAAGGCACAAACCACTGTATTTATTGAAAGAAGGAAGCAATTTAAAAGTAAACTTTTTTAATAGATTTATTTCTAAAATAACAAGAGGATTTTCCTTTAGAACTAGATTCAAATATTCACTTGCTTCTAGATCTCTTGGTAAATTATTTATAGTAACTTTAACATCATTTTGCTGTGGACTTTTACTTGTTCTAATTCTAATTGGAATGAATTTATTTAGCTCTATGATAATGTCTACATTTAACGGTCTTAATTTTGATTATATGGTTTCGTATGCAAATACTAAAGAGGGAAAAAGTAAAACGGAAGACTATATTTTTGAAAAATCTTTAGTGGTAGATAAAGTCTTAAAACAAGATTTAGAAGATGAAGAAAAGTATACAGAAGAAGTACCAAAAAGAGAAGATTTTAAAGTAACATTAGATGGTGTAGAACCTAAAATGAAATACATGGATGTAACAGATAAAGAAGGTAAAAAAATATTAACAAAACTTAAAGAAGAAAACAGCATAATTATTAATAAGAATGTAAAAGAAATATTAGAAGTAGAAATAGGAGATAAACTAGTCTTTAAAAATGAAGATGATGGCAAAGAATATGCACTTAAAATAATAGGCGTGCAAGAGTCGTTTATGGGCAGCGCAGGATATATGGAAAGAGAAAAAATGTCTCAGATATATGGACTAGAAAATGCATATAATAAGAAATATACAAAGCTTGAGAAGTACGGTAACATGTCAGATTTAGATAAAAAAGAATTAGATGAAATAACCGGAATATTTGGAGTTTCAGATTTAAAAAGAAACATGGAAACTCAGATGGAGGCCTCTAATGCAATCATCTATGTAATAATAGGATTTGCATCATTTATGGCTCTTATTATAATAGCGGTTATTGCAAATATAGTAATAGAAGAAAACAAAAAAACAATTTCACTTATGAAAGTAATGGGCTATGAAAATAAAAGAATAAGCGCTGTAGTATTAAACATATATACTCCATTTGTAATAGTTGCATATCTTGCATCTATACCAGTTATGAAGGGCATATTAGTACTAATAATTAAAACGCTAACAAAAGATTTAGACTTTGCAATACCAATAGAGCTATCTATGTTTAAAGCAGCAGTAGGTCTTGTAGGTCTCCTTATAGCATACTACGGTGCAATATTTGCATCTAGAAAAGTGTTAAATAAAGTGCCACTTGCAACTGCACTAAAGAGAGAGTAGGTATAAAAATGAGAACAAAAAGAAAAATATTAGAGCTAAGAGATGTATATAAAACTTACTACCTAGGAGACGTTCCAACGCATGCTTTAAACGGAGTAAATTTAGAAGTATATCACGGAGAAATTATAGTTATTCTTGGCTCATCAGGAAGCGGTAAAACAACTCTTTTAAATGTCCTATCTGGGCTAGATAGACCAACTAGTGGAGATATATTTTTTGATGAGGAAAACATAGCAAAATATTCAGAAAGTAAAATAACTAAATTCAGAAAAAACAATCTTGGATTTATATTTCAAACATATAATTTACTAGAGCATTTAAACGTAAAAGAAAATATAAAAGTAGGAAGTAATCTTGGAAAAAATAATATAAATATAGATAAGTTAATTGAGACTGTTGGTCTTACAAAACATACAAGTAAATACATGCATCAGCTTTCTGGTGGTGAGCAGCAGCGTGTATCTATTGCAAGAGCTCTTGCTAAAAATCCAAAAATAATGTTTGCGGATGAACCAACAGGCGCACTAGATGAAGTGACCGGCAAGAAGGTTTTAGAAGCTTTAATTGATGCTAATATGCAGTACCATACCACTATGATTATAGTTACGCATAATCCAGGTATTGCACTTATAGGAGATAGAATAATTAGAGTAAATAGTGGACAAATTTCTAGCATTGAAGAGAACGAAGAAAGAGTAAATCCATTAGATATTCCTTGGGGATAAAACATATAAAATATATCTATCTAGATACGTAAATTTAATTAATGAGAATAAAGTTTTTCATATGTTTTTCAGAAATAAAAAACAATAGAAAAATAAAAAAAGATAGTAAAAAAGATAGTAAAAAAGATACTAAAAAAAGATAGCAAAAAAATAATATAAAAAGTAATGCAAGAAAAAATATTTTCTTGCATTACAACGCTTAGAAAAGATATAACTAACTTGTTTTCGCCTTTTTTTCACGAATTACATTAAAAAGGTTGAAATAAGGAAGATTTATGGTATAATAGTGTGGTTAGAAAATGAAATTGGAGGAGTTTAGAAATGAGCGTAAAAATCGAAAAACAAGAAAAATCAAAGGTAGTATTAGAATTTGTAGTAGAAGCTGCAGAGTTCGATAAAGCATTAGACATTGCTTTTAAACAAAATGAAAAGAACTTTAAATTACCTGGCTTTAGAGCAGGAAAAGTTCCAAGAAACGTTGTAGAAAAACAATATGGAGAAGGTGTTCTATATGAAGATGCATTTAATATAGCTGCAGAGCAAGTATATTCAAAAGCAATTGTAGACAATAAATTAGATGTTGTATCTAGACCTGAAATAGATGTTAAAGAAATAGGAAAAGGAAAAGATTTAGTATTTACAGCAGTTGTATACGTTAAACCAGAAGCTAAAGTTAAAGCATACAAAGGTTTAAAAGTAGAAAAAGCAACTGTTAAAGTAACAGCTAAAGATGTAACAGAAGAAATAAATAGAGTTAGAGAAAGAAGCGCTAGAATCGAAAGCAAAGCAAAAAAACTTGCTGACGGAGATATAGCTAACATTAACTTTGAAGGATTTTTAGATGGTGTTCCATTTGAAGGCGGAAAAGGAGAAGAGTTCGATTTAACAATCGGAAGCAATCAATTTATCCCTGGATTTGAAGAGCAATTAATAGGATCAAAAGCTGGAGAAGAAAAAGAAATTAATGTTACTTTCCCTGCAGAATATCATAGCAAAGATTTAGCTGGAAAACCAACAGTTTTCAAAGTAAAAATCAATGATGTTAAAGTAAAACAACTTCCTAAATTAGATGATGAATTTGCAAAAGATGTATCAGAGTTTGAAACATTAGCAGATTATAAAGCTAGCGTAGAAGCAAGTCTTTTAGAATCAAAAACTAAGCTTGCTGAAAGAGAAAAAGAATCAAAAGTTGTAGACGCTTTAGTAGAACAAGTTGAAGTAGAAATTCCAGAAGCAATGATAGAAACAGAAATAGATAAGATGATGGAAGACTTTTCACAAAACTTAGCAGCACAAGGATTTACAATGGATAAATATTTAGAAATAATCAATTCAGATGCAGATGCATTTAGAGTACAATTTAGAGAAGGAGCTATAAAAGATATTAAATTCAATATGGCTTTAGAATACATCAAAGCTAAAGAAGAAATAAATGTAACAGATGAAGATATAGATGAAAAAATAGATGAATTATCTAAACAATATGGTAAAGAATCTGAAGGATTTAAAAACAATGCAAATGTAAGATCTTACGTTGCAAAGAATTTAAAATCTGAAAAAGTTATTGCTTTCTTAGTAGAAAACAGCAAAGAAGTAGCAGCAAAAAAAGTTAAAGAAGAATGCGCAGATGAAGACTGTGGATGCGGACATAACCACAAAGCATAATTAAAAAAATAAGTAATAAAACAATCTATAAAAATGAAAAAACTAATAGCTCAAACTATTAGTTTTTTTCATTTTAAAGTTGAAAAACTCATATACTTGATGTAATATATAATATATAAACAAAGGAGGAATTTATCATGATGGTAATATGTCTTATACTAATTGCAATTGTCGTAGGTTCATATGTGCTATTAAAAAGTACAGATAATATAAAATCAAATTATACAGAAGAAACAAATAAAAATAAAAGAGAAAACAAAATAGAAAACAAAAGAGAAAATAAAAAAACAGTAAACGAAGAAAGTAGAAACACAGCATGGATTCTAAATGCAGGAATCATTCTCATACTGCTTTCAGGAGTTATATTTGCAACAACTTCATGGGAAGGAATGAGCGATATAATCAAGGTAAGTATGCTACTTATATTTATACTTGCAATATTTGCAGCAAGCTATTTATGTGAAAGATTAAAAGTGGAAAAATCTGCGCAAGCTCTGCATATATTAGGAACAGTTTTTGCTCCTCTTGCTCTATTTTTCATTTCACAAAATGCCCTACTTGGAGAATTTTTATCTATACAAGGAAACGGAAAATTCATATATGGACTTATGTCTGTCGCAATATGTTTGCCTATGTTTTTATACAGCATGCAAAAATACATGAGCTCTACATACACATATCTTTCGCTATCTACAATGTCTCTTGGACTAATACTTTTAGTAATGAGTTTTGGAGGCAATATACAAGTAGCTACAATGATTTCTTTGCTATTTAATGCATGCGTAATATATAAATATATAGACAAAACACATGAATTTAAAAAAGAAGAAATAACAAACTTTTTTAAATATATTTCATATGTATTTTTAGTAGTTTTAGTAAGCAGCGTATATGAAATTAATACACTAGCAGATAAAATAACATATGCAATAAGCTTTTTCCTACTTACAATAAACTGCGTAATAATGAGCAAAAAAACAGAAGATTATATTTCATCTACTGTAGCATATATATCACTGCTTTTAACTAATTTTTCGCTTATAAATATACTTGAAAACGTAAATACAAATATATCAATTATACTAATATATGCAATGACAATGCTAGAATTTATAGGCATATATATGTATGGTAAAAAAGAAATAATGTCTAAAACTTTTTGTAACATTTGTGGGCCTATTTCAGTAGCTATAATGATAGTATGTGCTCTAGCATATTCAACTGTAAGCCTTGCATCATTAGTACCAACAATTCTTGTTCTAATAGTAATAGAAATGCTAATAATAACAAGAAAAATTGTACTTAATAAAACAACAAAAGCAGTAATAGAATACACAGTTCCGTCACTTATATTTTTAGCATTAATGCTTACATTTAATATAGCTGCAGAAAAACTTTCTATATTAAATTTAGAGTCTGCATTTACTATATATATAACAGGCGCTGCCTTTATAGTTTGGATATTAAATAACTATATAAAAAAAATAGATAAAGGATATGCAAAAGGCTTTCAAGAAATAGGACTTTTATTAATGTCTATTCCTTTAATTATGCTTACATTTAATTTAAGCAAATTTGAGATATACAAAGTATTTGTATGCATAATATGTGCATGTGTATATACATATAGCTTAAGCAAAACTAAAGAACAAGTTCTTAAAAAAGTATTATTAAACGCTATATATTTCTCTATATTTATACTGTGCATTATAACAGTAGGATACAGCAATATAAAACTTGGTTTATTCATAGCACTAGCATTAATTATAATAGCTACAATGCTACTAAATAATAAAGCAGCGCAGTCAAATAAATACTTTATAAACTTTCTTTTAATATATGGAGTTATATTAAATTTAATAAGTGAGCAATCACTAATATATACACTAATATATTCAATGCTATGCGCACTTACATTACTAATATATTCAAATAAAATAAAAGATAAGTCTATAATAATTCCAGCTACAATTATACTATATTCAGAGCTACTTTTAACACCTAAAATAGATATAACATATGCAAATTTTGCTATGAGTCTAATGTACATATTAGTTAAATTATCTATAGTATTCGTGTATAGTTTAATAGCAATTAGAACATATATAGAAAACAAAAAAACTTCTAATGCATACACATATATATACGTAATATTTGCTGCACTTTCGTATATGTTTTTAATGAAAAATATAGTAGCTATAACAGGGATTGAAAGCGAGATGTTTCAAACATTTATGCACATGCATATATTCTTAATTTTAGGAATTATACTTGAAAAAATAAGTAAACAAAAAGTATGGAATATAGCAGGACAAACTATAGTATATTTAAGCTTAATAATAGCAGCATGCACAAATGAAATTAAACTACTAGAAATAATATTTACTGCAACTATGTTCTTATTAATTATAATGTTTGCATCTTCTAAAAAAAATACCACTTTACTTAGAGGCTCTGTAACCGGATTAATATCATATGCAGTTATTGTATCTGTATTTGGATTAAGACAAATTCCATGGTGGGCATACATATTTGCACTTGGAATTGTATTTATTTCAGTTGCAGTTTATTACGAATCTAAAAAAGAAAAAGCAATAAAAACAATAAAAAACAAACTAGAAAAATAATATAATTTAAATAAGCTATATAATACATTTTTCATTTATTTTCATTTAAATTGTCGAACGATTTTGCTTGACAAAAGCAAAAAAAAGTTATAGAATATACTTGATTAAAAACTATATATATACGCATAAAAAATATATAGAAATTGCATTATAATTTACAAGGAGGAAAGAAAAATGAGTTTAGTACCAATGGTTATAGAACAAACAAATAAAGGCGAGAGATCTTTTGATATCTACTCTAGATTATTAAAAGAAAGAATTATATTTTTAGCAGAAGAGGTTAATGATGTTTCAGCATCTGTAGTAATAGCACAGTTATTATTTTTAGAAGCAGAAGATCCAGAAAAAGATATTTTTCTATATATAAATAGTCCAGGCGGAAGCGTTACAGCAGGAATGGCTATTTACGATACAATGAATTATATTAAACCAGACGTAAGCACAATGTGCATGGGTATGGCAGCTAGTATGGGAGCTTTCTTGCTTTCATCTGGCGCAAAAGGTAAAAGATTTGCTTTGCCAAATAGTACAATTATGATACACCAACCTTTAGGTGGAACACAAGGTCAAGCAAGCGATATGTTAATACACACAGAACATATTATAAAAACAAGAAAACTATTAAATACAATTTTAAGTAATAATACAGGCAAAGACTTAGAGACAATAGAAAAAGATACAGATAGAGATAATTTCCTTAGCTCACAAGAAGCTTTAGAGTATGGACTTATAGATAAAATAATGGAGAAACATTAAAATAAAAGGAGAAGATAATGGCAGGTAAAAAAAGCAGTAAAGAAATACAATGTTCGTTTTGTGGAAGACTAACTGGCGAAGTAGAAAAAATAATAGCAGGTCCAGATGGGATGTTTATTTGTGATGAATGCATCGACGTTTGCAATAGAATAATTTTAGATGAACAGCTAGATGAAGAAGATGCAACAGAAGATAAAAACGTGCAATTATTAAGTAAAGAAGAATTACCAGCACCAAAGGATATTAAAAATGTTTTAGATGAATATGTAGTAGGACAAGATGAAGCTAAAAAAGTTTTAGCAGTAGCAGTATATAATCATTATAAAAGAATAAATAATCTAGGTGAAATAGATGATGTAGAATTACAAAAAAGCAATATATTATTGCTAGGCCCAACAGGCTGTGGAAAAACACTTCTTGCACAAACATTAGCTAGAACATTACATGTTCCATTTGCAATAGCAGATGCCACTACTCTTACAGAAGCAGGCTATGTAGGAGAAGATGTAGAAAATATTTTACTTAGATTAATTCAAGCAGCAGATAACGATATTAAGAAAGCAGAAAGAGGAATTATATACATAGATGAAATAGATAAAATATCTAGAAAATCAGAAAATCCATCAATAACAAGAGATGTAAGTGGAGAAGGCGTTCAGCAAGCATTACTAAAAATAATTGAAGGAACAGTTTCTTCAGTACCGCCACAAGGTGGAAGAAAACATCCACAACAAGATATGCTTCATATAGATACAAAGAATATATTATTTATATGCGGAGGAGCTTTTGAAGGATTAGATAAAGTCTTAAAAGAAAGAATGAAAACAAAAGCAATGGGATTTGGAGCAAAAGTAGATAATAAAAATGATGCTAATTTTACTGCACTTTTTAAAAATGTATTACCTAATGACATTGTTAAGTTTGGATTAATACCAGAACTTGTTGGAAGATTACCTGTTATAACAACTCTAAATCATTTGACAAAAGATGCACTTGCAGATATATTAGTTAAACCAAAAAATGCAGTAATAAAACAGTATATTAAACTTTTCGAAATGGATGATGTTAAACTAGAATTTACAGACGATGCAATAGATGCAGTAGTAGAACTTGCAGAAGAAAGAAAAACAGGAGCAAGAGGTTTAAGATCTATATTAGAAAGTGCAATGATGAATGCAATGTATGAAGTTCCATCAAATAAAAAAATAAAAAAATGTAAGATAACAAAAGAAGTAGTATGTAAAAATGCAGAACCTGAATATGAATATTATGATATGCCAAAAGAAAAAAAATAAGCAAATAATATATTTTAGGAAGCTGTATAATTAAGGGGGATTTGAGCCATGCCTAGATTGTATTTTAAGTACGGAACAATGGGAAGTTCAAAAAGTGCAACTGCATTAATGACAAGGTTTAATTATATAGAAAAAGGATATAACGTCTTATTACTAAAGCCACTTATAGATGATAGAAATGGTAAATATGTAGCAAGTCGTATAGGTTTAAAAGTTGAAGCTTATCAGTTTGATAAAGACACAGATATGAAACAATTATTAGAAGAAGAAAATGAAAAACTCTTTAAAGAAAAAAAAGAAATCTATGATGTTATAATCGTAGATGAAGCACACTTTTTAACACAGTTACAAGTAGATGCATTAAAGAAAATTTCAGATTTCGAACTGCCAGTAATGTGCTTTGGACTTAAGACTAATTATGCTTTAAAACTTTTTGAAGGAAGCAAAAGATTGCTAGAACTTTCAGATAGTATAACTGAAATAAAGTCTATATGCAAATGCGGAAAAAAAGCTACAGTTAACGGTAGAATAGTAGAAGGAAAAATTATCAAAGAAATAATGGGCGATTCAGATATAGATATTGGCGGAGACGATAAATATATAGGCATGTGCTATAAATGTTGGCAAGGAGATGTCCATTATATATAAATTAAAACAAGATTAAAAAAGCAAAAAAGCATCATAATTTATGATGTTTTTTTTAGCGCAATATAGACTAAAATTCTAAGATAAAAAATATTAAATAAGAAAAAGTATATACTACGTTTTAAATAAAAAATAAACATATAAAAACGCATATAAACATTTAATAATATTGACTTTTTCTTAAATAAAAGATAATATATAATATATATAAAAGGGAGATGCAAAGAAGTGGCATATATAAAATTTAGAGATGTATCAAAAGAATATAAAATGGGTGAAGTAATTATAAAAGCACTAGAAGATACAAATTTTGAAATAGAAAAAGGAGAGCTTGCTATAATAGTTGGACCATCAGGAGCGGGTAAAACAACAGCACTAAACATACTAGGCGGCATGGATCACACAACTAGCGGAAAAGTTGTAGTAGATGGAAACGTAGTAAGCAAATATAATAAAAAAGAACTGATAAAATATAGAAGAGAAGATATAGGATTTGTGTTTCAGTTCTATAACTTAGTTCAAAATTTAACAGCACTAGAAAACGTAGAACTTGCAACTCAAATTTGCAAAGATCCTTTAGATCCAAAAACAGTTTTACGCAAGGTTGGACTTAAAGAAAGAACAAATAATTTCCCATCACAACTTTCAGGCGGAGAGCAGCAAAGAGTTGCAATAGCAAGGGCAATAGCTAAGAATCCAAAACTATTACTTTGCGATGAACCAACAGGCGCTTTAGACTATAATACAGGAAAACAAATCTTAAAATTATTGCAAGAAATGTGCAGAGAAGAAAATATGACAGTAGTTATAATAACACATAATACAGCAATAGCTCCTATGGGAGATAAAGTTATATACTTTAAAAACGGTAGCGTGCAAGAAGTTAAAATAAATGAAAATCCCCTTCCTGTAGAAAGCATAGAGTGGTAGTGTGAATAAAGTACTAATCAAAGACCTATTTAAAGAGCTTATAGCAAGCAAAAAAAGGTTTATCTCTATAATATTAATAGTAATGCTTGGCGTAGGATTTTACGCAGGAATAAAAGTATCTACACCGGCAATGAAATATACAGCAGATAAATATTTTACAGGTTTAAATCTTATGGATTTTAGCCTTATTTCTACGATGGGTATAACAGAAGAAAACTTAAAAAAAATAGAAAAAGTAAACGAGATAGATGGCATAATGCCAAGCTACTCTGCAGACGCTTTAGCAAAAGCAGATAAACAAGAATTTGCAGTTAAGATTCACTCTCTTCCAAAAGACTTAAATGTAGCAGATAAAAACTATATTAATAGACTTAGACTCACAGGAGGAAAATTTCCTACTACAAATAAAGAACTCATAACAGAAAAAAGTTTTTTAGAAAGGCAAAAACTTAAAATAGGAGATAAAATAACTTTAGAAGTTCCTATAAAAGAAGATGAAGAAAACTTTCTAAAAGAAAAAGAATTTGAAATAGTAGGCACGGTCGAATCTCCTGCATATATATCTATTGAAAGAGGAAATACTAACTTAGGAAATGGAACTCTTGCTACATATGTATATGTAAAAGAAGAATGTATAAACTCAGAAGTATATACAGAAATCTATGCAACAGTAAAAAATAAAGAAGGAAAACTTACTTATGATAAACCATACGAAAAACATATAAAAGCAATCGAGACTAAATTAAATGATTTGGGCAAAGAATTAAACAAAGATAGATACGATGAAATTATTAAAAAAGCAACAGATAAATTAAACGACGGTAAGAAAAAACTTTCAGATGCTAAAATAAAAAAAGATGAGGAAATAGCAAAAGCACAAAAGGAAATAGATGATGCAACCGAAAAAATAAAAAACGGAGAAAGCGACATTGATATAAACGAGAAAAAAGCAAAAAAAGAATTTGCAAATGCGGACGATAAAATAAGAAAAGCACAACTAGAAATAAATAAAAAAGAAAAAGAATTTCTTAATATTAAAAATGAAGCACAAGCACAGTTTGAAATAGTAAAGCAAAATATATTAAAAATAAATGATGGCATAACACAAGTAGATGCGGGCCTTGCAACAGCTGAAAAAGCTTTAAAAGATTTAGATGAGGCTATAGTAAAAGGTAATCAAATATTAGCGTCTTTAAAAGCAAATTTAGCTACAGTAGATGCAGCTATTTTGCAAATACCAGAAGGAACTACAGATCCTATTCTAATAGCGCAGAAAGAAGAACTTGTTAAACAAAAAATAACGTTAGAAACAAATATAAAACAAATAGAAAGTCTTCCAAATCAAAAGCTAATGTTAGTAGCAGAAATAGAAAAAGCAAATCAGCAAAAAAGCACATTAATTAATCAAAAGCAAACACTAGAAAATATGCTTACAGAAAAAACAGCAGAGCTTAATAATGGCGAAGTAAAAATAAAAGAAGGCAAAAATAAATTACTAAAGGAAAAAAATAATTTAGCAAATATAAAAAATACTACAAATGCAAAAATAAATACAGCAAAAATAGAATTAGCAGATGCTAAAGTAAAATTACAAGAAGGAAGAAATAAATTAGAAACAGAAAATAAAAAAGCAAATGAAGAAATAGACAAAGCAGAAAAAGAAATAATAGATGCAGAAGAAAAAATAAGTGAAATAAAAAAACCAGTTTGGCATACATTAGATAGATCAAAAAACAGAGGCTATGAAGAATATAAACAAAACGCAATGAAAATAGATGCAATAGGAAAAATATTTCCCGTTATATTTTTTATAGTAGCAGCACTTATTTGTTTAACATCTATGACAAGAATGGTAGAAGAACAAAGAATGCAAATTGGTACAATGAAAGCATTAGGATATAACAAAAAACAAATAGCAATGAAATATATTGTATACGCATTATTAGCAACAATAATAGGCAGCTTTTTAGGAGCTCTAGTAGGAATGCAGCTATTACCAAGAGTAATTGCCAAAGCATATTCAATGATGTATACATTACCAGAAGTAGAAATACCAATTAACTTTGAAATACCAATAAGCGCAAGTCTAATAGCAGTATTTTGTACAGTTTTTGCAACAATATATGCATGCAGGCAAGAGCTAAAATATAGCCCTTCAGAACTAATGAGACCTAAAGCACCTAAAATGGGTAGAAGAGTTTGGGTAGAAAAAATACATTTTATTTGGAATAGATTAAACTTCACACAAAAAGTAACAGCAAGAAATATATTCAGATATAAAAAGAAGTTTTTTATGACCATAATAGGTATAGCAGGTTGTACAGCACTTGTAGTAACAGGCTTTGGAATAAAAGATTCAGTAACAGCATTAATACCAAAACAGTACGATGGAATATTTAAATATAATATGCAAATTGGTATTAAAGAAAAAACTACAAAAAAAGAAATGGACGAATTAACTAATAAATTAAATGAAGAAAGCAGCATAAAAGAATATACAAAAATAAAAATGCTTAGCTCAGAAATAAAGTCTAAAAACAAACTTCATGATAGCAATATAATAGTTGCAGAAGATAAAAATATTTTAGAAAAACAAATTAAACTTCAGCATAGAATAACAAATGAAAAAATAAAACTAGGAGAAAACAGCGTAGTAATAACTGAAAAATTAGCTAAATTATTAAAGGTTAAACCACTAGATAAAATCGAACTTGAACTTGAAGATAATGTTGTAGTAACAGCAGTAGTTGGAGACGTAACAGAAAACTATGTAGGACATTATATTTACATGTCAAAAGAATACTATAATAAACTATCTAAGGAAGAACTAAAATACAATTTAATAAATATAACACTTAATAAAATTCCCGAAAAAGAGAAAGATATTTTACTAACAAACATATTGAAAAATGATATAATAACAGGAGCTACTTCTTTAGATAAAGTACAGTCTGAAATAGGTAAAACATTTGATAGTCTTAATTCAATAGTATGGGTATTAATAATAGCCGCAGCCGCACTTGCTTTTGTTGTTTTATACAATCTAAGCAATACAAACATAAGCGAAAGAATTAGAGAACTTGCAACGATAAAAGTACTTGGATTTTACGATCATGAAGTATCAGCATATGTACATAGAGAAAGTGTCTTACTAACTATAATAGGAACTATAACAGGTCTTGTACTAGGATACTTTTTAGAAACCTTTGTAATAAAAACATGCGAAGTAGATATGATATTATTTTCAGCAGACATTAAATTTATAAGCTATGTATATGCAGTTTTAGCTACTGTAACATGTACATGGGTAGTAAATATATTTACTTATTTTTCACTTAAAAAAATAGATATGATTGAATCTCTAAAAAGCGTAGAATAAACAAAAGCCTCACTAATTAAAGTGAGGCTTTTTCTATTTAAATCTTCTTACATTTCTACTTTAAAAAATAAGAGAAAAGATAAATTTCAGCTTACGTTTTTTAAGATAAAAACAAGTAAATAAAAAAATTATTTTTTAAGATAAACTGAGCTACTAGGATATGCAATCGTTACATTTTCTGCAGCTAAAATATTTAAAATTTTATAGTTCACATCTTCTTTAGTTTGAAGATAAGAACTGTAGTCTGTAGCAGTCGTAAAATAGTGAATTAAAATATTAAAACCACTGTCAGCAATTTTTTCAAAATATACATTAATCACATCATTATGAACACCTTTATGTTCTCTTAACATTTTATCAATTTTTGTTATGCAAGTAGAAAGATTTTTAGCAGATACACAGTAGTCAATTTTAATTTCATCAAACACTTTACGCTTATTCATTTGACTCCAGTTTACTATAGAATCATTAGACAAAGTTGAATTTGGAATAACTATAACAGAATCATCGAAAGTTCGTATTCTAGTACTTCTAAAATTAATTTCTTCCACAGTACCTTCAAGCGTAGAAGTTTTAATCCAGTCACCTTGTTTAAACGGTTTATCTAAAATAATAACAACACCACCAAATAAATTTTTAGCTGCATCTTGCGCTGCAAGAGCTACGGTTAATCCACCTAATCCAAGTCCTGCGATAAGGCCATTTATATCATAGCCAAGTTCACTAATCATTATAACACCTGCAAAAAGATATATAATAACTTTTAAAGTTTTAGAAATAAAAACTGTAATAGTATTATCTTCTCCTTGCCTAAGTTTTTTTTGCATATTTTTAAACAAAGTAGAGTTTGGATTTACGCTATTTGCAAGCCCAAGTGCAAATAAGAAAATTATGCATATTCTAAAGGCAACATTTACGTTGTCCATTATATTACCTGGAAACTTCATATATGCAATCGCAATATATATTCCTAATAATTTAATGAAACTTTTAAGCGGCCTATAGATACCGATTTTAGTTATTTTATTTCTGTCTTTTAATTTCAAGTTAAATAGCTTGACTATTATGAATGTTAGCGCGGGGCTAACTAAATAAAAAACTATTACAATTGCTAGGGCAATAGCAAGTTGAATTAAGTTTATTGATTCTAAAATTTTAAGCATTGAATCACTCCTTTATAATATATGTATTTATTATATATTATAATGAAAAAAATAGCACTATATTTACAGCTTTTTTTATGATTTTAAACCCTGAATATATAAAAAAAGTAGAAA
>JAVWPP010000004.1:0-59349 GCA_036635835.1 Clostridia bacterium | reverse complement strand
AGGTAGATATATGAAATTTAAAGGTTAAGAATAGCCAAAAGATGCAGCGTAATTGCTAGCATCTTTTTTAAACAAAAAAATGTCGAAAAATGAAATACGAAAAAATAAAAAAGAATAAAAAAATATTGACACCTACAAACTTCTGTTCTATAATAGCATTCTTAGAAAAAGAAACATACAAAATAAGCATATAAACTAAGTAAAAACCTATAAAAAGAGATAAAACAGACAAAAAAATAGTATAAATATTGAAAAAAACTTGTAACTGTAATATAATAACCAAAAAAGGTGGGGCAAAATGAAGAATTTTAAACTAATATATAATTCAATAGCAGGACAAAGTAAATTTAAATATTTTCTAGACACAATAATAGAAAGATTTATGAGTGCTGGCTATGAAGTATCCATATTTAGGATAAGCAAAAAAACAAATTTATTTGAGTTTGTAAAAGCAGCAACTAAAGATAAAGACTGTCAAGGAATATTAATAGCAGGTGGAGATGGAACTATAAATAAAGTTATAAATATAATGATGAAAAATGGTTTTGACATGCCAGTTGGAATTATACCAGCTGGAACATCTAACGATTTTGCAAGACATATAAAAATGCCAAAAAACTTCAAAGACTGCATAGACAGAATATTAAAATGCAATATACAGCCAGTAGATGTAGGAATGGTAAACGATAAATACTTTATCAATATATGTTCTGCAGGACTCTTTACAAATGTTTCACAAAAGACAGATATTAATTTAAAAAATCTAATAGGAAAATCATCATATTTCCTTACAGCAGCCTATCAAATGTTTAGATTTAAACCAATAGAAATATTAATAGAAACAAAAACAAAATCATACAAAGAAAAAGTATATTTATTTTTAGTGTTTAATGGAACAAGTGTAGGTGGACTAGATATGTTTACACATGATTCAAGCATACAAGATGGCGTGTTAGACGCAGTTATATTAAAAAACTGCTCACTCCATAAAGCAATGATACTTACAACTAAGTTACTAGCAAGAAAACATTATGATGATGAAAACGTTATATATTTAAAAGAAGATTATATAAAAATAAGTAAAGTAAATGGAGAATGTGATCAGCCAGACGTAGATGGCGAAGAAGGACCAACCTTCCCACTTGAAATAAAATGTATAAAAGCAGGAATTAAAATGTTCCTATAGAGATGAAGGAGAATGTTATGTATAATAAAGAAATAGATAAAAAATGGCAAAAAAAATGGGATGAAATGCAAATCTCAAAATTTAATAAAGAGAATATAGATAAAAAATATTATTGCTTAGAAATGTTTTCATATCCTTCAGGAGCAAAACTACATTTAGGACACTGGTATAACTATGCCCTAGTAGATTCATTTGCAAGATATAAAAAAATGCAAGGATTCGAAGTATTTCAACCAATGGGATTCGATGCTTTTGGTCTTCCTGCAGAAAACTATGCAATAAAAACAGGAGTACACCCTAAAGATTCAACATTTAATAACATAGAAACAATGGAAACACAGCTTAAACAAATGGGAGCTATGTTCAATTGGGACAGCGAAATAATAACATGCAACGAAGATTATTATAAATGGACACAGTGGCTATTTTTAAAACTATTCGAAAAAGGCCTAGCATACAGAAAAAAGGCAAATGTAAATTGGTGCCCAAGCTGCAACACTGTACTTGCAAACGAGCAAGTACTAGATGGAGAATGTGAAAGATGTGGATCTGCTGTAACTAAAAAAGATTTAACGCAGTGGTTCTTCAAAATAACAAATTATGCAGAAGAACTAATAGATGGACTAGACACTTTAGACTGGCCAGAAAAAACAAAAAAAATACAAAAAAATTGGATAGGAAAATCTAAAGGATCAATAGCAACATTTAAAGTAGATGGAAAAGATTTGTCTTTCGATGTATTTACAACAAGAGCAGATACCCTACTTGGAGTATCATATGTAGTAATTGCACCAGAACATGAAATTGTAAAAAGTCTAACAACACCTGAGCAAAGCGCAGATATAGCAGCATACATAGAAATGTGTAATAAGACAACTGAAATAGATAGACTTGCAGACGGAAGAGAAAAAACAGGAGTATTTACAGGAAGCTATGCACTAAACCCTATAACACATGAAAAAGTTCAAATATGGATTGCAGACTATGTACTAGGTTCATACGGAACAGGATGTGTAATGGCAGTTCCAGCACATGATGAAAGAGACTACGCTTTCGCTAAAAAATACAACCTACCTATTAAACAAGTAATTGCTCCTGCAAAAGCAGCAGATACTATGTGTCAAATAGAAAAAGAAGCATACACAGAAGAAGGAATACTTATTAACTCTGGTGAGTTCAACGGACTTACAACTAAGGAAGCTAAAGAGGCAATAACTAACAAATTAAAAGAAGTTAAACTTGGAGATTTTAAAGTAACATATAGATTAAGAGACTGGCTTGTATCAAGACAAAGATATTGGGGCGCACCAATACCAGTTATATACTGTGAAGATTGTGGAGTAGTTAAAGTTCCAGAAAAAGATTTACCAGTAAAGCTACCATACAATGTGGAATTTAAACCAGACGGAAAAAGCCCACTTGCAAAATCAGAAGAATTTGTTAACACAGTATGCCCTTGTTGTGGAAAACCAGCAAAAAGAGAAACAGATACACTAGATACATTCGTATGTTCATCATGGTACCAGTTTCGATATGCAGACAACAAAAATGACGAAAAAATCTTTGACACTGAGTGGATAGATAAAATGCTACCTGTAGATAAGTACGTTGGAGGCCCAGAACACGCTGCAATGCATCTACTATATGCTAGATTTATAACAAAAGTACTTAGAGATTCAGGATATACAAAAGTTTCAGAGCCATTTACATCTCTTGTACATCAAGGACTAATACTAGGACCAGATGGAAACAAAATGAGTAAATCAAAAGGAAATGTAATATCTCCAGATGAATACGTTAATAAATATGGATCAGATGTATTTAGAATGTTCTTAATGTTTGCATTTAACTATACAGATGGCGGACCTTGGAACGAAGAAGGCGCTGTATCAATGGCAAAATACGTTAATAGATTAGAAAGAATAATAGATCAAATAATAAACGCAAAAGAAAACAATGTAAAAGAAATAGGAAAAGATGAAAAAGAAGTACTATTTGTTTTACACAACACAATAAAAAGCATAACTTCAGATTTAGAAATATTGCAGTTTAACACAGCAGTAGCAAAGCTTATGGAAATAACAAATGCATTATACAAATACGACAAAGAAGTAAGTATAGAAAACGGAAATATACAAGTATTAAAAGAGGTAATAACAACATTTATTAAATTAATAGCAGCATTTGCACCACATTTTGCAGAAGAGAAATGGTCTTTGCTAGGGAATACAGATTCAGTATTTAAAGAAAAATGGCCAGAACCTATTGAAAAATGGACAGTTAGAGATATAATAGAAATGGGAGTACTATTTAACGGAAATTTAAAGTTTAAAATAGAAGTCTCAAAAACAGATTCAAAAGAAACTATAGAAAATATAGTTAAAAATGATGAAAGATTAGCAACATATACTCATGGAAAAGAAGTTAAGAAATTAATAGTAGTACCAGGAAGAGTTATAAACGTTGTAATATAGTCTAAACTTTACAAAAGATAAAAGGGGTGGCGCAGTGCAAATTAATTTGGTATATATAATAATATACACATCTATAATGATCCTATTTTTAGTTCTACTTTATTGGTATTTAATACAAGATAAACTAATAGAACTAATAAAAACAACAACTATTTCAGGAATAGACCAGTTGACCGGTTTAAAAAATAGATTTGTATTCAATAAAAAAATAGACTGCTTGATTGAAAAAGCAAAAGAAGATGAAAATAAGGGCAAAAAGAGTAATCCTTTTGCCTTCGTATTTATAGATTTAGATGGATTCAAACAAATTAACGATCAGCTTGGATATAATGTTGGAGACATGTTACTAAATCAATTTGGAAAAAAATTAGAATCTAACTTTACAGACAACACAGAAGTTTTTAGAATAGGTGGAGATGAATTTGCGCTTATAATAAAAAATATTACAACAAAGAAAAAGTTAGAAACCCTTCTAAACAAATTACACAAAAACATGTTAGAACCTATAGAAACTGAAGAAATAAGCAACGTAGTAGAACATAGCATAGGGGTAGCAATTTTCCCAACGGATGCAGATACAAGGGAAGATTTACTTTCATGCGCAGATATAGCAATAACAAATGTTAAAGAAAACGGAAAAAACGGAATTTGTTTTAACACACCACTTTTAATTAAAAATGCTGAAAACAAATTTAAAATGGAACAAAGTATAAAAGATTCATTTAAAAAAGGACATTTTGAAGTAGACTTTCAGCCTAGATTTGGCCTTAAAGAAAAAAATAAACTATGGCTTGTATCACTAGTATATTGGGACCATCCAACACTAGGAAAGCTAAAAGCAGATTATTTTATTAAGTATATAGAAGACCTAGGTCTAATAACAGATTTAGATGAACTAACTTTAAGAAAAACATGCGCAAAGCTTAAATATTTTGACGAACAAGGAATTAGCGATGTAAATATTGCTATAAACATATCAATTAAGCAGCTAAAGAGACATGATTTTGTAGACAGAATATGTACTATATTATCTAAGTATTCTAAATATGCAGATAAGATAACTTTAGAAATAAACAATTTAATAGATGTTAAAAATATTGAAATGTATAAATTAATGATGGAAAAATTAAAAAAATACGGAGTTAAAATATCAATAAACAATTTTGAAATTATCTATGACAGTTTAGCTCAGTTAAATAATCTTCCAATAGATGAGCTTAAAATAAACTGCGAATTTTTAAAACAAAAATTATTAAATAAAGAGATATTAGAATACATAGTTAAAATAGCAAATACGCTTGGATATAAAACAACACTTATAGGTATTGAAAATCAAGCTGAGTACGATTATGCACAGTCTATAGGCGTAGATAAAATACAAGGAAATTATATTTCAAAAGTTATCGATCCAGAAAATATGTTAGATAATATAAGAAAGTATATAAAAAAATAAAATAATCGGTTTTAGTGGTTGACAAGAAGGCTGTATTATGTTACAATTATGTAGCATATGTTTTTATATTTACAACGATGGAGGTGTAGTAGAATGAGAGAACAAATAACACTTGCATGCACAGAGTGCAAACAAAGAAATTACAACACAGCTAAAAACAAGAGAAATGATCCGGACAGACTTGAGATGAATAAATTTTGCAAATTCTGCAAAAAATACACAGCTCATAAAGAAACTAAATAATTCATAAATTAAGGATGTGATCGTTTATGGCAAAAGGTTTTGCAAAAAGTATGAAAGCAGAACTTAAGAAAGTTGTTTGGCCAACTAAGGAACAAGTTATAAAAAATACAACAATGGTTGTTGCACTAGTAGTAGTTGTAGCAGCAGTTGTACTTGGAGTAGATTTGATTCTTAAGACACTAGACACTCAATTATGGTCTTTCATAGAACAATTAATTAAATAATTGGAATTAAAAAATTTAGGTAAGGAGTGAAGCTCCCATGTCAAATGAAAATGTTGAAAATGAAGCATTGTGGTATGTAGTTTATACATACTCAGGATATGAGAACAAAGTGAAATCCACTTTGGAAAAAATCGTCGAAAATAGAGGATTAGAAGATAAAATACAAGAAATCATAATCCCTATGGAAGAAGAAATTGAAATTAAAGATGGTAAACAAAAATCATCAATAAAAAAGGTATTCCCTGGGTATGTTCTTGTCAAAATGATAATGACAGACGAAACTTGGTATGCGGTAAAAGGCATAAAAGGTGTATTTAATTTTGTTGGTCTTGGCGAAAAACCAGTACCTCTTACTGAAACAGAAATGAAAAGTATGGGTATTGATCAATACATTAGTGTTGATTTTGCAGTTGGCGACAGTGTAAGAATTATTACAGAAGCGCTATACAACAGACCAGCAATAATAGAGGAAATAAACCTTGAGAAACGTAAAGCAAAAGTTAAAGTATCTATGTTTAATAGAGAAACACTTGCTGAAGTTGATCTAAATCAAATCGAAAAAATATAGATTTAATCTATATCTTTTGTATTACAATATATGTAATTAAACTTTTGTAAGGAGGTGTTCGTAATGGCAGAAAAGAAAATAACTCATGTTGTTAAATTGCAAATTGAAGCTGGTAAAGCTAATCCAGCACCACCAGTAGGACCAGCACTTGGACCAACAGGTATCAATATCATGCAATTTTGCAAAGATTTCAATGAGAAAACAGCTAAGCAAGCAGGGTTAATATTACCAGTTGTTTTAACAGTATATAAAGATAAAACTTTTGAATATATTCTTAAAACTCCACCAGCAGCTATTTTAATAAAAAAAGCAGCAGGTATAGCTAAAGCTTCAGCAAAATCTCATAAAGAGAAAGTTGCAACAATAACAGATGCACAAGTTGAAGAAATCGCAAAAACTAAAATGCCAGATCTTAATGCAGCAAGTTTAGAAACTGCAAAAAGTATGGTAAAAGGTACTGCAAGATCAATGGGTGTAGAAATCGCTAAATAATTATGGGAGAGTTTTAATTAACTCGATATTACCAAAAGGAGGAAAAATTAATGAGCAAGAGATACGATGAAGCTAAGAAATTAGTAGAAGCAGGAAAAGTATACGCTGCTGATGAAGCTATTGAATTATTAGGTAAAATGCCTAAAGCTAAGTTTGATGAAAGTGTTGAATTACACATTAAACTTGGAGTAGATTCAAGACAAGCTGATCAACAAGTTAGAGGAGTAATAGTACTTCCTAACGGAACAGGTAAAAAAGTAAGAGTTTTAGTTATAGCAAAAGATGCTAAAGCTAAAGAAGCAGAAGAAGCTGGAGCTGACTTTGTAGGTGGAGAAGAAATGATCCAAAAAATCCAAACTGAAAACTGGTTTGACTATGATGTAGTAGTTGCTACACCAGACATGATGTCTGTATTAGGAAGAGTTGCTAGAGTCTTAGGACCTAAAGGACTTATGCCTAATCCAAAAGCAGGAACAGTTGCAATGGATGTTGCAAAAGCAGTAAAAGATATCAAAGCAGGTAAGATTGAATACAGATTAGATAAAACTAATATTATTCACTGCCCAATTGGTAAAGTTTCTTTTGGAGCAAAAAAATTAACAGAGAACTTTAATACAATAGTAGGTGCTATTTTAAAAGCAAAACCTGCTGCTGCTAAAGGACAATATGTTAAATCAATCGCTGTATCTACAACAATGGGACCTGGCGTAAAAATTAATCCTGCTACAAAAGCTTAAGTTTAGTAGTAAAAAGATTAGTAAATATAAAAATAAATAATTATTGCCAAAGACAGTAGGTTTAGATATTCTTGTAAAATATCCTACCGAGGCATAAAAACAGTGCGGAATAATCTGCTATGCTTTTATGCCCTTTGGGATAAAGTATAGTAGATTTTATTTTGGGAGGTGAAATTATGCCAAGTAAAAAAGTTATGAAAATAAAACAAGCACAAGTAGCTGAATTAGCTGAAAAAATAAAAAAAGCTAAAATTATAGCTCTTGTAGATTATAGAGGTATCACTGTAGAAGAAGATACAACTTTAAGAAAAGATTTAAGAGAAATCGGTGCTGATTACCTAGTAACAAAAAATTCAATAATCAAGTTTGCAGCTGAAGCAGCTGGAATCAAAGGTTTTGAAGATATGTTAGAAGGACCATCTGCAATCGTTTTAGGATATGAAGATTATGTAGACGCTCCAAAAGCAATATACACATTCGGAGAAGGTAAAAAATATTACAATATTAAAGGTGGAGCAATGGACGGTAAAACCGTTACATCTGCTGAAGTTATAAAACTTGCATCTTTACCATCAAGAGAAGTGTTATTATCAATGCTTGCTTCTGCACTTATTGGAAATATCAGAAACTTAGCTGTTGTTCTTGATCAAACAAAAGAAAAAATGCAAGAAAACGCTTAGTTAAAAAGAAAAAAATAAAAAAATTAATGATAAGTTTATAAGAAATTATAAAAATTAAAGGGAGGAAATTATCATGGAAAAAATTGAAAACTTAATTGCTGAAATTGAAAAATTAACTGTAATCGAATTAGCTGACTTAGTAAAAGCTATCGAAGAAAAATTCGGAGTATCTGCTGCTGCTGCAGTTGTTACTGCTGGACCTGCTGCTGCTACAGCTGCAGAAGAAAAAACTGAATTCAACGTTGTATTAAAAGACGCTGGAGCTACTAAAATAGCTGTAATCAAAGCTGTTAAAGAAGCAACTGGATTAGGATTAAAAGAAGCTAAAGAAATTGTTGATGGAGCACCAAAAACAATCAAAGAAAACTTACCTAAAGAAGAAGCTGAAAAATTAGTAGAATCTTTAAAAGCTGCAGGAGCTATGGCAGAAATGCAATAGTACTCTTGTTAAGTATAACAAGTAAAAAGAGAACCTTAGGGTCCTCTTTTTTTTGCGCAAATATAAAAGAATAAAAATATAAAAGAATAAAAAAATGTGCTAATTTCTTAGCACATATATAATTTATTTTGTTTTAAATATATCTCCTGCTGCACCTAAAGCACCAAATGCTTTAGCAGTATCAAATGGTATAAATACTTTATTTGCTTGACCGTCTGCAACTTTTTCTAAAGACTCTAAAGCTTTAATAGCAACAAGTCTTTCATCTGGTTTAGAATCCATAATTGCTTTGTATACTTGTGTAATTTCAATAGCCTTAGCTTCTGCAATCTTAGTTATAGACTGTGCTGTACCTTCTGCTTCTAGTATTTTAGATTCTCTAAGACCTTCTGCACGTCTAATACTTGCTTCTTTTTCTGCCTCAGCATTAAGAATTAAAGATTCTTTCTTACCGTTTGCAATTGTAATTTCGAATTGTTTCTTACCTTCTGCTTCTAGGATTATTGCTCTTTTAGTTCTTTCTGCATTCATTTGTTTTTCCATTGCATCTCTAATATCTGCAGGAGGATTAATATCTTTAATTTCAACTCTATCTATTTTACATCCCCATTTATCTGTAGCATCGTCTAGTGTAATACGTAACTTATCATTTATTTGGTCTCTTGAACTAAATGTACTATCTAAATCCATTTTACCAACGATATCTCTAATAGTAGTTATAGCTAAATAACAAATTCCTTTTTGTAAACTTTCTATTTCATAAACTGCTTTTGCAGGATCTGTTATTTGATAGAACACAACAGTGTCTATAGTTATTGTAACATTATCTTGTGTAATAACACCTTGAGGTGGTATATCCATTGTTTGTTGTTTTAAGCTAACAACAGCTCTTACCTTATCTACAAAAGGTAATATAAAATTAAGACCAGCTTCAGCAACTTGATTAAACTTACCAAATCTCTCTATAATATATACTTCAGATTGTCTAACAACTTTAATTGTACAAAAAGCTACAATAACTGCAAGTATTAATATAAATATAAAAAATCCCATAATAATTCTCCTTCTAATAATTAGTAACTAATTATTTATTTAATTTTTCTACTACTAATTTAACGCCGTCAATTTTTACAACTTTAGCTGCGTCTCCAACATTTAAAACATCTTTTTCGTTTGCATTTGTTGCAGTCCAAAGCTCAGAGCTAAGTTTAACTTGACATTTGTTAGTAATAGGATCTACTGTTTTAGTAACAATACACGTCTTACCAAGTGTTGCATCGATATTTGTAGGTGTGTTTTGTACTTTAACAAACTTAGAAAGTAGAGGTTTCATCAATATAATCAAAACAATTGAAATTATTGAAAAAGTCCCAACTTGAATTGGTATAGATAAACCAAGTAGCGCCATAATAAACGCGCAAAATGCACCTATCCCAAGCCAAAAAAATAAAAAACCAACTGTTAATATCTCAATAAACATAAAAAGTACACAAGCTATTAACCAAAAAGTACTCATTCCCATTTTTCAGATACTCCCTTCTAATTCAATCATCATTATACATCAACTTATGTCAAAAAGAAATAGATATGAATATATATTAGAGAATATAATAAAAAAAATAAACAAAAAAGACTTCCATAAACATATAAAATAGTATATAATCTAAAAGAACAGTAGCAACTATAGAAGTGAGGTAAATATGAAAAACGTAATGAAAATAATATTTTGTCTAATAGTAATAGCAGGAATTCTATTTATATTTAGAGAAAATAGTGTAAAAATAAAAAGCAATAATCCAATGTTTAGAATTTTAATAAACGGAGATAATATAGCATATAAAGAAGGCAGCGAACCATTTTACAAAGATGGTGGTATGTATATTCCTTTTGAAACAGTAAAAAAGACTTTAGATAAAAATATTTTTTATGATGAAAAAGCAAATAAAGTTATTTTTACAAATAAAGATAAAGTTATAAAATATAAAGTTGGAGAAAAAAATAAAACAGTGAATTTTAAAGAAGTAGAGTGTAAATATCCAGTTATAGAAAAAGGCAGCTTTATATATATTCCTGTTAACGATTTAAAAGAAGAATTAAATATAGATATAAAAGTTAATGAAAATAATAAAATGGTAACAATACTAGAAAACTCTACCGAGGAAGCCGTTATAAATTATTCAAATGTTAATGTATATACAGATATGAAAACAGACAGCAAAGTAGTAAAAACGTTGAAATATGGGGAAGCTGTTAATGTATATAAAGATAAATTAAAACATGCAAGATGGGAAAAAGTAAGTACTAAAGATGGATCATTTGGGTATATGCCAAAAGTAGAATATGAGAAAAAAACAGATACTACTCCTAACAAAAAAGAAACCGCTAAAAATGAACCTAAAGAGAAAGTAGTTATGTTTTGGCAACAAGGAAACAGTGTTAGCGTGCTTGGAGACAAAATAGATGGCGTAACAACAGCATCTCCAGATTGGTTTGACATAGAAAATGCCCAAGGAGATTTTACATCTAAAGTAAGCGTAGAATATTTAGCAAAAGCAAAAGCAAATGGATATGAATTATGGCCAATGTTTTCAAATGTAAATACAACAGGCGCCACAGCAATTGTTTCGGAACTTGTAAATAGCGAAGAAAATAGACAAAAAGCAATAGAAAACATCGTAAAACTTGTAGATACATATAAATTAGACGGTGTAAATATAGACTTTGAAAACATGAAAGAAGTAGATAAACACTTATTTACGCAGTTTATAAGAGAGCTTGCACCATTATTAAAAGAAAAAAATGTAAAGCTATCTGTAGATATATACTTAGTTAATTACGTAGAAAGACCAAGAATAGCAGAAGCTGCAGACTATATCGTAGTAATGGCATACGATCAGCACTGGTCTGGAAGTAATAAAAGTGGTTCAGTATCAGAAATATCATGGGCTGAAGGAATAATTAAAGAAATGCTAGAAGGATCTAAAATACCAGCAGAAAAACTAATACTAGGAGTGCCGTTTTTCACTAAAGTGTGGGAAGAAAAACCAGGAAGTAAACCTTCTGCCACTAATATAGGAATAGATGCTACTAAAAAATATGTATCAAAAAATAAATTAAATCCAGCTTATGATGAAAAATCTGGACAAAATTATGTAGAATTTAATAAAGGAAACTCAAAAATAAAACTTTGGATAGAAGATTCAATGTCTATTAAAAAAAGAGCAGAATTTGTTAAAAAATATAATTTAGCAGGTATATCAGCTTGGCAAAAAGTTTTTAGCAGTGATGAAATTTGGCCAGAAATCGTAAACAATATAAAATAGTAAAAAACATATAAAAAAAATCTATCTATATACGTAAAAATAGATAATGAGAATAAAGTTGCTTATATGTTTTAAAAAAACAAATAAAAACAATAAAAAATGTATAAAAACATCTCTATTAATGCAAACTAGTATTAAAAGAGGTGTTTTTTATGCGTATGTCAAGATTTATGTATACAATATTAGTAATGTCAGTTACAGCAGCATTAATGACAGGAGGATTTATCTATGGATTCGTTACAACGTCAACAAATAAATTCAATGTAGAAGTAGAAGAAATTAGAAAAGCAAAAGAAGCTAAAAATATAGAAAAAGAAAATAGTAATGTAATTGCTTCAAATTCAAAAGAAATAAAAAAAGAAGAAAAAGTAGAAGAAAAAACAGATAAAAGTAAATGTATAGAAGTAATATACAAAGACGAATATCAAAAATGCGGTCATAAAGTAGAAAGTAAAATAAACATATTTGGTATGACAATGGAAGAATTAAAAGCAGATTTAAGAGAAGAAATAGATAGAAAAGGATATAAATTAAAATCAGAAGAAGAAAATAGATTAATATATATAAAATCTTTCGATCAATATTGCGGAGATCATTATTTTGTTACCATAGAAGCAGATAAAGTAGTCATATATAATTACGCAAGTGAAGGAGTAAAAATTAAATATCAAGAACTTGTAACCCCAATTACAAAAATCAGGGAAGAACTTAAAACAAAGCTCGCTAAAGGTATTAGCATAGATTCTAGAAACGAATTATATAATTTAATAGAAGACATAGAAACATAAAAAGGTTGCAAAAACGCCTAAACTGTGGTATAATTAGGCTGAAATAAATAAAAACTCTAATAAGATTTTAAAGGAGGACCTATATGAAAAAATATATAATTTTCAGTCACAAAGTAGATATCGATGGATTAGGTTCAATTATATTAGCAAAGCTAGCGTTTGGAAAAGAAAATGTAGACTATCAATTATGCATGCCAGGAGATATAAACGAAAAGATAAGTAAATATTTAAATAATAATGAACTAGAAAAATATAATCGGATTTTTGTAACAGATATTTGTATGACAGAACCACTTATAGGAAAAATAGATTTACTAAATGAAGTGAAAAATAAAATAACAGTATGGGATCATCATATGAATATAGCTAAAAGCTTCAATAAAGATTATTCATGGATAAATTTAAAATTTGAAAATGAAAAAGGTTTAGTTTGTGGAACTAGTATGTTTTATGAGTATCTTATTAGTGAAAACTTATTAAAGCAAAATAAAGCATTAGATGAATTTGTAGAACTCACCAGGCAGTATGATACGTGGGAATGGGTCACAAAATATAATAATGAAAAAGCTAGAGATTTAACACTTTTGATGGATTCTACTTCACCAGATCTATATATTGAATTAGTACTACAAAACTTAGTAAAACAAAAAAGTAGATTTAACTTTACTAATATAGAAAATACATTTATAGAAAACAAGAAAAAAGATATAGAGCAGTATGTTAAGAAGTGCATAGATAATATGCAGTGTAGAGTAGTAGATGGTGCAAAAATAGGTGTTATATTCGCAGAATTGTATAGAAATGAAATGAAACCAGAAATATATAAAAGAAAAATAGATATAGATGCAGTTTGCATATACAAAATACAAGAAGGCACAGCATCATGGAGAAGCATTAGCAAAAACTTTAATGTACTTCCTTTCGCAGAAAAATATGGTGGCAATGGCCACACACAAGCAGCCGGATCTAAAATATATGCAGATGATGTATCTAAAATAATAAATATCTTATTGAAAATATAAAATAAAAAATCAGCTTTCAAAATTTGAAGGCTGATTTTTTATGCCTAAATCAAAAAAAGTATAGTCTATAATAAAACTAAAATAAATAGAAAAAATAAAATCTACGTATTTCAAAAGAATATATCCAAGTATTTTAACAATACTTTAATTTCAAAGCAAACAAGAAAAAATCTTTTTACTTTTTTTATAAAATCATTGTATAACAAAGGTCTTTTTGATATAATACACTTGTAAAGAGTAGGTGGAAAAATGAAAGATAACATATACAGCGTATCACAAGTAAATAAATACATCAAAAATATGTTTGAAGGTGACATGCTACTAAGAACAATATGCATAAAAGGTGAAATTACAAACTTTAAAGCACATTACACAGGACATTTATATTTTACACTAAAAGACGCAAGTTCTAGTATAAAATGTGTTATGTTTAAATACAGCGCAGAAACCGTTAAATTCGATATTTCAGACGGAATGAGCGTTGTAATAACTGGACAAATTTCATCATACGAAAGAGATGGTGTATACCAAATGTATTGCAAAACAATGCAGCCAGATGGCATGGGAGCACTATATTTAGCATATGAACAATTAAAAGAAAAATTAGCTACAGAAGGTCTTTTTGACGAAATACACAAAAAACCAATACCGTATTTACCAAAAAGAGTAGGCATAATAACATCTAGAACAGGGGCAGTAATAAGAGATATCATAAACGTATCAACTCGTAGATATGACAAAGTCAATTTACTAATATATCCATCAGCTGTTCAAGGAGTAGATGTTGCAAGCACAGTAGTAAAAGGAATAAAAACTTTTAACGAATTAAATAATGTAGATGTTATAATAATTGCAAGAGGCGGCGGTTCTTTCGAAGATCTATTTGGCTTTAACGATGAAAAAATAGCAAGAGCAATATTTAGTTCAGATATACCGGTAGTTTCAGCAGTAGGACATGAAACAGATTTTACAATAGCAGATTTTGTATCAGACCTAAGAGCACCAACACCATCTGCAGCAGCAGAGCTTGTATATCCGTCTAGGCTAGAAATACAAAACAAACTAGCAACTAATAAAATAAGATTAATTCACTCTATACAAAGTTTTTTAAACAGAAAAAGACAATATATAGATAATATAAAAGCAAAAGCAATATATAAAAAGCCACAAGAAAAAGTATCATATGGATATATGCTTTTACAAAAATATAATAACTCAATGAATTATGAACTTGAGAAAAAAATAAATGCATATAAAGCACAAATACAAGAAAAAGTAGCATCATTAGATGGGCTAAGTCCTTTAAAAACATTATTTAGAGGATATAGCATTATAGAAAATAAAGAAGGCAAACTTATAAAAAAAGTTAGTGACGCAAATAGTGGAAAAGAAATAAAAATTATAGTATCAGATGGCAATTTTGATGCTGTAATAAAGTAGGGAGAATGAAATGGAAAAAACTTTTGAAGAAAATTTAGAGATGTTAGAAGAAGTAGTTAAATCATTAGAAAACGGGGATTTGAAGCTAGATGAAGCATTAGAAAAATTCAAAACTGGTATAGAACTTACAAAAAGCTGTACAAAAAAACTAGATGACGTAGAAAAACAAATTAAAATACTAGTTAATGAAGATAATGAATTAGTAGAAGAAAACTTCGAATTGGAGGAATAGTCAATGATTTTCGAAAATTATTATATAATAATACCTTTACTATCTTGGGTAATAGCCCAGTTAATTAAAGTAGTTATAGAAAGTTTAAAAGATAAAAAGTTTCATTATGCAAGATTCATTGGAAACGGTGGAATGCCAAGTGGACACGCTGCAATAGTAGCATCACTTTCTACAGCTGTATTAATTAATGAAGGTATATATTCAGTATTATTTGGAGTAACTTTAATATTTTCTTTAATAATATTAGCAGATGCAATAGGTGTAAGATACGAAACAGGTAGGCAAGCAGAAGCTATAAACGAAATAATAGAAGACATGAATAAAACCGGCGTAAGAATAAAAGCAAAAAAACTAAAAGAAAAAATAGGACATAAGCCAACAGAAATGTTTGCAGGTTCTATATTAGGAGTAGCAGTAGCATATATTATAATAAGTTTTAATTTATTATAAATGTCATAGAGTATGTAGTAAAAAGAGGGCGAGTAAATATGGATAAGAACATAGGTAAAGCAGTACAAAGGGCAGTTCAAAATAAAAAATATATAAAGATAATTAAAGATATAGCAAAACGAGAAGATAAAAGTTATGCTGTAGGTGAAATTTTTAGATATATCATAGCGTTCAAGGAAGAAAACGGACTTGAAACGTATTTAGAATTGCTTGCAGAAAATATGAAAAAAAATGAAAATAGAGTTAAGCTAAATGAAGTTAGAGATAAGTATTTTTCAGAAAAAATCAGTGAAATGATTAAAAAGAGAAAAAGAAAAATTTCACAAGAAGAACTCAATGAAAAAGTATTCGATTATATGTATAAAAATATAATAACATATGGTTACGTTGTTCACGCTTTTAACGGAACATTAAGAGACTCTATAGAAAAATACGGTATAAATAACGACAAAAAATTATGGGATGACGATAGTATAGAAAGAGTAGAAGAAATATTAAGCAAGTATGGAATAGAAGATACATTTGGTTCATACGATACAACTCCAAACAGCGATATTTGCTTAACTACTAATTTAAGTAACGTTTACGATTATGCTAAAAGTTCCCCATACTGGTTCGCGCAGTTTGTTTGTGAGAATTGGTACACAGAATATAATAAAGAAAGCATATATAACAAAGATTATTCTTCAGCAAGAGAAGTTGTGGATCTAATATTAAGACAAAAAAACGTAAAAGAAGCAGATAGAGCAGAAGTTATTAAATTCTTTGAAACTAATTGGAAAACATTTATGGTTGAAAGATTTTCACCATGCTGTGCTTTAGTAGAAAGAGAAAGCATAGAAATATTAAAAGGTATGTTTTTAAGTTATGAAAAATTTAAACAAATAACTACAGCGAAAACAATAGATGAAAAAGCAGTAGTATCTTTTGTCTTTTCAATTATAGACAACCAAGACGATATAAAAATACAGAGTCAAATAGAACCTAAGAATCTAATAATTATTCAAATGCCAGAGTATAAAGTAGAAAAGAAAATTGTAGATATAGTTAAAGCGGAAAAAGGTAAGCTAGTAAAAATAACGGGTGAGCTACTTTTTGGAACTATAAATATAAAGACAAATAAAATGCATAAAATAAAGAATAAATATAAGAATAGAAATATAAAAGTAGACTCAAAAATTGGTGCAAAATCAAATTCAAAAGTAGACTTAAAAGAAAATAAAAAAGAAGAAAAACCATTAGTTTTAGAAATAAAAGCTACTCCAATGCGCGAAATAAGAGAAATAAAAGAAGTGAAAAAAGAAATAGTGCATAAGGAATTTGGAGAACAAGTAAATATTCCAAAAGTAGAAAAGACTAAAACTTCAGAAAAGCAACCTTCACTAGATCTAGAGCCACAAGCAGGAACAATTAGTACACTAGAACTTAAAAATATAACAGAAAAATATATGACCGCAAGATTAGACATTTCTAAAGTAAAAGAAGAATTAGAAAGACAAGCAAATGAAACAGAAAAGCAAGTTACAAAGCCATCAATAAATGAAGTTAAACCAGTTGAAATCAAAAATATTAAACCAGTTATACAAGAAGAAGAACGAGAAAAACTAGATTTAAAGAGTATAACAGAAAAATATATGACCGCAAGATTAGATATTTCTAAAGTAAAAGAAGAATTAGAAAGACAAGCTTTAGAAAAAGCTTCGTCTACAGAAATTCCAATTTTAGCTGTAGATGAAGTTGTAGAAAAAGTTAAAGCAAAAGCTTTAAACCCAAATACAGATACTTTAGATTCAGAAGAAAAACTAAGACTAGAAAAACTAGAAAAAGAAAAAATAGAAGCTAAAAAGTTAGAAGTAGAAAAAGTAAAATTAGAAGCAGAAAGACTAGAAAAAGAAAAGTTAGAAGCAGCAAAAATAGAAGTAGAAACACTAGAAAAAGCAAGACTAGAAGCGGAAAAACAAGAAGCGAAAAAACAAGAAAAAGAAAGACTTGCAGCAGAAAAACTAAAAGCAGAAACACTAGAAAGAGAAAAATTAGAGGCGAAAAAGCTAGAAAAAGAGAAGTTAGAAGCAGAAAAACTTGAGGCGGAAAAACAAGAAGCAGAAAGATTAGAAGCAGAAAGACTAGAAGCAATAATAGAAAAAGATTTAGCTAAAACTAAAGCCCAAATTGTTCAAGATAAATGCAAAGAAGAAAGTATATCTTCAGAATTTAATGAAATTAAAAACGAAATAGAAGAAAAAATTCAAACTCAGTACGAAATTGAATTTGCTAAAATATTAAATAATCTTATGGCATCGGATGAACCAAAAGAAGTAAATAATAACGAAGAAATAACTGATCCATTAGATGATGTAAATAATTTAGAAATAAAAGAAAATATAAGTAAAGAAAAGCTAGAAGCAGAAAGAATAGAAGCTGAAACACTAGAAAAAACAAGACTAGAAGCAGAAAAACTAGAAGCGGAAAACTTAGAAAAAGAAAGATTAGAAGCAGAAAAACTTAAAATAGAAACACTAGAAAAAGAAAAATTAGAAGCGGAAAAACTAGAAAAAGAAAAGTTAGAAGCAGAAAGATTAGAAAAAGAAAGATTAGAAGCAGAAAAGCTAGAAGCAGAAAGATTAGAAGCAGAAAGACTAGAAAAAGAAAAACTAGAAGCGGAAAAACTAGAAAAAGAAAAACTAGAAGCAGAAAAACTAGAAGCGGAAAGACTAGAAAAAGAAAAACTAGAAGCAGAAAGATTAGAAGCAGAAAGATTAGAAGCAGAAAGATCAGAAGCAGAAAGAATAGAAAAAGAAAAACTAGAAGCAGAAAGACTAGAAATAGCAAGAATAGAAGCAGAAAAGTTAGAAGCAGAAAGACTTGAGATAGCTAGAATAGAAGCGGAAAAACAAGAAAAAGCAAGACTAGAAGCAGAAAAGCTAGAAGCAGAAAAACAAGAAATAGCAAGAATAGAAGCAAAGAAAAATGAAGCGGAAAAAGCGGAAATTGAACGTTTGCTTACTATTGAACTTGAAAGCATTGAAAAAGTAGCTATGCAAGTTTCAAAAGAAATAGAAGAAGAATTAATAAATGCAGATAAAAAGCCAGAATACGACCCTATAGAAGCATACGAGCATAGGCTAGAAGAAGAGCAAATATTAAGGAAAAATCAAATAATTGAAATATCAAATAACATGTTAGAAAATGCAATCGAGGACATAAAACCAGAAGAATATAAAATCAAAACAGTTATTTTAGATGAAGACGATGCCAAATTAATAGACAATTTAACAGTAGATGATGATGAAATCCAAGTAGAAGCAATAGTAGACGACAACATATATAACTACGAAACTAATGAAAATAAAGTAGTAGAAAAAGTAGAAATATCAGAAAATATTGCTCAGGAAAGTAAGCAAAAAGACATAAACGAAAGTCTTGTAACAGAAATAGAATTTGAATTAAACGAAGAAAAAGAAGAAGCAAATAGTGCAGTAATCCAAGAACAAACAGATAAACCACTAGAAGCAGAATCTGAAATAGCAGAAGAAGAAATTTCAAAATTATTAGAACAAGACGAGCTAAACATGGATTGTCCAGAGTATATTAAAAATGACGAAGATGAAGAAAACTATGAATACAAAGTAGACGAAAATGAAACATCATTAGCTATAATTAATAATACATTTGCAGAAAAACTAAGACAAATTATAAATCAATTCACAAATATATTAGCCATAAAACCAGACGCTACAATAAGCAGAGGAGAATGCGTTAATAGAACACAGAAAATCAGTACATACGGTAAATATACAGACTATAAAAAACGAAATAAAATAGATAGAGTTGTAAATCTAATGAACGACAAGCCACTCAAAGTGAAAAAATCACATCATACAAAAGAGTATTGCAGGCAAGTAATAAGAAAAGAACAAGAATCATTTATAGAAGATTTATATAGAGAAATAAACACAAAGATGTATAAAATGGAGAAATCAAGACTGTATGAGACAATAGATCAGTAAACAAAAAGGTAGAAAATATTTCTACCTTTTTCGTTGTATAATAGCGTAAATTAGTGTATAATACATATAATATAAATAGGAGAAAAATTAAAATGGAAGAAAAAATAAAAGCATTACTAGTTGGTGTCAAAGTAGATGGCAGACTATATTTTGAGCAATCAATGGAGGAGCTTGCAAACCTAGCAGAAGCATGCAACATGGAAATTGTGGGCAAAATAACTCAAAACTTAGAACAAATAAACAGAGCTATATACATAGGAACAGGAAAAATAGACGAAGTAAAACATGCCGTTACAATGTATGAGGCAGATGTAGTCATATTCAATAACGAGCTATCATCTACGCAGTTTAGAAACTTAGAAAAAGATTTAGATTCACCAATACTAGATAGAACCGCTCTAATACTACAAATATTTGCAGATAGAGCCAAAACAAGAGAAGCAAAGCTACAAGTAGAAGTAGCAAGGCTTCAGTATATGATGCCAAGATTAGTAGGACTACACGAATCACTAGGAAGGCAAGGTGGAAGTGCAGGATCAGCTAATAAAGGTTCAGGAGAAACAAGATTAGAGCTAGATAAAAGAAGAATAGAAGCAAAATTAACAGAGCTAAACAAAGAACTTGAGCTATTAACTAACGAAAGAGAAACACAAAGAAAAAAAAGAAAAAATTCACAGCTACCATCAGTTGCACTAGTAGGATACACTAATGCCGGAAAATCCACTTTACTTAACGCATTAGTAGAAAAATATAAAAACGATGAAACAAAAAAAGTATTTGAGAAAGATATGCTTTTTGCAACACTTGAAACATCAGTAAGAAACATAAACCTAGACGACAACAAATCCTTCCTACTATCAGACACAGTAGGGTTTGTAAGTGAGCTACCACATAATTTAGTAAAAGCATTTAGATCAACATTAGAAGAAATAAAACAAGCAGATTTACTGCTACATGTTATAGATTTCTCAGACCCAAACCATGAGCAGCACATAGAGGTCACAAACGACACTTTAAAGGACTTAGGAGCAGAAGACATACCAGTTATATACGTATACAATAAAGCGGATTTAAAGCTACTTGTGCTTCCTCAAATAGAGGATAATAGAATATACATGTCAGCTGGAAAAAGAGAAGGAATAGATGAACTTATTTCAATGATATCCAAAGAAATTTTCTCAGACTATATAAAATGTAGAATGCTAATACCATATGACAAAGGAAACATAACATCATATTTAAACGAAGTAGCAACAATAACTGGAACAGACTACCTAGAAGAAGGCACTCTAATATCCTTAGAATTAAAAGAAGCAGACTATAAAAAATATATAGAATACATTGTAGAATAAGTATAATAAAAAAAAACCTAGGTATAATATACTTAGGAGATGATTATATGGAAAAAAACAAAAATGAACTATCAAATAATGAAAAAAGAAATATTGCAGAAGAAATAATGTCTCATGACATGGACCTAGAATATGCAGACGAGTTACTCATACATGATGAATATATTCCAGAATATTTCAAGTGGGTTGATACGGATTTTCAAAAAAATAAAGTCGACGAAATAGAAAAAATTACAGAAAAATAAACAAAAAAAGAGCAACCAAATTAGGTTGCTTTTTTTTATTTAATATTCAATTAAACGGTGATGTGACAAATAGCACATCAAATAATTATATCCATGAGGTGCATAAAAATTATTAAACGCCACATGTGAGAACGGTGATTTAATGTTTTTAACATAAATTCCATATCTGTTTTCAATTTCAGATATTTCATCACTATTTAAAAAATTTAATTCATCCCAATCATCTCTTTTAATAAAACATTTCAAAATATTTTCAGAATTTTTTATATAATTACTAGTCAAAAATTCGTCAGTATTATTCAATATTTCATTTGCTGCTGGATTAAGTTCAACTAATTTTTTACAAGAATCAATTGAAATTTCAGTAGCATTAGAGAAAAACTCTAAATATGAATTATATGCTGCTTCTTTAAATGAAATTTTAGGACTTAATTTTTCAAATTCATGTGAATAATAATTAGTCATATACTTTTTGAAATCATTAGCTTCTTCTAAAATATCTAAATTATTTCTTTCTGTTGTAATTAATTCTATTTTGTTATATCTTCTTATTTTGTAAAGTTCAAGTGCTGTTATTTCAGATAATTGTTGATCTACGTTTCTTCCTAAAAGTGCTTTTGAAAGTAATTTCATAAAAGAATATAAATCATTTGGAATATTAACATCCTTATTAGTTAAAATATCTACTTGAGATAATCTGTTTGCAAAATCATCTTTTTTAACAAGTAACATTAGAGAATCCGGCGTTACACCTAAAATTTCTCCTAATATTTGAACGTAAACGTGTTGTAAATCATTTGTATAATTATTCAAAAATATCACTCCTATAAATTCATTTGAATTTTATATTTTAAATTTTGTTGCTTCTCTAGTATAACACAAAGTTTACATAAAATCAATACTTTTGCTAAATAAATCATATGTTTTAATGTAAAGTAGTATTATATATACATAAAAGAGTAGAAAGTACAGTTTTTTTATTAAATGTAGTCTAAAAGTAAATCAAAAAAAATGTAGAAATTTGCAATACGAAAGTAAAAAATATTGTTAAAAAAGCATTGACATTCTAAAACGACTGTTCTATAATGTAACCGCAAAGCAAAGATAAAGTGAAAAAAATGTGTCAATATGTCATAAGTATTTACACAGTAAAATATATGTTGTAAAATTAAAATAATAAAACAAAAAGAAAAGGGATGTGGATTTTATGAAGTGTCAAAAATGTAAAATTAATCAGGCAACAATTATATATTCAGAAAATATAAATGGTAAAAAAGTAAGATATCAATTATGTGAAGAATGTGCAAAAGAATTAGATATAAATAATATAGTAAAAGAGGGATTAGATAGCGATACATTATTTAAGACTTTTTTCAAACAAAACATATCAAAAGTACAGTCAAAAGAAGTAATAAAAAGGTGCCCATGTTGCGGTAGCACTTTCGAGGATTTTGTTAGGATAGGAAAACTTGGCTGTAGCCAGTGTTATGAAGAGTTTCAAGATAAACTAGATATTGTTTTTAATAAAATGCATGGGAGCAATAGATATAATGGAAAGAAAAAAGGTCAAAAGAATAGTAAGGCAATAGAAGAAGATTCAAATAAGGATAAAAATTTATTGAAATTAGAAGAAAATTTAAAACAAATGATAGAAACAGAAAATTATGAAGAAGCTGCAAAAATAAGAGATGAAATAAAAAAAATAAAGGAAGAAAAGTAGGTGGAAAATATGTGGATGTATAATTTAGGACCTGAAAGTGATGTTGCAATTAGCACAAGAGTAAGAGTCGCAAGAAATATTAAAGATATTAAATTTCCTCATATAATGACAGATGAAGAAGCCATATACGTTAAGGAAAAAGTGCAAAATGCAGTAAAAGATAAATCAGAATTATCATATTTTGAAATTAAAGATCTAGATGATTTAACAGTAATGAGTTTAATAGAAAAACATTTAATAAGCAAAGAACTTGTAGAAAATGATGATTTAAGTGCAGTAATTATGTCAGAAGATTTAAGTACATGTATTATGATAAATGAGGAAGATCATTTAAGAATACAAAAAATGTTACCTGGTTATGATATAGATAGTTGTTATAGCGCAGCAGCGCAGATAGACGAAGATCTAGAAGAAAAATTAAACATAGCATACTCTAATAATTATGGATATTTAACAGCTTGTTCAACCAATGTTGGCTGCGCTATGAGAGTCTCTGTAATGCTACATTTACCTGGCCTTGTTGAAACAGGATATATAACCCCTTTAATAAATGAAGCAAATAATTTAGGACTAAGCATAAGAGGAATATATGGCGAAAACACAGAAAGTATAGGAGATATATTTCAAATTTCTAATCAAAATGTACTTGGTACATCGGAAGAAGATGTAATATCTAAAATGAAAATTGTAATAGCTAAAATAATAGAAAAAGAAAGAATGTCTAGAGAAGTTATTTTTAATAAAGATCCAAATTTAGAGGACGAAGTATACAGATCTTTTGGTATATTAAAATATGCAAGAAGCATTACAGCTGCAGAAGCTCATACTCTTTTATCTATTGTAAAAATGGGAGTAAATTTAGGTATAATAAAAGAAACAACGCCGGAAGTATTAAATAAATTAATAATAGACATAAACCCATTTACGCTACAGTTAATAAAAAAAGAAGTTTTAGATGATGATGAAAGAGACAGATTTAGAGCAAAATATATAAGAGAGGAGTTAATTTAAGTGCAAGAATTTACAGAAAGAGCTAGAAAAGCGTTAGAAAATGCAAAAGAGTTTGCAGAAGAAAATAATTATTCATACATAGGAACAGAGCATATATTATATGGACTTGTAGAAGAAAAAGAAGGTATAGCTGCAAATATATTAAGTAATCAAGGGGTTACCGCAGAAATATTATCGGAAGAAATATTAAGAATAGATGGATTAATGGAAACAAAATTAAACACTCCAGCAGAATTTACTCCAAGAGCTAAAAAAGTAGTAGAAAATAGCATAATACAAGCTAAAAGAATGGGCCATTCATATGTTGGAACAGAACATATTTTGCTTGCACTTATGAAAGAAATAGATAGCGTAGCCATAAGAATACTTATGGATAATAACGTAGATCCACATAAACTATTTGCTGACTTATTAAAACTAATAAGCGACGATTCACCTATTGGAAATTACTCTTCAGATGACAAAAAACAAAACGCATCAACTCCAACATTAAATATGTATGGAAAAGATTTAAACGTAGTTGCTAAAGAAGGAAAATTAGATCCCGTTATAGGAAGAGATAACGAAATAAAAAGAGTAATAGAAATACTTAGCAGAAGAACAAAAAATAATCCCGTATTAATAGGTGAGCCTGGAGTTGGTAAAACAGCTATAGCAGAAGGACTTGCACAAAAGATAGTATCTTTAAATATACCAGAACATCTAAGAGATAAAAGAGTAGTATCTCTAGATATTGGTTCTATGATAGCAGGCGCAAAATATAGAGGAGACTTTGAAGAAAGACTTAAAAAAAGTTTAGGTGAAATAAAAAAAGCAGGAAATATTATATTATTTATTGATGAAATACACAATATTGTACATGCCGGTAATGCAGAAGGTGCGCTAGACGCAGCGGACATCTTAAAGCCACTACTTGCGCGTGGAGAAATACAATTAGTAGGAGCAACAACTTCAGATGAATATAGAAAATATATAGAAAAAGATAGTGCATTAGAAAGAAGATTTCAGCCAGTAGTCGTAGATGAACCAACAGAAGAAGATACAATTAAAATATTAGAAGGTTTAAAAGACAAATATGAAGTACATCATAGTGTAAAAATCACAAAAGAAGCAATAGAAACAGCAGTTAAATTATCAGTTAGATATATTAACGACAGATATCTTCCAGACAAAGCTATAGACGTTATAGATGAAGCATGCTCTAAAGTAAAATTAAAAAATATAACTGCCCCTACTAAATTAAAAGAATTAGAGGACAAAGCAAAATCACTTGGAACAGAAAAAGAAGAGGCAATTATAGCGCAAGACTTCGAAAGAGCAGCTAAACTTAGAGATCAAGAAAAAAAAGCTAAGTCAGAATATGAGTCAGAAAAAAAACAGTGGGAAAAATTAAGCAGCAATATAAACGCTTCTGTAAAAGAAGAAGATATTTGCGAAGTAATTTCTTCATGGACCAAAATACCTGTATCTAAAATATCAGATGAAGAAACAAAAAAACTTAGAAATTTAGATAAGATATTAAAAGAAAGAGTAATAGGACAAGATATAGCTGTAGAAACAATTGCAAAAGCTATAAAAAGAGGCAGAGTAGGACTAAAAGATCCTAAAAGACCAATCGGATCATTTATACTACTTGGCCCAACAGGTGTAGGGAAAACTGAGCTTTGTAAAGCACTAGCAGATACCCTATTTGGAAATCAAGCAGATATAATACGCGTAGATATGTCAGAATATATGGAATCACATAGTAGCTCAAAATTAATAGGCTCACCACCTGGCTATATTGGATATGATGAAGCAGGACAATTAACAGAACAAGTAAGAAAAAAACCATACTCTATAGTACTTTTTGATGAAATAGAAAAAGCACACCCAGATGTATTCAATTTACTTCTTCAAATTTTAGATGAAGGAAGATTAACAGATTCTAACGGTAGAACAATTAATTTTAAAAACACTGTTATACTTATGACATCAAATGTAGGAGCAAAAAATATTGCCGGAAACAAAGTATCTTTTGGTTTTGGAGATAATAAAGATAGCGCAGAAAAATCATATGAAAATATGAAAAAAACAATTATGGTAGAACTTAAAGATATATTTAAACCCGAGTTTTTAAATAGGTTAGATGAAATAATTGTATTTAATCAGTTATCAGAAGAATCAGTAGAAAAAATAGCAAGAAAACTTTTAAAAGAATTTGTAGAAAGAGTTACAGCAATGGACATAGAAGTTAAAGTCACAGATGAATTAATAAAATATATTGCTAAAGAGGGCTTTAGTAAAGAATACGGTGCAAGGCCTTTAAAAAGAGCAATACAAGCAAATATAGAAGATAAATTTGCAGAAGAAATGTTAGAAGGACGTGTAAAAGCAAAAGATAAAGTAGTAGTAGATTATAAGAATGAAAAAATAGTTATAACTAAATAGTAATCAAGGAAAGATAGATACAGCATCTATCTTTTCTTGAAATAAACTTGTAAAATTAGATACTAAAAGATATAATAAGCATGAGGTGATAGAGTGTTAGAAGTTAAAAAATTAACAACAATGTATGGAAACAAAATAGGAATAAAAGATATAAATTTTCAAGCTAAAGAAGGAAGAATATTAGGTATACTAGGCAGAAACGGAGCAGGAAAATCCACTTTGTTTAGAACCATATTAAATATACTAGAAAAAGCGTCTGGTGAAATAAAATTAGATGACAAAGATATAAGTTATGATGTTTTAGATAACGTAGGATATCTTATCGAAGAAGGCTCACTTACTCCAGAATATACGGTGTATGATCAATTTAAAATGTACGGAATAATAAAAGGAATGAGCGACGAAGAAATAACAGAATCGTTAGTTAAGTTATTAGAAAAATTTAATATGCTAGAATACTTAAACATGAAAATAAAAAATATTTCAAAAGGTAATAAACAAAAGCTACAATTTATAGTAGCACTTATGCACAATCCAAAATTACTAATACTAGATGAACCATTTTCAGGCTTAGATCCAGTAAGTGTTGAAGAATTAAAAAAAGTTATTTTAGAACAAAAAGAACAAGGAAAGATAATTGTATTTTCATCACATAGAATGGAACATGTAGAACTTATATGCGATGACATACTTTTAATAAGAAAAGGTAAAACAATTCTTTCAGGAGATTTAAATGAAATCAAAGAAAGATATAATAAAAGAAAAATCAGTGTTGTAGGAAAAATAGATACAAAAAAATTAAAAAGCAGTAATATCTACAATATTCAAAATGAAAAAATAGATACTTATGATATTTATGTAGAAGGTCAAGAAAACATAAAAGAAGTTATAGATGAATTAAATAAAAACAAAATACAAAGTATTAGTATATCTAATCTTAGTTTAGACGATATTTTCAAAGAAGAGGCGGGAGTAGCATATGAAGAAGAATAATAAACTATCTAGACTAGTAATAACCGGAGTAGAGCAAAGTTTAAAAAGCAAATCCTTTATTATATTAAATATATTTATGCTAATAGTAACACTAATAATAGGTAATTTTGCTACAATAAAAACCGTTATCACTAAAGGAAAAGATAAACCATCAAAAGAAAACTATACAATTATAATAGATGACGAAACCGGAAAATATGAACAAATAATAAAACCTAAATTATTAGAAAACATGAAATCTACAAGTGAATTAAAAAAAGAACTGAGTAAAGAAGACATAGTTGTAAAAATTAATTTAGATGAAGAAAAAATAATAAAAGCCAAAGTAACATCAAATGAATATGTAAATATCAAGTACTATAATATAGTGCAAGATAGCTTAAATATATTAAAAAAAGATTTAGCAAAAGAAAAATATAAGTTAGATGAAGATATGTTTAAAAGCTTAAAAGAAGATGTTGAAATTGAAAGAACTACATTAAAAGTAGATAATACAAAATATAAAAAATATAATGGATATATAACAGCAGTAAATTTCATACTATATTTTGTACTTATATTTTTAGGTAGCAGCATAGCATCAACAATAGGTCTTGAAAAAATAAGTAGAACTACAGAATACATGCTTACTGGAATAAATGAAAAACAGTATTTATGGTACAATATACTGCAGTGCAATATTTTATTTATTGTACAAGCCGTACTAGGAGCTATATATTACCTAATGGCAAATATGATAGGTCAATTTATAAAAATAGGGTTTTTAGGAATGACAATAGAAAAAGCAGCAATAGAAAGTATGAAATTAAATTTAGATATGACAGCTTTATCTATAATAGGTTACTCAATTATACAAGTAATTATAGTAGGTATTACACTTTCAATAATACAAGCAGTTATAACTTCAAAAGTTCATAACATGACTGATGTTTCAAGTTCAACAACATTTGTTATTATACTTGTAATGATAGCAACAATGTTTGTTCCTAATTTAATTAACGAAACATCTAATGTAAATATAGTATTAAAAGCACTAGCTTACGTACCAATTTTTTCTCTTTCAATAATGCCGAAATTATATTTACTAGATTTAGTTGGAATATTTTCAGTAATATTATCAATTATAATAAGCATAGCAGGTATGATAGCGTGCATAGTAGTAGGATCAAAAATGTTTAAAAGAGGACTACTAGATACAACTAGCATGACAAAAAAAGAAGTTAAAGTTAAAGATGAATTAGAAGAATTAAGTAAAGAAAAAATGAAACATTCTTTATTTAAAGTAGGTATAGTACTACTGATATATGTTGTGCTATCTAATCTATTTTCATTACTAAAACCAATAATGGAAAACATACTTATAACTAAAATGGGACTTGGAGAAAACATTAATTATATAATCTTTATGGTTATATCTGCTGTTTCTTTATATCTTCCATATTTATATATTAAGGCAAGTCTTCCTACAGAAACAAAGATCAAAAAAGAAATAAAAGAAAATAAAAGCAAAGAAAAAAATACTCTTCTTTCATGGTTTTTCATAGGAATATTAGGCTGCACTGTTATTCAAATATTTGTTTCAGTAGTACTATCTAAACTAGGATTAGATATAGATATGCAAGATTTATTATTTACAAAAGTTACAGGTATAACTTCAGTTATATTATTAATCATGCAAGTAGCAGTAATGCCAGCTATTTTCGAGGAGCTGCTATTTAGAAAAGGCATAATAGGAATAATTAAAAATATGTCACCTAAGTTTGCAATACTAATTAGTGCATTTGCATTTGGATTAATGCATGCAAATATAATGCAATCTATATTTGCGTTTTTAATGGGATTAATGTTAGGCTATATATATGTAAAAACAAAATCTCTTAAAACATGTATGGCAATACATTTTATAAATAATCTATACGGAGCAATTTTAATGATAGAAAGTAATAATACATTTCTTAACGCTTCTCTAACTATAATTGCTGTTTCAGCAAGCATAGTAGGAGCTATAATATTACTTAAGAAATTCAAATTAAATAAACAAAGCTTAGCTATAGAAAAAGGAAGCATAGGAAAAGTAAATATAGTATCACTTGCATGCTCTCAGTATTTTGTAGTATTAGTAGTAGGTCTATACGCTATGCTTATGGCATATGTTCAAATAATATATGGGTAGATAAAGTATTAAATATAAGTTTATATAAATTATAGATTATATAAACTAAAATTAGAGTCTATATTTTAAAAAAGTATATAAACATATTTACTTTAATCTTTTTTTGATATAAACTAATAATTAGAATATACTAAATATGTATAGAAACATGAAAGGTTGGGAGTTAGTTATGGATTTTATGAAAAAAGTAAATCAATTAACAGAAAAAGTAGGAGAATTTGCAGTAGATACATATAAAACTGTAGCAGAAAAATCAAATAATCTAGTTAAAGAGACAAAAACAAAATTAGTTGTAAATGAAAGAATAGATGAAATAGATGGTATATATAAAGAAATCGGAAAGAAAGTATATAGACTATTTAAAAACGGAGAAAATGTAGAAGATTTCGAAGCAAATTGCAAGATGATTGCAAGACTAGAAGAAGAAAAAGAAGAACTAGAAAATTCAATACTAGGAATAAAGAATCAAAAAAGATGTGAAAATTGCAATGAAATAATAGACTCAGAAGCTACATTTTGCTCAGCATGTGGATATGTCGCAGAAATAAAAGCTAAAAAAACAGAAAAAGAAAAAACAACTAAAGTAGAAGTTAAAACTGTAAAAAAACCTGCTAAAGTAAATGAAAATAAAGAACCTAAAATGGTTAAAGTACCAATCATACCAAGTAAAGTGGCAGATGCACCTAAGGTAAAAAAAGATACAGTTAAAGACAAAGAAAAAGTTGCTGCAAAAAAAGTAATACCAGCAAAAACAGTAAAAAAACCAGAAGTAAAAGTAGTAAAAAAAGTAGCGAAAAAAACAGTGAAAAAAGAAGTAGACACAAAAGATAAAAAAACAAATAAATAGCATAGAAAAACGTACATAATGTACGTTTTTTTTATAGACAATATAATTAAAAATTAGACAAAATACTTTACTTAAAATTCATTATATAATATACTAAATATATTAGATAAAAAAGTAAAGGTGTGAAGTTATGAGATTATATACAATAAAAGATGCTAAATATTATGATGATTTGTTAGAAAAACTATCTAAATCAAGCGAATACGAAAGATTTGTAAAAGCATATAAAGGCAATGGAGATGTAGAACAAGCATATTTAGCTAGCATAGCAAAAAATATATTAGAAGATGTAAGAGGCGAAATAAAAACAAGAGATACAACAAAATCGCAAGATAAAAGAGTATTATATAGCATAGGCCAGTATTTAAAAAAATCAGGAAATGTTGAAGAACTTGTAGATCAGCAAAATGTTCAGTTTGATCATAATCTTATCGAAAAATATACAGATAAAAGTCCGTTTAAAGTAGATAAACAAGAAATAAATAATGAATTTTCTAAAGCGTCAAACGAAGAAAACACAGAAGCTGAGCTATGTGCAAAAACATTATTTTGGACTAATAGAGCAACTAAAGCATTAACACAAATGTGTACATCATTAGCAGCAAAAGAGTCAGAAGAGCTTAATATAACTAATGGAAAGATGATAGCATTTTCATCTAAAATATATAATAATTTAGTAATAGATAATTTAGTGAGTGACTTTACAAATATATATAAAGAATATAACGAAGGAAATATAAGCGAAGAAGAATTTAAAAAAAATAATATATATAAATCCGTTAAAATAAATGTAAATAGATTAGTTAAAGACAATAATGAACATGAAGAAGAAAAAATAGAAAAAGACATAGATATGGATTTTCTAGCAACATATTCATCAATAAGACAAGCAACAGGTTATTTATATATGGCAAAAGAATACTATATACAAAAAACTATAGAAAAAGTGCAAGAAGAAAACAGCTTAAAAGATCCAAACGATATGAAAATATTAATTGGAACAAAATTAACAGGCAATAGAAAAAATGATCAAGAAGGACAAAGAATTTTAAATGTAATAATTCCCGGATATAACGGACCAATTCAAGTACATACAGAAAAAGATAAAATTGACGTATATAAAGGAGATGAACCTCTAGAATACGAAGAAAGACTTTCTTCAAGAAACAGATTATGTGCAGATACAGTAACACTAAAAAAATTAACAAAAGAAAACATTTCAGAGCTAACTTCACTAAGAAGACAAAAATCTAATTTACCTACAGATGTATACAAACAAGTATCGCTTATGCAAGATGTAGTTAAAGGCTTTGCTTCTTGGGATATACTAGGAATAGAAAATAGGAATAGAGAAGAAGTAATACTTTCAAAAGAAGAAAGAGATAAAAATGTATTAGATTTAGAGCAAGATGTTAAACCAATGGTAAGAAGAAACTATGTAAGAGCAAATAGCAATAGAAATAACAACAATAATAATAGAAATAATAACAATAAAAAAGAAGAAGTTAATGAAACAATTGAAATGACAGATTTAGAAAGACTAGCTAATCACTTTAAATCAAATAACGAAGATACTAGATATAAAGGAAAAGACAATAAAAAAGTAAATAGAAATGCACGTAAAGTAGAACAAAATAAGAAAAAAGGAAAAGGAGATGCAGATTATGCTAGATAGAGAAAAATGCAGAAATTTTTTAGCTGAGCAAAAATTCAGTGAAATGTACAGATATTTCGAAAACGAATATAAAGAAATATTTGATAAAATTTTAAAAATAAAAGGAATTGATTGCAAATCTGAAACTTTAGTAAAGACAATGATTATAGCGTCAGAAGAAATACCTGAACTTTTTGATATAATTATGCTAATTAATGAATCTCTTTTTGAACCAGGTAAACCTAACTATGAAAGGCTAGAAACACTTATGGATTTATACGTAAACGTGTATAATGTATATAAAAAGTACAATTCATAGACTATTTGTTAACATAACCTTGAAAAAACACTTTATTTGTGATATAATTAAAGATAGTTAAAATAAAAAAATGAGGTGTTACGATTGAAACATTTAGTAAAAGAAAGTATGACATATAATGAAGTTGAAAAAATTTTTAATAGTAAATTAGTTAATTTAGTTCAGTCAAAAGGAAAAGTTTTAACACAAAAAGAACAAAGAACAATTAACCTACTATTTATTACTTTAGACTTTTATCCTAATCTTAATGACATATTACTTGCTACATCTGAAATCATTTTAAACCCTGCATTTGATAAAAATCAGAAAAAAGAATCTCTTTTAAGAACAATAGACGTTATAGATAAATCAATAAAGTAAAATTAAAAATTAAAAAATAAAATCTCGAATAAATTTTCGAGATTTTTTTTGCGTTAAGTAGCAAACATATAGTAAAACAGCTAGTTTTGTGATATAATAAGCAGTGTAAAATAAGGAGTGAAATATATGGCATTTTTAGATAAAATAAAACAAGGATTTAAGAAAACCAAAGAAGCAATAGATACAAAATTTGTAGATGTATTTGGTAAAGGAAAAGAAATAGATGAAATAATAGATGAAATAGAAGAAGTACTTATACTTTCAGATGTAGGAATGAATACAAGTGTAAAAGTGTGCGATGCTTTACGAGTTAAATCTAAAGTAGATAAACTTAAAGACGAAGATCAAATAAAAGAAGCACTAAGATATGAACTAGAAAAAGTACTAGAGCGTGGAGCAGAAGAAAATGAAGATACTAATTTAAAAAGAGTTATTTTAGTAACAGGCGTAAACGGAGTAGGAAAAACTACATCTATAGGCAAGCTTGCATATAAATTTAAAAGTGAAGGAAAAAAAGTTTTAGTTGCAGCTGCAGATACTTTTAGAGCAGGAGCTGTAGAACAAGTAGAAATATGGACAAATAGAGCAAATGTAGATTTAATAAAAGGAAGAGAAAATGAAGAACCAGCTTCAGTTATTTTTGATGCAACTAAAAAAATGAAAGCTGAAAATTATGATATTCTTATATGCGATACCGCAGGAAGACTTCATAACAAGAAAAACTTAATGGATGAATTAGAAAAAATGAAAAACATAATAGAAAGAAATTTACCTGAAGTTCATAAAGACACATACATAGTTTTAGATGGAACAACAGGTCAAAATGCTATGCTACAAGCTAAAAATTTTAACGAAAGAACAAATGTAAATGGAATAATAATTACAAAATTAGATGGAACAGCTAAAGGCGGAGTTGTATTTTCAATAACAGATGAATTAGATATACCCGTTAAATACATAGGAGTAGGAGAGCAAATGGAAGACTTAGAAGAATTCAATCCTAAAGCTTTTGTAGAGTCAATAATATAAGTAAATAAATTTTAAAACTATATCTTTTGTTAAATAAAGATGTAGTTTTTTCGAAAGGATAACTATATGAAAAAAACAAAATTCAACGATTTTTTAGAAAAGATAGAAAAAGTAAAACTACATAATAGAATAATAATAGCATCAATAGTAATAGCAACAATATATGTTTTAGTATCTGGTTTCTATTACGTAAATAAATATATAAAATTAGGAGAAATAAACAGCGGACAGTTTTTAGAAGTATTAAGCAATGATTTGAAACTTAATATAGCTGTATTTGTAGTAACATTTATAATATCCTTTCTATTTATATACATACAAAATAAATTCGCAATAAATATAATTAAAAAGTTAGGTAAAAAAGAAAATAAAAAAGTTGGCAAAATTCCAAACAAGTCAATAGCACTTTTATTTGCGCTAATAACTGCGTTTTTAGCTATGCATGCACTTTCATCTAATTTAATGGAATATTTAAATACAATAAGTTTCATGGAAAAAGACAGCATATTTAATAAAGATATAAGTTATTATATAATGCAAAGACCGTTTATCTTTAGCTTTACAAAATTTCTAGCAGGATTTTTAATAGCAACAACACTGTATATAATAGGCTATTATATTGCATCATTTGGATTCTATTTTGATGGAATAAATAAAAAAAATCTAGATAACAGTGCATATAAAATACATATAATAATAAATATTGTTATGTTTCTTGCAATAAATATTTTTGAAACTATTTTCTATAAAGAATCTATTCTATACACTAGTTTAAACGTAAGCAGCAATAGCTTGTTTAATTCTCTAGTAGGATCTGGCTTTACAGATGTAGCAATCAAGCTAAAATATTTTACAATACTTCCCATAATACTAGCAATATTTGTTGTAGTTGCACTCATCCTATTAAAGAAAAAGAAATATAAAAAAATACTGCTTATTCCACTTGCATATTTAGGAATAACAACATTAGTATACGTAGTAACAGGCGCAGTACAAGCAATATATGTAAAACCAAATGAACTTGCAGTAGAAAAAAAATATGTACAATATCATTTAGACAATACAAAAAAAGCTTACGGAATAGACATGAGAAACGTGCCAGTAAATCTAGATACTACGTTTTCAGATACAGATATAGAAAAATATAAAAATGTTATAGATAACATAGACATTTCAGAAAATAAACTTAAACAAGAATCCTTAAATTCAGTTAAAGACAGCATGTATATACATCCAGATATAGATATAACATCAAAAAAAATAGACTCAAAGAACACATTAACATACTTAACAGCAAAAGAAATAGACTCAGAAAAAGTAGGCAAATTAGACTACATAAGCAAAAATATTAAATACACATACGGAGAAGATATATTAGCATATGTACCAAACGTAGCAAAAAATCAATTAGAAGACGTAACAGAAAGTATAGTAAGTCCAACCCAAAAAATATATTATGGAGAACTTACAACTTTAGACGCCATTGTAAACTCAAGTGGAATGTTTCAAGATGGTTCAGAAGAAACAATAGAAGTAAACTATAAAGGAAAAAACGGACTTAGCATGAATAAAATGAATAGATTAAATATAGCAATAAAAAACCTAGACATAAATGCAATATTATCTAATTACATAAACGCAGATAGCAAATATTTAACAACTAGAAACATTATAGAAAGAATACAAACAGTACTACCTGCAATGCTTATAGACAAAGATCCGTACCTTGTTTTAGATGAAACCGGAAAAGCGTACTATGTAGTAGACATATACACAGTAGCGCAAAATTATCCATATTCTAAAAAAACAAATATAACAAAACAAGATTTTCATTTAGCAAAACCTAAAGTAGATTTAGGAAGTGTTAATTACATTAGAAATTCTATTAAAGTTATAGTAGATCCATATGATGGAACGCTTAATATATATAATACAGACAAAACAGATCCAATAGCCATAAGTTACAAAAAAAGATATCCTAATATGTTTACAAAAACAGAAGGAAATGCTTTATATGAAGACTTAGAAGAAGACTTTAAGTATCCTAAAATGCTTAAAGATAAACAAATAGAAATACTAAAAGAATATTATGTAGAACACGCAGAAAACTTCTATAAGAACGAAAAATTCTTACAGCTACCAACATATTTAGACGAAAACAATAATAAAATACCACTAAAATCATACTACACATTTGCAAAATTATTAGACAACGAAGAAGAAGAACTTGTCCTAATGCAGCCAGTTGCATATAATTCAGAAGATTTAGCAGGTTACTTTATTGGAAATGTCGAAAATGGAAAAAATAAATTAGAATTTTACACATTTAATAATACAAATAAAGTTCTAGGGACACTTCAATTAGATCAACAAATAACAACGCAAAACGATATATTAGATGAAAAATTAAAAAGTGTAATAGCAAAAAGAAATAAAATAACTAAAAAAACAATGCTAATACCAATGGATAATAAAATGCTATACATGCAAATTTATTATTCTACGTCAATAGACTTCGTAAGCGAACCAGTTATTGAGCAAGTTGTAATATCAGATGGGAAAAAGATAAGCATAGATAAAAATATATATACAGCTTTAAATAAATTAGTTAAACTAGGAGAAGAACAATATATTTCAGAAGAGTTTTTAAGTGAAGATATTTCAGCAAATATAGAGCAAGTTATAAAAACATATAAATACATGAGAGATACCATGAAACATGGAGATTTAGAGATGTTTGCTAGAGAAATGCAAAATTTAGAAGAAGAAATGAAGAAACTTGAAATAAAATATGAAGATAAAAAGAAATCAAATGAAGATTCAAAAGTAGCAGATTAAAACAATAAAAAAATTGCCCCATATAATGTGGAGCAATTTTTTTAGTAATTAGCACTACCGTAAATATTTTCATTTCCTACATAATCATAGCTCAAGCAAGCTGTTTCAGCATCAGATGTTTTTTCATCAATATCAAGTTTACATGGGCAAACCTGTATTGCATCTAACAAGCAGCTGCAGTGCTCTACATTATTATGTGCGCAAGATGCAACGTTGCATTTTATGCATTGGTGAGAATTACATTTTTCTTTCTCTTCATTCATTAAAAATACCTCCTAAGTACATATTTAGTATGTGCACATAGAAAGTATCTATTCCTAAAAGAGAAAAGTAAAAAATATAATAAATACTTTAAAAAACAGTATAAAATATAGGAAAATGAAGCAATCATCTTGTAAATTTAGAGATATTGTAATATAATAAGCATGTGAATTATATGTGAGGGAGGAATTTTAAAAAATGTTAGACATAAAATTTATTAGAGAAAATGCAGACTTAGTTAAAAAAGCTGCAAAAGACAAGTTTATAACAGTAGATATAGACAAATTATTAGAAATCGATGAACAAATTAAAATTATTACAAAAGAAACAGATGCGTTGAGAACAGAAAGAAACTCATTATCTGATAAAATTCCATCCCTAAGCGGAGAAGAAAAAACAGATAAAATTAAATATGTAAGAGAATTAAAAGAAAAACTAGCAAAAGCAGATGAAGAAATCAAACCACTAACAGATGCTTTTGAAGATTTAATGCTTAGAGTACCTAATCCAACAATAGATGAAGTACCTTATGGTGAAACAGATGAAGATAATGTAGAAATTAGAAGAGTAGGTGAAATACCAACATTTAATTTCGAAATAAAAGATCATATGGATTTAGCAGAAGCACTAGATTTAGTAGATATGCCAAGAGGTGCAAAAGTAGCAGGTTCTAGATCATATTATTTAAAAAATGAAGCTATGTTACTTGAAATGGCTATATCTAGATATGTTATAGACAAATTAGTTAAAAAAGGATTTACACCTTTTACAGTTCCAGTAGTCGTAAGACCAGAAGCTATGAGAGGAACTGGATATTTCCCAATTGGAATAGAGCAAGCATACCACATGGAAGAAGATGAGTTATACTTAGTTGGCACATCAGAAGTACCGTTAGTGTCTTATCATAGTGGAGAAGTTTTACCCAAAGAAGATTTACCAAAAATGTACTGCGGACTTTCATCTTGTTTTAGAAGAGAAGCAGGAACTTACGGTAAAGATACTAGAGGACTTTATAGAGTTCACCAATTTACAAAGATTGAACAAGTTATTATGTGTGAAGCAAATGACGAAACTCAGTATAAATTACATGATTTTCTATTAAATAATGCAGAAGAAATTCTTAAGGATTTTAACATACCATATAGAGTAGTTAAGGTTTGTACAGGAGATATCGGTCTTGGACAAGTTAGAAAGCATGATATTGAAGCATGGATGCCAAGTAGAAATAAATATTCTGAAACACATTCTTGTTCTTCATTTAGAGATTTCCAAGCAAGAAGAAGTAATATAAAATATAGAGATGAAAATGGCGAAATTAAATATGTATATACATTAAATAATACAGCTATTGCATCACCTAGAATATTAATTCCATTGTTAGAACTTAACCAAAATGAAGATGGAAGCATTAATATTCCAGAAGTTTTAGTACCATACATGGGTGGAATGACTAAAATAGAACCAAAAAATAAATAAGCATAGGAGAGAAAAATGGAGTTTTTAAAAAACGTAGTATTCATTAAATCTATTTTTGAATATAAAGAATTACCAACTGAAGACTTGCCACAAGTAGTATTTGTAGGTAAATCTAATGTAGGCAAATCGTCTTTTATTAATACTATAACGAATAATAAAAAAATGGCCAAAGTAGGAAACACTCCGGGAAAAACAAAATGTATTAATCAATTCATTGTTGATGGAAAATTAACAATGTGCGATCTTCCTGGATATGGCTATTCAACAATGAGTCGTAGTGAAAAAGAAAATATCAATAAACTTGTAGATAGATTTATGAACAATAATGATAAAATAAAACAAGTATTTTTCTTAGTAGATATAAGACATAAACCAAGTAAGGAAGATAGACATATGTATGAATGGATTCTTGGACAAGAATTACCTTTTACAATAATAGCAAATAAAGCAGATAAGATTGCTAAAACAAAAATACCTGCATATATTGATGTTATTAGAAAAGAACTTTTTGCAAAAGAGGAGATTATACCGTTTTCTACCCAAACTAAACTTGGCTTAGATATAGTTATAAAAAAAATATTAGAACAATACAATTAATGAAACTAAAATGCAACAAATTAATAAAAATTTAAAAATATCGAAATATTTAAATTGAAGTCAAGGTAGCTAATAGCTACCTTTTCACTGCCCAAAAGTAAGTATAGAACGTTTTTTTATAGTATCTATTAACATAATAAATGAAAAAAGTTGAAAAACCAGCGTACCTGTGATATAATTACTCTAATTTAAATAAAGGATTTGATTTAAGTAAATCAAATAGGAGGTATTTTATGAAAATAGACATGCATATACACACCAAATATTCAGATGGGACTTTAACTATAGAGCAGATTTTAGAAAAAGCAAAGCGTGAGAATTTAAATACTCTTGCAATTACGGATCACGATACTTGCATCAATTTACAGCAGTATAAGAAGTTAGAGCAAAAATATAGCTTAAATATAATTCCAGGTATTGAAATAACAACAGCATATAAGCGGGTGCACATTTTAGGCCTTGGAATAAAAGAATTTAAAACTATAGATAAAATTGCAACAATGTATAGAGATAAATGTATTGAATCGTGTATAGAATCTGCAAAAAAGATAATTGCAGACAATATAGATATAACATTAGATGATGTATACAATCATTCTAAAAATAAACTTGTAACAAAAAACGGTATTATTAGAGCGATGATTAGTAAAAAAATAGTAGAAAGCTATGAAGATGCAAACAAGCAATTTTTTGCAGTAGATTCTAAATATCATATACAGCTACAAAGAATGCCAGTAGAAGAAGCAATAGATCTAATTAAATATAGTGGTGGAATTCCCGTACTTGCACATCCTTTTTATTCTATGTTTAAAGAAAATGAAATGGATGAAGAAATAAATAACTTAGCTAAACAAGGAATAGAAGGTATAGAAGCATACTATGGGAAAAATAAAGAATACCAAACAGAAAAAAGTATTGAATTTTCAGATAAATATAATTTATTTAGAACAGCAGGTTCAGATTTTCACGCAAGACCTAACAAAGATATATTTGGAATGCTAGTTAACGAAGATTTAGAAATATTAAAATATTTAATATAGAATAAGGATGCCAGTTTTGGCATCTTTTTTTAGATATAAAGACATATAAAAGCCACTTATATAAGCTTTACTATGACAAGTAAATATGATACAATACCTAGTAAAGGAGTGATTTTAATGTTTATTAGCCTTAAAGAATGTAAAAAACATAGTTTAAAATTATTAAAAAACAGATGGAAAAATACAATAACAGTTATGATATTTGTAATTGGTATTATATTATTATCTGCAGCAATATCAATGGCATTTATCCCTAAGAATTTTGATTTTAATAAAGATGTCCTACCATTTACATCTGGAATATCTATAGCGTTAATTGTTTTCGCAGTATGGGTACCTTTACTTAACGGATGCCTTAAATATTGTATTAATTTAAGTAGAGAAGAAGAAAAAATTACGGATATGATATACCCACTCGGAAAGAAATTTTTTAGAAACTTGCTAGCTATGTTTGTACTAGCAATGATAACCACATGTGGTTTTATGATGTTTTTCATACCAGGAATATATATTTTCTTAATGTATTCAATGGTGCCATGCATCCTAATGGAAGATGAAAATATATCTATGCTAGCTGCCATGAAAAAAAGTAGAAAGTTAACTAGTAGAAAGCGCGGTAGAATATTATGGTTAAATGTTTCATTTATACCTTGGTTTATAACAATACCAATAACGTTTAACATATCTGCTATATTTGTTGTACCATATTACGCTACAACACTTGCCAATTTATACAGAACACTTTTAGGAGAAAAATTGCAAGCAGAAATTAAAAATGTAGTATATACAATAGAAGATGAAAAACCTAAGAAATAGACAGTATAAGTCTATTTTTTTATTAGATTCTTGTAAAAATACTAGAGTCTATGTATAATATAAAAAGTAGAGGTAAAGTACATGAATAGTAAATTAATAAGCGAAGAAATAAAATATAACGGAGTAAGATTCAAAGTTTTGCAAAAGGTATACGAAAGTGAAAAAGGGTTAAAATACATAAGAGACTGCGTAGATACAAAAGATGCAGCCATAATACTGCCTGTAGATGAAGATGAAAACATTGTATTTATAAAACAAATGCGAGAAGTTATAGGAGAAGTAACACTTGAGTTACCAGCAGGAGTTATAGAAAACGGAGAAGATCCTGGAGTTACTGCCAAAAGAGAGTTAGAAGAAGAAACCGGAATTATAGCTAAAAGCATAACCCATCTAATAACTGTATATGCTTCTTGTGGATATAGCAACGAAAAAATCCATATATATTTAGCTAAAGATTTTGAAAAAGGTAGGCAGAACTTTGACGAAGATGAAGAAATTACAGCCGTAGAAAAAATACATATAGATAAATGTCTAAAACTTATAGAGCAAAACTTTTTTAAACAAGCTAATATGAATTTAGCTATATTAATGTATGAAAAAAAGAGAAATAAATAAGAATAAGCGAGGTAAAAAGATGAAAGAAAAATTGCCAAAAACCTTTTTAGGACAGTTATTGCCGCATGGGCAAACTGCAAAAGATAAAACCATTAGATATGCTTTCTATATATTAGATTCTATATTTTTTGCACTAGACATGTACGTGCTTATATTTTGCATAATATATATATTTAAAATAAGGTTAGAAAGCAAAGCAATACTAGTAGTTATGAGCCTTATACTTGGATTTATATTTTGCACTATAGAGGCAATTTGCTCAGAAAAATTAGTATCAAAACATAGTAAAAAATAAACAAAGGAAAACATACATATTTTCTGTGTCAAATTTATGAAGTTTAAACAAATTGAAATAAAACTATGTATTTTTAAAGATATAAGATATATAATCTAATTAGAAAGGAGAGTAAATTAGAAAGTGTTAATATAGAGGAGGATTTTATATATATGAAATACTATAGCAGAAAAAGTGAAATGAAAATCGAGTTTACTGGAGAGTTTACAGTGGATGTAGAAGAAAAATTAAAAGAAAAAGTAGAAACTTTGGAAGATGTATTAAAATGCAATGTAAAATTAGAAAATGAAGGATTAGAATTTAAAAAGACTAAATATTTTTTAGATACAAAAGAAAAAGAAACTGTTTGTAACAGTATTAGAGATATTATTAACATATTAAATGACGGAGAGATTAAATGGGGCATGAACACATTAGATTGTTCATTTAAGCCTATAAAAGATGAAGAAAAATTTGCTTTGAAATATAACAGAATACTTCAAAGAATATAATATATATAATAAAAGCGTGTGCATGTAGCAATATATGTGCATGCTTTTTTTTACGAAAGTTGCTAATTTTTTTTCTTTGGTATATAATTTTATATAAATATAATTAAAGGGAGAAACAATGGATAAAGGATTTAAAATATTAAAAATTTTTGTTGGAATACTTATTGTATGCATAGCGTGGGATTTTCTCGCAAACAAGCTATTTAAGAGAGATTTTGCAGATATATCAGATACAGATAAAGCAATGTTTAATGAGTTATCTAAAGTATGCAGTGTATATAAAAATAGCACAGAAGAAATATGGAGCTCCTTTAAGCTAAATGAAATGCCCGTTATACTTTCTGGAAGCAGCCCATATATAATTAATTTAGATGAGTTAAAAGGTAAAGGATATGTGCAAGAAATAGAAATGCCGGCTGAGCTTAATCTGCCTACAGTATACAGGCTTTGCAACTATACGCCAAATCTATATAAGCTTTTTTTCTTTAATACGTTTGGAGAAATTGAAATAAAAGAAAGAACTGTGCCATATATTAAATATAACGAAAATAGTTTCAAAGTGTCTACGGCATCTAAAGAACATTTTACAAATTTTTTAAACGCTAAAGTTTTTAGTTCATATATGCAGAAAGAATATGCTTCTAGTAAAGGTATAAAAAAATACCCTAAAGATGTAGAAAATTATGCACTACTTGCGCTAGAATATACTTTGTTAGATAAGATAGATAATGAGAAAAACATAGACAGTCTAAATACCTTACTTAAAGAATATGTAACCGTAAGAAGCGAAAGGATTAGAAAGTTTCCGCAGCTTAAAGAGGAAGAAAAACTAGAAGATATATATGGATCGCAAATGTATGTAGCAGGCAAAGTAAACGAAAAATTAAATAGGCCGCTTAAAGAATATAATACCCTTAAAATAATAGATAAATATACTAGTCATATTAATTCAAAAGAAGGAAGAAAATATTTCACGCTAGATTCTTTTTCAGATACAGGAAATATTTTAGCAAACACTTTAGATAAATTAAACATAGATTGGAAGAAAGATCTAAACAAAACAGAAGGAAAAACAATGTTTGCATGCATAGCAGAGCATGTAGGATCTATGCAAAATATAAGTTTAGATAGCATAAAAGAAAAGTATAAATTTTATCAAATAGAAGAAAGCACAAAAAGAGCAATTAAATAAATGAGAAAAAGCGCGTCATATAAAAATGATGCACTTTTTTTAGCATATGTATAGGATAAAAGTATAAAATAATGTATAATAAAGAGGAAGAAATAAGAAAGGAGAATATAGCAATAGCTATATAAGTAAGATATGAGAAAAACAAAAATAATATGTACACTAGGCCCAGCCGTAGATACAGAGGAAAAGTTAAGAGACCTTATGCTAAACGGAATGGACTGCGCAAGATTCAACTTTTCGCATGGCACACATGATGAACAAAAAGTAAGAATGGATAGATTAAAAAAAGTAAGAGATGAGCTTAATTTGCCTATTCCTATGTTGTTAGATACAAAAGGACCAGAAATAAGAGTAAAAACTTTTAAAGATGAAATGGCAATATTAAAAGAGGGACAAGATTTCACACTTTTTTCAGACGACAGAGTAGGGGACGAAAATGGAGTTGGATTAACATATAGTAAACTTGCAGAAGCAATTAAAATAAACACAGCTATTCTAGTTGACGATGGTAAAATTTCTTTGAAAGTAAAAGAAATAGTAGGGAAAAATATAGTTTGTAAAGTATTAGTTGGTGGTAAAATAAGCAATAGAAAAAGTATAAATATCCCCGGAGTCTACATACCAATGGATTACATAAGCTCTGTAGATGAAGCAGATATTATATTTGGAATACAGCAAGGGATAGATTTTGTTGCAGCATCATTTGTTAGAACAGCTAGAGATGTATACGAAATACGTAAAGTTTTAGACGATAACGGAGCAAAACAAGTGAAAATAATTTCAAAAATAGAAAGTGTAGATGGCGTAAAAAACCTAGATTCTATTATAGAAGCGTCCGATGGAATAATGGTTGCAAGAGGAGATATGGGCGTAGAACTTTCATTTAAAAAAATTCCTCAAATCCAAAAGAAGATGATAGAAAAATGCTATAGAGCAGGTAAGTTTGTTATAACCGCAACTCAAATGCTTGAGTCCATGATACAAAATGCAAGGCCAACTAGAGCAGAAGTTTCAGACGTAGCAAATGCAATATACGATGGAACAACTTGCATAATGCTTTCTGGGGAATCTGCAGCAGGAAAATATCCAATAGAAGCAGTAAAAGCAATGTCAGAAATTGCAGAAGAAACAGAAAAAGCTATAGATTATAAAGAAAATTTTGCAAACAATCAGCTAAAATTAAATGTAAATATAGCTAATGCAATAAGTATAGCATCATGTAATGCAGCACATTATATAAATGCCAAAGCTTTAGTAGTGCTTAGTAAAAGTGGTAGAACAGCTAGATTAATTTCAAGCAATTATCCAGCAGTACCAATCATTGCAGAAGTTATAGATGAAGTAGCGCTAAGGCAGCTTAACCTATATTTTGCAGTTAAACCTATCCTAACTTGTAAGTACGATAGCGTAGAAGACATGCTTAAAGAAAGCATAAAAATAGCTAAGTATTCTAAAATAGTAAAAGAAGAAGATTTAGTTGTAGTAGCTGGTGGCTCTGTTATAGACGGAGAAGAATCAGATATGATTAAAATCCAAAAAATAAAATAACTAGATATAAAAAAACAAAAAAAGAGATAAAAAAGTCACTCATATGTTTTAAAAAAAATAGGCAATAGTAATACATATTGCCTATTTTCTTTGCAAAAGTAGAAAAACACCGCAAACTGTGGTATAATATAAGAACAATAAAAAAGGAGTGTAAAATGTATATAGAAGAAAGATTAAAATACCACGTTCCAGAATATACAAACAGGTATATCGCAGGAAAAAGATATGTATTAGCGCAAAAAGTATCAATAAATAGAATAGAAAATGAAGAAGATGAAACCGTAAATATTGCATCTAAAGTAAACGGAACATCAGTGTATAACATATACATAAAATATAACTTCTATAGAAAATTTCTAACATATACTTGCAGCTGCCCAGACTACGAAAAAAACACTCACATGTGCAAACATATTATAGCTACAATTCTAGAATACACAGACAATGCAACCCTTAAAGACCTAAACGAAGATGAGCTTATAGACTACTATAAAGATAGAGAAAAAGTAGAAGAAAAGATATTTATAAGAAGAATGGAAGAAATAGAATTACATAAAGCAGAAAAGCTACTTAATAAGTACATAGAAGGAGAAGAAGCAAAAGATCCATCAGAAGCAGAGCCTAAAAATTACCCGCAAAACGGAGCAGTAAAAATAGAGCCTGTTTTCAAGTACGATAGCTCTAGAAGCACCCTAAGCTGTGAGTTTAAAATAGGAACAAAGCAAATGTACAAAATAAAAACACTAGATGAATTTGCAGATAGAATGAGAGAAAAAGAACCATATAAATATGGAGCAAAACTATCTATGAGGCACCTAGAAGAAGAGTTCACAGAAGAAAGTAAGCCTATCATAGACCTAATAAAAAAATACGGAGAACATATTAAATATGCAAATAGCAACATATCAGGGTATACATATGCAACAGTAAATAGAAAAGAAATAGTACTAGAAAAAGCAGAAATAGACAGCATACTTACAAAATACGAAGAAAAGCAAATACCCCTTAATATAGATGACACATATTTAGAAATAGTATCAGAAATACCAGAGGTTACATACGATATATACAAAATAAATGACAATAAATACGAAATAAAAAGCAACTTACAATACTCCTCTCTAAAACCAATATGCGGAGAACTTTTTGACTATTATATAGCAAGCAGTAAAATATACAAAGTAAGCAAAAAAGAAAAGCACGAAGAGTTAAAACTAGCAATGCAGATACAAAAAACCTTTTCACCAAGTATAACAGTAAATAAAAAGCTACTTGGAGTATTTTTAGGAAATGTACTAAAAGAGCCAGATAAATACTTAAGCAAAGATACGCTAGATAAAATAGATATAGAAAAACTAATGCCCAAAAAATTAAGCGTTAAGCTTAAGTTAGACTACAGCAAAGATGCAGACATCATAATGGAGTGCATGTACTGCTATGGAGACATAGAATTTAATCCATTAACAGAAAAAAAAGAATTTCTTAGAAATGTAGCAGAAGAAAGAAAAGCGGAAAATGTATTTGCAAGAACTGGCTTTAACGTATTAGAAGGTAAATACACCTTAGCAGATGACGAGCAAATATATCATTTCCTAACAGATGAAATAGAAGAATACACAAGAAAATACGAAGTGCTAGTAACAGAAAACTTTAAAGCAAGGACAATAGTGCAGCCTAAGATAGGTACAATAGGTATAAAAATAGAAAACAATCTACTAAGCATAGATTTAAAAAACTTCAACATAAAGCCAAAAGAAATAGAAAACATAATGGATGCATATAAAAAGAAAATAAGATATGTAAGACTTAAAGATGGAACATTTATCAACTTAGAAAAAAATGAAAACATAGATTTCATAGCGGACATAACAGATGGAATGGCGCTAGATACTAAACAAATAGCAGAAGGCAAAATAAAAGTTCCAATGTATAGAAGTATATATTTAAATAAAATATTAGATAAAGTTAAAACTTCAAACATAGAAAAAGACAAAGAATATATAGAAATAGTAAACCATATAGATAAAAACGTAGAAGATGACGATATTAAAATATCTAAAAAATTCAATAAAATATTAAGAACATATCAAAAAACAGGAGTAAAATGGCTTAAAACTTTAGACGAATATAAATTTGGAGGAATCCTTGCAGATGACATGGGACTTGGTAAAACTCTTCAAGTAATTTCGCTTGTTTCAACATATTTAGAAGAAACAAAAGCAAAAAGAAAAACAACTCTTGTAGTTTGCCCAAGTTCGCTATCTTTAAACTGGAAAAACGAATTAAGTAAATTTGCAGCGGATATAACAGTTGAAATTATAGACGGAAAAGCTTCAGAAAGAAAAGCAAAAATAAAAAAAATAAATAGCGTAGATGTAGCAATTACATCATACGATCTTTTAAAAAGAGATGTAGATTTATATGATGAATTAAAATGTAGCTTCAAATATATAATAGCAGATGAAGCGCAGTACGTTAAAAACTCAAATACGCAAAACGCAAGCGCGCTTAAAAGAATAAATGCAGAAACTAGATTTGCTTTAACAGGTACGCCTGTAGAAAACTCACTAGCAGAGCTTTGGTCTATTTTTGATTATATAATGCCAGGCTATCTATTCACATACGCTAAATTTAAGAAAAAGTTTGAATCTCCTATTGTAAAAGACCAAGATTCAAAAGCACTAGCAAAATTAAGAATGCTTATTGCTCCCTTTATATTAAGACGTTTAAAGAAAGAAGTACTAACTGAGCTTCCAGACAAGACTATAACGGTTATAAAAAATGAAATGACAGAGGAGCAAAAAAACTTATACATCTCACATTTAGCAAGAGCAAAACAAGAACTTGCAGATGAGTTGAAAGTAAATACTATAAACAAAAGTAAAATTAAAATATTAGCACTTTTAACAAGGTTAAGACAAATATGTTGCCATCCATCGCTCTTTTTAGAAGACTATGATGGAGAAAGTAGCAAGCTTAATCAGTGCATGGACTTAGTTAAAGAGGCTATATTAAGCGGTCATAAAATACTAATATTTTCTCAGTTTACTTCTATGTTTGACATTATAGAAAAAGAATTTAATAAAGAGCACATTAAATATTTCAAGCTAACAGGTCAAACAAAAGTAGATAAAAGAATTGAAATGGTAGATGAATTTAACGAAAGTAGCGACGTGAAAGTTTTCCTAATATCGCTAAAAGCCGGAGGAACAGGTTTAAACCTAACTGGCGCAGATATGGTTATACATTACGATCCGTGGTGGAATTTATCTGCAGAAAACCAAGCAACAGATAGGACATACAGAATAGGTCAAAAAAATAATGTACAGGTATATAAATGCATAACTGAAAATTCTATAGAGGAAAAAATAAATGAATTACAACAAAAAAAATCTAAGCTTACAGAAGATTTATTAACTACTGAAGAAACCTTTATAACTAAGTTAAGCAACGAAGATCTCATGAAACTTTTTGATTAAGCCATACAAAGTGTAGCAATTAAATATTGCTGCATTTTTTTTTACGCTGTGCATATAGATAAATAGGTGAGTATATGGAATGCATTAAAGTAACTAATCTTAGTAAAACGTATAACGGAAAAGAAGTCGTAAAAAAAATAAATTTTGCCGTAGCAAAAGGTGAAATATTTGCGTTTTTAGGACCAAATGGAGCAGGTAAAAGTACAACCATGAACATGCTAGCTACCCTTATATACAAAACAGAAGGAAATATATACATAGAAGGTAGAAATATAGATAAAGCACAAAACGAAATAAAGAAAAAAATAGGGGTAGTATTTCAAGAAGACACATTAGACTTAGACCTTACAGTATACCAGAATCTATACTATAGAGGAGGATTATACATAGAAGAAAAAGAGGATCTTATAGAAAGCATAAAAAAAGTAGCAAAGCTTCTTAAGATAGAAAACATATTTCAAAAAAAATATTCTAAATGTTCTGGCGGGCAAAAAAGGCTAGTTCAGATAGCAAGAGCCCTAATACCAGCCCCTAAACTATTAATACTAGACGAACCATCTAGTAGCTTAGATGAAGTAGCAAGAGAAAACATGTGGAAAGTTTTAAAATATTTAAAAAACAAATTAAATATAACAATATTCTACACAACGCACTACATGGACGAAGTAAATAATGCAGATAAAGTATGCATCTTAAAAAGTGGAAAAGTCCTTGTAATAGACAGTTTAGAAAATATATATAGGCAGCAAAGTAGCACAAACTTCAAAGATATATATTTAAACATATTAAAAGAAGGTGCAAAATGAAAAAAATAAAAAATTTAGTAGCAAGAAACCTATCTCTTTTTTTAGAAAACAAGATGAATATCCTCCTATCGCTTGCCTCTATTCCGGTTATTCTATCTATTTATATATTTTTTTTAAGAAACTTTATGTTTAACATAGTAGGGCAAATGCTAGAAACTACAGATGTAAAGCTTTTTACAGATAGGATAATGTTTGCTGGGCTTTTAGTTGTAATAAACACTACAACTTGTTTTGGCATAATTCAAATATGCATAAACGATAGAGAAACTGGCATTATTAGAGACTTTAACATAGCTCCTATAGCTAAATTTGAAATATCTGCTGCGTACTTAATCTCAAGTATAATAGTATCTTTTACGTTTACAATATTTACGTATATATGCGAAGAAATTTTTTTTAAAGCGTGGTATAGTGATGTATTACCGCTCTTTTGCAGCATAAAAGTAGCACTTTGCATATTTATATCCTCTTGTATAAATTCATTAATAATATACTGCATAACAAAAAAAATGAAAAGCACAACCACATTTTCTACATTTGCCAACCTATACGGAATTCTAATGGGCTTTCTAGCAGGCACATATTTGCCTCATTATTTCTACCCAGAAGCTTTAAAAAAAATATTAATATATTTTCCGCCTGCAGAGGTAGTAAGCATAATGCGCAAAATATTAGTAGGAAACATAGCAGAAAACATAGAAAAAAACGAAAATGCGCTATACATGCTTGGCATAAATCTAAAGAGAAACGGTGCATATTTAACTATTTCTAACCAGCTTAGCATAGTAATATTCTCTGCAATTTGCATGGTAATATATATATTTTTCTCTAACGTGCATGAAAAATGAAGCAAAATTAATTGCTTCACTTTTTTTAAAGTAGTTTTCTAGAAATAGCATATTTCAGCAAATGCTTGCTTATAGAATCTCCTAAAATATCTGTTCCATCTTTTAAAGTATACCATTTATAGTCTAGAATTTCTTCGCTAGTAATTAGCGGCACGTCTATTTCTTTTGTAGAAAGTAGAATATATATATTAATAAACAAATTAGGATCAGAAGCTGCACGTTCTTTAAAATGCAAAATAGGTATAAAATCTTCTTTAGTAATATTAAAATTGCTACCAATTTCCTCTTTGCACTCTCTAATTGCCGCGTCTAATATACTTTCATCTTTCTCTATTTTTCCACCAACTAAAGTATATTTATTGTTGTGCGCGCAGTTATGAGATTTAGAAATAAGAAGCGAATTGTTCTTAAAAAAAGCTATTCCTACGACGTCTACCATTTGTTTTTCCATAAAAAATTACCTCCAAATGTATAATTATATACATGTATTTTAAAAATATTATGTATACAGTATACCATTAAAAGTTGCAAAAGTAAAGAAAAACGTAGAAAAAAAGATAAATATAGAACTTAAAGCTTAGATGTGAGAATAGATAAAATATATAAAAGAAACGATATATAAATATATATCGTTTCTTTGCTTTAATAGCTACATAAAGTTTCAAACATAGCCTCATTAGAACATTTTCTTAGCACAAGTATCTTAATATCTTTAGATGAAATATACATCTGCATATTATCTTTAGAATTTACTAGTGCATATCCATTTAAATTATGAGCATCTGCGCAGTTAATACTTCTAACTGAAACTTTAAATTCATCTGGAATATTAACTAAAAGAAGAATTCCTTTTTCTTTAGAACTATTAAGGCACATTATACTTGCTCTAGCATAGTCCATATACTGAGTGCATGGCATAACATTTAAAGAATATACATCATCTAAAGAATGCATAGCACTTTCTGCTACTTGCACTTTAGAAGTATCATCTACATAGAAAAAAGTCTTGCCGCTTTCTACTGTAAACCTATCCTTGCAAAAATACTTGCGTGCATAAAATCTCTTATTCTTGTATACTAATTCATATAAAATCATACAAAGCCCTCCATTTGTAAAGCTATTAATATATTATTTACAACATAAATTATAGCATTTTCTAGCAACCTTGTCAAGGCAGCCTATAGTCTACAGCAAAAGCAAAGCAAAAAACATAAATAATAAGTCTACGTTTAAAAAAAGAAAAAAATATAAAAGAAAACATAAAAATATAAGCAACAATAACATCAAAAACATAAATAAACGTTGAAATTTTAACTATACTATGTTACAATTTGTATATATATTAGAAAACAAAAATATATACAAATAACAATATAGGAGGTATTACAATGATTTATTCACACGAAGTAAACAACATGTGCGTAGTTGCAAAAGGCGCAAAACATGAACCTGCGCCAATTCCAGAAGAAGGAAAATGGGTATGTTCTAAAAAAATTAGTGACATTTCAGGTCTTACACACGGAATAGGCTGGTGTGCACCACAACAAGGAGCTTGCAAATTAACATTAAACGTTAAAGAAGGAATAATAGAAGAAGCCTTAATAGAGACAATAGGATGCTCAGGAATGACACATTCAGCAGCAATGGCATCTGAAATACTTACAGGAAAAACTTTACTAGAAGCATTAAATACAGACTTAGTTTGCGACGCAATAAACGTAGCAATGAGAGAACTTTTCTTGCAAATCGTATATGGTAGAACACAATCTGCATTTTCAGAAGGTGGATTACCAGTAGGAGCAGGACTAGAGGACCTTGGAAAAGGACTTAGAAGCCAAACAGGAACTTGCTATAGTACTAATCTAAAAGGACCAAGATATCTTGAACTTGCAGAAGGATACATTACAGATGTAGCTCTAGATGAAGACAATCAAACAATAGGATATAAATTTGTTAACCTAGGTAAGATGATGGAGAATATAAAAAAAGGATTAGAACCAATGGAAGCAATAGAAAAAGCTAGCGGAAAATACGGTAGATTTGACGAAGCAGCAAAAGTTATAGATCCAAGACACGAATAAGGGGGCAATGTTATGGAATTATTTGAAAGTTATGAAAGAAGAATAAAACAAGTAAATGCAGTATTAAACAAATACAATATAAAATCTATAGAAGAAGCAAAAGAAATTTGTGCTAGCAAAGGAATAGATGTATTTACAATTGTTAAAGAAATACAACCAATATGCTTTGACAACGCTTGCTATGCCTACACAGTAGGTGCAGCAATTGCAATAGTTAAAGGCGCTACAAAAGCAGATAAAGCAGCAGAAGCAATAGGAGAAGGACTACAATCTTTCTGCATACCTGGCTCTGTAGCCGACGATAGAAAAGTAGGACTAGGACATGGAAATCTAGCAGCAATGCTACTTAGAGATGAAACAAAATGCTTCGCTTTTCTAGCAGGACACGAATCATTTGCAGCAGCAGAAGGCGCAATAGGAATTGCAAGATCTGCAAACAAAGTTAGAAAAGAGCCACTAAGAGTAATCTTAAACGGACTTGGAAAAGATGCAGCACAAATTATATCTAGAATAAACGGATTTACATTTGTAGAAACTTCTTTAGATTACTACACAGGCAAATTAACAATTATAAGCAAAACACCATACTCTAAAGGAGAAAGAGCTAAAGTTAACTGCTACGGAAGTGACGATGTTAGAGAAGGCGTTGCAATAATGCATCACGAAGGAGTAGACGTATCTATAACTGGAAACTCTACTAACCCAACTAGGTTCCAACACCCAGTTGCAGGAACATACAAAAAAGAATGCATAGAACAAGGTAAAAAATACTTCTCAGTTGCTTCAGGTGGAGGAACAGGAAGAACTCTTCATCCAGATAACGTTGGAGCAGGACCTGCTTCATACGGTATGACAGATACAATGGGTAGAATGCACTCAGACGCGCAGTTTGCCGGTTCTTCTTCAGTGCCAGCTCACGTAGAAATGATGGGACTAATAGGAATGGGAAATAACCCTATGGTAGGTGCTACAGTTTCTGTTGCAGTTGCAGTAGAAGAAGCAATGAGCAAATAATTAAAAGAAAACGTAGAAAATATATTTATATATATATAGCAAAAATATATATGAGAATATAGAATTGAAAAAATAAAAAAATAAAAAAATAAAAAACGCACACATATATCTAAAATATGTGTGCATTTTTTTTATAAATTTATATATACATATCGTTTATAAAATTAAAAAATATAAAAAAGCAAAAAAAATAATAAAAAGACTTGCAATAACAAAAAGTTTATGATATAGTGTATACAGGCTTAGATTTAGAACACTTTATAAAAAGTAAAATCATATGTTTATTTTTAATAGATGTTCTAAATAGTATACCATATTTATTTCATTATGTATACGCATAATCTAATCAAACTGTAATGTAAACGTATACACTATATCATGTTATAAACTAATAATCTAATCAAATTGAAATGTGTTAAAAATTTAAAGAAAGGAGAGAAAAAATGAATATAAAATTAAAAATAGAATTGGATAATAGTATTTTGGATATTAAATATAGATCATCAATTGTAAGTTTTTTTAAAAAGAGTGTACAAGAATATGATGAAAATATATATAACAATTTCTATGATAAAACATTGAATAAGAGTAAATCATATACGTTCTCAATTATACTTGCAAATCCAAAATTCAATAAAGAAGAAGTGAAAGTTGAGAATAATATAATGTATATTTATTTTTCAACTTGGAAGTACGAAGATTTGTTAATATTCTATAATAGTTTTTTAGGACAACTTAATAAGAAGTTTAGTATTTATAGAAATAGTTTCACATTAAAAGAAATAACTTTTTTAAGAACAAATGAAATATTTAGTAAAGATATAATAGTTAAGTTTTTAAGTCCAGTTATAGTCAGATCGCATGACAAAGAAAACAACAAAGATTGGTACGTTGGTTATGATGAAGATGACTTTCAAGAAAAACTGAAACAAAATATTTCGAATAGTATATTGAACAATAATTTAATTATAGATACAACAGATTTTGAAATAATACCGATCAAACCTAAAAAAGTAGTAGTTAAACTGTATAATAAAAATGTTCAAGCAAATGCAGGTATATATCAAATAAAAGGAAATCTAGAATTACTTAACTTCTTGATGTTAAGCGGAATAGGATCACAAAGAAATAGCGGATTTGGATATTTCAAAATTATAGGCTAAGGAGGAAAAAATGATTGATGAAAACGAATTTATAATATATGAGCTAAATGATTTTTATATGAATGCTGGAATCATTGGTTTGTTAAAAGTGTTAGAACACTCAGGGGCAGACAATAAAACTGACTATATTATAGAAAACCAAAAATTATATTTAAGCAAATCATATGTTAAAGAAAATGACTTGACTAAGAATATATTTGAAACATATATAGATATATATGCAAAAGAAACAAAGTTATACAAGGTTTTTGAGAAAATTGATTCTTTAAAAGCTATTTTAAAAGAAGAAAGCACAAAAGATAACGAAAAAATCATTAAAGAAAATAAGAAATTTATAATAGATTCTTTAAATTCAGCTAGCTTAAAAACGGGCTATGAAACAATAAGGACAACTTTAATAAATAAAGAACTGGATTTATATCAAGAGCTTAAAACATTAAAGTTATCAAAAAGTTCAGATGAAATTATAGAAAGCGTTGAAAAAATTAAGGAACATTTAAATATACCAGAAATTAAAGAAACTTTCTATATGAAATTAATTGCATATACGATTATAAATAAATTTTGGGATGGAATATGCTTTTTAAATAGACAAAAAGTTAAAAATAACATGTATGACGAATATAATAGCGAGTTTACGCTACCCTTACTTGAGCATATAGAAATTGATCAAAAAACACAAAAAAACAAATGTAAAAAAACATGCATAGAATGTGGAGAAATATATAAAAAAGAATGCAAATTATCTATGATGTGTGATACAATGGATGATTTGGGTAGAAAGAAATCAGCATTTTGGAACTTTAATGTAGATGCGTTTATATGCCCTAAATGTGCATTTGCATATGCATTAGTCCCTATTGGTTTCAATAAATACTCTAGTGATTTTATATTTATAAATTCAAACGATAGCATTATAAATTTATTGAATTTGAATAAAAGAGAAAAAGGTAAAATAGACGTAGATACAAAGAGTAAAATGTATTATCAAGTTTATACGAAGCTTATGAACAATATAGTAAAAGAAAAAAAAATCATAATGCATAATGTTCAAGTTGTAAGCAGAAAAACTGTAACAACACCAAGGGGAGAAAAGCAAATATATAATTTTAATATTATAGGCAAAAACATTGTAAATATACTTAGCATAGCAGAAAAAAGTTTAACTAATTTATCTGAAAAGAAAATGGTGAATATCAATGGAGAATACGTTAACATATATCTTAGTGTATTGCAAAATATACTAGAATATAAAAATCAATATCAACTTATAAATAAACTTTTAAGATATTCTATTCAAGATGATTATTTAAAAAACAATGTAAGTACAATAATGGATGTACAAATAGCAATGAGGCAAGAAAGTAAGGGGGGTTATGAAATGAATAAAAATGAATTATATTACGTAGGAAAAAGTGCAAATGAGTTAAGAAATGAGCTTTTAAACAGCACAAATAAAGATGTAGAATCGTTAAGAGGTGTTATATATCAATTGCTTAACGCATTAAAAGTTGGTGATAAATATAAATTTACCGATTTAATTTTAAGATTATACAGTTCATGTAAAAAACAAATTCCAGCAAATTTCATGAGTATATTTGTAGATGATGAGGATTTCTTAGATCTAGGATATACCTTTGTATTGGGATTAAAAGGCGGAATATATAACAAAAAGAAAGAAGAGGAGGAAAATTTAAATGAATAAAAACGGATTAACAATATCAATCATTATGAAAGCAGAAAGTGCAAATTACGGAGAAGGTATAGGAAATTTAACAGAATTAAAGAAAATGTCTAGAGGTGATAATAAACAGTATACATATATATCTAGACAAGCGTTAAGATATAGTATAGTAGAGCAATTAGGGTGGAACAATACACCTGTAACAGCAGAGAGTAAAGTAGTTCAATTTTCACCGGATGCAACGATCGAAAAATATCCAGAAATCGATTTATTCGGATATATGCGTACAACAGCAAAAACTGATGATGCTAAGGGAGATGCTATTACAAGAGCTGCAGTAGTAAGATTAAGCAATGCTATATCTTTAGAGGCGTATAATAGTGATATGGATTTTCTAACTAATATGGGCTTAGCTAAAAGAGGAAATTACGAAAATGCTATAGCGCAAAGTGAAATACATAGTTCATATTATGCTTACACCGTAACTATAGATTTAGATAAAGTAGGTATTGATAAAACAATAGAAATATCTAATAAAGAAAAAGCAAAAAGAGTGAACGATTTTTTAGATACACTTGCATATTTATATAGAGATATAAAAGGTAGAAGAGAAAATTTAGCGCCATTGTTTGTTATAGGTGGACTGTATGAAAGAAAATGCCCATATTTTGAAAACAATGTTAAGGTATTAAATAATAAGGTTACAATAGAAACAATAAAAGAGATAATGGAGACAGAAGATGTTAAGAATAATACTGTAGTTGGTGTGTTAAATGGAATATTCAATAACGATAAAGAAATATCAGCTGAATTAGCTGCGGTATCTATAAAATCATGCTTCAATAAATTAAAAGAAGAGGTAAGCAAACATTATGAGCAAAGCAATTAGATTAAAATGTAAGCAAACGTTAGTTAATTATAAAAAACCAACCAGTTATATTATAAAAGAAACATATCCACTTCCACCATATTCAACTGTTATAGGGATGATTCATAAAGCTTGCAATTTTACAGCATATCATCCTATGTACGTTAGCGTTCAAGGTATATCTGGAGCTACGATTTCAGATTTGTATACAAGATATTCATTTTCGCCAAATACAAAATGTGAAAAAGGAAGACATAACGTAAAGGTTAGTGATGGTAAAACAGAATATGGAATGTTTAAAGGAATAGCATATACTGAATTAATAACAGAAATAGAATTCGTTTTGCATATACTTCCTAAAGAGGAAAACGATTTTGCAAGCATTTTAGAGGGTTTGAAACAGCCAGAGTCATATTTATCTTTAGGTAGACATGAAGATTTGCTAAATATTCTTGAAGTTAAAGAAGTGGAATTGACAAAAGCAGACAGAAGTATATTACCAAATGATTCATATGTTCCTACAGCAATATTAGATGAAGATGAAAGTGGTACAAGATATAAAATCAATAAAGAATTCTATATTGAAGAAAAAAGTAAATTAAGAAAGTGGAAGGAAAAAATATCAGTTGTTTATGCATCTAAAGGTTCTGAAATTTTTGGGGACATTTATTTAGATAATGAAAATATTCCGGTATTTTTAGCATAAAAAAAGGGCATGTTTTACATGTCCTTTTATATATAAGGAGTAATTATGGAAAAAGAATTTTTAGCCAAGTCTAATCCAAAGGAAACAATAAAAGAGCATACGGAAAAACTTATAAAGTGCATGGATAAATTTAGTAAAATATATGGAGATCATTTTACTAAAACAGAATTAGAACTTATAAGAATAGCTTGTCAATTTCATGACATAGGTAAAGTAAATCAAGTATTTCAAAATAAAATAACTGGAAAGATCGAACGAAATATAACTGAAATAAATCATGGATGTATTAGTGGACTTTATATGGATTTTAGGAGCATGAATGAAAAATATGGTGAGGAATATATATGTGCATTATATACAGCAATACATTATCATCATACAAGAGAAGAAAAAATCAGTCCAAATGAAGTGGATAAATACAAGGACTTTTTAGATAATTATACAGATACTAATATGAAAAAATTTTTAGGCCAATCTGCAGTGTATAATACAAGATGGCTTAAAAAGTTAATATTTAAGTATCAGTGTAATGATAAGTCAGAGGTGAATATTCATCAATGGGAAAAATATATTTTAATCAAAGGAATGTTAAATAAATTAGATTATGCCGCAAGTGCAGGTATTTCAGATATAGAAGAACAAAAAGCGGATAACGACAACACACTTACAAAGACCATAAATGATAAATTTAAAAAAACATTACTTCCTGCTCAGCAGTATATGAAAGATAATTGTAATGAAAATTTGATTATCCTTGCACCAACAGGTACTGGAAAAACAGAAGGCGCTTTACTATGGATTAATAATGATAAAGGATTTTATACGTTACCACTAAAAGTAGCCTCAAATAGTATATATGAAAGAATAAGAGATAAATATAATTATTCTAAAGTAGCATTATTGCACTCAGATTCAATTGGATATTATATAGATGAAGAAAATGGATTTCAAAAATATGCAAAAGCTAAAGCATTATCAATGCCTTTAACTGTTTGTACAGTGGATCAGCTTTTTAAATTTCCATTCAAAGCATTAGGAACTGAAATTTACCCAGCTACTTTAAAATATTCAAAAGTAATAATAGATGAGATCCAAATGTATTCAAGTACTATAATAGCGTGCTTAATAATAGGATTAAAAATAATAACAGATATGGGTGGAAAATTTGCAATTATAACCGCTACATTGCCACCATTTATTAAGACGTTGATAAATGAAAATATAGGAGAAACTAAATATCTATATAAGCAATTTACAGATGTAAAATTTAGCAAAAGACATATTATTCAAATCAAAGGTGAAGAATTAGATTTAGATAAAATACTCGAAAGCGCTGAAGATAAAAAAGTATTAGTTATATGTAATACAGTTTCAAAAGCACAAGAAATATATAAGAAACTAAAATCAAAAAATAATGAAATAGATATAAATTTAATTCATTCAAGATATATAAAAAAAGATAGAGATGAATTAGAAAAAAAAATATTAGATTTTACAACTAAAGATTCAGTGAATAAAAAAGGAATTTGGGTTTCAACTCAAATTGTTGAGGCAAGTTTGGATATAGATTTTGATGAACTTCATACGGAGATGTGTATAGCAGATAGTTTACTACAAAGAGTGGGAAGATGCTATAGAGC
>JAVWPP010000003.1:47550-59602 GCA_036635835.1 Clostridia bacterium | reverse complement strand
AAAAAATAAAAATAATTTTTTTGTATATAAATATAAAAAAAACAAATACTAATGATATACAAAAAAATAAAGGAGGAGAAGATTATGAAAAAAGGTATGTCTTTAATAGTTCTAGTAATAACAATTCTTGTAATGATTATATTAGCCGGAGTTGTAATTGTCAGCCTATCGCAAAACAATCCAATAGGTCAGGCAAATACAGCAGTTATCTTATCAGATTTAAATGCAGCTAAAAGCACAGTTTCTTTATATGCAGCAAATAAGCTAGCAAATAACACATTAGGAGCTGGAAGTGTTTCTACAACTAAACTTTCAGAAGCAGATGGCGAGCTTACAGGAACAGCAATAACTATAGCAGGCAAAACAGATAAGTTCTATAAAACAGTTAACACAAAACTAGGAATTTCAGCACCTAAGCTTGGACAGTACGTTTCAGACGAAAGCGGCAACGTATATTTACTTGTTCCTACGTCAGATACTGTAGATTACAAAAACGATCATGTAATACATCAAGATATAACATAAAAAAACAAAAACAAGAATTGTAGAGAAGAAATTTACGTTCTTGTTTTTGCTTTTTTTTTAATATGCCAAAGAAAAAAATATATAATCTTAAAAAGAAGATATTTAAAAGTTTTTTCAAAATAAGCTTGTAAAATAGCAGTATTTTGTAATAGAATATAAGGTATAATAAGAGAGGTAGAAACATGACATATTTAATTATATACTTTTTCGTAAATGCATTTATACTAGGCTCACTATTTGGTAGCTTTTTTTCACTAGCAACTTATAGAATACCTAGAAAACAAGATATATATGTTACTAATTCATACTGCCCTGTTTGCAAACATAACTTAGGATTTTTCGATTTATTTCCAATACTAAGCTATTTAATGCATGGGTGCAGATGTAAATATTGTAACTGTAAAATCAATATAAGATATTTATTACTTGAGGTAGGAAATGCAGCTGCGTTTACACTTGCTTTTGGTATCCTGTACTGCATTATTGGTTTTAATTTAAACTTGTTAATTGCTTTTATAATATTTGTAATAATATATGCAATTATTTTTCTAATGGTAGGTGTTAAAATTGAGAGAAAAAAATATGAAGCGGAACTAAAAAAGGCTTAGCAGCAACAGAAATTGTAGTTGCAGCTGTAATATTCTTAATGTTTTTTGTTACAACGCTATATGCAAATGCTAACTTAACCAATAAGACTAAAGAGTTTTATACAAGGTATAACGCAGCAGAGCTAGCCGTAAACGAAATGGAAAATGTTCTAGCACAAAACTATATGAACATTGCACCAAGGCCAGAGAGAAGAGTTACAAAAGGATCTAGTACATACTATGTCTATGTTGAAGTAGAAAAATATAGCGACGAATATATGGAAAAACAAGATTTAGTAAAAACAGTAACAGTTAATGTTAAATACACTTTAAGAAACAAAGAAAAAACTTTTGAAGTTAAAACATTAACAACGAGGTAAGGTGAAAAATATGAAAAAAAAAGGTGTTACACTTTCAGCACTTCTTGTATACGTTGTTTTATTTTATTTATTTACAATGACAGCTACAATGATATCTTCTAATATAAACAATAAAATATTTAAAGATAGAGCGAAAGTATATAATTATAAAAACAGTGAAAAAACTATGGCATATCTTATTGAAAGCACTAGAAATAGTAGCTCAGTAGATGTAATATCTAACAAGCTTGTTTTTGCTAACAATGATGAATATAAAATAGTAAATAATACAGTATATAAAAACGATAAAGTTATTCTAAGAGATGTAGAAAAATTCGAGTATAGTACTGCAGATATTTCAAAATACAAACAACAAGTTTCAATAAATATTGTGTTTAAAAAGTACACTCAAAAACTTGAGAAAAACTTTAATTTTGTAGTAGGAGGAAATAGCTAATGCTAGTAAAAGAGAAAAAAGAAAAAATAGAGAATAAAGAAAAAACAGAAAAAAAAGAAAAAAATAAAAAAATAGGCTCCGCTACCGTAATGGTCCTATTTGTAGCATTAGTATTTTCTATATATTCTTCTACATCTATAGCAGAAGTTCTTTCCGCTATATCTATACAAAGTAAAATAGAGAAAAAAATAAAGAATACATACGGAAAAGATCTGCAGCGTATAGAGGAAGTATATATAGAAGCAGAAGATAGATTATCAGAGGAATAGTAGGAGGTAATTTCATGTTTGAAAATATTAAAGATAGAAAAGATCCTTTAGGTATAGATTTAATAAAAAGAGGCCTTGTATCTCAGGAACAAGTAGATACAGCACTTGCATACCAAAAAGAGCATAGAGACCTAAAAATGGGCGAAATAATAGATCTTTTAGATATGTGCGATAAGACAGAGCTTCTTAATGTTATAGCAGAAAGAGAGCAAACAAAAGCTGTAATGTTAGATAAACAAATAACAATAGATTACGCAGACTATTTACCTAGAGATATTGTTCTTTCAGCAAGAGCACTACCTTTTGAGGTAAATGGTAATAGAATAAAAGTTGCTTTTTCAGATCCTAAAGATGTTAAAAGATTAAACGAGGTTAAACTTCTACTGCTAAACAAGGGTTATGCGATGGAACCATATGTTACGCTTTATACAAGCATAATGAGATTTGTTAATTCAATTAAAGATGTTAAAAATAAATATGTAGATGCGGAAGAAAAAGATATAACTATATTAGTAGATAATATAATAATGAGTGCAATGGAAAAAAGAACTTCAGATATACATATAGAACCTATGAAAAACAAAGTTAGAATTAGGTACCGTATAGATGGAGAACTTGTTACAGTTTCTGAAATAGATAAGAAAAAACAAAATAATTTAATAGGAAGAATAAAAGCAGTATCTAACATGCATCAAGAAATAACATACGATCAAGATGGTGCAATTTCAACATATCAAGACTTCAGTATTCGTGTATCTTCTCAAAGAAATGTATACGGAGAAAAGTTCGTTCTCAGATTAATAAAAAAAGATGGAAACGTAAGAGATATTTTCGATCTTGGTTTCCCAAGAGACCCAGTGCTAGTAGACAAAGCATTCAATAAGAAAAACAGTATAATAATTGTTTGCGCCCCAACTGGTGAAGGTAAAACTACTACCCTATATTCAGTTCTTGGATTTTTAAATAAACCTGAGATAAATATAATAACAATAGAGGACCCCGTAGAAATACGTTTAGATGGATTATCTCAAGTTGAAATAGGAAATCAAACAACATTTGCAGGAGCGCTTAGAACAGTTCTAAGACAAGATCCAGACATAATACTAGTAGGAGAGATTCGTGACTTTGAAACTGCAAAAACAGCACTAGAAGCTGGACAAACAGGACATTTAGTTTTAAGTACTGTCCATACAATAGATGCCGTAGAGGCCATAACAAGGGTAAGAAAAATGGGTATTTCAGACTACGATATTTCATCTACATTTGCAACTACTATTTCACAAAGACTAATAAGAAGGCTATGTGAAAAATGTAAGAAGCCAGCTCCTCTTTCAGAAGAAGATTTAGCGTACGTAGAAAGAGTAGGAAAAATAATGGATAAGAAATTTGACATTGAAAACTCTAGAACATATACAGCAGTAGGCTGCCCAGTTTGCAATAATGTTGGTTACATAGGAAGAATTGCAATGTTCGAAATTCTTAGTTTTGATGAAATTATAAGAGACATGGTTTCAGAAGGAAAATCTACAATTGAGATAAGAGAATATGCAATGAAAAATACAATTTATGAACCAATGATAGTAGATGGAATTAGAAAAGTTTTAGCTGGAGTAACTACCCTATCTGAAGTACAAAAGAAAGTAGCCATAGGCTAAAGGAGGAAGTATGACATTATTTGAAATATTAGATATAGCTATAAAAAAAGGCGCAACAGATGTACATTTATCTAATGGATTGCCACCAACTTTTAGAATAAGAAGAAACTTAGAAATGCAAGAAGATTTAGAAATTATGACAGAAGAAATGTTAGAAGTAATGACTGAAAACTTGCTAAATAATGAAGAAGACAGAGTTAATATATATAAGACAGAAAAAAAATTAGATATTTCACTTGGATATGAAAACTACAAATTTAGAATAAATGTTTCTATATCTAAAGGCGTGCCAACATATGCAATAAGGCTTATAGATAACTCACCAATAAATTTACAAGAAACACATATACAAAATATTGTAGATCAAATGAAAAAATATCAAAGAGGAATTATACTTATAACAGGTAGAGTTAACTCAGGAAAATCTACAACAATGAATGCCTTTATACAAGAGGTAAATAAAAATGAAAATAAAAAAATTGTTACATTTGAAGACCCTATTGAGTATGAACACAACTCAGATAAAAGTATAGTCTTACAAAAAGAAGTTGGAGCACATAAAGATGTACCAACTTTCTACGAAGGACTTATAAACATACTTAGAGAAGATTCAGATATTGTTGTAGTAGGAGAGATTAGAGATAGAGAAACAATGGATGTTGTTTTCGATCTTGCAGAGTCTGGTCAGTTAGTAATAGGTACGCTGCATACTAAATCTTCAGCAGAAACAATAGATAGAATAATAAGCATGTATTCTCCACAAGAGCAAATAGCTATTAAGTATTTACTTTCATCTACACTTAGAATAGTTTGCACTCAAAGACTAGTTAAAGATTTAAATGGAGATGTAATGATAGTGCCAGAAGTTATGGTTGTAGATAATGTTATAGGTGCATTAATACGTAAAGATAAGTTTGTTATATCTGAAATAGAAGATGCCTTACACTCAGGTGCAGACAAGGGCTGCATAAGTATAGAATACGCGCTAGCTGAATTATATAACAACAAAAAAATTACGCTAGCTACTATTAAAGATACAGTAGATAAAGATAAATTTGAAAAAATAAAAGAAATAATTGTTAGAACCGCACACTAAAGCGAGGTGATAGATAGTGGGACTATTTAGATATAGAGGTATGCTTAAAAATGGATCATATATTAATTCCAAAATAGAAGCAAAAGATAGAGCAGAAGCCTTAGCAAAAATTAAAAAATCTAAAATTATACCTATTGAAGTTAAAAAGATAAAAGAGCCAAGAAAGATTTTAAATAACGAGCAGTTATCAATGCTTGGAAATATTGAAATCACAAATGAACGAGGTAAAAGAAAAGTAAGAAAAAAGAATCTTAAACCTGGGGATATAGATATGGCTAAGCTTTTCTCAATAGTTAAGCCTAAAGATGTACTGGTATTTACAAATAACCTTTACATATTAAAAAAATCTAATTTCAATAATATACAAGCGCTTCAATCGCTATATAATGGAACAGAAAATTTAATAATAAAAGACATAATAGAAGATGTACTAATAGGTGTTGAATCTGGACAAAAGATGTGGGAAACAATGCAGTACTATCCTAAAGTGTTCCCTGCTATGTATGTTAACTTTGTAAGAGTAGGAGAAGAGTCTGGAGATTTAGGTACAGCTCTTTTACAAGCAAGGGACTACGTAGAAAGTAGCGCAAGCTTAAAGAAAAAATTAAAAGGAATACTAGTTCCAAAAGTAATTCAGTTCGTCTTAATGATGGGTGGAATGTTTGCAGCCTTACTATTTGGTGCCCCAATGATAGAAAACGTTTACGCATCAATGGGCTCTAAAGCAGAGCTTCCAGCCTTTACTCAGCAGATGATAGGCTGGGCAAAATGGATGGTTAAATACTGGTACGTTGTAGCTGCAATAATAGGAGCAATTATTGGATCTATAGCTCTTTTAGTAAGTACGCCAAAAGGTAAATATGCAAAAGATAAGTTTATACTTAAAATACCGGTGTCTGGTAAACTAATAATCAACTTAACAACATTTAAACTATTCCAAGCCATGCTTCTAAATTTAAAAAATGGACTTAGAATACAAGAAGCAATAGATGTTGCAAAAAGTATAACCAATAACTATTATTTTCTATCTATATTAGAACTATCTAAAGCGCAGCTACTTTCTGGTGGCTCGTGGATTAAACCATTTGAAGAGTCTGGACTATTTCCTCCAATGGCTATAGAAATGCTAAACATAGGAATGGAAACAGATATCATAGAAATGATGGAAAAAGTAAATGAGTATATAGACATGGAAATTAACGAATCAATAGATAGAGTAGTAAAAGTACTACCAGATTTAACTTACCTTGTAATAGGTATAGTTCTAATAGTATTTATGCTAGCTGTAATGGTTCCTCTTATGGACTTATATATGGGTGGATTCATGTATGACACAACAGAGTAATGTAAGTAAAAACGAAATACAAATTTACAGATTTAATATTATAGATAGAATAAGAAAATACATACAAAATAAACGAAACGAAAAAAAACTAGCTAGAGAAAAGAAAAAGCTAGGAGACCTAGATAAGTATTATATAGTTCTAGAGCGCAGAGATGGCACATATATAGGCTTAAAAGACCTAGGAGACTATTCATACGGAATGAAAGAAATAACCTGCTTAAAGGTCTATGAGAGCAATATGAATACTTTAGACAAAGAAGAATTCAAAATTTCTAGTAAAGTATATGCAGACATAGATTTAAACAAATTAAAAAAAGACAAAGAATACGCAGAGTACATTGCAGATAACATTCTAGAAACAAGTAGATTAAACACAAAAGTAAAACAGATTTATGGAAATTTTGTTGGCTCTGCAAAGCTAGATAAAACATCTGGAGCTTACTATAAATATATAGATCCTAAAGTTTTAAAAGAAATAAAGATAGAATATGAAAAAGGAAAAAGTTCTTGCTATACAACGCTTAAAGGTTTAGTAAGAAGGCCAAGCGAAAAGATGAAAAAAACTAATGAATGAATATATTTTAAATATATAGATAAGGTGGTTATATGGATTTAGCAGTAACAATTTATATTGGTATAATGTTTTATGCAGTGGTTCTTAGTATAATATTTATTGCTAAGGGAAATAGAACATTAGATAGAAAGTTAATTAAAAGAGGCTGGACTAATTTTATATTATCTATAACGATGCCTATAATAACAATTCTATTTTTATACTCTTTCGATGAGCCAAATAAAACAACAGTTATCCTTAACGAACTTGGCTCTATGGAGATACTTTCTTTTGCACTTGTAGCAGGTCATGCAGTTATAGTTTTAAATTATATTTTTGCTATATATTCTGTTACTAAAAGAGAAGATAGAAAGTTATATGATTAAAAAAATGCCCTATAAACTTATATAGTTTATAGGGTTTTTTTCATGTTTTTTTATTATTTTTTTTATTATTTTTTTTATTGTTTTTTTATTATTTTTTTTATTGTTTTTTTTATTATTTTTTTTATTATTTTTTTTATTATTTTTTCTTTTTAAAACATATAAGTAACTTCATTCTCATTAATTATATTTCCGTATCTAGATAGATATCTTTTATATGTTTTAATTAAAATTAAACACGCTCATCTTTCTTTAATTTCTCATAATACATTAAGTACTGAAGATGCTTAATAAGCTCATATGGAGAAGAAAATTCAGCCTTATTACATGTTGCAAAAGTAGAAGAATAATTAATTGAATATGGCTTATTACTTGCCATATTTGTATTCATAATATTATTAGAAATACGAAGCAATTGGTCTTCTATATAGTCTGTATCTGTTGAATTAAAATATAGTATAAATTCATCTCCGCCGTAACGGGCAACTAAGTTTGGAGCTTCAATTATTTCAGTAATACTTGTAACAAAATTATCTAGAATCTTATCTCCTTCGTTGTAACCATATGTATCATTTAAAGTATGCAAATCATCTAAATCTATTAAAACAAAAGAATAATTTGTATCTTTTTTTGCAATCAATTCTTTTAAAAATTTATTAAATTTAAGCTTAGTTATAGCTCCAGTTAATGCATCGTAACTAGAAAGCACCGAGCCTAAATACACAAATAATATAGACATTCCAAGCGCTGTAAAAGGAGATATTAATACAGCTCCGTTAAATACATTTTGCAGCACAGAAGCTATAAAATTAAGCGCAGGGTATGCGAGAAATACGAAGAATTCTTCGAAGGATAAATCCTCTCTGTACTTTATAATTACAACAAAAGGCACTGCTAAATATATAAACCCTATAAGCCCATAAACAAGGTATAAAGGACCTCTTATGTACTCACAGTTATTAGTTATTTCAAACAAACAATTTGTATAAATATTAATTGCAAGTAATGTCACAGTTACTATCATAGGAAGCAGTAAACATATAACATAATGCCTATGCATTTTCTTATCTTTAGTTATATATGAATAAGCAAATAAAGCCCAAAATATAGATAAGACAAATGGTAGAAGGTATGATATAGTAACTAATATTTCTGCTAGTATATATAGATTAGGTTCTCTAAAAGATTTAACTAAAAGCACAAGAGAATCTAATGTTATTTGAGCTATTAAAACAGCTGTAGTAGACATTAATAACTTAATAGTTCTAGAAGTTTTATGGCACTGTTTTAAATGGTAAAAAGCCGTATATATAAGTATAATAAGTGAAAGAATATTGGCATCTATTAATAAATAATTTTCCATTTTTACACCTTTTCTTTGCTAGTTTGCATAGTCTTTCTTTTATCTTTTTTTTCATAAACATCATTAACTAAATGCCTTATTAATTGGCTGTAGGATTTGTATTTATCTACATCTAAAGCATCTAATGCATATGTGTATTTTATGTTGTATTTCTTTTTAGAATTTTCATTAAGGTGATGCACTTTAAGATCTATTTCTTTCATTAAATCTAAGAACTTTTTAAGGTCTAAAGAGTTAAAGAATATTATAAATTTATCTCCATCATAACGTACAAAATGTGCATCTTTAGGTAGAGTATTTAGGATTATTTTAGAGAAGCTTTTAAGAGATAAATCTCCTTCACTTATGCCAAATGTATTGTTTATATATTCTAGTTCATCTATGTCTATAAAGCAAAGCGAAAAATCCTTTTTATTTCTTTTAATTTGTTCATCCATAAAGCTTTCAAAGGCACGCATATTCCATCCGTTTGTAAGTGGATCATACCTTACAACTGAGTTTTGTAAATACACATACGTTAGTATAAGTCCAACTGTTGTAAGTGGCCATATAAGTAGCACACCTGTAAACATTACTTGTATTACAGCGCCTACAAATGGGAATATTTCAAACGCAAATAGTGTTAAGAATTCTCTAGAAGATAGATGCTTTCTATTGCTCCATATGAATATACTATTGTATACAATATAGAAGAGCTCAAATGCAGCAACTAGCATGTATAGAGGTCCTCTTTCATATACAGGTGGCACCATGTTTGTTTTGTACATAAGGCCTGTAAAAGGCGTAGGAAGGACAATACAAACTGCAAGAATAAATGGTATTAGTAAGAGCTTGTTACACTTAATATTTCCATCTGTTTTCTTTTGCATATAATGATACAAAAAGCAGGTCCACATTAGCGGAAGAGCAGCTGCTGCTAAGTAAGTAATTAGCATAGCAATGTGATGTATAATTAATTTAGGCATAGTATTTGGCAATATGTCATAAATCATTACAACGTTTAAAGATTCAGAAAGTAGTGCAATAAGGCCAGTATAAGTAGCCGCTTTTAAACACTTAATTTCCGGCGCTCTACTTGGAAATTGTTTTAATATATAAGTAGATAAAAAAACTAAAAATAAAGCACTAATTAAATTAATATCGATATTTAAATATGTCTCCATAACTTTTCTCCTTTGTATATTAAAATGATATCATATAATAAATAAAAAGTATACACAGTATGCAAAAATCTTTAAGCTACTTATACTTTTTTAAAAGCAAAATAATATGCATTTATTGTATATTTTCATTGACTATCTTTTTTCTCTGTGATAATATAAAACATAAGAAAAAGCAGATTAACTTAGGTTAATTAGCTAAAATTTTAAGGAGAAAAAGATGAAGAAATTTTTAAAAGTAACTGCACTAGTTATGCTACTTATATTATGCAACATATCATATATATTTGCAGATGAAGGCGATAGGTCATATTACATAGATAACTATATAAGTAATTTAACTATTCAAGAAAACGGAGATGCTACATACTTAGATGAAATAACATATAAGTTTGATGGTTCGTTTAACGGAATATATAGAAACGTAAACTTTAAAGGCAACTCAAAAGAAAATGGAGTTATGCCAGATTCTAAAATATATAACGCAGAAAACTTAAAAGATGTTGAAGTATCTGTAAAGAATGAAGACGGTTCTTTAAGAAAATTTTATGAAGATACAAATAACCAAATTGGAACATATATAATGATACAAAATAATCAAGGCAGTGAGACAATAAAAATATTCGAACCTTCTTCAGATTGTAGCAAAACATTTGTAGTTAAATACACTTTAAAAGCTGCTGCAGTTACACATTTAGACACATCAGAAATGTACTCAGGAGTATTTGGAGATAACGAAAAAATAAAACACGCAGTATTAAATATTTCAGTAAAAGGTGTAAAAGATATAAGCAGTTTAATGGCTGCATATCCGCATACAACAGGAACTAATTTAAAAGTAATTAATTCAGATAATGTATGCACAGTAACAGTAGATAACATAGGTAAAGATACATTAATGGACGTTAGAATTGTACTAGATAAAGCAGTAGTAAACTCACCTAAAAAAACAAATTTAACTGCTCTTCCTACAATAGAAAAAATGGAAAAAAGTTTGCTTAAAGAAAGAGAATCTATGAAAACAAAAGCAGGCTATATAGGACTACTAATAGTAATAGATTTAGCGTTTTTAGTTATAGCACTTAAAAGATATTTTATACTATTTAATAAGTACGAAAAAGAAGTAACTACAATGTATCAAGAAGAGCATTCAATGGAGATACCAAATGCAAAAAGGAACCCATTAGAAGTTGCACACATATCATCAAACGGAACTAGCGTAATGGATCCAAACATAGTAACAAACTGTATCTTTGATCTTGTAAATAAAGATTATATTAAACTTGAATCACATAAAATTCTAAACAAAAAAGGCAAAGCTGAGTTTGAGTATAACCTAACTTTAAATTTAGAAAAACCTATGATAGATCAAAAATCATACGTAATAGATCTTGTAAATTTAATGTTTAAAACAGGCAATACAATTAACTTAAAAGATAGACTTAAAAAACTAGAAACTAACACAGAAGACTATCAAAAAATAGAAAAAGTTTGGCAAAAATCTGAGAAAGAATATATAAAGGAATGCGTAGATAAATTAAAGCCAACTAAAGAAGAACTAAACATAGGAATTAATATGTTTGTACTTATATCTTTCATAGTTTCATCAATTATAATGTTCATATCTCCGGTTAATTCTTTACTTCTTTTAGTAAAAGATTACTCAGAAATGGCACTTGCTTTTGGAGGCTCATTTGCCACTGCATGTGTAACAGCTTTCGCAGGATTTATAGTAGCTTGCATAACTACAGAAATATATAAAAGAGGAGAAAATAAAGGTGGATTTATAGCTCAAATAATTATAATGTTTACTGTATTTGCATTAGTAATGTTATTAATAGATGGAATATCTAAAGTAACTGCAGCCTACTGCATATCTACTGCCATTATAGGGTACATATATGGACTTATATTTGCAGCTACATCTGCTACAAGGCAAAAGCCAGAAATTGCAGAAGAAAGAGCTAAATGGCTTGCCCTTAAAAACTACATTAGAGACTACAGTATGCTTAAAGAAAAAGAAGCAGCTCATATAGTTAACTGGGAAGAATACATGGTCTATGCAATTACATTTGGACTTGCAAGTACCGTTAAAAAGGAACTAGATATACAGTATAAAAACGGAGATATAGATTCATACCCAGCATCTTATCATTACTACATGTGCTACTCATTAATGTCTACAAGTAATTCAGCAGCAAGAACAGCTTCAAGTGGCGGCAGCGGCGGATATAGCGGCGGCGGAGGCGGCGGAATTAGCGGAGGCGGAGGTGCTTTCTAGCACTTTAAAAACGTATAAA
>JAVWPP010000003.1:20141-47450 GCA_036635835.1 Clostridia bacterium | reverse complement strand
AAAATAAAAACAAAGATATAAAAAAATATATCTTTGCATATATTTCTGTGATATAATATAAACAAGGTGGTCGTATTGAAAACAGGATATATCATAGGAAGATTTAATCATTTAACATCTGGACATGTAAGAATAATAGAAATAGGTCTAGAAACAACAGACAAATTACTAATATTTATAGGCTCTGCAGACAAGAGCGGAACAGATAGAAATCCATTCAAAATAGAAACAAGATTAATGCTTTTGCAAGAAGTTTTTGCAGATGAAATTAAAAGCGGTAAGATAATACTTGCTCCATTAAAAGATTTATCTAATGAACTAGACGTCCCTAAAGACGGCGCATGGGGTAGATATATTTTAGATAATGCAGCTAAAGTATTAGGAGCAAAACCAAATATAAGCATATACGGATTAGAAGAAGCAAGAACCTTTTGGTACAGTAAAGAAGATCTAAAAGACGTAGAAGAAATAGTATATATTAGAAAAGAAGATTCTATATCTGCAACAGATATAAGAAGATATTTACGAGAAGATAACAAAGAAGCTTGGCTATTAAATACGCCAGAAAAAATACATAAATATTACTTTTCGCTAAGAGAAGAAATACTTAAAATAAATGGAGGTAAAAAATAATGGAAAATGACGAAGTTAAAAAAATCGTAGATGATTGGTACGAAGCAAACAAAGATAATTTAGGTAATCAAGAAGATGCATATGCACAGTTTTCGCAGGAAGAAATAGATCTAATTAAAAGGTCTGCAGAAGCTATATACAAAGATAAAATAGCAAGCAAAAAAACTTCAGAAAACGCAGGCAATATAGCTACTGCAAGTAAAGCTTTAGAAGAAGAAACAGAAGAGCTTCTAAATAGCGCATACGCTCAAAATAAAGATGAAAAAAAAGAAGAAATAAAGCTAGAAGAAATAGATAAAGACCCTTCACAAGAAGAAGTAATTCAAAGCGAAAATGAAATTATAGAAGGCTTAGAAAAAGGAGAAATTACATACAAAGCACATAGCATAAGATATAAAACAAAAGACGGCTCTAAAATAGTAAGAACAAAAAATACTGCAAGATGTAAAGAAATATTAGAAAAAGCTAAAGACGGACATGTAATAAACGGAGCAGAAAAATTATCTAAGCAGCAAGACATTAAAAGAGAAGAAAAAGAAAAAGAAACTTTAGAAAAAGGAGAAAAAACTCTAGAAGTTATAAACGGAGTAAACATCCCAAAAGACCCAGCTGCTGCAGAAAAACTATACATGGAAAAAATAGCTGAGCTTCACGAAAGAAAAGTTTCTGTTTCACAAGAGATGATTAGAAACAATGAAATTAACCCAAGAAACAAAGACTTTGTAGAAAACGTAAAACTACAAAAAGAGATAGATTCCCTTAAGATGAAATGCGTTAAAGATCTTGGAAATAACTTTAATACAGAGCAAGAAAATATACTTCTTAAAGAACAAATGAAATACGATTTATACATAAATAAGAACTTTTCTAAACAAGTAGAAGCATGCAAAGAACAAACAGCAAGGCTTAAATATGTAGAAGAAAAAATACAAAGATTAAATTCAGATTTAACACATAAACAAATATCTATAGAAGAATACAATAAAGAATATTCAGGCTTGCAAGAGCTTAGAGAAGATGCCCTTTGGCAAGTAACTTTAGCAAACCCAAATGCCCTTAAAGAAAAAGCAGAATTAAATATAGAAAACGAAAAATATGAGAATAGATCTTTAGGAGAAAACCATGAATACTTAGATGACAAAACTTTAAATCCAGATACAAAAGTTATGGGAGAAAGAGTAGAAGATATAGAAGACAGTGCTCAAAATAAACTTTTTGAAGATTTAGAAGAAGTTCAGCAGTCAAGTGAGCAAGTTACAGAAAGTGAGTACAAAGTTGTAAATAATATTCACGATAGATTAACAGATACTCCAGAAGGTTCAGCAGAAAGAGAAATGCTTACGCAAATGGAAAACAAAAAAAGTAACGACATAATAGATTCAAACGCGGAAATAGTAGGTTCAAATCAGCAAATGACAAGCCAGGAGCCAAGTAGAGAAGCAGTTGCTCCCCTTACAACAAGCACTGAAAGAGAAGAAAAAAATGAGCTTATAGAAGAACTATCAAGCCATGTAAGAGCAAATAAAAACAAAGAAGAAATAGTAGAGGTTGTAAGAGATCAAGAGCAAAGAGATATAGAAAGAGAAACTGTAGAAGTTAGAGAAATAACTGAAACAACTATAGTAATGTAATAAAAAAAGTAGACTTATATATATAAAATAAGCCTACTTTTCTTTTCGCATAAGAATGAAAAAATATAAAAAAATATAAAAAAACAAAAAAAATAAATAAAAAATATATAAAAAATAAATAAAAAATAAAAATATAAACTTAGAGAATAAGATAACCTAGAACTTTAGTTAATTTTTTTGATACTTTTTAAAAAGTAATGTAAAAAAATATTAAAAAAGATATAAAGTATTCCTTTTAATAAACATATAGTATATACTTTAAGTAAATAAAAAAAACTAAGGAGAAAAGCTATTTATGAAAAAATACATAAATGCCATAGCAATATTTCTTGCCTTTATTTTAATAATTATAACATATGCATCGACAAACAACATAAACTACGTAGAAACGCCAGATATAAGCAAAAAACAAAGCATAACTTGCGCTTCATATGCTCAGGTAAAAGACAAAACAGCGCATATAAAAGAAAAGTACGGCATAACTGTCCTATCGCTAGATGAAGCTAATTATAGTTATTATGGAAAAGTAGTAGAAAAGCAGTTAAACATAGATAGAGCATATCAAATGCTTGTAACAATAGAAAAAGCAATGGATAAATATCCACCAGGCTTTTTCAGAAAATTCAAAACAGAAAATGGAGTGAATTTTGCACCAACAATATACCTAATGAAAGCATCAAAAGACCTAGATTTTGTTGGACTAACAGATAAACAGTACGCAGATAATGTAAAGCTCATAATAACGGATTCTATGGAAATAGAAGCAACTTTCCACCATGAAATGATGCATGTTATAGAGCACTTTATGGTGTTTAAAAGATACCCAGAAAGGCCATTTGAAGCGTGGAGCGCATATAACCCAGAAGGCTTTACATACAAAGGAGATACAGAAGACGCGTTTAGCACAAAACACTTTGTAGATAAATATGCAATGTACAGCGAAATAGAAGATAGAGCAATGACATTTGAGTTTCTTATGATGCAATCTTTATCACACAAAAACATAATAGAAGCAAACGAAAATATAAAATCTAAAGCACAGTATATATGCATGGAAATAGATAAAACATTCTTTAAATATCCAGAGGAAAATAAAGAAGGACTCTACTGGCATCAAATGCTAAAATAAAATATAGGAGGTAATATGAAAAATAAAATATTCATAATAGTAATCATAACATTTTGGACTTTAATTAGTATTTTAAATATTGCCGTGCCTAAAAAAGAATTTTCAGAAAAAGAAAATAGGTACCTTGCTAAGTTTCCAAAAGTCCAGTTATCTAGTATAAAAGATGGAACCTTAACACCTAAAATAGAGCAGTATATAAACGATCATTTTATATTTAGAGACAAATGGATTTACTTAAAATCTACAACTGAGCTTGCTCTTGGAAAAACGCAAAACAACAATATTTATGTAGGAAAAGACGGCTACCTTTTTGAACGTTTTGATGCATATAATATAGTCCCAAAAGACCTAACGAAAAACATAGAAGTGCTAGATAGATTTTCAAAAAAAGCTTCTAAAAACGCCAATATATATACATGCATATTGCCAAATAGTATACAAATATATAAAGATAAACTACCTAAAAACGCAGTAGTTGCAGACCAAAAAAAGCTAACGCAGTACATATATATGAACTTGCCAAGTAGTATAAATATAAACACAATAGATGCATTAGAAGCTAAAAAAAATGATGAGCAGTTATACTTTAAAACAGATCATCACATGACAAGTTACGGAGCATATTATGCATACGTAGAAATCTGCAAAGCATTAAATATTGAGCCAACAGCTAAAGAAGAATACACAAAAAAAACAGTGACAAAAAGTTTTTTTGGTACTTTTGATTCAAAAGCAGGAATAGTATTTACAAAACCAGATAATATTGATATACTAGAAAATGAAAAGAACAAATCTATAAAAGAAGCTGCTTACGACAATAAAAAAACTAGCAGCATTTATAATTATGAATACTTAAATAAAAAAGATAAATATTCGTTTTTTCTAAATGGAAACAATGCAAAAGTAGTCTTAAAAACCAATGAAACAAACGGAAAAAAACTACTGCTTATTAAAGATTCATATTCACATATATTCATACAGTTTTTAGTTCAGCATTACGAAGAAATACATCTAATAGACCCTAGGTATTATAAGCTACCAATTACAGAGTATATAAAGCAAAATGAAATAAACGATGTAGTTATATTATACAATATAAATAATTTTATTAGCGATCTTGGAATAAGAACAATAAGCTAAAATAGTGAGAGTGGAAAAAATGGAAAAAGAAAAAAGAGAAGAGAATAGAGAAGAAAATAGAGAAGAGAAAATAGAGAATAAAAGCATAAAAACAAAATCAAATTATGTAATTAAAGCTATAATAGTAGTTATGTTTTTTGCAGGATTATTGTTTGTAACAGTAGAATCAATAAAGTATTCTATTAATCATAACGTACCTAAAATGGTATGCATAACAGAAGATAATCTAAAGCATGATACAACAGGCATGCTAGTACAAATAACAATAGATAGCCTAAATAGATATGATAGCGAAGTGCACCCAATAGACTACCTTAAAACAGCCAAAAAGGTACCAATAGAAGCTAAAAAAGGCGAAGCTATATTATTAACTACAGACAATAAATTTTTAGTAGAAACAAAAAAAACAGATAAACCTATTTACATGAAATGCTATAAGGACTATAATAAAAGTAGTGATATAGAATTCAAACCAGATATAAAAACATTAAAAGATAGATATAACATCACATTCAAAGCTCCAAATGAAAATGGTAGCTACATATATTATATCATACTTAAATATAACAAATATAATGTTGAGTACATGTTTGAGTTAGAGGTGAAATAATGAAAAATAAAAAAGAAAAAAAAGCTTTTAAATATTCCGTATACATATTTATAGCCCTAGCTATAGGAACGTTAGCTGTCATATTTGTAGATAGCCTTAGAATAGAGCAGCCTAAATTAAATATAAGTGTTGGAAATTCCGTATATGAAGCAATCAATCAAGCCACCCTTATAGATACTTTATTCGAAAAGAAAAAAACAGAATATGAGTCTCCAATTAAAACAGTCCAAGCAAGAAACTACAGATCAATAAAAGTAAACAAAGGAGAAGAACTTGTACTAAGCACAGAAAAAATATCTGGAATTAAAACTAGTTTAAAACCTCCAGAAGCTCAAACTATAGATTTAAACATGTGGAAAAACGGAGATGAAAATGAAGTTATAGTATCAGAAGCAAATTTAATATCTACACCAAACAGCTATAAAATTGGAGTAAATGCTCCAAATTCAAAAGGAGAATATATCGTATGTGTTAACCTAGAATACAACAAAGCAAACATGAGATATACTTTCAAATTACAAGTAGATTAATAGCTAGATATAAACATATAAACTATAGAGAAAAAACTTGTTTATATGTTTCAAAAAAATAAAAAAAAATAAAAAAAAAATAAAAGAAAAAACATAAAAAAAGCGAAGCACCTAAATGCTTCGTTTTTACTATATCTTCTTAAGTAACAAAGGTAAAATCTCAGTAACAATACCATGAGATAAGAAAGACATAAGAACTATAAAAAATATAACAATTAAAAATATAACAATACTTGAGAAAACGCAGCTTAATAAATCAATACTAAATTTCTCATTTGCCTCTGCAATAACAGAAGGATTAACCTTAGCTTTAGGCTTTATTTTAAACAAAGTAAGCATAGAATTTTTAATCGCTGTAGTTGCTTTAAAAAACAAAATCTTAAACGGTTTTGAAACATCAAAATTAACAATATAAATAATACAAGACTGAAGTATTATAGTTACAAATATTGCTATGCCGCCAGCTCCAAAAATCACCGAAAAATCTGGTGGAAGAGAAGGCACTTTCAAAAACGAATTTATAATAGTATTAAGAATATCCATACCGTATGTATTTAAAACAACTTTAAAAACTACAAAACCTACAGCGCCCCATAATACTAATATTAAAGTTGATGGTAAAAATAACTTACCTAAAGATAACTTAGTTCTAGTTGCAATGCGCACAGCCATTTCAACTAAAGTACTTACAAGTGTAAATAAAATTAAATAAACTAGAAACGCTATTAGTAAAACTACAATTGACATATTTTCACCTACTTTTCACTTTCATTTTTCTTACGTTTTGCAAAATTAGCTAAACGTTTTTTTGCTTTTTTCTCTTTATCTTCTACATGATGTTTAATAGCACCAGCATAAGCAATTTCTAAAGCATCTCCAAAGTATTTTACAGAGAACTGCTTAGCATGTTCAAATCCGTTATCTTGAACTTTTTGTCTAAGCTTTTCATCTGCTAAAATCTTTAAAGCAAGCTTTGGATATTCTTCATCTTTTCTAAAAAAGAATCCTGTCTTATTATGTGCAATTATACCGTCTAAATTAGTATCATACTTAGCAATAACAGGAAGCTTAGCAGCCATAGCTTCTATAAAAGTAAGCCCCTGAGTTTCAGTAGTAGAAGCATTAACAAAAATATGTCCAATGCTATAATATAAAGCGATTTTTTCCCACGGCTGCCTACCTGTAAATATAACATTATCTGCAACATTTAAAGACTTAGCAAGCGCTTTTAAATCCTCTATAGATGGACCATCTCCAACTATAACAAGCTTAATATTGTCTCCTTTAGATTTACTTAATATTTCAGGTAAACCCTTAATAATAACATCCACACTTTTTTCTTCTGCAAGTCTACCAACAAATAAAATAACTTTATCTGTTTCTTTAATTCCTAATTCTTTTTTCAAAGCAGCTTTAGAACCATCTGTAAAATTAGCAGGATTAAAAGGTTCTAAATCTATACCAGTAGGTATAATTGAAACATTTTTATTCTTTATTTTACATCTATATTTTAAATATTTTTCAGTCTTTTTAGAAGGAGCAATTATACAATCTGCCTTACGCACAAACGCTCTTGAAAACTTTCTAGCAAGCCTTTTAGGATACACATTTCTTGTACCTTTTATAGGAACAATATAATGCACATAATCTTCCCACATTGTATGATATGTATGCACAAAAGGTATATCAAATTTTCTAGATATTATCTTACCAAAATGCCCAAGTGAAAACTCAGACTGAGTATGAACAATGTCTAAATCTAGCTCTTTTATTTGTTTTGCAATCTCTCTAGAATAGAAACCTGCAATTCTATAATCATAATTCTTAACTACGAAAAGAGGTATACTTTTCAGCATATATAGATTTTGGTTTTCTGTTGGTTCATGCTTAGATGGTGTAAAAATATGCACCTCATGTCCTCTAGAAATCATCTCTTTTTCTAACATTTTAATTGAAGTAACTACACCGTTTATATCTGGGTGATAGGTATCCGTAAATATTCCTATTTTCATAAAAAATCTCCTTAATTTATATTTCTTTTAACACGTAAATTATATACCATCGTATTAATAATGTCAATATTGTGTCAAAAATATACGCGAAATATAACATAATACTATAGATATTAAAATAAAGGTCGAAATATGTAAACGAGTTATATGAGTTAAAGTGCTAAATCTCTTGACAAACGCAGTGAAATATATTAAAATACATAAGAACAGAAGTTTTTTAAAACGTAGTATCTAGTGCTTTAGTAAAGCAAGTAAAGTAGTAGATAAAATATTTAGATACAGAAGTAGCAGATTATATAACAAAGAAACTGCTCATACTTTTTTCAAAAACAAAACAAGAAAAAATAAAAAAAGTAAAAAAAATAATAAAGATAAGGAGAGAAAAATGTTTAAGTTACAGGCAAAATACAAACCAATGGGAGACCAAATAGAAGCAATAGAAAAGCTTACAGAAAACATAACAAAAGGAAGCGGAAAATCTAATCAAACGCTACTTGGAGTAACAGGCTCAGGAAAAACATTTACAATTGCAAACGTAATACAAAATGTAAATAAACCAACCATAATAATGGCACATAATAAAACACTTGCAGGCCAGTTATATAGCGAGTTTAAAGAATATTTCCCAGAAAACTCTGTAGAATACTTCATATCATATTATGACTACTATCAGCCAGAAGCATACATCGCAGCAACAGACACATACATAGAAAAAGACAGCAGCATAAATGATGAAATAGATAAATTAAGACATAGCGCAACAGCAGCACTTTTTGAAAGAAAAGATGTAATAATTGTAGCATCAGTTTCATCTATATACTCCCTAGGAAGCCCAGACGATTACTCAAACATGACACTTTCAATAAGACCTGGAATGGACAAATCCAGAGAAGAAATAATGCAGTCTTTAGTAGAAATGCAGTATGAAAGATCAGACGTAGAATTTCTAAGAGGAAAGTTTAGAGTAAAAGGAGACGTCATAGATGTATTTCCAGTTGGAAACAGTGATGAAGCAATAAGAATAGAATTTTTCGGAGACGAAATAGAAAAAATAAATATAATTCAGCCAATTACAGGAAAAGTAATAGCATCTTCAAAACATGAACTTATATATCCTAAATCACACTACGTAATACCAAAAGAAAAAATAGAAAAATCAATCAAAGAAATAAAAGCAGAATTAGAGCAAAGAATAAAATATTTTAAAGATAGAGATATGCTTGTAGAAGCATATAGAATAGAGCAAAGAGTAAATTTCGACATGGAAATGCTAATGGAAACAGGCTTTTGTCAAGGAATAGAAAACTATTCAGCAGTGCTAAATGGAAGAGAAAAAGGTTCAGCACCCTATACACTTTTTGATTACTTAGGAGAAGATTTCTTAGTAGTAATAGATGAATCTCATGTAACGCTTCCACAAATAAGAGCAATGTATAATGGAGATAGAGCAAGAAAAGAATCACTTGTAGACAACGGCTTTAGACTCCCATCTGCTTTCGATAACAGACCAATGAAATTCGATGAATGGGAAGAAAAATCTAAGCAAATAGTATACGTTTCAGCAACGCCAGGAGACTATGAAAAAGAAAAATCTACATGCATAGCTCAGCAAGTAATAAGACCAACAGGGCTATTAGACCCAGTAATAGAAGTAAAAGAAACAGAAGGACAAATAGAAGACCTAATAAAACAAATAAATATAACAACTGCAAAAGGAGAAAAAGTTTTAGTAACAACAATTACTAAAAAAATGTCAGAAGAATTAACAACATATCTTGCAAGCAAAGATATAAGAGTAAGATACATGCATTCAGACATAGAAGCACTAGATAGATTAGAAATAATCAAAGATTTAAGACTCGGCAAATTCGATGTTTTAGTAGGAATAAATCTATTAAGAGAAGGTTTAGACATACCAGAAGTCTCACTTGTAGCTATACTAGATGCGGACAAAGAAGGCTTCCTAAGAAGCGAAAGATCATTGATACAAACAATAGGAAGAGCAGCTAGAAACAGTAGTGGAAGAGTAATAATGTATGCAGATGAACTAACATTATCTATGGAAAAAGCTATATCTGAAACAAACAGAAGAAGAGAAATACAGATGAAATATAATAAAGAACATGGAGTAACCCCAACTACAATAAAAAAAGAAGTTAGAGATAGTATAAAAGCTGTTTTTGCAGAAGATGAACAAGAAAAACTAGAAATTAAAAAGGGCGAAACAGTACAAGATACAGTAGATAAACTAACAAGAGAAATGATGGAATACGCTAGAAAATATCAATTTGAAAAAGCAGCTAACATAAGAGATTTAATTAAAGATTTAAAAGGTGAGTAGATTAAGAAAAATGTTAATAATACTTGCAAAAGATATAGTTATGTAGTAAAATAAAGCTGATGAAAGTCAAGAGGTGATATATATGGAGACAATAAACTATAATAAAGGCAAAAAAATTAAGGCTAGTCCTTTTGTATTTGCGTTTACTGGTTTTTTAACTCTTGGTGTCCGGCATAATTGCATATTCAATTATTAATGAACCAGCACCTAGGGTAATAGGTACAAATGCGTTCACAAATGTAGAAGAAACAAACTCTGCTAAAAACCCAGATTTGGGACCAAAAGTAGTAGAAGTTAAATGTGAATTTAAAAATAAAGAAGAAGATGATACAAGTATAAATAATATAACAGCAAGTTATAGCTTTCCGCTTGTATATCTAGGTGGTGAACCATATACAATATTAAATAATCAAATGGAAAGCGAATCAAGAAATTTATTTGCTACATTAAAACAGCCGATGGTAGGAAACGTTAAAAATAAATATAAATTTACAACAACAAATAAAGCATATGATTGCGTATTAAATAAAAAGCAAATTGTATCTGTAGTAGTAACAGAAAAAATGCAAGAGCTAGATACAAAAGAAAATACTTATTTGAAAGTTAAAACATATAATACGAATGTAACGACAAGAGAAAAAATCTCTTCATATGAAGCAGCTATTGAGTTAATTGGAACGGACTATAAAGCTATTGTTTCAGATACAATAAATGCTCATCTAATAAGTAGAGAAATGAAGAAAGCGGAAGATTCTAAATATGTTTATTCAGGCTTAGAAAGCTGGTATGTAACTGCAGATGAGCTACATATAATGCTAAATCCTGGTGATGTTGTAGATGCAAAATACGGAGTAATAGATATAGTTATTAAGAAGAAGTAGCAACAATTAGGAGGAAATAGAATGTTAGAATCAATGGACAAATTAGTAAATCTATGCAAAGGTAGAGGATATATATATGCAGGATCTGAAATTTACGGAGGACTTGCAAACTCTTGGGATTATGGCCCACTAGGATCAGAATTTAAAAACAATCTTAAGAAAGCATGGCTTAAAAAGTTTGTACAAGAATCACCATACAATGTAGGACTAGACAGCGCAATAATAATGAACCCAAAAACTTGGGAAGCATCAGGTCATATTGGTGGATTTACAGATCCATTAATAGATTGTAAAGAGTGTAAAACAAGACATAGAGCGGACAAATTAATAGAAGAATGGGCTATAGCTCATGACACTGAAATAATCGCAGATGGTATGACAGAAGCACAGCTAATACAAACATTAGACGATAATAAAATAAACTGTCCAAAATGCGGAAAACACAATTTCACAGATATAAGAAAATTCAATTTAATGTATAAAACATTCCAAGGTGTAACTGAAGATTCTCAATCTGTAGTATATTTAAGACCAGAAACAGCGCAAGGTATATTTGTTAATTTTAAAAATGTACAAAGAACAACAAGAAAAAGAGTACCTTTTGGAATTGGTCAAATAGGTAAAGCATTTAGAAATGAAATAACACCTGGAAACTTTATATTTAGAACTAGAGAATTTGAACAAATGGAACTAGAATTTTTCTGTAAACCAGGAGAAGATTTAAAGTGGCATGCATACTGGAAAAACTATGCTAAAGACTTTTTACTAGGCTTAGGAATAAAAGAAGATAATATAAGATTAAGAGATCATGAAAAAGAAGAATTATCACATTATAGTAATGCAACAACAGACATAGAATTCAAATTCCCATTTGGATTTGGTGAGTTATGGGGAATAGCAGACAGAACAGATTTCGATCTTAAATGTCACCAAAGAGTATCTGGAGTAGATATGTCATACATAGATCCAGAAACAAATGAAAAATTCATACCATATTGTATTGAACCATCATTAGGTTGTGATAGAGCTGCTTTAGCATTCCTTTGCAATGCGTATGAGGAAGAAGAAGTAGGAGATGGAGACACTAGAACTGTACTAAAATTACATCCATACCTTGCTCCAATTAAAGCAACAATTTTACCATTATCTAAAAAACTAGATGAAAAAGCAGAGCCAATATACGCAATGCTTGCTAAAAAATTCAACTGTGAATACGATAATGCAGGATCAATAGGAAAAAGATATAGAAGACAAGATGAAATAGGAACACCATTTTGCATAACAGTAGATTTCGAAACAGAAACAGATAACTGCGTTACTGTTAGAGACAGAGATACAATGGAGCAAACAAGAATTAAAATAGAAGATTTAGTATCTTATATAGAGAGTAGATTAGAATTCTAAAGGAGATAATAAAATGAAAAAATTAGATATGAAAAAAATCGTAGTATGGGTTATGATAGTTGGAATGGCACTTACATCGTTTGCAGTAATTTTTCAAGCAATAGCATAGAAAGGTTGTGAAAATATGCCGCAAGTAGAAAACACGTTTGTAGCAGGTATATATAAGTTAGCACAAACATTTAATCTTACAAGTCCACTTGGAATATTAGTATTTTTAGTAGATGTCGTAATAGTATGCTTTATGGGAATTTATCTTGTAAATTTGCTAAAAGGTACTAGAGCAAAACAAATAATAAAAGGTATAGGTATTCTTATATTACTTTTATTTATAAGTCAGATATTAGAACTTAAAATAACATCATTTATTTTAGAAAACATTATGACATATGGTGTATTGCTTATCTTAGTAGTATTCCAACCAGAGCTCAGAAGTGCTTTAGAAAAAATAGGTAGAAGCAAGTTTCAACATTTATTTTTCAATGAAGAAACAGATCTATATAGACACACTATAGCTGAAATAGCAAAAGCAGTAGAAATAATGTCATTTAAAAAAATAGGTGCTTTAATAGTTTTTGAAAGAGATACTAAAATAGGAGATATAGTTAAAGAGGGAATAGAATTAAATGCTAGAGTTTCTTCACAATTGGTGCAAAATATATTTATACCAAAAGCACCACTACATGATGGAGCAATAGTTATTTGTGAAAATCAAATAAAAGCTGCAAGCTGTGTATTACCACTTGCTTCAGAAAGCAGAATAGATAAAAATTTAGGTACAAGGCATAGAGCCGCAGTAGGAATTACAGAAGTTTCAGATGCACTAGTAGTTGTAGTATCAGAAGAAACCGGTGTAATTTCATATGTTGAAGATGGAAAAATGAAAAGAAATCTTACTAGTGAAGAGCTTAAAGAAGTTTTAATCGAAAAAGTAGATGCAGAAAATAAATATGCAAATACTGCTAACGATTTAAAAACAAATATAAAAAAGCAAGCAAAAAAAATAAAAACTAAGACAAGTAAGAAGAACTAATTAATAAAATAAAATTTTTGGCATATACATTCCATATAAAGGTGGAATAAAATATGTCAAAATTTATTTTTGTTGCTGCATTAAGTAGCAATAATATGTGCATAAGTAGCACGAAATATAGTATTAAATCATTACAAATAGAAAATATGCTTGAAAAGTATATTTGGTACATGGATTTAATAGAAAATAAGAAAGAAGTTAAAAACAAAAATATATTAAATTATTTTAATTGGTACAATAAAAAGAGATTAAATAAAATATTAGATGAATTGAAAGAAACAGTTGAATCAAATGTAAACAAAGAAGATAAAATAATTCTTAGTAAAGATATTATTAAAAACAAATACTCAAAAGAAATTACAAAGTTGTTTGCAACAAAAAATATACAAACAGAAGGAATTAGTATTTTAAAATATTTAGATAAGCTTTTAGTAGATTATAAAAATAGATACAAAATAAACGATTCTAACATAAAAGTAGTAATAATAGCAAATGAAAAAATTGATATAAATACATATTATGAACTTAGTAAGAAATATAAATGCGTAGACATATATTCTCAAACAGAAAAGTTAAATGAAATGATAAAATCAATAAATAAAGACTTAGGATCAACTAATAAAAATATAAAAAATACTAATTTATCAGGATATAATTTAATAATAAACATGAAAGATACAGTATTAGAGTTAGCAAAATATAGAATGTCAAAAAAAACAGTTATACTAGATGATATTAATCATATAGAAGAATCTGAAATTGAGAGATTTAAACTACTTACAAGAATAAATGAATTTTATGCCAAAGATGATATAAAAACATTAAAAAAAATTGGTATGTATGAAAACAATCTCACAAAACTGGCAGAAGAGCTCTACATTTCGCAGTATCTATTAGCTATAGCAGAATAAATGCTTGACAAAATTAAAAATATTGTGTATATTGTTGTAGATAACAAGGAGGAAAACAAATGGAATTAGAAAACAGACAAATATTAGTGACAGAAGCAGGTCACCAAAAATTAGAAGCAGATTTAGAATATTTAAAAGGCGAAAAAAGAATGGAAGTTGCTGAAAGAATTAAAACAGCAATAGAGTTTGGAGATATATCTGAAAACTCAGAATACGACGATGCTAAAGAAGAACAAGCACAATTAGAAAGTAAAATAATTGAACTTGAAAACACATTAAAAATGGCAAAGGTAGTAGATGAAGATCAAATATCAATAAAAACTGTTGGTGTTGGAGTAACAGTTACACTTCAAGATTATGAATTTGATGAAGAAGTACAATACTCAATTGTAGGATCAACAGAAGTAGATTTAGCAGCTGGAAAAATATCAAATGAATCACCAGTTGGAAAAGCTATAATAGGTAAGAAAAAGGGAGATGTTGTTGAAGTAGAAACTCCAGCAGGCATAGCTAAATATAAAATACTTACAATAAAAAGAAAATAGTTTTAAATTTAAATATAAATAAATAATTAGATTAGATATAAAAGATTAGCAATAATTTTTATATCTAATTTTTACTAAGGTAGTGCTAAAAACATATAATTATGTTTACTTTGCATTACATTTGTGATATAATTAAACACATACGAAAAATGGGGGAAATAAAATGAACAATGATCAAGAAAACATCGAAGAACAAGAAGTTCTAGAAGATGTAAACAAACTTATGGAAGTAAGAATTGAAAAATTAAAAGAGTTACAAGAAGCAGGAAAAGATCCATTCGAAATAACAAAATACAATGTTACTTCAGATAGTAAAACAATCAAAGATAATTTTGTTGACCCAGTTGAAGGAGAAGAAACTCAGCCTGAAACTGTGTCAATAGCAGGTAGACTTATGTCTAAACGTGGACACGGTAAAGTATGTTTTTGTGATTTACAAGACAGCACAGGAAGAATACAACTATATGTAAAAAAAGATTTAGTAGGTGAAGAAACTTACGAAGACTTCAAAAAATATGATATCGGAGATATCGTAGGAATAGAAGGAACTACATTTAAAACACATATGGGAGAAGTATCTATAAGAGTTTCAGCAATAACATTGCTTACAAAAGCATTAAGACCATTACCAGAAAAATGGCATGGACTAAAAGATGTAGATTTAAGATATAGACAAAGATATGTAGATTTAATAGTTAATTCAGATGTAAAAGATACTTTTATAAAAAGAAGTAAAATAATCAAAGAAATTAAAAACTATTTAGATAATCTAGGATATCTAGAAGTAGACACACCAATATTAAACGTTGTTGCAGGTGGAGCTTTAGCAAGACCATTTGTTACACACCACAATACACTAGACATGGATATGTATCTAAGAATAGCTAATGAACTGTTCTTAAAAAGATTAATTGTAGGTGGATTTAACAAAGTTTACGAAATGGGCAGAATGTTTAGAAATGAAGGAATGGATGTTAAACATAATCCAGAATTCACAAATATAGAGCTTTATGCATCATATGAAAATTACATAGATATGATGAATTTAACAGAAGATTTAATATCTACAGTATGTGAAAAAGTTAACGGAACAACAGTTATAGATTACCAAGGAACAGAAATTAATTTAACACCTGGAACATGGAAGAGAATAACTATGGTAGATGCAGTTAAAGAAGTAACAGGAATAGATATGCTAGCTATAAACACAGATGAAGAAGCTAGAAATGCAGCAAAAAGCATAGGTATTGAAGTAGCAGATACACTTTCATGGGGATATGTATTAAATACATTGTTTGAAGAAAAAGTAGAAGATACTTTAATTCAGCCAACATTTATATATGATTATCCAATTGAAGTTTCTCATTTAACAAAAAAGAAACCAACAGACGGTAGATTAACAGAAAGATTTGAATTCTTTATAGGCGGAAGAGAATACGGAAATGCATACTCAGAATTAAATGATCCAATAGATCAAAGAGAAAGATTTATGGAACAATTAAAAGAAAGAGAAAATGGAAATGATGAAGCTAATGATATAGACGAAGATTTCATAAATAGTTTAGAATATGGTATGCCACCAACAGGCGGACTTGGAATAGGAGTAGACAGATTAATAATGTTACTTACTAACCAGTACTCAATAAGAGATGTACTATTATTCCCAACTATGAAACCAATAAATAAATAATAAAAGGTGGCTAACAGCAGTGTTAGCCCTTTTTTTTGACATTTGCTCATTTTTTTGATATAATAGAAAAAGAGAATGAACAAAAGCCCAAAAAATAATTATTTTTGGAGTGTGATGGTATGTCAAATTTAACACCATTATTTATGGATAATATAAAAAATATTTTAGCACAAGCTAATGTATTTTCAGAAGATCAATTAAATGAAATTGAAGAAAAATTAGATTATGCATTAAATGATGATGAAATCAAATGTAAAAAAGCAGATAAACAACAAACTAACATGTTACAAATAACAAGAGAAAGTAAGATGTTTTCAAAAGAAAAAAATATATTGAAACCAATTGGATCATATGACCAAGTTGAATACGAATCAGGCTATAAACATTACAAAAAAAAGTATGACAGCGAATATCTAATCTATACAACAAATAATGTGGAAACAATAAATAATTTTTCAAAAGAAGAAATATATATTCTTTTTAGATCAAGAGATGAACCATCAATGCAATATGATAAAATAATATGCTATAATTTAGTTATAGTATATATTCCAAAAAAATATAATAAAAGCTCATGCAAAGTAAAAGGCTTAAAGCTTGAAGTATAAACAAAAAACTTAGAATTAAGATATTTTGTATAAAGTAAAAACACTATAGTAAATATAGTGTTTTTTTCTGTTTAAAATACAAAAAACAAATAAATACAAGCAAAGTAGCTTAAAAAATGTGAAATATTATGTCTCTTTAAGGTATTTACTTTACAAAAAGCAATCACTTTGATATAATATAAAAAGAAAGATTAGGAGTGATTAAATGTTAGGGGATTTTTCAACGCAAGCTATAATAAGCTTTTTGTATGTGCTTCCAGCTATTATAATATCAATGGCAATTCATGAATTTGCACATGCTTTTGTTGCATATAAGTTAGGAGATTTAAGTCAAAAAAATCAAGGTAGGCTTACAATTTCACCTTTTGCGCATATAGATTGGTTTGGGTTTATAAGTTTAGCTTTAGTTGGCTTTGGATGGGGAAAACCTGTAGAAGTTAATACTAGAAATTTTAAAAATCCGGCTAAAGGTATGATGTTAACAGCATTTGCAGGTCCGTTATCTAATATACTTCTTGCTATACTTCTTACAATATTGTTAAAAATATTTGCGGTAACTGGAATTTTAGATATGATAGGCAATGGTGCATCAGGTCAAATATTCATAGGGATATTTGCTCAAACAATTCAAATGAACATTGTATTTGGTATATTTAATATGCTACCAATACCTCCATTTGACGGCGCTAAAATTTTATTTTACTTCTTGCCATATAAGTTTAGAGAGTTAGAATTTATGCTAGAAAAATATTCATTTGTAATAATAATAGTAATGTTAGTTACAAATATGCATGTATATATAATGCAACCATTTATGAATTTAATGTATATGTTAATTAATTTTATTTTGTAGTATATAAATAATATAAATAATATAAATAATATAAATAATATAAATAATATAAATAATATAAATAATATAAAAAAACATATAAAGCATACCTATCTAGATACGGAAATATAGGTAATGAGAATAAAGTTGCTTATATGTTTTAAAAGAATAAGAATAAAAATAAAAATAAAAATAAAAATAAAAGAAAGGAATAAATATGATAGGATTAAGTATAGAATCTAGCTGCGATGAAACAGCTTGCGCAATATTAAAAGATGGAAGAGAAGTTATGTCAAATATTATATCAACACAAATAGATATACACAAACAATTTGGCGGAGTAGTTCCAGAAATCGCATCAAGGCACCATGTACAAAACATATCAATGGTAGTAGAAGAAGCGCTAACAGAAGCAAAAATTACATTTAAAGACCTAGACTTTATATGCGTAACATATGGTCCTGGCCTTATAGGAGCACTACTTGTAGGCGTTGCATATGCAAAATCTTTAGCATACGGGCTTGGAATACCACTTGTACCAGTTCATCACATAGAAGGACATATAGCAGCAAACTACATAACATATCCGGAGTTAAAACCACCGTATATGGCTTTAGTTGTGTCTGGCGGACATAGCCACATAGTGTATGTAGAAGATTACTGCAAGTTTGAAATATTAGCTAAAACAAGAGATGACGCCGTAGGAGAAGCTTTTGATAAAGTTGCTAGAGTACTAGGATTCACATATCCAGGAGGACCACTAGTAAGCAAAAAAGCGGAAGAAGGTAAACCAACATATAAGTTACCAACAACGAAATTTGATAACTTAGACTTCAGTTTTAGTGGAGTAAAAACAGCAGTTTTAAACATAGCACATAAAGAAAAAGAAAATTTAAGAGTAGCAGACATGTGCGCAAGTTTTGAAGAAAATGTAACAGATGTGCTTATACATAACGCAATGGAAGCTATGAAACAAAAAAATGTAGATAAAATAGTTATAGCAGGTGGAGTATCTGCAAATAGAGTACTTAGAAAAAAATTTGTTGAAACAGCAACAAATAATGGATATAAAGCATACATACCAGATTTAAAATATTGCACAGATAATGCAGCCATGATAGGTAGTGCAGGATATTATAATTTTGTAGAAGGATATTTTGCAAAAGAAGATTTAAATGCAGTAGCTAATTTAAAATTAGGCGAGCATAAATTCTAAAAAGGAGGGGATATATTTGGCAATTTACGGTATTTCAGATGTGCATTTAAGCTTGTCTGAGAACAAATCAATGGAAGTCTTTGGGCCCGTTTGGCATAACTACGTAGAAAAAATTAAAGAAAATTGGACTAAAGTAATTAAAGACGAAGATACTGTTATAATTGCTGGAGATATTTCTTGGGCTAATAAACTAGAAGAAGCGTATGAAGATTTTAAATATTTAGATAGTTTACCTGGTAAAAAAATAATCTTAAAAGGAAACCATGATTTCTTTTTTACAACAAAAACAAAAATAGATAACTTTCTAAAAGAAAATAATTTTAATACAATAGAAGTACTACACAATAACTCATACGAAGCTTGTGGATATATAATAGCTGGAACTAGAGGATGGGGCAAAGTAGATAACGAAGCGGAAAATTTAGATAACGATAAAATCTATGCAAGAGAAGCAATAAGATTAGAGCTGTCTATAAAAGATGGAATACAAAAATTCGGAGAAGATAAAAAGATAATTGTTGTAATGCATTTTCCACCATTTCAAAAACCATTTCAAGAAGTTTTAAGCATGTACAAAGATAAAATAGAAGTATGCATATATGGACATTTACATGGAGCAGGTCATTTTTCAATAAAAGAAGGCATAATAGAAGATATAAATTATAAAATGGTAAGTGTAGATTACACAGACTTTACACCAATTAAACTTACAAATTAGCAGATAACATCTGCTTTTTTTTATGCTCTGCATATTTTACTTTATTTAGCTAATAATATATACAGGTGATAGAATGAAAAACAAATTTTTAGGTTGGTATTATAGAATAGTAAATAAAGAAACAAGCACAAATTTAGTAATAATAATTGGAATATCTAACGATCCCAAAAATCCGCATGCATTTATACAGGTTTTCGATAACATTTCTAAAAAGCCAGTATATATAAAATACCCTGCAGAAGACTTTAAACTATGCACAGACCCATTTGCTGTGGTTATAAAAGACTCATATTTTTCTTTAGACAAAGTGTCTTTAAACATACAAACAGAAGAAATTAATCTAGTAGGAAAAGTAGAATTTAAAGATAGAGTTCCTTGTAAGTACGACATAATGGGACCATTTGCAAAAGTAAAATACTTGCCGTGCAGGCATGGCCTATTTACTCTGCATAGCACAAACGAAGGATATATATACATAAACAAAGAAAAAATATCTTTCACAGGAGGAACAACATACATAGAAGGAGATTCTGGGACTTCTTTTCCGGAAAAGTATATATGGGCCCAGTCTAATAAAATACAAAACGGCGTATATAAAGGGATGAAAACAAATTTAGTTTTTGCAATAGCTAAGATACCAATTTGTAAAAAAATAAATATAAGAGGATTTTTTTTAAATCTACTTTTAAAAGATCAGCAGTATATATTTGCTACGTATAGCGGAGCTAAAATAAAGGACCTATGGATTAAAAAAGTAAAGGGTGGAACACTTGTAGATATAAAGATAAAACAAAAAGAATACATATTAAAAATAAGAATAAGATCAGAAAAAGGTCATACATTTGTATATCCAGAGGATGGTCAGATGCTTAAAAACATAGTAGAAGCAGATAATTCAAATATAATACTTGCAATATATAAAGAGAAAAAAGTTGTTGGAAACAGAAGAAACATAGAAACTAAAAAAATAGATTTAGTATTTATGGGCAAATACACAAATGCTGCAACAGAAATAAAGATAAAATAAAAAAGAAGACTTTTGTCTTCTTTTTAATATCGTGTATAACCTAGTTTATTTAGTAAATTTAAAATATAGTTATACTGAGAAAGTAATTCTTGTATAGCGCTTTCGTTTATTTCTGCATAAGCAACTCTAGGCAAACTTAAACTAAATTTAGTTCTGTTTGGATTTACTCTAAGCTTGTATTTAGGAGTGCCATATTCTAAAGTTAAAAATTCTGGTGTAGTACGTTTTAGTACATATTCTAGCAACTCATAATCATGCTTTCTTGCTCTAATGTGGGAATATATCTTACCGTCTGCATGTTTAGTTCCGGAAAAGTGAACTTCCTTAACTTTATCTAAAGGCAATAAGTCCAAATATTCATAAACCGGCATACCTAAAGTATTTGCGGATATTGTTGCATGCGCTGTATCTAGCAGTAAGTTGCAGCTAGTAACTTTAATAGCATTAGATATAAATAGCGGATCTACGCATTCTTTAGGACTATTTAACTCCATATTTTCTAAAGAAATATATCTAATATTATCTGTTACAAGCATGTCTTGCACAAACTTAACATTCTTCTGTAAAATATTTAGCATCTCATCTTGAGATACTTTATCTATATTATCTCCTAAATGAATAGATAAAGTTGGAGTATTAGAATATTTAATTAACTCTGCTGTTTGTTTTAAATCTAGTTCATTTATAAAAGAAGCAGATAAAATATCTGGTATTCCATGAAAACCAACTAATCCATGATATAGAATTTTAGTTTGTATTCCTTGCATAATAGATATAGATGGAGCTGCTAAACTTGGGTATTTTGAAAAGTCTACTTGTATCTTATTTTCTTTAACTAACAATCTTGTTTCTTCTAAATCGTTAATAACTAAGTGTATTTTTTTTGTCATATAAATGACACCTCCAAAAATTAAATTTAACTTTTGTTATATAATTAACCTATCTATATTATATACCATTTGAAGGTACTTTGGCAACATAATTCTTAAAAAACAACAAAATGTGTGTATTTAGTTGAAAAAAGATATGAGATATTATACAATTTAAGTAGTTAAACTGAGGTGGAAATTTGAAAAGAATAGAGAAAAACAAGAAAGAAATTTCAATAGTAGCGTTTTTTGCAGTCCTACTTATTAGTATTGCTGTATACATATTAACGCCATACGCGGAGATACAAGCTACAGCTGTATGCATAGCTATAATAAGTATATACTTTGCCGTAGCCCTATATATAGGGGGAATAGCGGGTATATTTAGAGCTATGTTTAATGCAGCGTCATATTTTTTAGCTATAATAGGCTCTACATACATAGCTAATTTAGCTGGTGGATATTTTGAGCCGTATCTTTTGCAAACTATAAGTGTTATCACAGTATTTCTAATTTACCACACCTTTAGAATACCTCATGAATTAGAAAACGAGATGATACAAGTAGTATATAAAAAGGATATTGAAAACGCAAAAAAAGAAACTAACAATGTTACGAATTATACAAATTATGAAGTAGCACAAAATATAAAGTCATACACATCTAAAAGATATTCATTTGTTAACTGCGATTTAGAAGCTAAATTACTACGAGTAGTTGGAGCAGTTGGCTTTTTCCTACTTGGCATTCTAAACATGCTAGATTCTATGTATTTTGCAGGTGTAATTTCCTTCATATATGCCGCCTGTATAATATGGTATGGCTTTATACGAGCCCTAATTATCCCTATAATTGCCTATGTTTACGTAGCATTTATAGAAAAAATTCAGCCGTACTATATGATGGAAGCTAAAAACTATCTAACTTTCCACTTAACACTTTCTGGCATAATAGGTGCTGTAATCTATGTTTTTTGTAAAATAATATTACACATATATAAGAAGGACAAAGAATATATAAATATACAAACATATAAAAAAGAGTCAACAGCAAGGTCTTGCGACATTTTTCTTAAATCCGTAGCCCCAATAAGGCTGTATTCTAAAATGCTAGAATTTAGAATCCGCATAGAAACCACATCTTCTAGCATAAATGTAAACGAAGCTGCTAAACTAAATAAAATTTCAAACGCAGCATATAGGCAGGCCGTAGAAAATGAGTTTATAATTGCAGGAACCAATTTAGATATAGATAAAAACGTACTAAGCATATACATATATTCTAAGGAAGACGAAGTAGAAGAAGTGAAAGAGATAATGGAAACTCTCTGCTACAACTTTGGTAGAAAAGTAGAGCTATACTCATACATAGACGACCCAAACTGGGACATGTACTTTAACAGCATATTTCCAGACACATACATTACGCAGGAACTATACAACGAAAACTACATAGCAATGCTAGATAGATTAAAAATAAAAACAGAAAACGAGCATAGATTACTCTACTATTTCTTCTTCAAAGATAAGAAAAACATAGCAAATTTCATAAAAAAAATAAAAGAAAAAAACTTTGAAATAGAAAGCGTAGACGATATAAGCGGGTACAAAAACAAAATATTAGTAGACAAAGACTATCCATACGGAGTTGTACTAAGCAACAACACAAAACTTGGACTTGAAAGAATAAACATGACGACAAAAGAACTTATAGACTGCGCAAAAGAAGAATCTGGGCTTTTCGACGGCTGGGCTTTAGACGACTTAGTAACAACTATAAAAGCAGAAAACAAGTAATATATAATTCCACTAGCTTTACATAATGTTGCAAAAAGCATATTTTTGTGGTATAATAAACATGTAAACAAAAAGAGGAGAAATAAAATGATAGGAATAATAACAGCGATGGACGAAGAAACAGAAGCCGTTAAAAATAAAATGACAAATATAATAAAATCTAAAATTTATGATATAGACGTATTTACAGGAGAGATATCTGGTAAAGAAGTAGCACTTGCTAAATGCGGTGTTGGTAAAGTAAACGCATCTAGAACTACTCAGTTACTTATAGAAAGAAACAAAGTAGACTATGTAATTAACGTAGGTTCAGCAGGAGCAACAAACCCAAACTTAGACTATGGAGACATAGTTATTTCAGACAAATGCATACAGCATGATTTTGATATATCAGCCTTTGGACATGAAAAAGGATATATATCAGATCTAGGTAAATTCTTTATGGCAGATGATAAGCTTGTTTCAAAAAGCAAAAAAATATTAGAAGAAATGCTAGATGACAAGTACAAAACAGTTATAGGAACAATAGCTTCAGGAGATCAATTTCAAAACAGCCATAGCGCAAAAGCTCAGATTTTTGATGAATTTGGTGCAGACTGCGTTGAGATGGAAGGAGCTGCAATAGCCCAAACATGTAAACAGTGTGAGGTTCCGTTTTTAGTAGTTCGTTCTATAACAGACAAATCTAACGAAAACGAGCATGTAGATTTTTACGAATATTTAGAAATGGCATCTAAAAGATGCGCAGATTTTATAGAAAAATTAGTTTAAAATAATGCAACGATAGTAAAAAATCGTTGCATTTTGACGTAATAGATGATAAAATACCATATAGTTTTAGGGAGAGTGTACTTATGAGAGATTTCTTTACATATAAAGGCGGAGTAGGCCTAGAGATATTTGGCTTTACGCATATATTAGTAACATGTATAACAATAATATGCGCAGTAGCTATATTTATATTTAGACATAAATTAAGAAAATGGAAACAAAAAGATAAAATGAGATATGTAATAGCAGGAATACTATTTACCAACATGGCTATATATTATATATCTTTAATGCTAAACGGAATATATACATGGAAAACAGATTTACCATTTCATCTTTGCTTTATAACTGGTTATACATTTATGCTAGCAATGGTAATGGGAAGCAAGAAACTATACAAAGTTGTATACTTTTTTACATTCGTAGGTCCGCTTCCTGCAATTATACTTCCAGATACTACGCAAAATCTAGGCTTTCAGCTAGGACCAGACAGATTCATATTTTATCAATATGTAATTAGTCATCATTTCCTAATACTTTCTAGCCTATATACCTTATTTGTTTTAAACTACGAAATAAAGCTAAAAGATGTTATCCCTGCCTTTATATACGGAAACATATTAGTTGGCGCAATGACAGCCTTTAACACAGTATGTGGCACAAACTACATAATGGTTTTTGAGCTACCACCGCACATAGTAAAGCTACTGCCTTTCCTAAATTACGGCATACCAATACTATGGCTTGAGTCTGCCGCTATAGCAGCTCTTTGCGTATCATATTTGCCTGTGTATTTAATGAATAAAGCAGATAAAAAGTATAAAATAAAAAGCTCTGCAGTTGCAGTATAATATAAAAATAGACAAGATTTAAAGCAGTATAATACTGCTTTTTCTTTTTCTTTGTGGTATAATACCAAATAACAAACTACCGCCAAGGAGAATAATATGCAAGAATTACAAATAGAAAACAAGATATCTAAAAGATCAAATAGCATAAAAATAGAAGTTAAAAAAAGTGGAACTGTAATAGTAACAAGGCCATCATACGTAACAGAGAAAGCAGCGTTAGACTTTTTAAACACAAAAAAAGACTGGGTAATGAAGTCATACGAAAAAGTACAAAAAATGAAAGAGGAAAAATGTACTTGGGAAAACGGCTCTAAAATATACTACTTAGGAGTAGAATACACGCTAAACATAAACATAAGCGTAGCCCTTAATACTTTAAAACAAAGTGAAAATTTCAAATATAAAAAAACTACAAAAAGCATAGTTGTTTTAGATATAGCAAATAATATAATAGATATAACAATAAAAGAAAAATATAATACAAATGAAAATATAAGAATGGAAGTTTTAAATTTCCTTATAGATGAATCATATGCAAACATAGAATCTAGATTAAAAGTATATTCAGAGAAAATGAACTTAAAATATAACGTTTTTAGAATAAAAGATACAAAAACAAGATGGGGAAGCTGCTCTAGCAACAAGAATCTTAATTTCAATTATAAGCTCATATTCATGCCACAGTGGGTAATAGACTACATAGTAGTGCATGAACTTTCACATTTAAAACATATGGACCATTCTAAAAATTTCTGGAATCTAGTTTCACTGTATGCACCAAAATATAAAGAGGCAAAAAAATGGATTTTGTCTAATAAGAAAATATTTGAAGTATAAAATAAAAGTATAAAACCATAATACACATGAGGCAAAACAACAAAAGGAGGAATTTTTATGAAAATTATAAACGTTATAGCATTAGCGCTTGTAATAGTAGGAGCTCTTAACTGGGGTATGATTGCTTTATTTGGTATTGACTTAGTAGCTACCTTGTTTGGAGGTTCTGCTACTATATTTAGCAGAATTGTATATGCATTAGTTGCGCTTTGCGGACTTTGGTCTCTTACGCTTTTTACAAAAGTCAGTTCAGAAGATTAGTGGGAAACCACTATTCTTTTTTTATGCGTTATATATGTATAACATTCCCATAAACCCACTTTAAACACTTTAAAACACGCAAAGATTACATAAAAACAAGAAAAACAACAAAAAGTGTTGACATAACATATGAAAAGTGGTATACTGAAAGAGTAGCATTTCTACAATGGAGGTATATTATGAACGAAAAAACACAAAAAAAAGGTCTAATAATATTAACAATTATGTTTTTATCTATGCTTGTAATTCCAACAATTATATTCACAGCAAACAAGCTAGTAGCAAAAGACAGCAATAAAAAAGATACTACAGAATGTAGCATTGTAGAAGATAGAACTATAGAACTTGCAAGTTTAGAAGCAGTAGAAGTTAATTCTTTTAAAGCTGTAAACCCAGAAGATGCTAGATACAGCCCAGTAGCCTACTATATTTTAGGCGCAGCAGTTATAGTATTTGTAGTTAAATCAGTATACGAAATGAAAGAAACTAAATAATTTAAAATAAAACATAGAAAATAATATTAACTAGATACGGAAATATAAATATGAGAATTAAATTTACTCATACGTTTTAAAAAATATAAAAGAAAAAAAGAAAAAAAGAAAAAAATAAAAAAAAAGAAAAAAACAATAAAAAATAAAAAAAGTAGAAAGAATTAAACAAAAAATAAATTTTTCTACTTTTCTTAAACTAAAAATCAGGGGGTATAATATGAAAAAATCAATAATAGTAGGTATAATATTAGCACTAATTTTAGTAGGAGCAATGGCTATAAAAGTAGATAGCATAAAAGAAAAAGCAAGAGCAGAGTACAAAGTAGAAACAGTAAGCACAGCAAATGTAGCAAACGAAGCAAAAGAAACAAAAGCAGAAAACATAGCAAAAGAAGAAAACCAGTACAAAGATCTAAAAGTAAACAAAATGGAAACAGCTAAAACAGACATAAGCATAAACTTCATAATCCTTAAATACATATTTATAGTTATTATGATAATATTCACACTAACAGTAGCATACGAGTTTTCATTCAACAAAT
>JAVWPP010000003.1:0-20041 GCA_036635835.1 Clostridia bacterium | reverse complement strand
AAAAAATAAAATAAATAATATATAAATTAAAAAGCCACATAAAGTGGTTTTTTTTTATGCCAAAATCTTTGCCTAACTTTGTCAGATGGCTTGCAAAAAACATAAATATGTAATAGAATAAGAATAGAAAATAAATAGTTATCGAGGTGAATATTAGATGATAAATGAAATTAAAAATTACAAAGCTTTAGAAATAACAGAAGAGGAAAAAGAAGCATATAAGACATACAGGGGTATCAATCATATATACTTAGCCCTTTTCCTAAATCATGGCTTAGAAGTAGAAGATAACATAAAAACGCAAGGCGGATATATAAAATTAGACAAAAAAACTGTAGAAAATAGCATAGATAAAATAGCTAAAGTATACAGCGCTTTAGTAAAATACAGCATTAAAAATCCAGAGGAAAATATAACAAATATATATAGAGGAACAAACCTAGAAGAAATAAGAAAAATGGATACTTTCAAGCAAGTAGGTAAGCCTATATTTGCAACTACAGACAAAGAAAAAGCAGAAGAATACTACCTTACAGGCATAAAAGAAAAAGTAGTTATAACCCTAAACATAGCAGGCAAAGTCCCATACGCAAGGTCTATAGACATACTAGGAGACATAGACGAAGATATCAAAGATGAGCTAGTTATAGGGCCATTTACTAAAGTTTTAGATGTAAAAGAAATAGCAAAGTACCAAGATAAGAAGTTCTACGGGGTAACGCTAGACAAGCTAGACTTGCCACAGTATACAGAAAAAGAGCTTTTAGAAGCAAGAAAAAAATGCTCAGCTAGCTTAGAAGGCGCAGCAGAAGCGCTAGATTCATACTTTAGTTCAAACGAAGAATATGTTAACCTTAATTTAAAAAGAGACATGCACACCACAAGGCTCACAGATAAAAGCATGGATAAAACAGATAGACAAGATGTAACAGAAACAATAGATAAAATAGCAAAAGAAATGGACGAAACGCAGAGATTAGGTGTAGAAGCCAAAGAAAAATATTGCAAATGGAAGTCAAATATATTAACTTTTTTTGCATATAAGTTTGCTAAAATAGAAAAAGAAATAGAAGAAGAGCTTTTAGAAGAAAGAAATAGCGTAGCAAAAACAGAAAAAGAAAAATTAGTAGCAGAAAAAGTAGCATATCTAAAGGAGCAAAAAGCAGATGTTCTAGCCCTTTGCGAGTCTAACGAGCTAAAATGTACAAGCATAGTAAACAAGCTAGTTAGAGTAAAAAACAGGCAAGAATCATTCAATACTTTTGCAGAAAAACTAGGAATAGAATATCTAAAATTCACAAACATACAAAAAAATATTTTAGCCATGAACAATCTTTTAGAGAAGCTATCTGTAGTATCTACAAATATAAAAGCAATAGATGTTTCCTACGATACAACCAAAGACCAAGAATATTCAGATAAAATAAGTAAAATAAATAGAACAGCTAACATATCTAAAGAATTAGAAAAAAGAATAATAGAAATACTAGAAAGAGAAATGAAAAATATAGACATACGCGAAATAGCTAACTTTAAAAAAGGTATATATTATCAAATAGAACAAACAAAAGCATCATACAATATGAGCAAAATAAACGCAGAAAGAGCTAAAATAATAAATAGATCATCTTTCCTTAAAATAATAGATCAGTTTACAGGCAAAGCAGAAATAAACCAAGTAACGCTAGAGCAGCTAGACATTAAACAAGCTAGCATAAATAACAAGCTAACCCTTATCAAAAACGAAGATAGAGCAAACTATAGCATTCATCAGATGATGGCAGATATAGATATATATATCGAAGAAAATGCAGATAACAAGAGGCTAGCAAAGATAGTTAAAAAAATGCGAGATCTTAGAAAAGGAACAAATGAAGTATTTAAAATAGAAGAAGACAAAGTACAAATAGCTAAAGACAAAAGGCTTAAAACTGCCTTACCTATTTCACTTAACAAAAGAAGATTAAGTAAGGAAGAAAGAATAATAGAAGAAACAAATATTTGGCTAAGCAAAAATGGCTACATAAGCAAAGAGCAGCCTGTTTTAGACAGCATGGGCAAACACATAGAAAACCCACTTGCCTACGAAGCTAATAGAATTGTAGAAGACATAGATAACAAAATAAACAGCAGAAATAAAGAGCAAAGAGTATATTCATATTCATAGAAACTAGTTCAAAAGAACTAGTTTTCTTTATATAAATATTAAATATATACCTTGCAAAACCGTGTATTTTCTTGACATTTCTAAGCAAAGTAAGATATAATCTAGAAGAAAGAAAAACGTAGAAAAGAAGACTAACTAGATACGGTAATATAGATAATGAGAATAAAGTTACTCATATGTTTTAAAACAAAAAAATAAAAAATAAAAAATGAAAAAAAACAAAAAAACAAAAAACAAAAAATAAAAAATAAAAAAATAAAAGGAGAAAATAAAATGGCTTGGACAAAAGAACAACAACTTGCAATAGATAAACAAGGTGGAAACATACTAGTAGCAGCATCTGCAGGCTCTGGAAAAACCGCAGTACTAGTAGAAAGAATAATACAAAAAATACTAAAAGGCACAGCAGACATAGATAGACTCCTTATAGTTACATTCACAAAAGCAGCAGCATCAGAAATGAAAGAAAGAATAACTAAAGCAATATATCTAAAACTAGACGAAGATCCAGGTAATACATATCTAAAAAGGCAGCTTTCTAAAATAAACAGAGCTTGCATAACTACAATGGATGCGTTTTTTTTAGACGTTGTAAAGTCAAACTTCTATACTTGTGGAGTAGATCCAAACATAAGCATAGTAGATAACATGCAAGTATTTGTATACAAAGAAGAAGCAATTCTTGCAGTTATAGACGAAGAATTTGAAAAAGAAAACAACTTAGATTTTGAAAGAATATATAATGTAACATGTAGCGCAAATGAGTCTGCCTTTAAGGACCTTATATTTCAGCTACACACATACATACAGAGCTTCCCATACCCTTTAGAATGGCTAGAAGAGCAAGTAGAAAAGTACAACATATCTACAAAAGTAGAAGACTTTGCAGAGGTGCCAATAGGTAAATATACCTACGACTTAGCTATAGAAAAACTAGAAACCATGAAATCTCTTATGGAGCTTTGCATAGATTTAGTAGAAAAAGACGATCAATTTGGGCCTAAATATACACAAACATTTAATGAGGATCTAAATAATATAAACATATGCATAAAGTGCAGCAATAACAAGCTAGATATGCTTTACCAAAACCTAAATATGCCAGACTTTTTTAAGCGCATGCCTAGTATTTCAAAGAAAGAATTCATAGAAAACGAAGAGCTAAAAGAGCATGTAGCTAGCATTAGAATAGACGTTAAGAAAAAACATGCAGAGCTTAGAAAGATAATATACGCTAGCACGGATGTCCTTTTACAAGACTTTAAAGACTCATACAGAGACCTTAGATACCTTGCAAATCTAGTTATATCTTTAGATACCAAGCTAGAAAAAATAAAGAAAGAAAAAAACCAGATGGAGTTTGCAGACGTAGGTCATGCCGCATTAAACATTTTAGTAGATAGAGTGGTAAATGAGCACGGAGAAACTACATATGTAGACACAGAAGTTGCAAAAAGGTACAAAGAAAAGTTCGATGAAATTTACATAGATGAGTACCAAGATAGCAATTATGTACAAGAAGTAGTCCTATCTAGTGTATCTAAAAAAGCAGAAGGCGCGCCAAACCAGTTTATGGTTGGAGATATAAAGCAAAGTATATATAGATTTAGACAAGCTATGCCGGAAATATTCATGGAAAAATACGATGCATATAAAACAGACGCAGAAGCAGATTTTTGCAAAATACTTCTTTCTAAAAACTTTAGAAGCAGAAAAGAAGTTATAGACGGCATAAACTATATATTTAAGCAAGTCATGTCTAAAGATGCAGGAGACTGCTCATACGTAGGCCCTGAGTGCCTATCTTTAGGAGCTGCATATTTAGATGCAGAAAACGTAGATTATTCTATGGAAATAAACCTTGTAGACACAAACGAAGAAGAACAAGAAGTAGTAGAAGAATATGTAGTAAACGATGAAATTGTACAGGAAATACAAGAAGCAGAAAAAACAGAATTAGAAGCAGAAAACATAGCAGAAAAAATAAAAGAACTAATAGATGGTAACGAAGAAAAAGGCATAAAACCATATCTAACATACGATTTAAAGAAAAAAGAATTTAGAAAACTAAAATACAAAGACATAGTAATACTTCTAAGATCCAAAGGAAGCGCAAAACCAAAAGATCAGCTTATAGAAGACGTCCTAAAAAAACAAGGAATACCGGTCTTTAACGATGGAAACACATCACTTTTAAACGCAGAAGAAGTAATCTTTGTAACAAGCTTCTTAGAGCTTCTAGACAACTGGTACCAAGACATTCCACTTGTTAGTATGATGTTTTCAATAGTCGGTAAATTTACATTAGATGAAATAGTAAAAATAAGAACATGTCAAAAAAACGGATATATTTTCGATGCACTTTTAGAAGCTAAAAACCTAGAAGACAAAGAACTTGTGCAAAAGGTTAATAACTTTTTAGAATTAATAGAAAAATTCACATACTACTCTAAATACTACGGAATAAGCGAACTACTTTGGAAAATATATAACGAAACTAATATATATGAGCAGTACCTACTTAAAGAAAACGGACCACAAAAGTGTGCAAACTTAGATGCATTAATAGATTTAGCAGTCTCTTTTGAATCTTCAGACTACAAAGGACTCTACCATTTCCTTACGTATATAAAAAGCGTAAAAGAAGGAACTAGTAAAGAATCTGCTAAGATTATAGGAGAAAACGAAGATGTAGTTAGAATTATGACAATACATAAAAGTAAAGGCCTAGAATTTCCTATAGTATTTATAGCAGACTGTCAAAAAAAATTCAACACAAAAGATACAACTAAACCAGTAGTTACTCACCACAAGCTAGGTATTGCCGCAAATGTTATATCGTATGTAGATAATATAGTAACAAAATCACATCCTAGCATAGTTAAATTTGCAGTAGCAGAAAAGATAAAAAACGAAAGCATATCAGAAGAAATGAGAATGCTATACGTTGCAATGACAAGAGCAAAAGAAAAGCTCATAATATCTGGAGTAGTTAAAGATTTAAGCAAAAAAGTAAATAGCCAAGTAATAATAAAATCTGCAGAAAACACAATAGATAAAACATGCGTGCTAGGCTGCTCTAGCTACCTAGACCTTATACTTTTAGCAATAAATAGCGGAGCAGATAAAGGAGAAGCTAAAATAAAAACAAACGTTACATACAAAGCAGTAAAAAAACTAGCTCTAGTAGAAGAAGAAAAAGAAATAGACATATTTACAAACTGGGAACAGTACACAAAATCTGTAGTAGACGAAGATATTTCAGACATAAAAAATATTTTAGAGTATGAGTATCCATTCAAAGAATCTATACAAATGCAGCATAAATACAGCGTAAGCGAAATAAAGAAAATGCAAAATGCAGAATATAAAGAAGAAAAAAAAGTAGACGAAGAAGAAATAATAGAAAATCTAGAAACAGCATTTGTAGATAAAGAAAAAACATACCCACCAGTAAAAGTACCTAAATTCATGAGAGTAGAAGATGCAACTAAATATAGCGGAGCACAAAAAGGTACCCTTATACATTTAGTATTAAATTATCTAGACTTTAAAAATGTAAAAGAAGAGGAAGACATTAAAAAAATAGTAGATACCTTAATTGCTAAAGGATTAATGACAAACGAAGAAAGAAAATACATACCGCTTAAAAAAATCATGAAACTAGTTAACTCAAAACTTGGACTTGCAGCAAAAGAAGCTATTAAAATAGAAAAAGAAAAACCATTTGTATACTACATAGATACAAATGAAATACCTGTTTTAAGAGATAATATAAAAGCAAAAGACAAATTACTTGTACAAGGAATAATAGACATGTATTTAGAAGATAAAGACGGAGAATATGTGCTTGTAGACTATAAATCAGACAAATTAGAAGAAGATGAAATGTATATAAACAAGTATAAAGTTCAGCTAGAAATATATAAAAAAGCATTAGAAAGCATATCTCTTAAAAAAGTAAAAGCCGTATATATATATTCAATACATAAAGATAAAGAAATAGAAATTAAATTTGAGTAAGCAAATCGCTTACTCTTTATATATATATATAAACCAAGCTTTTAAAAAGTAAATAGCAAAAATAAGTATGTAATATAGCAAAAAGAGATACAATATATAATACTAGATATAAATTTACATAAAAACGTAAAAAAAATCATATATATCTTTGACATTCGGTAATATATATAATATAATGTATATGAAGAAATTTTAAAATAATAGGAGGAAAATATTATGAATAAAAAAACTACAACTAAAAAAGTTAAAGAAGAAGCAGTAGAAGAGGTTGAAATATTAGCTACAGAAGAATCTAATGTAGAAATAGCTAGTAATTTAAATATATCAGAAGAAGTAATATCTATAATAGCAGGACTTGCTGCAGCAGAGGTTGAAGGAGTTTCAGGAATGTCTCTTGGCTTTGTAGACGGCGTAAGCGAAATGCTTGGTAAAAAAAGATATTCTAAAGGTGTTAAAATTGAAATGGACGGAGCAAGTGTCATTATAGATATCTTTGTAATAGTACAGTACGGTGTAAGAATCCCAGATGTAGCTTGGTCTATACAAAACAATGTTAAAGAGGCTGTTGAAAATATGACAGGTCTTAATGTAAGAGCTGTAAATATTAATGTTCAAGGCGTTACTTTTGAAAAACAAGTAAAAGATGAAACAGTAGCAGAATAAACAATTCACGTACAAATGAAAAGAGGAGATTTAGATGAAACTAGTAAATGATTTTTCTCGTATAATATATTCATTGTTTGTACTTTCAATTTCCATCATTTTAATAATGATGATAAATGGAGTAGTATCAACAGATATAGCTAGAGAACTTATAAACAGCATAAACAGTTTAGAAAACGGCTCTATTATATATACAGTTGTGTTTACCCTTATTGCACTTTTAAGCATAGTATCTATTTTCTCTACTGAATCAGAAGAAGATTCAAAAAGAGGAATGGCTATGGAATACGAAGCAGGTAAAGTTCTTCTAACAAAAGAAACTTTCGAGAACATTGCACTTTCTGTAGTAAAAAAATATGGAGCACTTAAAGCTTCTAAAACATCAGTTAAAATTACTCAGGAAGGTCTAATTGTAAACATATATACATTAGTTATTCCAGATACAGTTGTTTCAGATCTTACTATAAAAGTTCAAAAAGATATAAAAGAAACAATTGCAAAGTTAACAACTGTAAAAGTGCAAAGTGTAAATATTAAAGTTAAAGGTGTTTATAACGAACCAGTTAAAGCTGAGTAGTAGGGGGATATAACATGAAAAATGATGATACTTTTTTAAATTTTTTGTTAAAAAATAAATATGTAATAGTATGTTTAATCATAGCTTTCGTTCTAATATCTACTGGTATTATAAAAACGATAGTTAACATAGCAATAACAGTTCTTGTGCTTATGATAGCTGTCTATATAGGCAAAAAAATGCAAGAAGACAAAGATTTTTTAAGAAAAATTTTTGAAGATAAAAAAGAAAAATAGCAAAGTAAAAAAGAAAAAATGAAAAATAGTTAGGTTAGGGTGTAAAATGAGTAGAAAAAGAACAAGAGATTTGGCATTTAAATGTGTCTATCAAATGTCAATGGGACAAAGCGCAGAATATGTAATTAATGCATGTTTTGCAAACAATGAAGTAAATGATGAATCAAAAGCGACAATCGAAACAAATGTAAAAGGAATTTCAGATAACTTAGAAATGTTAGATGGACTTATAAAAGAAAATCTAAAAAAATGGTCTATGTCTAGAATTCCAAAGATAGATTTAGCAATTCTAAGATTAGCTATTTATGAAATTAAATTTGATGAAGGTGTACCATATAAAGTTGCCGTAAATGAAGCTGTAGAATTAGCAAAAACATATTCTACAGAAGAGTCTCCGTCTTTTATAAATGGTGTACTTGCTAAAATAACAGAATAAATATTTTTAAAAGCTTTAGCGCATGCAAAGCTACAAACTAAAAAGAAGTTCGAATATATATAATTAGAAGTAATTATTAGTATTCGAGCTTCTTTTCTACGTTTTAATAATAGAAAGAATAAAGTAAACATTTGAGAAAATTTAAAAAAGAAAACACATTTACCTATTGTAAAAAATAGATAAACGGTATAATATAGAAATATACAATTAATTTAGTTATTATATATACCGTATAATTTAGAATGGAGAGATTATAATGAAAAAAGTATTCAAATTAATTCCAATATGTATATTATCATTTGGTATTGTAAGTACTATATATGCTGCTGAAAACATAGACACATATTTTCCAGTAGGACCAGTAGTAATGGACCGTGAAATAGCTAAGAATAGTGAAGTAGGAACTAGACTTGCAAATAAAACTACTAATTCTCATCAAAAATTAGAAGGTATGCACACAAATGATGGTAACGTAGAATATAGACTTAGATGGAGATTAACAACAGGCGTAGAAGGCAATTGTACAAAATATGTCCCTCAAAGAGCAGCAGCTATAATCAGCACAGCAGGAGCATCTTCAAACAGCAGATATTGGGAAAGAGTTGACTATACTTCAGCAAATAGTCCAACAGATCCTAATAAAGATTACTATGTACAAATTAAAAACCCAACAAGGCTTCCGATACTAATTGACGGAAGTTGGTATTTAGACTAACCGTTATAAATAATTAATTGTATAAAAGTAATACGATAGATATAAATTATTTTAAGGAGAATAACATGATAAAACTGATTAATATCAAGAAGAAAATCAACAATAAAATTATACTAGATAACATTAATCTAGAATTTACTGAAGGAAAAATATATGGGATAAAAGGTAAAAATGGTTCTGGTAAGAGCATGCTTTTGAAGACTATTCTAGGCATATCTAAGCCAACAAAAGGCAAAGTTCTTGTAGAAGATATAGATATATATAATAAAAATAGATTCTTAACTTCTTGCGGCGTACTTATTGAAAACACTAATTTTTTCGAAAATTTTTCTGGTTATGAAAATTTACTTATGCTTTCTAAAATCAAAAATAAAATAAGTAAAGAACAAATAATAGAACAGTTAAAAAAATATGATTTGTTTGAAAGCAAAGACAAAAAAATATCTGAGTATTCACAAGGAATGAGACAAAAAATAGGCATTATACAGGCTATAATGGAAGATGAAAAATATATATTGTTAGACGAAGTATTTAATTATTTAGATAGAGATTCTATAGCATTAGTAAAACAAAACTTAAATGAAATAAAACAAAATAAAATTATTATTATCACATCACATATACCATCTGATTTTGATAATCTAACTGATGAAATAATTGAAATTAAAAACGGACAAATTGTAGAAGAAAGAGGTGTTAGTAATGAATAAACTAAAAATTTTTATAATAAATCATAGATATTATTTTATATCACTTATATTATTATTACTAATAGATGCCATAAATATTAGTTATGAGCTTAAGGGTTGTAAATTGTTAAGACCATATGCAAACTATATTATAAGCTTTTTCTTTCAATTTACCGAAGATAATATAGGTATTGGATTTTCTGTTGTTAGAATTTTAATCATTATGTTTGGTAGTACATATGAATTTTATAATGAGATATCATCTGGTTTGTATAAAAATATACTTTCTAAAATAGCATACAGAAAATATATGTTTAAGAATATATGTAAGTGTTTTTTAAAAAGTATATTATTAAAACCTTTTACTTCAATAATAGTACTTGTATACTTATTTTTAAAATTACCAATTAATTTTTCAGACATGATCATTGGAATTGATATAGAACCTCTGAGCAAAGGAGAGTTAATTAACGGATTCTTAATAACTATAGCAATACAGATTGTAGTTTCAATGCTACTAACATCGATTACAATTATATGTATAAAGCTATTTAAAAAATATTATATGGTAATAAGCTCAGCATATTTTATATTTGAGATATGTGATGTTTTCATAGATAACCTTATAATAAACAAAATAATATATGCATTAGATACTTCGAATTTATTTGATCATAGAGCTAATCATAGTATGTTTATAGGAATATTTAATAGCTATCCAATGAAAGATGATGTAGTGCTATTAATAGCAATGTCAATTCAGCTAATTACATCTTTTTTAATATGCTATATCATATATAGAAATAAAGAAAGTTTGGTGCTAAGTAATGAATAATATAAAAATATCGTGGGAAATAACTAAAAAACTATTGAAAAATAAATCTACATACATTGCTATTATTTTCATTATTATGTGTTTTGGATTGTATACAAATTATATGCCTTTGTCAAAGGAATATGTAAATGAATTCTATACAAACTATCTATATTACCTAAAGGGACCTACAGTGTTATGCCTTGCTATACTGCCTGTTATAGGCATATTTAGCATATTGATATATATAAAAATTGCTAAATCTAAAGAAATAATTTCTAGAATAAATACTAAAAGATCATATATAACAATTCAAATATTGACTAATATATTTTTAGTTACAATTATATATATTGTATCTATAATAGGGTCAATATTACTAACACTTATAATATCTAAATTTTATATTAACCCGCCAGATATAATACTATTACCATATGTAGATTTACAGCATCATACAGAAAGGCTTAGAATGGATCCAAATTTATTCATATTTTTAGCGTTATTTAAATGGTATATGGCAACTATAGCAATACAAATGTTTATGTATATTTTTTGTGTTGCATTTAAAAGTAAAGTGTATTCTGTAGGTGTACTTGCGCTTATATTGGTATTCATAGAAAATGCAAGCTCTTTTACAACAGGTAGTATAACAGATAAATTATTAATACATTTTTATTTGGGATTTGATGTAGGTTTTGCATACAAGAATATTAGTCAATTAGTTGGGGCGAGTGTTATATATTTTTCTTGTATATTTGTAATATCAATAATTTTAATATATATAATAAGTAAAAACAAAGATGTAGAAAATGATGCGAGGTATTAATATGAAGGCTGAAAATATAAATAAAAAAATAAAAAGTAATGAAATTATAACAGATTTTAATTATACTTTTGAAAAATCTAATGTCTATGGAATTGTAGGTAGAAACGGTTGTGGTAAAAGTATACTATTAAAGATTTTAACGCATTATATAGAACCTACATCGGGTAAAGTAGTATATACTCCAGAAGAAAAATATACATGTTTTTTAGACGAAAATTGCTTTATAGGAGAAGAAACTGCTTTTGTTAATTTATATAAAATATTTAAGTATATAGATAAGAAAAAAGCTAATAGAAAATGTATAGAAGATGTTTTAAGGCAAGTAGGTCTTATAGATTACATAGATATACGTGTAGAAAAATATTCAAAAGGTATGAAACAAAAATTATCGCTTGCCAAGTGTTTACTTGAAGATGCTAATATATATATTTTAGATGAACCTTTTAATGGGATAGATATAAAAAGCAAAAAAGATATTATAGAGATACTACTTAAAAATAAAGAAGATAAGATTATAATAATTACAACTCATAGAATAGAAGAGATTAACTATTTTTGTGATAGATTGATAATGCTTGAAAATGGAAAGATAATATCAGATGCAGTAAATGAAAATAAAATATATACTGAAAATAATGATGCTTTAGATGAAGAAGAAGCAAAAGAGGAAGACGAGATAGAAGAAAAAATATTAATAAAAAGCAAAAAAATAATGAAAGTTTTAAAGATTGCTATACTATTAATTAGTATAATACTAATAATATTTTTTGCTGTAAAGGTTACCAATTTGCTATCTATAAGAAGCAAAGCAATAAAACAATATAATAATGGTGAGTATGAAAAAGCATATCATACCATAATTAAAATTCCATATTCATTTAAAGATAAAAAAGCACTAAAAATATATCAAATAATGTCTTTGTTTATGAGAGATGATACTGAGGCATTAGATGAAATTTATAGGCAAGTTAAGACTAAAGAAGAAAAAGAAGTCTTTAAAGATTTTAATAGTTATATTGAAAAGTATGGAGATAACATAGAATATATAATTTATTAAATATAAAAAGGTAGTAATTAATTTTACTGCCTTTTTACTGCATAATACTTAGATAAATGCAAAGTATAAATATATATAGATAGATATTGTTTTTTCAAAAAATATAGTATAAACTATAGTAGAAAACAGGAGGTAAATAAATGAAAAATAAAACATTAATAATTGTAGCTATTGCAGCTATAATACTAGCAGTAGGAGCAGGTGCATACTTTATGCTAGGGGATAAAAAAGGAAGTAGTAAAGGTGCTAAGTTAGATCTTGTAAAAATACAAGAGGAAATACCGAATTTAACTTCAGATAAAGTAGAGCTAAACAACATAGGAAGCGGTATTTCAAACGGAGAAAAGCCCCTTATACCGGAAGATGTAGAATATTTCTACTTGGGTTCTTTAAAAGAAAAATTAAATATAACTGAAGAGAATTTTAAAGATAGTATAATAGCTTTATCTGCAAAAGGAGAAGGATATTTAGCTTTTGATACTGTTAAAGACAAAGAAAAACTAGATAAAGAAGTAGCAGATGTGTTTAAAAAATATGGAGTTACAAACTACGAAGCAAGCGACGTAGATGGAATAAAGGTATACTTAAATACTGCAGACAATAAAGAAGCTTTAAATAGAATAAAAGGTGCTAAAAGCCCTCTTTTTGCAATGCTTATGCCTCAGCAAAAAGAAAGTTTTTCAGACATGTTTGGAATAGATCCAAAGCTAGTAGAAGAAGGTATAGCAGCTCTTCCAATGATCAATGTACAGTCTAATATGTACATAATAGTTAAACCTGTAAACGGCAAAAAAGAAGAAGTTAAAACAGCAGTTAATGCATATATGGGCAAACTAGAAAAACAGTGGGAAACATATTTAGCAGATCAACATGAACTAGTAGTAAATAGATTAGAAAAAGAAGAAGATGGTTACCTAATATATATAATCTCTAGAGATAATGAGAAAGTATATAATGCTATTAAAACAATGAAATTAGTTTAAAACATAAAAAGCTAGAATATAATGCATATTCTAGCTTTTTACTAAAATATTCAAAAAAAAACAAAAAATACTTTGCATAAATATATTTTTGGTATATAATAAATGCAAAGGGGGAATTTACATGAATAAAGAAAAAATTTTAAAAGCAATATACATAAGTATTGCAGCTGTTCTTGTACTGTTTATAGTTAGTTATTTAGTATATAACATATATATAAAGCAAAATATAAGCCAGCAAGCTATATATAAAGAATATGTAGAAAAAAGAGAAATAGTAGACAAAGCAAACGTAGACGTAGATGGATATACAGTGCATAAAGACATGGCGGTAAAAGTAGAAAATATGAAGGTTGAAAATTCTAAAATATCTTACGATTTAAAAGTAAAAGTTTTAAATAAAGACATATCTTCAGATAAACTAGAACTGTTTGTTGGTGCTTCTGCATATGATGAAGCAAAAACAATATATTTTATGGATTTAGGTAGAATGCCAAATAAGGATAATAAAATACATTTTTCAACTGAGTTACCTAAAGAAATATATAATAAAAGAAATCCAAAGTATACAGCTATAAATACAAACAATTGGGAAAGAAAAAATATATCTATAGACGATAAAGGTGTTATAACTCAAAAATTTGAGCAGCTTTTGACAGTTTCGCCATCTCCAAAGACTATTAATTTAAGAATTTTTGCTCCTAAATTAGTTGTAAAAGAAGATTCAGGAGAATACACTCTTCCTGCTTTGCTAGATTACCCAGTAGCTGAGTGGCAGTTTAGCATAAATATTTAATTTTCTTTAAAGTATAGATAATATATATCTAAATAATCTAAGAATGTATATATATTAGTGGAAATTTAGATGAAAATAGTGTATAATATCATATAGAGTATTTCTTGTGGTCGCGTGCGCCTTGAGTGCATGAGGAAAGTCCGGGCTCCACAGGGCAGTGATGCTAGATAACGTCTAGTCATAGTAATATGAAGGATAGTGCAACAGAAAAATACCGCCAAGCAATTGGTAAGGGTGGAAAGGTGAGGTAAGAGCTCACCAAGATGTATGGTGACATACGTTTTGTGTAAACCCCATTTGGAGCAACGCTAGAAATAAAGGATAAGACGGCCCGTCGTCTTTAGTGTTAGCGGCTAGAGATATATAGTGATATATATTCGAGATAAATGACCATATAATACAGAACCCGGCTTATGAAATACTTTAAGATCGCAGTAATGCGGTCTTTTTTTATTTCGTTTATTTTCTTTCTTTCTTTCTTTCTTTTAAAAAGTAGAAGCACATATACTATACAAGCTAAAATATGCGTAGACTAAACTAGCTAGATACATATAAACATCCGTAAATATAAAAAAGGAGAATTATATGTTTTTTCTAAAAAAATATAGCTAAAAAAATAAAAATAAGATATAATATAAATATACAAAAACAAAGGAGAAATTAAAATGAAAAGAACAAGTATAATTTGGATAGCTGTCCTATCTGTAATAGTATTAGCCGTTATATTTTCTACATACTTTCTACTAAATCTTAAAAAAGATTCATTAGAAAAAAGAGGAAAACAAGGAATAACAGACGAAGTTATGGAAGCTAAATTAGTAGATGGAATATATAAACTAAAACAAGCAGAAATAAAAACATATAACATAGCTGCGCTAGAATCTTTAGATAGCAAAGCATCAGAAGAAACAGAAATAAGCTTAAACGAGCTTAAAATAAAAGTGCCATATAAAGTAGAAAAAACAGAAGGTGCAAAGCTAAACGAATCTCAGTATAACTCAGATAAAATGGTAGTTGCAATTGGGTCTAATAGCTATAAAGAAAACGGAGCTAAAGTAGGGGAAGAAGAGTTTTTAGCAAGTTATGCAAAAACATTAAATACCCTTATAAACGAAGAAGAATACTTTACTAGCAAAGATATAGATAACTACTTTAAAGCATTTCCATCTAGATTTGCAGCATATAAAGCGGCGCTAGAAGTTACAAAAGATACTCCAGTCCTATATAAAACAGATGAAGAGCTAAAAAACGCATATACTAAATATGCAGTAGCAGCAACAACTAGCATGTACAATAACTTATATATTTCAGAAGAAAAACAAGCTATTGCTTCTTTTGATAAGTTAGTAGATGGTAATATAGTATCTGTAAACATATCTAAGTTTATAGGAAATGAAATGTATGGAATATATATATTCTATAACGATTCAGAAACAGAAGAAAACGTAATGAGAGATGTAAAATATATAATAAATTCAATGACTAAATAAAAAGAAAAAAAGCTGCATAATGTGCGGCTTTTTATTTGCCAAAAAATTCTTCTCGTTGTTGCAAAAAAAATAAAAATGTTATATCATTATAGTGAAAGAATTTACAAAAGAAGAATAGGGGATATAATATGATTATATGTAAAGATAATAAAGAATCATATGAGCTAATGGTAAGTTTAAATAAAAATATACCAAGAAAACTTGTAACAGATTATGTGTACGAATTGTTTAAATGTGCTAAAAGCGGTATAGTAATTGACATATATAGATTTTTGCAAGACCTTCCACAAAGCCATGTTGAAAAAGTAAAAAAAGCAATGCCTGTAAAGGATCTGCAAATGTTTGAAAATTTCTTACTTGCGGTTCATAGGGAGTGGAAAGAGAATTTTTTAGCAAAGCAAGAAGTTTTACTTGAAAAATGTGAAAGAGAAAATGCTCCTATTATATATGCTATTGCTAGGTTTCTAGAGAATAAGATAATGCCTGTAAGTTTAAAAGAATTAGAATATACATATAAGACAAAGATTCCGTATATATATGAGGGAAAAACATACGAAGTTATGCTTAGCGAATATAGCCCAATTGTAAGTAGAAGTTTAAAAATGTTTGGTTTTGATACTTTAATAAATATAAATACAAACAATTTATATAGTTTTGAAATTGGAGAGAATTTTAAGGAAGCAATTATATATTTAAATCCGGAGATTGCTAAAATACCGGAAATATGCGGAAAAATAATTGAGTATTCTAAAGAAAATTATGTACCGCTAGATATAACATACCAAAATTTCACAACTACTATGAAAAACGATGAGCTAATAGATGCTTTTGAAAGAACAAATAAGATGGAAATTACTTTAGACGATAAATATCTAAGTCATTTTATAAATTTCCTAAAAGTTTTAAACGAAAAAACTAAGCTACTAGAAGGCAGTAATAAGCTACCTAGGGCTGTTGAAGTATATAATAAATACATTGGGATTTCTCAAAATTTAAACGATTACCAAAAAGAGCAAGCACAAAATTTTGCGCTTCATAGGACATATTTCTTGCAAGAAGCAACTGCGCATACTGTTAGAGATATCCTATATCAGCTACCAGATTTCTCTAAAGAAATACTAACAGATGAGTACGCATTTGGTAGGAAGTTTCAACAAATAGAGAACCTATTTGTATCTGGTCTTTGTTTAAAAGATGTTAAAAAAGATAAAAGAAAAGCAATGATATTTTTGCAACAAAACTTACTTACAGATAAGTATATGTTTAGAGATATAGATGCTTTGTACGATAAGTTCTCTAAAGAAATACCGCACTATATGGATAAGAAAAGCTTTAAAGGACATATAGTTACTGCGTTTATGAACGTTGCTAGAAAGATATTTATAGACTGCACAGAAGATGAGATTATACCTCTTATGCTTATAAACTGTACAAGGCTTTGCAGGCTTTTTGATATTTCTAAAGAAACATATGCATTTGAGCAGCGTAAGATGGAAGACTATATTAAAGCATATGAGCTTGCGTATGAGCCAGAAAACATAGTAGATAAAAGTATAAAAGACAGCGGAGAAAAGCTATATATATTCGATAGCTTTAACTATTTCCCAGTTGTAGAGACAGGGAAAAACGTAGGAGTATATGTAGCTCGGGTATATAACTATGCCAAGTGTAAAAGATGCATATAGGACGCTTCTTTGCATAAGCAACAACGAAGTTAGGCTAATTAACGGAGCTAAAAGATTAATATATAAGATATACCCGCTAACGTTTACCTATGAAAATAGAGCAAGGCTAGAGCAAATTTTGCAGCTTATAGCTAAGTTTTCAGAAGATAAAAACTTTATAAGGCATATTGAAGCGTCTCATGGATATTTAGGTAAGCTTATAATAAAAGACAGCAACGCGCCAAACGCTTTTGGAGCTTTTGTAGGCTGGGATTACATGGATATACCTATATGGGAAATAGCTAAAAACACATATACAGAAGTAGAAGCAACAGGAAATATGCTAACGCAAGCAGGTCTTAGGTGTTTCTATGACGATACTGTGCAAAACAGGATTAAAAAATATATATTCGTTAAAAATTTAGGAGAAGATAATGTAGATATTATGCAGGTTTTTTGCACTCTTAGAGATAACATAGATAGAAAAATAGGGGCAAATATACTCTCATACATGCTAGAGCAGCCAGATATATATAGGAAGTATGACGATTTAAAGTCAGACTACATGGGGGACCTATACAAAGATAAAGATGGATATAAGCTTAAGATAGAGCCACTTGTTAAGAAAGAAATAGATGAGCTCCTATACAAGAGGTTCATTCAAAAGTTCCCAGAAATTGAGATGACGTATTACGTTAATAAGAATCTATACATTAAGAAGAACGATTATGGTTTAGATATTAAAAACGAAAAAGATAGATTACAAGAGATTACGCAGAGTATTATTAAAGAGCAAGCTAGAAAAGCAGAGCTAGAAGCAAGGGAAGATTTAGGCCAAGATGTAAATGAAGATAGAGAGATCCTTACCACTGGTTCTGGCCTTACAGCAGAGGATATAAATAGGATGCAAAACCTTACAAGAGCTGGCCTTGTTAAAGATGAAATGGACGATAAAGTAGTTAAAAAGTACGCTCAGCCACAGGTTGTAGCTAAGCCTTTAGAAGAGGTTAATAAAAGCGTAGAAGCACCTGTAAAAGCAGTAATAGATAAGAAAGTAGAACCAATAAGAAGCAGCGTAGGTACAGCTAAAGATAAGGCAAGAAAAATGTTAGAAAACCCAGAGCTTTCTTCCCCTATAGACGAAGCTGTTTTAGCTACAAAAGCAAAAGAATACATAGAAAATGTAGACTCAGAAATCAATCCATTTAAAAACGGAATGACAGTTGCAAGAGTAGCTAACTTAGATGAAAACGGAAACGAAGTAGTAAACCCATTTGCGGGCAAACCAGTAAAGAGCATAGATTTAGAAGCTAAAATCCTTACACCAGAAAAAGAAAAAGAAAGAATAGAGAAAATTAGAAAAGAAGAAGAAAAAGCTAGAGTTAAAGAGGAAGCTAAAAAAGAAGAAGTGCATATAAAAACAGATGAGGAAAAAGCAAAAGTAGATAATATTACTGCAGATAAAACATACGAAGAAGCACCAGAAATATCGTACATTGTGCCAGAAATCAAAAAAGCTCCATCGTATGATGACGACGATATAATCCTTACGACACATTTACCAAACGAAGCAAAGCAAGTTAGGTCATACGATCAAATATTACCTAAAAACCAAGAATACTCAGAAGAGGGACAAAAGCTAAGAGAAAGCATAATAAGAAAAAATGCAGAAAATGCAGAAGACGAAGAAAATACAGAAAGTAAAAAAATTATAGTAGACGACTCACATACAGAAGTATGGGGAGAATAAGGAGGTACAAAGTGAAAAAATTAGAAGGAAAAGTAGCATACATAACAGGCGGCGCAATGGGAAACGGATTTGGAATAGCAAAAGTTTTAGGAAAGCACGGAGCTAAAATAGTAATTGTAGACTACTCAGAGCTTGTAACAAAAGCCGTAGAATCTCTAAAAAGTTTTGGCTATGAAGCAGTAGGATATTTATTAGACATACGAAACAAAGAAGCAGTTAAAGCAAGCGTAGAAAGCGCAGTAAAAGCATTTGGAAAAATAGACATACTAGTTAACAACGCTGGTGTTTGCCACTTAGAAAACTTTGTAGATGTAACAGAAGAAGATCTAGACATGCATTTAGATATAAACATAAAAGGAACATGGAACGTAACTAAAGCAGTAATTCCATACATGTTAGAGCAAAGATACGGCAAAATAGTAAACCTATCGTCAGTTACAGGATACATGGTAGCAGACCCAGGAGAAGTAGCATACGCAACAACTAAAGCTGCAATAATAGGCTTTACAAAAGCAATGGCAAGAGAAGTAGCCGGTAAAAACATAACCGTAAATGCAATATGCCCAGGCTATGTTAGAACACCAATGGTAGACAATATGGCTAAACTAACAAACCCAGAAAACCCACAGCAAGTTATAGACCAAATAGCTTCAGCAGTGCCACTAGGAAGACTTGGCTACATAGAAGAAGTAGGAGACCTTGCAGCCTTCCTAGCTTCCGACGAATCTGCATATATAACTGGCACAGAAATAGTAATAGATGGGGGAAGCACACTTCCAGAAACTTCATCAATGGGTCAGTAATATGAAAAAAAATATAAAACAAATTCTAGCTTCACTTGCAGTAGCCATATCTCTATGCATATTCCTAAACTGTATATTCCAAATAGCTTCAGTAGTTATTGCAAAAGAACCTCTAAATATATTACTTATACAAAGTATATTAAATATTTTAGCTTGCCTTACCGCTATGGAAGTAGTAGGTCTTAGCCTTAAATATGGGTTTATGGTAGAATGTAAAGATAAAGATAAAACATATAAAAGATAACTATCTATATACGGATATATAAATAATGAGAATAAAGTTTCTCATATGTTTCTAAAAAATAAAAATAAAAATAAAAATAAAAATAAAAATAAAAATAAAAATAAAAAT
>JAVWPP010000002.1:171628-176667 GCA_036635835.1 Clostridia bacterium | reverse complement strand
TCTGTATTTCGACTGTTTTTAAACTTTCTTGACCCCAACCATTGACTTAGAGCCGAAAAACATTTAGTTTTTCTGCTCTTTAAATATATATTTGCTTAGCTTAGTGCATTCTTCTTTAGTTGGAATACGGATATTCTCTAAAGTATATGGAATGTTTAGCTCTTTCCATTTATATTTTCCCATTTCATGGTATGGAAGGACTTCTACTTTTTCTACAGAAGAAAGGGTTTGTATGTATGTTTTTAAGTCTTCTATGCTAGTTCCTTCGTCTGTTATGCCGGGCATGTATACTATCCTAATCCATGTAGGTATTTTGCGTATGTTGGTTATATACTGCGTGAATTTTAATATGTTACTTGGATCTACACCTGTTATCCATTTATGCTTTTCTTTATTTATGTGCTTTATGTCTATAAGGAAGAGATCTACGTAGTTTGCTAGCTTTTGTATCTTTTCGTCTAAAGGAAAATTTCCTGAGGTATCTACTGCTATGTGTATACCTGCTTCATGTATTTTAGGACATATTTCTAGAAGAAAATCTATTTGCAAAAGTGGCTCTCCGCCTGTAAATGTAACTCCTCCATTAGAGCCATTTAGGAACTCTTTAGATCTAATTATTTTTTTTAAGAGCTCCTCCTCTTCTATGCTTTTCCCAGAGTCTTTTGCCCATGTGTCTGGGTTATGGCAAAACTTGCACCTTAGGTTGCAGCCTTGCATAAATACTACAAACCTCATACCGGGGCCATCTACAGTGCTTAGACTCTCTATAGAGTGAATAATTCCGTTCATATGGCACCTACTAATTACTGTGGAAAGTTCTTGCTAAAATATCTAGTTGATGTTTTTTAGTAAGCTTAACAAAGTTAACTGCGTATCCAGAAACTCTAATTGTAAGCTGAGGATACTTTTCTGGGTGGTCCATTGCATCTAAAAGAATAGATCTATCTATAGTGTTAACATTTATGTGGTGACCTGTGTGTATAAAGTACGAATCTAGCATTACTTTTAAGTTGTTTGTCTTAGCGTCCATATCTTCTCCTAATGTACTTGGTACAACTGAAAAAGTGTATGATATTCCATCTTTACTTTCGTTGTAGTCTAGTTTAGCTACTGAGTTCATTGCTGAAATTATACCGTTTTTCTCTCTTTGGTACATTGGATTTGCACCTGGCGCAAATGGTATGCCTTTTTTTCTTCCATCTGGAGTTGCTCCTGTTTTTTCTCCGTATACAACGTTAGATGTAATTGTTAGTATAGACATAGTTTGCTCAGAATTCCTATATGTTTTATGTTGTTTTAATTTATCCATAAACATTTTTTGTACTTTTACTGCTATTTCATCTACTCTATCGTCATCGTTACCAAAGCATGGGAATGTGCCATCTACAGTAAAGTCTACAGCTATTCCTCTCTCATCGTAAATTGGCTTAACTTTAGCGTATTTTATAGCGCTTAAAGAGTCTACAAGAACAGAAAGGCCGGCTATTCCGCATGCCATTGTTCTATGTATATCTTTATCGTGAAGGGCCATTTGGATGCTTTCGTAGGCATATTTATCGTGCATATAATGAATTATATTTAATGCATTAATATATACTCTAGATACCCAGTTAAACATTTCATCTAGTCTTTGTAATATATCTTCGTAGTCTAAATACTCAGCAGCTGGGTCTAGTGGCCTTGTAATAGGACCTACTTGCTCTCCAGTTACTTCGTCTTTTCCTCTATTTATTGCATAAAGAAGAGATTTTGCAATGTTGCATCTTGCGCCAAAGAACTGCATTTGTTTTCCTACTCGCATAGCTGAAACGCAGCAAGCTATAGCGTAATCGTCTCCATAAAGCTCGCTCATAAGGTCATCATTTTCATACTGAATTGCGCTTGTAAGTATAGATATTTTAGCGCAGTATTTTTTAAATCCTTCTGGTAGATTTCTAGACCATAGGACTGTAAGATTAGGTTCTGGGGCAGGTCCTATGTTTTCTAAGCTGTGTAATGTTCTAAAAGAGTTTTTAGTTACTAGGCTGTCTCCTGAGCTTGTCATTCCTCCTATAGATTCTGTTACCCAGTTTGGATCTCCTGCAAAAAGCGCAGAATATGCTTTAGTTCTTAGGAATCTAACCATTCTAAGTTTTATTATTAGCTGATCCATGTATTCCTGAGCTGTTTCTTCGTCTATAAGACCATCTTTAATGTCTTTTTCTAAATATATATCTAGAAATGTAGATATTCTACCTATGCTCATTGCTGCTCCGTTGTTTTCTTTTATAGCGGCAAGGTATCCAAAATATGTCCACTGCACTGCTTCTAAAGCGTTTTTAGCTGGTTTAGATATGTCTATGTTATATATATTGCCTAGCTCTTTTAACTCTTTAAGTGCGTTTATTTGAGCTGAAGTTTCTTCTCTCATTCTAATTGTTTCATCGTCCATATAGTCTAGTTCTAGGTCTTTTCCTTGCTTTATTTTGTCTTCTATAAGGAGATCTATACCGTATAGGGCAACTCTTCTGTAGTCTCCTATTATTCTTCCTCTACCATATGCATCTGGAAGTCCTGTTATTATAGCGCTCTTTCTGCATTTCCTCATTTCGCTTGTATATGCATCGAAAACACCTTGGTTGTGAGTTTTTCTATATTTAGTAAATATATCGTTTATTTGATTATCTATTTTAAATCCATATTCCTCTAAAGCTGTTTCGCACATTCTAATTCCGCCATAAGGTACTATTGCTCTTTTTAGCGGCTTATCTGTTTGTAAGCCAACTACTAGTTCTAAATCTTTGTCTATGTATCCTGCTTTGTGAGAAGTTATGCTAGATACTACTTTTGTATCTGCATCTAAAACTCCACCTTTTTTAGTTTCCATGTCCATTATTTTAGAAACGCTTTCCCATAGCTTTCTTGTTTTTTCTGTTGGTCCTTTAAGGAAGCTTTCGTCTCCTGTGTACTCTGTATAGTTAGTTTGAATAAAATTTCTAACATCTATTTGATGATTCCATGTTCCTTTATTAAACTTATCCCATTGTTTAAAATTTGTATCCATAATTCCCTCCTTATATTTAATTATTACTTCTTAAGTATACAACATTTTTGGTGTTTTAGCAACGATTTTTCCTTTATATTATGCGCATATATATTTTTTTAAAACAAAAAAAGGCAGCTAATTATTTAACTGTCTTTTTTAAAAAAACGTATGCAAGAACTTTATATGTTCTTACGTTTTTGCTTATATATATTAGAATATTCCAACTATTTCGCTGCTTTCATTTACATCTATTCCTTCTGCAGCAGGAACTTTAGGAAGTCCTGGCATTGTCATAATAGAGCCTGCATAAAGGACTATAAAGCCTGCACCATTAGCTATAGAGGCATCTGAAATATTGAATGTATAATCTTTAGGAGCTCCTAGTAGATTCTTATTGTCTGAAAAAGAGCTCTGAGTTTTAGCTACGCATATTGGTAGTTTATCTCTATTTATTTTTTTTATTTTTTCTATTTCAGCTAATGCTTTTTCTGAAAACTTAACGTCTTTTGCTCCGTATATTTCAGTAGCTAAAATATTTATTTTTTCTTCTATTTCTAGATTTTCGTCGTATATATATTTAAGAGTGCTTTCTGTTTTAGTAGCAATAACTAGCTTTTCTGCTAGCTCTTTTGCACCGTTTCCACCATGCTCAAACACTTCTGAAATGCTTATGTCTACGTTTTTAGCTGCGCAAATATCTTTAACTATTTGTATTTCTGCATCTGTGTCTGTGAAAAATTTATTTAGCGTAACTAGCACTGGAACTCCAAATTTTTTTAAGTTGTCTATATGTCTTTCTAAGTTGCAAATTCCTTTTTTTACGGCTTCTACGTTTTCTGTTTTAAGGTCTTCTTTTGGTATTTCTCCGTTATATTTTAGAGCTCTAATTGTTGCAACTAGAACTATTGCAGCAGGAGATATATTTGCTTTTCTGCACTTTATATCTAAGAACTTTTCCGCACCTAAATCTGCGCCAAATCCAGCTTCTGTAATGCAGTAGTCTGCTAGCTTAAGGGCTAACTTTGTAGCTATTATACTGTTGCAACCATGCGCAATATTTGCAAATGGTCCTCCGTGCATTATACATGGCGTATTTTCTAAAGTTTGAATTAGGTTTGGTTTTATTGCATCTTTTAGAAGAGCCGTCATGGCGCCTTCTGCTTTTATATCTTTTGCATATACAGGCATGCCTGAAAGGTTATATGCTATTATGATGTTTCCTAGTTTTTCTTTTAAGTCTTTTATATCTGTAGAAAGGCAAAATATGCCCATAACTTCGCTTGCAACAGTTATTTGGAAAGAATCTTTTCTTTCTACGCCATTTGTTGCTTTGCCCATTCCAATTTGTATTTCTCTAAGAGCTCTATCGTTCATATCCAAAACTCTTTTTATTTTTACGTTATTTATGTCTATGTTTAGCGCATTTCCTTGGTATATATGGTTATCTAGCATAGCGCAAAGAAGGTTGTTTGCAGATGTTATAGCATGGAAATCTCCTGTAAAGTGCATGTTTATGTCTTCCATTGGGACAACCTGCGCATATCCTCCGCCTGTTGCTCCTCCTTTTACTCCAAATACAGGTCCAAGAGATGGCTGCCTAAGCGCTATGATGGCGCTTTCTCCTATCTTTGTCATGGCCTCACCTAGTCCTACGGTTATGGTTGTTTTACCTTCTCCAGCTGGTGTTGGATTAACGGCAGTAACTAATATTAGCTTGCCTTCTTTGTTATTTTCTACTTTTTTATATATGCTATCTGCAAATTTTGCTTTGTATTTTCCGTATAGCTCTAAATCTTCTTCTTTTACTTTTATTTTTTTAGCTATCTTTGTGATGTTTAGCATTTTGCATTTTTGAGATATTTCTATGTCTGTAAGCATGTACTCACCCTTTCTTATTTTTTGCTTTTTTTCTTTTTTTGTTTATTTATTTTATATTTTTTAAAACATATACTTAACTTTATTCTCATTAATATATTTACCGTATCTAGATAGTTATCTTTTATATGTTTTAATT
>JAVWPP010000002.1:155334-171528 GCA_036635835.1 Clostridia bacterium | reverse complement strand
TTTTAAAATTCCCCTACTGTTCCAGAATTCATAAATTCTTTACTACTTATATTTTTTTCTTCTCTTACTTTTTCTATAAGATCTGAAAGAAGCTCTTTAACTTTAAAAGCATCTCTAATATTTTTAATTTCAAATTCCGGAGTAGATCTATCTGCAGAGCAACAATGAATTGTTCCAAGATTGAAGATTCTCTCGAAAATTGAACGCTTTAATGTAATATCCATTATACGATAAAGTCTAATATCTTCTTCCTGAGTATTAAATATTCCAGACCTAATTAATAGCTTTTCTGATGTTATAATGTATGTTGTAAAAGACAAAGGTAGGCCAAAAAACGGTCTTTTCTTATCTTTCCATATGTAATCTAACTCTTCCATGATACCACTCCTTATAAGTTTTTCTTGCTTTATTATATCACGCAAAATATATATTGTAAAGATTGCGAATATATTTTTATTTTCTTTTACGCATATTATCTAAAGCTAAAAACACTTTTTTAACATCGAAATTAGAAGCATCAATATCTAGCTTTGTATCTAAAAGATACTGTTTAAGATCTTCTCTTATGCGCATTTCATCTGTAATTTCTCTATGCTTTATAGTTTCTTCTACCTCTATAAATGCTCCTAAATCCTTTACATCTTGAAGTCCTATTACTACTTCTCCTTTAGAATACTCAGTGTACATATCTTCTATTTCTAAAAGCTTAACGTATCCTATTTTTTCTAAAAAAACTACTGCTTTTTCTACTGAATCTATATGTACTATGTACTTATTTGATGAAACTATTTCACCTTTTTCATTGTACTCTTTTTCTTTATATACTAGCTCTTTTTCATGTACGCTAGATTTGTTTTTTACTACGTCCCTTACAAGTACAGATCTTTTAAGTATTTCTTCGTTACTGCTTTGCAAAGATACATCTTTAGAGCGCATATATATGTCCTTTACATGTAGCTCTTTTTCTAGTGTATACCCTGCTATTTTTAGCTTTTCTTTGCACTTATTTATTGGCATATTAGACTTAACTGTTAGTTCTATTTCTCTTTTCATATGTTTTTCTCCTCTATACATACCTCTTCTTTAGCTTTTTTAGCCTTTATTAGGCAGTGCCCTGCATATGCATAGTCTGCTATAACGCAAAGAGCTAATAGATATAGGCAAGTTACTGCGCTTTCTGAGGTTATGCTGTAATATATTTTGTCTAAAAAAGGTACTACAGCTTTTAGGAATACTATGCCGAAAAATCCCCAAAGGACTATAAACTCTAAGCATATGTGGTCGTTTATGGCAAATTTAAGCTTTGTGTATTCCCATAGGACAACTCCAAATACTTTCTCTAGCACTACTCCTGTTACGTATTCAAAAGCTGTACAAACAGCAGATGAAAGTATGTACATAACAAATAAATTATCTACTTTTTCTGTAACAAGTACAAGTAGGAGTACCATTCCAATTCCGTATGCCATGCAGTATGGCCCTTTTCCCATTCCTGCTCTATCTAAGCTTTCGTTAGATATTGTCTTAAAAAACACTTCTAGTGCCCATCCTATGAAAGAACAAACTACGAAGTAGAAAACTATTCTATCCATTTATATGCCTCCTTTTCTATATATTTTCTTTTATATATTATACACTATCTAGCTTCTTTTTACAAGCTGTATATCTTTACACTTGCTAGTGCATAGTGCTAGATACTACGTTTCTAAAAAAGAAGAAAAAAAAGTAGCACACTACTAAAGTGTACTACTAAGTTTGTTGAAATATTTTATGTATTTTATTGTTACAATATCATCATAGCAATAGATAAAATCAATACGTTTGCAATAAATAATGTTAATAATACTTTACCAACAAATTTAATCCAAGTTGAGAATTCTATCTTAGAAACTGCAAGTCCGCCCATAACAACGGCACTAGTTGGTGTAATTAGATTTACAAGTCCACATGCTGCGCAGAATATCATGATCATAACTTCTGGGCTTAAGCTTAAAGTATGAGCAAGACCACCCATTATAGGCATAGATGCGCCAGCAAGGCCAGATGTAGATGGAATTAAGAAAGATAGTCCTACAAATACTATGTAAGATAATACTGTAAATAATCCTCCAGATACACCTTCTAACATGTTAGCAGCTGCATTTAAAATGTAGTCTCCTAAACCTGTTCCGTCCATTATAACTTTAATACCTCTAGATACTGCAATTACAAGGACAACTCCCATCATAGAAGCTGCTCCATCAACGAATGCTTCAACGATTTCTTTTTCTTTCATACGGTATGCAATACCTGCAACTACAGCTCCAATAAAGAACCAAGCAGATAATTCTTGGAAATACCATTCTCCAAGGTTTGCTCCTGTTAATATGTTAGTTGTTCCTTCAAATATATGTACTCCAAAATCTGCCCAAGGGATAAGAGATACTATCATAATAATAAAGCAAATTGCAAATATAACTAAAACGATTTTTCTTTTTCCTGTTAATTCGATTCCCTCTTTACTATCTGGGTTACCGAATGCTTTTTCAGATGCTGCTTTTTCTTCTTTACTTAAGATACTAGCATCTTTATTTTTTTGAACTTTTTTAGCATATCTCATTACAAAGAATATTGCTATAATTAATGAAGTAACCCAAAGGATTGCTCCTAGTCCTATTATTATACTTTGGTTTATCTCAATACCAGGTATTGAGCTCTTAAGGGCATCTACTGCAGCTCCTATTGCAAATGGGTTTACAGTAGATCCTAAAACACCTACGCCAGCACCTAGTAATACTACTGCGGCACCTACCATGCTATCAAAACCTGCTGCCATCATTGCAGCAATAATTAATCCATAGAAAGCGATTGTTTCTTCAGCCATTCCATATGTAGAACCACCTAAAGAAAATAGTGTCATAAGGATTGGAATCATTATAAGTTCTTTTCCTTTTAATTTTTTAACTATACGACCTATTCCAGATTCTAGAGCTTTAGTTTTATTAATTACTCCTAAGAATCCTCCTAGTATCATAACAAATAGAGCTACGTCTATAGCTTCTACGAAACCTTTAACTGGTGACATTACTACTAAACCTACAGTTGCATTTTTTACACTTGGTATGCAAAAAGTAACTAAAGCTAAAGCACCAATGATGATTAATAAAACGCTATACGCTGATGGCATTTTAAAACCTTTTTTTGTTTTTACTTCGTCTTTTTTATTCTCGACGTCTTCCTTTTTCATAAATTCAACTCCTTAAATATTTAAGCTAATGTAATTTTTGTACCACTTAAACCATGAAGTGCTTCTTTTGCTTTTTCAAGCGAAGTTATTACCGCAACTCCATTTAAATTATTTTCAACAAACTTGATACATGCTTCTATTTTTGGTAGCATACTACCTGGACTAAACTGATTTTCCTCTATATATGCTTTAGCTTGCTCTACTGTAAGACTTTTTAGTTTCTCAGAGTTTGGCTTGTTAAAGTTTATACAAACTTCATCAACGGCAGTTAGTATTAGCAGTACATCTGCTTTTACGTCTATTGCAAGACGTGCGCTAGATTTATCTTTATCTATTACAGCTGCTACTCCTTCTAGTCCATTTTCTGAAGATACAACAGGTATACCGCCACCACCTACTGTAATAACAACATCATTTAAAGAAACAAGTTGTTTAATTACATCTAGCTCTATTATCTTAACAGGCTCTGGAGATGGTACTACTCTACGATATCCTCTTCCTGCATCTTCTACAAATTTATATCCTTTTTCTGCAGATATTTTATCTGCTTGTTCTTTTGTATAGAACATTCCAATTGGTTTGCTTGGTAAATTAAATGCTTTGTCTTCTTTTGAAACTTCTACCTGTGTAACAAGCGTTACGCAGTTTTTATCTATACCTTGTTTCTTAAGTTCATCTTTTATTGATTTTTGTAAATGATATCCTATATATCCTTGGCTCATTGCTCCGCACTCTGCAAAAGGCATAGGAGCTACTTCTGGTAAGTTATTTGATGAATATTCCATAGCAAGATTGATCATACCTACCTGAGGGCCATTACCATGAGCAATTATAACTTCGTTACCATCTTTAATTATATCTACTATACTTTTAGATGTGTTTTTAACTAGCTCTAACTGCTCACTTGGTGTTTTACCTAAAGCATTTCCTCCAAGCGCTATAACTATTTTCTTACTCATTAGCATCACCTTTTAAAGTAGCATACATAACTGCTTTAATGGTATGCATTCTGTTTTCTGCTTCGTCAAATACCTTAGACTTTGCAGATTCAAAAACTTCATTTGTAACTTCCATTTCTGGAACTCCAAATTTTTCGTTTATTTCTTTACCAATTGTAGTTTTAAGATCATGGAAAGAAGGTAAACAGTGCAAGAATATTGCGTTATCGTTTGCGTTTTCCATAATATCTGCATTTACTTGATATGGTTTTAATAGTTTAATACGAGACTCCCATATTTCATCTGGCTCGCCCATTGAAACCCATATGTCTGTGTATATTGCATCTGCATTTTTAGTTCCTTCTAAAGCATCTTCTGTTAGGGAGATTTTACTTCCGCTAACATTTGCAATTTCTCTAGCAGTTTTAACTAATTCTTCATTTGGAAATAGCTCTTTAGGTGCGCAGCATGTAAAGTTAACTCCCATTTTTGCGCATACTATCATTAATGAGTTAGCTACATTATTTCTTGCGTCACCCATGAATGTAAAGTTAATGCCTTTAAGACGTCCAAAGTTTTCTTCTATTGTTAACATATCTGCTAGCATTTGAGTTGGATGGAACTCAGTAGTAAGACCATTCCATACTGGAACTCCAGCGTTTAGTGCTAAATCTTCTACTATTTCCTGTGCATATCCTCTGTACTCTATACCATCATACATTCTACCAAGAACTCTTGCAGTATCTGCAATACTTTCTTTTTTACCCATTTGAGAGCTACCTGGGTCTAAATATGTAACTCCCATACCAAGGTCGTTTCCTGCAACTTCAAAAGCACATCTTGTTCTAGTTGAAGTTTTTTCAAATAGTAAAACTATATTTTTACCAGACAGGAATTTATGTGGTGTGTTATTTTTCTTTAAATTTTTAAAATATTTTGCTAGATCTAAAAGATATCTTATTTCCTCAGGTGTGTAATCTAGTAATTTTAAAAAGTTTCTGTTTTTTAAGCTAATATCCATTTTTATCTCTCCTATTCTAATCTTCTCTTACAAGCGGCATACTCATACAACGTGGGCCTCCACGTCCTCTTGAAAGTTCTGCGCTTGGCATTTCTATTACGGTTATTCCGTTTTTTCTAAGTACTTCATTTGTAACATTATTTCTAGAGTATACAATAACAACTCCAGGAGCTATACATAAAGTATTAGATCCATCGTTCCATTGCTCTCTTTCTGCAGCTATTTTTTCTCCGCCTGCACATGGTATAAGGGTAACTTTTCTTTCTAAGTATTCACTTAATATGTTTTCTAAAGTATCTTTTTTCTCTTTTACTTTTATTTCTCCAGGAACTGTACCTTTAGTTATTTCAAAAACTTGAAGTGTTCCCATTATTCCAGGATGGTACGTAAATTTATCTACATCTATTTGAGTAAATACGGTATCTAAATGCATAAATGCTCTAGACACTGGTATGTTAATTGCAAGCACTGTATCTATCTTGCAGCTTTCATCCTCAAATAAGTTTTTAGCAAGTAAATCTATAGCGTCTGGTGATGTTCTTTGTGAAATACCAACTGCTAAGACATGCTCGTTTAAATTAAGTACATCTCCACCTTCTGTATGGAATGCGTTATATCTATCGTAATAGATATCTACTCTTCCTTTATATTCTGGGTGGTAATTGAATATATATTCTGCGTAAATTGTTTCTCTATTTCTTGTTACAGAGAACATTCTATTAAGCAAGACACCATGGCCTACACTTGCAAATGGATCTCTTGTAAAGTATAGATTTGGCATAGGGTCTGCTATAAACTTAGACTCTTCGCTTACTAAATCTACTACTGAATTTTCTATATCTCTTTCTTCTAAATCTAATTCATTAAGATTTATTCCTTCCATTGTTTTAAGGACTAATTCTTTTGTATCTTTATAACTCATTAAATATTCTAAAACTATATTTTTATATTTTGGAGTAGATATTCCTGCTTCATGTATAAACTGTTTTAAGAATTTTTCTTTTATTGCTGGATTTGCATCTAATGTTTCAGTCATTAGATCCTCTAAGTATACAACTTCTACACCATTTTCTCTAAGTATATTTGCAAAGTAGTCATGCTCTTGCTGAGCTACTTTTAAATATGGAATATCATCAAAAAGCAATCTTTCTAATGTTTCTGGTGTTAGATTTAATAATTCATTACCTGGTCTATGTAATAACACTTTCTTTAATTTTTTTATTTCGCTTGTTACATGTATAACTGACATAACAATACCCTCTTTCTTTTGTATTTTACGATTTAAGTTAATATTTAAAATTTAACTTTCTTTAAAGCTGCTAAAATGCTGCTTTCTTAGGCGCCGCACACCTTTGCCATCGCTATAGCGATTACCTTTATGAGCTTATTGGCTTATTTTATACTATTCTCTCGTCAATCGTATTATATACCTGCTTACAAAAGTTGTGAATTATTCACTTTTAGAGTAAAATAGCTTCTCTCGTCCAAGCTATAATACTATACTTAAGATTATATCATATACTATTTTGAAAATACAATAGGTAAATCACTTAATCTTTTTTATTTTTTAGCGTTTTTTGTCTTATTATTTTTTGTTGTTTTTTTGTTGTTTTTTGTTGTTTTTTTTACTATTTTTTTGTTGTTTTTTTAGCATTTTTTGTTTTTTTAAAACATAGTATATGCTTTCTTCTCATTATCCATATTTCCGTATATAGATAGATATATTTTATATGTTTCAAAAGAAAAAACCACTAACTAAACATTAGTGGTTTTAAAATATATATTACATATTACATATTATCTACTTTTGACATGTGACATGCAAGGTCTAAAACTTTACAAGAATAGCCCCATTCGTTATCATACCAAGCAACAAGTTTAACGAAATTATCGCTCATTTGTATGCCAGCTTTAACGTCGAAAATTGAAGTATGAGGATCATGTATAAAGTCAGAAGATACAACAGCTTCATCTGTCCAAGACATAACTCCCTTTAAAGGACCTGCGCATGCTTCTTTAACAGCGTCTACAATAGCTTCATAAGAAGCTCCTTTTACAAGTCTTACTGTTAAATCTACAACAGATACGTCTAAAGTTGGTACTCTAAATGACATACCAGTAAGTTTTCCGTTTAAAGATGGAATAACCTTACCAACTGCTTTAGCAGCACCAGTTGAAGATGGTATAATATTACCAGCTGCAGCTCTTCCGCCTCTCCAGTCTTTTTTAGATGGTCCATCTACTGTTTTTTGAGTTGCAGTAGTTGCATGAACAGTTGTCATTAATCCTTCTGCAATTCCAAACTTGTCGTGTACTACTTTAGCAAGTGGTGCTAAGCAGTTAGTTGTGCAAGAAGCGTTAGAAACAATATTCATATCTTTAGTATATGTCTCATCGTTTACTCCCATAACAAACATTGGCGCATCTTTAGATGGTGCAGATATTATTACTTTTTTTGCTCCACCTGCTAAATGTGCAGATGCTTTTTCTGAATCTGTAAATACACCTGAAGATTCAACAACATATACTGCTCCTGCTTCTCCCCATTTAATATTTACAGGGTCCATTTCATTGTATACTTTAACTGCCTTTCCATTAACAATTAAGCATTTATTTTCTTCGTCAACGACGATATTTGCATTTAATCTACCATGCACTGAATCATATTCAAGCATATATTTCATGTAATCTAAGCTTACAAATGGATCATTTATTGCTACAACATCTACGTCGTCTCTTTCTAGTGACGCTCTCATCACAAGTCTTCCGATTCTTCCGAACCCATTAATTCCTACTTTAACTATCATATATTTACCTCCTAGTTACTTCTTCATTCTATATCATTTAAACAGTAAAAACAATACTAATTTTTAATATTTATAATAAATTTATCTTCTACAATTTCAAACGGTGTGCTAAGTTTTGTACATCCCTGAGCCATTTTGTCTAAAAATTGCTGAAGGTTAACATCTGTAGCTCTTATTGTCTCTTTTTCTGTAATGTATATAGGATTTAAAGTGATTTTTTTAATTTTAAAATCTTTAGAAATATTAACATCTACAGTTGCACTTTGCCTTGCTGTTTCGTTTTCTGCATTGCCTATTAAATGACCTATGCTATATATAATTGGTTTTCCTTTATATATTTCAACAGGTAAAACTCCCATAGCATGAGAACCTACAAACATATCTGCTCCTGCGTCTACTGTCTTTCTAGCTATATCTGTCATAATATTTGTAATTTCATTTTTACTTGCTTTTCCATAATGCACCGTAACTATAACAACATCTGCATTTCTTTTTGCTTCTGCTATATCTCTTGCTGCTTTATCCTCGCTATACATAGATATTCCTGCTGTCTCATATTTAGACTTAGTCCCAATTATTATATCGTTATATGAAACTACAGCAATTCTAATGCCGTTTTGCGCAAAATATGCTATAGAATCATTCAAACCAACAGTAGTTATACCTTCTGTTTTTAGTGCTTCTGCAGTAGCTTTAGCCATATAATCTCCATAATCTAAAATAGTATCATTTGCTAAATTAATAAGGTTTACACCTAAACTTTTAAATGCACTTATAGATTCTTTTGGCGTAATATACTGACTATGTCCGCCTTCTGAAAAATCTGCATTAGTTATAACAGAAGGTAAAATACCTACTGTATAATCTGCTTTACTTGTCAAAAACGCAATATCTTTAACAGCCATGCAGTACTCTTCTGTAGTTTTAGGAAGGCTAGATGGCAATATAATATCCCCTAAAAACGTTAAATTAAGCTCAGCATTTTGGTTGTTATTAAGCCCAAAAGTTTCATTTAACTTTTCTGCATCTTTTTGCCCTTTTGTCTTATCTAAATCTACAGCAGGACTAACTTCTTGTACATTTTTTTTAGTTTCACCTTTTGCTTTTTCAACAACATTTGAAGCTGCATTTTTTACAAGGAAAGTGCAGCCTAGTATAAAAGCAGCAATAAGACAAAACGCTAAAATACTGCGCTTTGCACTGCTACTGTTTTTTTCTTTATATGTATTATCATAAGAAACATTAGCAGGCTTATATTTTTGTTTATCTGACTTTACTTTTTCATTATTTAGTTTTTCCTCTTTTTTTAAAGCAAGTTCCTTCATTTTAGCTTTTTTAGCCTCTTTTGCTTTAGACTCTGGAGGAAGCTCAGGAGCAAATTCTTTATTTGCTATAATCATGGTAATATCTTTATTTGCCTCGTAATCATACATCGGATCATACATAGTCTTAGGAGCAACTTTTTTAGACTTTTTCTTTATATCTTCTAAATCTAAAGACGCAGCTTCTAATTTATTTCGTATCTTATTTAATCCAGTTTTATCTTCTTTTCTTCTTCTTATTTTATCTCTACTATTCTTGTTTGCCCTATCTTTTCCCAATTTTCATACACCCTCTTTTGTTTTATTTTAATATATCTGTCTGTATATCCAGTTACGTACCCGCCATCTATATTTTCTATAAGGAACGAAACTTTTTTACCTTTAAATCTCTCTAAATACTTAGCTTCTAGCTCTTTAGAAAGTTCTATAAGTACTTTACTTCTTGCATTTTTAACCTCGCCACTTATTTGGTTTTCCATTTTAGCAGCTCTAGTTCCATTTCTAATGCTATACTTAAACACATGTATCTCTTTAAATCCAACCTCTTTTACAAAATCTACAGTCTCTATAAACTCTTCATCTGTCTCACCTGGAAAACCAACTATTATATCTGTTGTAAGCGCAACATCTAGAAAGTTTTCTTTAAGTAAATTTACAACATCCATAAACTCTTTAGCTGTATATTTTCTATTCATTCTCTTTAAAACCGTAGTACTTCCACTTTGCATAGACAAATGAAAATGCGGACATAGCTTATCTATTTTCTTCATTCTTTCGACATTTTCTTTTGTTACCCACGTAGGTTCTAAAGAACCTAGCCTTATACGCTCTATACCGGGTATTTTAGCAACTTCTTCTATGCAGTCTACTAAATTTACACCTTTTCCAATATCTAAGCCATATGAGGCGATTTCGATGCCAACTAAAACAACTTCCTTAACAGAATCTTTAGCAAGCGCTTCTACTTCCTTTACTATGTCTTCTATCTTCCTACTTCTTACCCTACCTCTTACATACGGTATAATGCAGTACGAACAAAAATTATTGCACCCATCTTCTATTTTTACAGACTCTCTAATATCTAAAGCAGTGCTGCGGCTACCTTTTTGCTTATATACTTTTTCTAAATTAACATCTGAAATTTCTATATGCTTCTTTTCTTTTTCTATAATACATTTTTCTATAATATCTAAAGTCTTATCTTTTTCTAAATTTCCAATAGCTATATCTATATTACTGTACTCCTGAATTTTTTCTTTAACCGCCTGCGCATAGCAGCCCGTAAGGACAACTATGCTATCTTTGTTTAATCTCTTTGCATGTCCCGCCATTTGTCTAGATTTTCTATCTGACATATTAGTTACGCTACATGAATTGATAAGGTATATATCTGAAAAACTATCGAAATCTACAATTTCATAGCCTTTTTCTTTCATCTTTTGTATAAGCAAATCTGATTCATACTGATTTACTTTACATCCTAAAGTATATATTGCTATTTTCAATTTATATTCCACCTTTTTTATGTTTATTATATCTTATATGTCCCCTTTTTTCAAGCTTTTTCGACAAAGAAAAACCTAGATGAATTTACATCTAGGTTTACTTTTATCTGTTTTTAAAATATGCTCTTGCTTCTTCTAAGCTTTCTGGTGTTCCAATATCTAAACACTTTCCTTCAAAAGGATATGCTTTAACTAGCATTATATCTGTTAAATACTTAACAAAATTGCCTGGAGCATCTGTATTTCTACCGCTCTGCATATATCCTTTGAATAAAGATAAGACTTTTCTTGGATATATATATATTGCATATCCAACTAAATCTGATTTTGGACTTACTGGTTTTTCTTCAAAACTAATAATATTGTTATATGAATCTTTTTCTACAATTCCAAATCTGCTTAGTTCTTCTTTGTTACTATGCTGCTTAACGCACATGCATGGCATCTTATGAGTTTTAAATGAAGTTACAAAGTCTTTAAGCTCAAACTCATAAAGGCTATCCCCGGCTACAATTAAAAGATCTTCTTGTATTTTAAAAAAGTCTATAACTAAGTTTATATCTCCAATTGCTCCAAGTCTATTTTCATTTGAATTTGTTCCATCGTTAACAAGTACAACTGGTACATCAAAAACGTTTTCTTTTTTCCACTGAGTAAACTGAGGATAGAATTTATCGTTTGTTACAACATAAATTTCATCAACGTCTTTTATTTTAATTATATCTTCTATAATTCTACCTAATATTGTTGTTCCTGAAACGTCTACTAATGGTTTAGCTACTCCTTTTGTAACTGCACTTAATCTTGTTCCATAGCCTGCTGCTAAAACTAAAGCTTTCATAAAAAAACCTCCGTATATATTTATATTTGGATTATTTAAATTTAACATTTCTATTATACCACAGATTACATACAAAGTAAACATAATATGCAAAAAAGGTAAATGCATTGCTACATTCACCTTTTGAATTATCTTCTTTTATTTGAAACTTCTACGTCTACATTTCTTCCGTTATATTTCACTTTTTTCATGTTGTTTATTAATTTATCTGACATTTCTTTTTTAACTTCAAAGAATGAATATTTATCTAAAACATTAACATCGTTAATATCGTTATCGCTTACATTTGCCATTTTAGCAAGAGCAACTACGAATTCACTTTTCTTTTTAAATCCATCCATTTTTCCAAGATTGATAAAGAATCTAATTTGGTTTCCGTTACTTTTTCCGAAATCTCTTCCGCCGTCTCTTCCGCCATCTCTTCTTCCGTCTCTTCTTCCATCTCTTCTTCCGTCTCTACCTTCTGATCTGCTATCTGTTGCAAATGTAGTCTTTATTTCTGTTTGAATAAGACCAACATTCTTTCTTAAGAAAGCTCCTACAAGGTTTTCTACAGTTAATTCTTCGTTTTCTTCTAAGAATTTAGTTATAGCTGCTTGGTATTTGCTTAAATCACTTTTTTCTGCAATACCTTTTACTAGTTCTAATTCTCTAGAGATTTTCTTATCAAAAATATCTAAAACGCTTGGTAATTTATATTGTTCCATTTTTGCTTTAGTATATCTTTGAATGTTTCTCATCTTGTTACCATCTCTATTTGTTACAAAAGAGTATGATGTTCCTTCTTTACCAGCTCTACCTGTTCTACCTATTCTATGTACGTAGTACTCTTCGTCATCTGGTATATCAAAGTTAAATACAGCTTCAACATCATCAATATCTATACCTCTAGCTGCTACATCTGTAGCTACTAGTATTTCAACTAATCCGTTTTTTGCTTTTTTCATTACTGTGTCTCTTTGAGGTTGTCTCATTTCTCCATGTAATGTTTCTACAGTATATCCTATAGTTTGTAGATGAGTTTTAACTTCTTCTACTTTTCTTTTTGTGTTACAGAATATTATAGATAATTTCATTTCTGTTGCATCTAATATTCTAGATAATACATCTATTTTTTTAGATTCGTTTGTTTCTACAACATATTGTTTTATTTTAGGTGCTGTTAATTGTTTATGTTCTATTTGAATTGTAACAGCATCTTTCTTTAAATATTTTTTTGTTATTGCTAAAATTCCTTTAGACATAGTAGCTGAGAAAAGAATTGTTTGTCTTTCTGCAGGCATACTTTCTAATACGAAATCTATATCTTCTCTGAATCCCATGTTAAGCATTTCATCTGCTTCATCTAAAACTATTTTGTTTACCGCATCTAGTTTTAAAGTTTTTCTTCTCATGTGATCCATTACTCTTCCTGGTGTTCCAACAATTATTTGTGGATTCTTTCTAAGGGCTGCCATTTGTCTATCTATTGGTGCTCCACCATATATAGATAATATGTTTAATCCTTTTTTGTACTGTGCAAATTTTGTTAATTCATCTGCAGCTTGCATTGCAAGCTCTCTTGTTGGGCAAAGTATAATTACTTGTGGTTTTTTAATTTCCATATCTATACTTTCTATCATTGGTAACCCGAATGCACATGTTTTACCTGTTCCTGTTTGTGCTAAGCCTATTACATCTTGTCCGTCCATTATAACGGGAATTGATTGGGCCTGAATTGGTGTTGCTTGTTCGTAACCAATTTCGTCTATAGCCTTTCTTACTTCTTTAGATAATTCTAACTCGCTAAATTTTAATTGTTCCATTTTCTCTCCTTAATTGATTTGGTGAAAAAGAAAGTCTTACTATATACATACTAAGTAAGACAATCTTAACCCTAAATCGATATATTTTCTGTTTTTAGCAAAGTATTATGTAAAGTACCCCGCCAAAAAAAACAAGGCAAGTGCCTTGGCGAAACTAAAATGCTTATGCATTAATTTCATATGTAATCCATGTATTATATGTACCATGCGGTACAAGTAATATAGTTTCCATAAGACTTACTATCAAAACGATAGTATCAGGCTCGTTTCTAAACCTATAATGTAATTGGTGCGGGTGAAAGGACTTGAACCTTCACGTCTGCTGACACCAGATTCTAAGTCTGGCGCGTCTGCCATTCCGCCACACCCGCGATTACAATAATAATTATAGCATTGTTTCAGATGAAAGTCAATACTTTTCACTTTATTTTGCATGTTTTTATTAATTTTTTTTGAATATATACCTCTATATATTCTATTATTGTATATATTATTCATCTATATATCTAAAAAGAGTCTTGTAAACGCAAAAAAGCCCATACTTTTGTATGAGCTTTCTGCTTTATATAATATATATATTATATATATATTATATTTATTTGTTTTTTGTTTTTATTTTTTGTTTTTATTTTTCGTTTTTTGAAACATATAAGTAACTTTATTCTCATTAATTATATTACCGTATCTAGTTAGTTATCTTTTATATGTTTTATATTAAAATTATTTACCTGCTCCAGTTTCAAAATCTTCTGCAGCTCTTTCGTCTGTATCATAAAGCATAACTGTACTTCTTATTTCTTGATATAATTTATCATCTATTGACCATTTTCCTGATTCAAGCTGTATTCCGCCGCTAAACTTTTGACCTGGTACAGATCCTAAATATCCTTCGTAATCCCACTGAGTTGTATTTGGAGTTCCTGCTTTAGATGCATCTAACTGATTATATTTAACATTATATGTTTGACCATTACCCATTTCTACGCAAGTTATATCAAACTTAACACCAATATATCCCTTTGTTAATGCTTTACTTAAATCCGATTCTCCTTTTTTAATTACTACAGTTGAGTTTGGTAACTTAAATGATCCATACCATAACTGAACAAATTTCTGATTATTTGTTGCCATATTTGTTGATGCTTTAAGTTCTATTCCGTCTTTATAATTACCCATTGAAACGATATTTTTTGAAAGATATCTTTCGTTAAATACTGGTTCGTACTGGCTTATATATCTCATTCCGTCTTCTGGTCTCATTGTTAATGCTTGTTTATCTTGAGCACTTCCTAGTTTTATATATTTGCCTGCTCCGTTTTTATAATATAATTCAATATCTTTTTCGTATGTTTTTCCGTCTTTACTTATGTAATAATATGATGGTTTAACTATTATCTTTTTGCTTACTTTTTTATTGGTACCTTCTATTATTTCATTATCTATACTACCTGTTGTTTTTAAATCAAATCCAAATGAATATCCAAGTTTAACTGCTTTTTGATATCCGGTATTTGTATGTTTAAGTGGCCCAACTGGTAATACTCTTTTAGGACTATTGCCTATTTCTTCAGATTTTCTATCTATTAATTGGTTAGATTCATTAGAATAGATATCCCATTTTTTATATCCGCCAAAGTATACTCTTCCGGTATGGTCTATGCTATTTGCTCCTCTAAATACATTTTTCCAATCTATATCTACTACATCTGTTATTTTGAAATCATATATTCTACTTAAGTTCATTGTCTTTTTAGTTTTTCTAGCAGCATATACTGTTTCTTTATTTACAGCAAGTTCACTATGATATGGGAAATGCTTATTTGCTTTGTACTGAGTTTTGTTTATTTCTTCATCTATGAATCTATCTACATCTCTATTTAAAACTTTTTCTAAATATTGTACATCTCTTGGTGCATTTTTAGCTACTGTTTTTACTACATATGAACCTTCTAATGCTGTTACTACTTCACTTGCGCTTTCACTTGGTACATATACAGCCTGCGTTTCTATTGTTCCTCCTGCTGGTACTTGTATCCATGTTCCGGCTTTTATTATATTCATATTCGTAGTAGCTTGGTCTGGTGATCCATCTGGTCTATATGTTTTAGCATACTGCACATCAAACATAAATTTAATGTAATGCTCTCTTGTAAATTCCATGAACTCTTTTAAGCTTGGATAAACTGTATGTTTATTGTTTCCTGAAACTATCATATTAACTTTAAATGGTGTATTTTTTTGTATTACTTCACCCTTTATTTCAGAGCTTCCATCTCCTAAATGATCTACGTAATCTGTATTTGATGAAAGTTTCATGTCTGCTATTACTGGTGTAAGTACTATAACTGGTTCTACTGTTTTGTTTGGTACATTACAAACTACTGGGTTTACTGCGTCAAGTACTTTTCCAAGTGAGAAATTAAGCTTATATGTTAATTCTCCTGTTGGAACCCTTACTCCGTTGTATTTCATTGAATCTATACCAAATTCATTGTTTGCATATAAATCATTCATCTGACTCATTGAATATTTTTGTGGTTTTTTCTTATCGAATAAAGCATTTTGCACTGATGCTACATATCCACCTATTTTTAGATCTGGTACGTTTGGTGTTATGTACTGAGTTTTTAAATAATCCTCTACATAATGTCCATCTTTATCTTTTTTACATCTTATTTTTTTAATTGTATATTCTAATGTTTGTGCTGATTGATTTGGGAATAAGTCTA
>JAVWPP010000002.1:87679-155234 GCA_036635835.1 Clostridia bacterium | reverse complement strand
ATTTTTTTAATTGTATATTCTAATGTTTGTGCTGATTGATTTGGGAATAAGTCTACATTTGCATATAGTATTCTATCTGCTTGCATTGTTACTTTGCATTTAACATCTCTACAAATTCCTCCACACGCATGACCAAGCCCCTGTTCCCAAATTTCTGTGTTTACATTTCCTTTTATGTAGCTAATATTGTTTGCTTGATTATAATATGAATTTACTATTTGAAGGTTATTTGAGTCTGGCGCGTTAAATAATTTTTTTCCTTCTTGCGCGTTGTTATCTATTAGAGTTGCTTTATTTAATGTAAATATAGATGAGTTTACTATTTCATCATAAACTGCAGTAATATCTACTATGTTTTTACCATTGCTAACACCTTTATATATATTTTTACTGTCTATATCTGCTCTTGTAAATAGATATGGATATACATTAAGGATTCCTGCTTTTAAGCTCTTTCCACTTGGTATATTATCATCTATTGGTTTAACTTCATTTGCAGTTGGCGCTTTATATATTGGATCTTCAGATTGGAAATATAATATTCCTTCTGGAGTATAATTTGTTGGCGATTTATCCGGTATTTCCGGCGTTACAGGTGGTTTTCTTTTTGATTTATATAGCAAATCAAAATACGTTGTTTCGTCTTCATTTGAGCTTATAAGTCTGTCATCTTTATTATTTATTGATATATTTCCTCCTGTATACGCAGATGTCATTTGTGAAAAAGCTCTATTTGCTACAGAATTTTTTCCTGTTTTATATGTTATATATCTAATATCTGAGCCACTATTTGCAGCTCCTGGATTTCCTAAATTTGCTTCTACATTTAGGACTTCTAATCTTTCTTTAACGTTTATTAAATAATATTCATCAAAACCATTAGAAGATCTTGCTGTATAATGTGAATTTGAAACATTACCGTTTTTGTCTATAAGTATTCCATATGGTGCTCTTCTTACGCATGTTGGTAAGTTTTTAACTATATCTGGTGTTAAACCAAATAGTATTTGTGTCGCTTCATTGAAATAATTAGCTGCATTTTTTTGTCTTACATATACTCTTTTTTTAGAATTAAAGAATACATCTATGTATATTTTAGAAGTTGATGTTGAGCCGTCTATTGTAGTTCCTTTATTAATTACTTTAATTTCTGGAGCTGTATAATCTGGTGGTGTTTTTACGTTAACGTTATTTCCTATGTATACCATGTCTTCTGGTACTTTAACTTCTAATCCACCTTTTTCATTTGCTTTTATTGTTTTTGTTTCTTCTTTAATTGTCATTTTCTTTATATCTGAATCTGTAAACTGAGAAGTATCCATCTTTTTCAAAGTTGTAAGTGATGTTTTATACTGGTCTACATTCATTCTATCTGCTTCAGATTTTCCAGCTATGTCTAAGTATCTTACTACTACATCTTTAGTTGGTGGTTCTGGAAAATGGAATCTATTATCGTATGAGTTTATAAGTGAAGATAGTGGCTGAACAACTCCGCTACTAATACCTCTTTGATCTAGTGCCCACCATGAATACTCACCATTTGCTTGATAAGTATTGTTGTAGAACTGACCTATGTTATTTGCTCTATTATATGCTACATTTCCAAATGGATCTCCTAAAGTAGTTATTACGTCTGACATGTAAATATAATAATCATCTCCACCACTATGTGTTGCATATTTAGTGAATTTTTTAAGTATATCGTCATATCCTGCTTTAGATACTCTGTAATCTGAAACAGCTATATGTCCTTTTCTTAAAGTTCCATATAATCCATGGCCTGTTTGTCCTGCTAAATAGTGATTCCCACCATTACAGTTTACACAAAGTATTGTAGATCTATATGGTCTAACAAATCCATCCCTAGCTTCTGAAGAAGAATATAATGGATACGTTTCCTTATATATAGAGCCCGCATCTCCTCTTGTATATGGTCTATAGCAAGAGCCCGTATTTACAGGCATATTAGCTGCATCTGTTGCACTATCTGCGGCTAAACTATACCAATTACTTGCGTACTTTGCATAATAATATGTATTATCATCTGTTCCATTAGACCAGCTTGGATAAACTGAAAGCGGCGCTGTATGGAATATCATTGCTTCTGTATTGTAATAAAGAGTAGAATCTGGCCAGCCTTTTTTAGCTGCGCCTTGTCCTATCCAGTTATTAAGCCCATTATACCTAACTGTTGATCCGTCTATAAGGCTTTCATACTGCCAGTTTCCAGGGCCAAGTATAGCGGCACTTATCTTATTTGGATGGGGAGCTCCGTATACCCTATAGTATACGCACTCTTTGTCTGATGCTAGTCTTTTTGTGTATACATCAATTTCATAAGCATTTACAAAATTGAATATACCCGCAAAAACCATTAAACACATCATGACATATAAAACTTTGCATTTTATATTCTTCATATTTTCTTTCATCATATAACCTCAACTTCTTAATTAATTTATTTTGTTTTCATATACATCTATAATATATTAAATATGTTTTTTTTACAACATGAATTATAATAAAAAACGACTTTTTATAAATTTAATAAAAAACGAGGCATTTATACTTAAATACCTCGTAATTTATTTTTATTTACCTGCACCTACATCAAAATCTGTAGCTGCTCTTTCATCTGTTTCATAAAGCATAACTGTTCCTCTAATTTTTTCATAAAGAGCATTATCTATGTTTAGATTTCCTGAAGGAAGTTGTAATTTACCATTAAACTGGCTTCCTGCAGTGCTTCCTAAGTACCCTTCATAATCCCACTGAGTAGTGTTTACTCCTGCTGCATTTAAATCATTTGCACCATATAATATTTCATTAACAACTGCACCATTTTTCATTTCTTTACAAGAAATATCGAAAATAATACCTATGTATCCGTTTGTTAATGGTTTTCCTATATCGTTCTGATTTGCATCTACTGCTATTGTTGAGTTTGGTAGCTTATATTCTCCATACCAAATTTGTAAGAAGGCATTATCGTTAGTTGCCATATTTGTTTTTTGTGCAAGTTTTATATCTGATATGTTTCCTATAGAGATTATATTTGTAGATAAATTTGTTTTATTATATGATTTTTCATATTCTGCTAAATGTCTAAGTCCATCTGCAGGTCTCATAGTAATTTTATATTTATCTGATGCTGATCCTATTTTTATATATTTATTAGTAGAGTTTTTATAATATAAATTAATTTTATCATTATATACTTTACCGTCTTTTGAAATATAGTAGAATCTAGGTTTGATATTTACTTCTTTTGATACATTATCTCCTATGCTTCCTGTTGTTTTAACATCAAAAGCAAATCTGTATCCAAGTTTTGGAGCTGCTTGATAGCCTGTGTTTGTATGTTTAAGTGGTCCTACTGGTAAAGTTCTTTTTGGTGAAGATCCAACTTCACTATCTTTCCTTGGAACCATTTGATTTGACTGGCTAGATAGCATATCCCATTTGAATAATCCAGAATAATAGAATCTACCTGTGTGGTTTATTGCATCGTCTTTTCTAAATACATTTTTCCAGTCTATATCTACTACGTCTGTTACTCTAAAGTCATATATTCTTCCAAGTATTGATGCATCATTTTTTACAAATGCCATGTATTTTGCTTCTTGCTCTAATACCTGAGGATGGAACTCTTTATGTGGCCTTGTGTTAATGTTCATTTTGCTATCTCCCCAAATATCTAATGTAAGGGCTGCTTTTGTGTACCCTGTTGATTCTGCTGGGGCGTTGTTTGCAACTACTTTCATTCTATATTCACTGTCTATTGCATCTACTACGCTGTTTTGTACCTGATTTGGATCGTATACAGCTTGTGCAGATATATATTCTCCTTTAGGTATCTTTATCCATGTTCCAGTAGGCTGCATTGTATTATTTCTTGTGTATGGTTTTGTAGCACCATCTTTATAATACTCTACATACTGAATATCGAAATTAAATTTTACATAGTACTCTTTTGTATATTTATCGAATTCTTTTACTAGTGGATATGTTGTATGTAATATTCCACTTGTTTTTGGATAAATTTTAAATGGTACGTTCTTTTGAATTACGTTATTAGCTTCTACTGGTTTTCCAGTATGATTTACAAAACTTCCATCACTGTGTAGCACAACTTCTGCAATTACTGGAGTGTGTATAATAACTGGTTCAACTTCTTTGTCTTTTTCTTTAAGTGTCTTGTTATTTACTTTATCTATAACATCTGCATGTTTAATGCCGTTATTTATATTATAGCCAAATGTTGCTTGTGGCACTCTCATTCCATTGAACTTTTCTGCTAAAATTGTTTGTGAATTCTTTTGATATAGATAATTCATATCTCTTACTGTAGCTTTTTCATTAGCTGTTTTTACAGCTGCTGATAATTTATTAATATATCCATCGCATGTTAATTTCTTATTTGTTGGAGTTAAGTATTCTGTTTTTCTATCGTCTATAACTGCTACTCCGTTTACAAGTTTACATCTTTCTTTTCTAATTAATATTTTACCTGTTGACTGCTCGTAATTTGGAATTATATTTTGTCCTTTATATATTAGGCTCATATTTGTTATTTTAACTGTTATATAATGATTTTTACATATACCGTTACAGCTGTTTGAGCATGGTATATTATCTGAAGATTCTTCTACTTTAATACTTCCGTCAATAAGAGAAGTTTCTCGTATGTTTTTCTTATACTCTTCTGAAAGTGGTATGTCTAAGACTTTATCTGCGTCTTTTGCAAAAAGTAGTGAGCCAATGTTTTCTCCTTTATCTAGAAGTTTCATAGTATCTGCTATTGTAAACATAAGCAAATTCTTAGAATTGAAAAATTCATAAGGTATTCTAACTAGATTTTTTCCGTTATCGTATCTAATAATATCATTTTGAGATGAAACATCTGCTCTAGTTATTATATATTCTTTAATGTCTAAAACTCCATATTTTAAATCTTCTGAACTTGGTATTTTGTCTGCCTCTATTTTTGAAGGAGCAAATTCATTTTTAGTAGTAGTTTTAAATTTCTCATCGTCTGACTGGAAACATAGTAGTCCATTTGGATTAATTTCAACTGGCTTTGCATCTTCTGGATTTGTAGGCTTATTTGGCTCTTCATCTACATAATACATATCTACAAATGTGTTTACACTATCTTGCGTTGTAAATACACGTTTATCTCTATCTGCAAGTGTAAACGTTAATTTACCGCCGTTATATAAATTTGTGAAATATCTTTCTGCTAACTGTTTTTTACTTGCAGCAACTGATCTATATCCAATGTACTGCTGCTGATTTGTTTTTGCATTTGTAACTTCTAGCTCTTTGTTCCAATCTATGATATAGCACTCATCGTAGCTTGGGGCTGTTGCGTTTGCTACAATACTACCAATTATATTTCCATTTTGGTATAGTATAGACTGCTTAGGTGTTTTATTTACTCTTGCACATGCATTTATTAGATTGCTATTTATGCCTTGCATAGTTAATGTGCTTGGATTATAAAATTCTGTTGTATTTATATGTTTAACATATACTCTTTTTTTAGAATTTAAGAATACGTCTACATATATTTTAGATGTTCCTTTTGAACCAACAACGTTTTTAGATTTGTTTATTACTGTTAAATCTCTTTTGTTTGTATAGTTTTCTTCATTTACTAGCTTTTGATTATATCCAACATATTCGTAATCTCCAGAATCTACTGTAAAGGCACCAGTTTGGTCTGCTGGAATAGTTCTTACTTCTGTTTTAGCAGGTAAGGCCATTTTATTCATATCTCCTTGGTTAAACATACTGTTATCTTGCTTATTGAATACTACTTTACTTGTTACTGTTCTATCTAAAATCATTCTATTTGCTTCATCTCTACCAGAAACGTCATAATATTTAATAACCATTTCTTTAGTAGGTGGTTCTGGGAAATAGAATTTATTATCGTAAGCGTTTATTAAAGAAGAAAGTGGCTGTGCATTTCCTTGATTGTTCACACCTCTTTGGTCTATTGCCCATCTTGGATTTGCTCCGTTTGGTGCATAAGTTTGATTATAGAAGTCTCCTATATTATTTGCTGCATACACTGTATCGTTTGGATATGCACTATATCCGCCAATTGTATAATTAACATCTGACATGTAGATATAGTACTCATTACCTTCTCTAATTGCTTTATTGCTAAATTTACTTAATATATCGTCATAACCTGTTTTAGAAATCTTATAATCTGTTACAGATACATGCCCAGATCTTAGAGACCCATAATTTGGATTTCCTGTTTGACCTGCTAGGCTATGTAAACCTGTATTACAGCCTGCACAAAGTATAGTTGCTCTAAATGGTCTTATATATCCATTTTTACTTCCTGCATTATATAAAGGATATGCTTCTTTGTATATGCTATCTGCATTTCCCTTCTTATATGGCCTTGCACAGCTACCTGCTACTGTATCTAAATTCATTGCCTCATTAACAGAAGAATTTATACTTTCTGTCCAGTTGCTTGTGTATTTGGAATAGTAGTATGTACCTCTATCTGCAGAAGTAGGACTTGATGGGTAGACTGAAAGTGGCTCTGCATGGAATATTACTGAGTCTGTATTATAGTACAAATTAGTCTTTGGAGCGCCTTGCTTAGCTGCGGTAAAGTTTACCCAGTTATTTAATCCGTTATATCTAATAGTAGATGCGGAAATTAAGCTGTTGTACTGAGAGTGGTTTTCCCCAAGTATAGCGGCACTTATTTTATTTGGATGCGGAGATCCATATACTCTATATCTTATAAACTGATCATCGCTTAGTAATCTTTTAGTTCTTATATTTATTTGGTATGCATTTACAGTGCTAAATAGCGCAGATGAAGCTACTAAAGCAAACAACATACATATTATTTTAAAACTATTTTTTATCTTTTGTTTTTCCATGAATATACCCCGTTTTTTTCAATTAATTTTAATTAATTTCATATATCTATATATTATATTATAAACAAATATAATTCAATACCTTTATTATAATTTTACATTTTATTTGTAAAAGAGACTTGCTTTTTAATTTTTTTTAGCTATTATTTTAGATATTTTTTAGATATTATTTTCAATAATTTTTATAATATTTTTTGCAATATTTTTTGCAATATTTTTTCTGATTTCACTTGCTTTTAAACATAGGTTCATGTATAATATGAAACTAGAGGAGGACATATTATGGATTTAAATATAATTATATATATACTAAGCGGAATCTGTTTTTTGCAGCTGCTTGCCCTTATTGTAATTGCTAGAAGTAAGAAAGATTCTAAGAATATATCTAATGAATTTTCTATGCTTAAGCAAGATATGGATAATAAATTTAGAAATACAAGGGAAGAGTTAAATAATACTTTAGGAGGTAAGATTGTAGATCTTACTAATTTAAATGAAAATAAGCTAGAAAATATACGTAAGGCTGTAGAAGATAAGCTTTCTAGTATACAAAGAGATAACTCAGAAAAGTTAGAAAAAATGCGTCAAACTGTAGATGAAAAGCTACATAACACACTAGAGCAAAGGCTTGGAGAGTCTTTTAAACTTGTAAATGAAAGATTAGAATCTGTTTACAAAGGACTAGGTGAAATGCAAACCCTTGCTGTTGGTGTTGGAGATTTAAAGAAAGTTTTCACTAATGTTAAATCTAGAGGTTACTGGGGTGAGATTCAGCTTGGAAACATACTTGAGCAGTTCTTAACTCCTGAGCAATATATTTGTAGTGCTAAAACTAAGCCAAACTCTAACGATTTTGTTGAATTTGCGGTAAAAATTCCTAGTAAAGAAAATGGTGAGTTTATATTATTACCTGTAGATTCAAAATTTCCGGTAGAAGATTACCAGAGATTATTAGAAGCAGAGGAGCTAGGAGATGCGGATAAAATCAAAGCTTCTCAAAAAAGTTTAGGAGATTCAATAAAAAAATTCGCGCAAGATATTCATGATAAATATATTGAACCACCTTACACTACAGACTTTGGAATAATGTTTCTACCTACCGAAAGCCTATTTTGCGAAGTGCTTAGAAATACTGAGCTTTGCGAGCTATTACAGCAAAAGTATAGAGTAACTATAACTGGTCCTACTACTTTTATAGCGCTTCTAAACAGCCTACAAATGGGCTTTAGAACACTTGCAATAGAAAAAAGATCTAGTGAAGTTTGGCAGTTACTTGGTAATGTTAAATCTGAGTTTGGTAAATTTGGAGATTTACTAGATAAGACAAATAAAAAACTAGTTGAAATATCTAATACTATGGTATCTGCTAGTAGAAAAACAAGAACCATTGAAAGAAAACTTAAAAACGTTGAAACGCTTCCTATAGACGATGAATCTTCTTTTTACATGTTGCAAGAAAGTGCAGATGCAGAAGAAAATACAGTAGATTCGTTTGACGAAGAATAAATTTCATGCTAATATATATCTAAGTTACGCATTTAAATGCATTAACTTAGATATTTTTATGAGGTGGTAAATATGAATAAATATAAAGCAATTATCCTAGCTGGCGGAATGGGCAAAAGAATGCAGTCTGACATTCCTAAGGTATTACATAAGGTTTTCGACAAAACTATAATTGACTGCGTTATAGACGCATGCAGAGGCGCAAACATACAAGATATTTGTGTAGTTGTAGGCAACAAAGCAGAGTTAGTTAAAGAAAGTATACAAAAAGAAAATATAACATTCGCGCTACAAGAGCAGCAGCTTGGAACAGGCCATGCAGTTATTTGCGCAGAACATACCATAGAGGCAGAAGATAATATTTTGGTTATAAACGGAGATATGCCCCTTATATCTAGCGATTCTATAAATGAAATGTTTCAATTTTTCTCAGATGGCAATTTTGGAGCTTGCATTATAACCGCTATACTTAGCAATCCTACAGGATACGGAAGAATAATTAGAAAAGAAAACGGTCTTTTTAGTAAGATAGTTGAACAAAAAGATGCAACAGCAGAAGAATTAAATATATGCGAAGGAAATTTAGGAGTATACTGTTTTAAAGGCGCTTTACTTAAAAAAGCTCTTAAGAAATTAGACAATAATAATGCTCAAAAAGAATACTATTTAACAGATGTCCTATCGCACATTAGAGCAATGGGAGAAAACATAGGAGTATTCAATTTAAGAGATACAACAGAATCTGTAAACGTAAATTCTAGGCTGCAACTTGCAGAAACAACAGAAATATATCTAAAAAAAGTTTGCAATAAACATATGGAAAACGGTGTTACAATAATTCACCCAGCAGCGACAGCAATTGGCTTTGACGTTAAGATTGGAAAAGATACAATCATATATCCAGGCACAATTATAGAGGGAAAAACAATAATTGGCGCAGGCTGCGTAATTGGTCCAAATTCTAGAATTATAGATTCTGTAATTGGTAGCAATGTAAGCGTAGAAACTAGTAAAGTTTTAAACAGTAAGATAGCAGATAACTGTAAAGTAGGCCCATTTGCAAATATTAGACCAAATGTTACTATAGATACAAATTCTAAAATAGGAGCTTTTGTTGAACTGAAAAATTCAGATCTTGGAAAGAATACTAGAGCAGCTCATCATTTATATATTGGAGATAGCAGTGTTGGAAACAATGTAGAATTTGGATGTGGCGTTATAACTGTTAATTTTGATATTTTTGAAAATAAGCATAAGACAGTTATAAGGGATAATGCATTTATTGGTTGCAATAGTAATCTAATTTCGCCTATAACAATTGGTGAAAATGCAATTGTTGCAGCTGGTTCAACGGTTACAAACGATGTTTCAGACAAGTCTCTTGCAATAGCTAGAGCTCATCAAGTTAATAAAGATAACTGGGCAAATAAGCTTAATAAATAAAATTAAAGTAGTAAGATTATATTAACCTTACTACTTTTTTTATGCCTAATTTGAAAATACTGCTTTAAACTTTGCAAATAAACTGAATATTCCACCTTTTTCTTTATACAGTACTGGTAATAATGAAATTTTCTTGCCTACTGTTTGTGTGAATATTGAATACTCTTCGGATACGTCAACCATTTGTATGTCTGTAACGCCTAAGTCTTCTTTTACTAAAGAAACGTATAAAGCACCTTTATACTGCATTAATAAGTACATCTTATTATCTTCTTCAAAGAAATTAACTTCCTCCATTTTTAGCTTATTAAAGTATGAATATTTTTCTTTTAATTTAGTGTAAACACGCTCTACTTTGCTTAAATTTTCATTCATGTAATCGCTATTTAAAATATGTTTGAAATTATCTGTCAAAATAACTCTTGTATTGTTTTGCAATGTTCTCATTGACTTTTGTAAATCTGAAACTTTAACTGTTTCAACAAAATGCCCATTAGATTGAACAATTATATATGCAGCGCTGTCATCTGATTTATCTAATATTTTTTTAAATGAGAAATCGTTATACACATCTTTGAATTTATCTGTTGACATTAGTTCGTTAACTAAAGAATATTTAATTTTTTCTATTAAATTAACTGAAGTTATTTCAGGGTTTTTCAGGATTTTTGTTGTTATTGTTTCAAACAACAAATTGCTTATCTTATTGCTTTTAACTATAACAATATCATTAAACTGTTTAAGTTTAGATGCAAATGCATATGGCTCTATGTCCACTGTATCATCTGCTATATAATCTGTTAAAATGTTTTGTAGTTTTATTATATAATCTACAATATCTGTTTCACATTTTTCCAAAAATTCATTTGAATTAACTGAATCTTGATCTACATCTTTAACATCTGAATACTTAGTAATTGTATCTTTTATTAAGTTATTTAATCTTTTTTCTTCTTTTATTAATGCTTTTTTATCTTTATCTGTTTTACCAGTTAATCTTTGCTGCTTACTAAAGTTTGAATTTAATTCATTAACATATGAAAGTATTTTATTGTAATTAAAATACTTTTTGCTTAAACTATCTAAAACAGATATAAACTCTTTTGACTCAAACTCGGAACGTTTAAACATCTTATCCATGTTTATAAGTGGAGTTCTATCAAAAAGCATTTTATATATATTATTTTTATCTTCGCTAAGTGCAAAGCATAATTGGTTTAACAAATTAGATTCTAAAAAATAATTATCGCTTTCAGCAATTATATCGTAACCTAAAAAATTTGTTTTATATGTTTTATACATTACTTTTAAAGACATTTCATCGTTTTTACTTTCACAAAGTTTATTAGAAAGCGTTGCAACAACTGCTCTATTTAAAGCATATCCTTCGTATCTATATTTGAAACTACCTTTTTGAGCTGAGGTATAACTAAAGCCAACCATATATTTATCTTTATCTATTTCTCTAGTAGTCATAGCATAAATAAGTCTTTGGTATACAGCATTTTTATCTGTTATGTCTCTTAAATATAATTCTTTTTTATGCGCATCATAATATCCAGACTTAAGATCTTCTTTTGCATCTGTTCCTATTACTATTTTATCTATGTTTTTATATAGTTTATCTACTAAATCCATTTCTTTAGAATTAGAAACATAGCCGAAAATTCTTAGTTTTTCTAACAATTCATATATAATTTCTAACAATTCATCGTTTATTTTTAATTTTCTTTTAAGCGCATTCATATATATAATTTTCAAATTTAATCCCTCATTTCATTATATGACAATATTAATCCATTTTATTTATATTTAAATGATATACCAAAGTTCAAAAAAATTCAAGCCTTAATATTTTATTTTTTTAATTAGTTAAAAAAAAGATGCAACATGTGTTACATCTCTTATATTTCGTTCTTTATTTTTATTTTTTAACACAAATTGCTACTCCGTCTCCTACGTCTAAAACTGTTGAAGTTAAGTTTTCATTTTCTTTTATGTTTTTTATAAATAATCTTAATCTATTTACCGCAGTTCTATGCTTATGCTCGTTATAATCTGAAAGAACTCTACCTTTAAATAGGACATTGTCTGCAATTATAACCCCACCATTTTTTAAAAGTCTTAAACCTTCTTCTAAATATACATTATACTGGCCTTTAGCAGCATCTATAAATACTACATCATATTCTTTTTCATTTGTCATAGTTTTCATATATTCTGTCGCATCTGCAAATATAACATTTATTAAATGATCTGCTCCGCATTCTTTTATGTTTTTCGTTGCAATATCTAACATTTTGTCGCTTATTTCAATTGTATCTATCTTACCGCCTTCTTGTAAATATTTCGTAAATTTCATTGACGAATACCCAACAGCAGTACCAACTTCTAATATTCTTTTTGGTTTTACAGCCGCAAGAATTGTTTCAATTAATTCTAAAGATTCATCCATAAGAATAGGAACATGGTTTTCTAGTGCTTTTATTTTTACTTCTTCTAATTTTTCTAAATTCATTTATTTTACTTCTTCCTTTAATTTATATACTTCTTCCATTAATTCAGCAGTACATTTTCTTAAATGTTCTTTATCTGATTCAATAAATTCAAATTGCATAGGCTTACCTATAACTATTTTAACTTTGCTAAAAAGTTTTGGATTTTCTGTTATATATACGGGTATGTTTGGCACGCTAGACTTAGATGCTATATATACAGCACCAACTTTAGGTTTAATTCCTTTAGCAGCTGCATTTCTAGTACCTTCTGGGAATACTGCAACGCATTTTCCTTCGCTTGCTATATTAACAGCATGATATACACTTTTAAAATCTTTTCCGCCTCTTTCGATAGGAAACATATTTATGCTAGTAAATATCCATCTAGTTATTGGATTTTTAAAAAGCTCTGCTTTAGCCATTGCATGCACTTTAACGGATTTAAGCGCCCATATAAATACCCCGTCCATCCATGTAGAATGATTTGGGCAAAGTACCATGCCTTTTAAATCTTTTATATTTTCTTGATTTATAACCTCTACTCTATATAAAATTTTGTAGAATACTAATCTTACTAAAAATTTTAGCATATTATACACCTGTCTTTTCTTTAATTATATCTTTTGCTATTTGTACAACTTCGTATGCAGAATATTTAGTTGTATCTATTTCAATAGCATCTTCTGCTTTTTTAAGTGGAGAAATTAATCTACTAGAATCTATATTATCTCTTTTAACCATATTAGATCTTAAATCTTCTTCAGACATTTTCATATTTTTTTCCGCATATTCTAGCATTCTTCTTTTAACTCTTTCATCTATATCTGTTACTAGAAAAAGCTTAACTTCTGCATTTGGAAATACAACTGTTCCAATGTCTCTACCATCCATGATTACATTAAGGCTTTTTGACATTTCTCTTTGCATATCTACAAGTTTTTCTCTTACTATTCCTATAGTGGCTACTTCTGAAGTTGTATCATTAACAGACTTAATTCTTAAATAATCTGTAACATCTTCATTATTTAAAATTATTCGTTGATTACCATCTACATATTTAATCTCTATATCTATATTATCTATTTCTGCTTTTAAATTTTCTTCGTTTATTTCTATTCCTTTACTAACACAATAATATGCACAAGCTCTATACATAGAACCTGTGTCTACATAAATATATCCAAGGTCTTTAGCTAGTATTTTTGCTACTGTAGATTTCCCAGTCCCTGCTGGACCATCAATTGCTATAATCAATTTGCGTTACCCCCTTTATTTTTCTTTCATTATATGGTATCATATAATAAGAGAAAAGTAAAGATAGGAGCTTGATTTAGAATGAAAAACCTCAATCTATTTGACAATAAAATTATAATGCTATATATTTTAGAAAACGCAAAATCTCCACTTACAATTGATCAAATTGCAAAGTTTTGTGTTGAATTTGAAGATATATCTTATTTTGATATTTGTGATTATATTACGGTGCTTGTAAAAAGCGATTTAGTAACTGAAATTATTGAAAATAACGCAACTATGTATGCAATTACAGAGAGTGGTAATTCTACATTAAATGAGCTTTTAGAAATAATTCCTGGCATAAGTATATTTAGTTTAAAAAAACTAGTTCAAAAAGAAATGACTAATTTAAAACAAGAATATACAATAAATACACAAACTATTCCGCTTAAACATGATGACTATAAGGTTTCATGCTATATTAAAGATAGAAACGATGAACTCATTAATATAAGTATTTATGCAGGTAGCAAAGATCAAACACGTAAAATAGTTTCTAACTGGCAAAATAATGCCGAAGATATATATGAAAAAGTATTAGAAATGTTAACTAAAAACACAGATGAATAATCATCTGTGTTTTTGTTTGCTTTATTTAGTTTAAACTGCCATTGATTTATTTTTAGAAACTTACACTTTTCTATAAAATTTTCAATCAATTTAAAGGCTAATTTAATTTCCGGATATTTTACATTCTAACTTCCATTTATCTTTTGTTTAATTTGTTTTTATATTATATTTCATCAACTATTAACATGATTAGTATAATTTTTATCTTTAGTATTGTTCATTACATTCGCTTTATATTATTTAAGAAATTTCATTTTTATTATATATTTTTAAATGAGCCTTTCTCTGTGCTCTATGTATCTTAATTCTGTTTAATTAAACTATTAATCATTCATATAATGTATTCTAGATATACTTATATCTTGGTATATACAAAACTTTAAATTTATTTTTATTACTACTCTTTTTAATCATTCTTTAAATCTCAATTATTCGTTAAGAAACCCATAATTTAATTTTGCCTTTATTTAGACTTTAAACCGAGAACATCAAAATCTAATCCTAGGACTTAATAGATCTCTACTATATCTTTCTAAACTTATTTTGTTAACAGCAATAACCTTGCTATGGCTAGATTTTTCAATGATTTAAATAACATGTATTTTGGGGATAGTTAGTTTACATCCTTCTTACTAGTTTCCTTCGAAATTTCTCTGGATAAATTTTGCTAAATATTTATATTCACAATTTACTTTATTTATTATACTTAAAGTATATACTATATATTTTTTATTGTAAATAGCTTTTAAGAAAAAATTGTTGAAAAAAAATAAAAACACTTTCGCATTTTTATTTTTTATGTTTATTTACTTTTTTTACTTTTTATATTTTTTGCTTCTTTCACTGGGTATATAAAATGTATAATTGCTCCAACTCTATATAATATGTCTTCTGCATAATTACTTACAATGGCTTTACCAATGGCTTTACCTGAAACGGTAAGCGATGCAACAAGTGCACCTAGTAATAATGAAGTGATACCATCTTCGATATTTAAATACTTTGCAATTTTTATTGCAAGCATTGTTGCTACTGCACCGGATATAACTCCACATACATCGCCAACAACGTCGTTACAAACATTAGAAACTTTTTCAGAATATTTTACTAACTTTATAGCTTCTTTTGCACCAGCATGTTTTCTTGCTGCCTTTGCATGCAGCGGAGCTTCGCTCGCAGATGCTACAGACATACCAATCATATCAAATATAATACCAATAAATATAATAGTTGCTAATATAAATATTGCTGCTAATAAATTTAACTTAGTAACAAGTATATTAGATACAGATCCCATTATTATCGAAATAATAAATGTTATCACAAATATAATATAAATCCATGTGTTTTTTGCTTTTTTACTTTTTGTTTTTGTTTTGTTTTTCGACTTGCTTATGGGCTTGCCATCAGCAGAATCATCGTTATTGCTTTTACCAGTTTCCTGATCACAATCACTTTTGTTCACTTTTAATTGCCTCACTTTATTTTATAAAAAAAATTTTAGGTGATATATAAGGTAAATTTTGCGGCTTAGGTCAAGTAGGATTTCCCTGCTGTCTACTACTCGTTTCCTCGTAGCGGTTTCCCTTTAAAGTATAACAATCCTGTAATAAGGATGACTTGATTGCCACTTAGTCCACACTTTAATCCCAAATATATCTTGCTAAAGCAACAGTCTAGAGGTTTTCCCAAACGAAGCTTAATCTTATGCTTATCCGCTTTTGCAGCTGTAATTTCAAAGGACAGATACATTTTGATATGTGGCCACACATAAAATATATGATTCTCCTTATTCGCTACATCCACTCACGGCAGGCTACAACTAATATTAGTACTCTCTAATACTAGGTTTTCATTACACTTTTAACTGTATACATAAAAGATTGTAATGCCTCACGGAAAGAAGGCCCTTAGCTACATGCCATTGTAGCTGCGCCTTAATTCCTTCTTCATATAAATGCCCCCGTCTGGGCGACGAAAGCAAATATACAAATCGTCAACGATTTGCCCTGTGATGGATTTTTAGGCCCACCTTTGCAAAAGATACTCCGACTAGAATACTGCACCATGTATTAATTCTAACATATAAAAATGTATTTGTCAATATTTCTGTATTAATATTGCATAAAAAAATAAGACAAAATATACTTTCATATATTATATTCTTATTCTTTTTACTTTGTTAATATTCTTATTTTGCGATATATTGTTGGTAAAGAACGATGCTAGTAGCCATAGCTACATTTAAAGATTCAGCGGTAGGTTCCATTGGAATTCTAACTCTTAAATCTGATTTTTCTAGAAACATATCTGATGCTCCATTTGCCTCGTTTCCTACAACAAAAACTGCATTTTCGTTAATTTTATTTTCTTTGACTATATCTCTTAAATCTAAAGAATTATACAGCGAAGTAGTGAAGATTTTATAGTTTTTTTCTCTTAATGCATTAATAAGTTCTTCTATTTTTTCTTCTTCTATTTCAAAAATATTAGTTTTTAAAATTCCACCCATTGTACTTCTAACAACTTTATTCATATACGGATCTACAGTCCCTTTAACGCATATTATATTTTTTACACAAAATGCGTTGCAACTTCTTATTATACTGCCTAGATTTCCAGCGTCTTGAACTCTATCAATAATTAGAAATTTTTCTTTTTTATTTAAAGATAAATAATCTAAAATATCTTTTTCTTCTTTTTTTATAACAGCAATAATTCCTTGTGGATTAACCGTATCTGTTAGATATTCTAATATTTCTTTCGTAACAGATATACAAGTTGTATTAGTACATTTTTTTTCTATTTCATTTAGTATATCTTGCCCGTTATCTGTTTTTTCTAATGTTTCTCTATTATATACAATAAACTCAATGGTATACATTGAGTTTATTGCTTCTCTAACTATCTTAATACCTTCTGTTACAAATAATCCAGCTTTATTTCTGTATTTTTTGTCATCTAGCTTTTTGATATTTTTAATTTTTTCATTATCTTTGCTTGAAATATATAATTCCATTATTTTGTTTTAGCAAATGTAGCTATAGATTCATTGTTTAAAACGATTTTAGCTTCTTCTTCGATTTTAGCATAAACATCATCTAACATTTGATCTTTAATATCTATAACTCTTCCTCTTGGTTCAACGCTGTCTAATTTTATTATGTGGAATCCAAATGAAGATTCTACTAATGCTCCAGATACTTGACCTGGTTGCAATGCTTTTGCTGCGTTTGAGTATTCTGCAATTAATTGTCCGTCATCTACGAATTCAATAACTCCACCTTTTACTCCTGAAGCAGTATCTTCTGAGAATTCTGTAGCAAGTGCTGCGAAATCTTCTCCACTTAAAGCTCTATTTAAAATAGCATTTGCTTTTGTTTTAATTTCTGCTTTTTTAGTTGGATCTAAATCTGCTCCTGCTTCATCTTTAGTCTTAAATAATATATGTCTAGATATATATTTATTTAAATCTGCATCTTTATAGTTTTCTGCAAGGAATGCATTTACTTTGTCTTCTGGTAATTGTTCTTTTAATGTTTGAACGTATTTAGCAATTAATGCATCACTTTCTAATATTTTTTGAATTTGTTCTTGTGCAACACCAAATTTTTTGATTTGTTCTTTCATTTCTGGAACTTCAATTTGTGCTTTGATTTCTGCTTTTTCTTTATCTGTTAAAGTTAATTTTGCTTTTTTAGCTAATCCATTCATTCTTTCATCCATAGCTACTTTTTTAGCAATATATTGTTTTAATTCTTCTGCTTTATCTTCTCCAAAGTATGTAGATAATTGATCTTTGAAAATCTTATAATATGGTTCGTATTCTGCTTTAGTTATTTCTCCACCTGCATAAGTTGCAAGAGGTTTATATGCTTCTCTTGAGAAGAACCAACATAAAATACCTATTACTGCTACAACAAGTATAGCACATACAATGCCTATTACTAGACCTGGATTATTCTTTTTCATTGCTTTTTTAATTTCTTTATCTGCTTGTTTGTTAATAACGTCAGCATCTGAATTAATTTTCACTTCAACTTTTTTAACATCTTCCTTTTTAGGTTCTGCTTTCTTAGTTTCTACTTTTTTAGTCTCAACTTTTTTAGCTTCAACTACGTTTACTTTTGCTTTTTTAGTTTCAACTTTTTCTACTGGTTTAGGTTGAACTTTTTTAGCTGGCTTTTTATTTACTACTTTTTTAGTAGTATCTTTTTTTTCGCTCATGTTTTTACCCCTCTTCTTTACTTTTTCGTAATGTACGTGTACTTGAAATATATCATTTTTAGGCTTTGTTGTCAATAGATATTGGCGTTATTATTCATTTTTATGATATTTTTTGCGCATCTATATTCTTGAGTATACTAAAAATACTTAAGAGTACATCGCCTTTTACTTTAGGCGGCAATGTATATCTAAGTTTGTTATCTATTTTTAAAGTCTCACCATTTTGTTTTATGCTCTTTATTTTTAATTTTTTAGCTATGTTTCTAATTTCGACAGTTCTAATTAGATTTTCTACTTCTTTAGGTAAATTGCCATATCTATCTATTAATTCATCTATTATTTCTAAACTGTCTTCGTTTGTTTTTATATCCGCGATTTTTTGATACATTTCTATTTTTTGAATATCGCTTGCTATATATGTAGATGGTATATATGCGGAAATATCTATGTCTATTTTAACTTCATTTTCTTCATTGTTTATAAATGAATCTATTGTTTGATTAGATTCTCCTTCTCCGCTTAGTGCCCTTTTTTCGCTTTCTACTGCTAGTTCTAACATTTTACAGTATAGATCATATCCTACTGCTAACAAATGTCCATGTTGCTGCGAGCCTAAAACATTACCTGCTCCTCTTATTTCTAAGTCTCTAAGCGCTATTTTATGGCCACTGCCAAACTCGGTAAAGTCTTTAATTGCTCTTAATCTTTTTTCTCCTTCTTCTGTTAAGGATTTGTTTCTTCTATATGTAACATATGCATATGCAAGTCTAGAGCTTCTACCTACTCTTCCTCTTATTTGATATAGCTGCGCAAGTCCTAGCCTGTCTGCATTTTCTACGATTATTGTATTGGCATTTTGTATGTCTATTCCAGATTCTAATATTGTTGTACATACAAGCACATTTGTCTTTCTTTCTACAAAATCCATCATTATTTTTTCTACTTGTTTTGGATCCATTTGCCCATGTGCATAAACTACTTTTGCGTCTGGCACAAGCTGCGAAATTTTTTCTGTTACGTCTTCTATATCTTGGACTTTGTTGTATAGATAGAAAACTTGACCGTCTCTTTCTAGTTCATTTTCTATGGCATTTTTTACTGTTGTTTCATCGTACTCTAATACATATGTATGCACTGGAAGCCTTTCGCTAGGCGGCTCTGCGATTACGCTCATGTCTCTAATTCCTATTATGCTCATATGCAGCGTTCTTGGAATTGGAGTTGCCGTCATGGAAAGAATGTCTATGTTTTTTTTATATTCTTTTAATTTTTCTTTGTGCTTAACCCCAAATCTGTGTTCTTCGTCTATTATTAGGAAGCCTAAATCTTTGTATATGACATCGCTAGAAAGCAGTCTGTGTGTTCCAACAATTAGATCTATTTTTCCTTCTTTTAGCTCTTTTAAGATTTCTTTTTGTTGTTTTGGGCTTCTTGTTCTAGATAGGAGCTGCGTTTTTATTCCAAATGAGTCCATTCTATCTTTAAATGTTTTGTACTGCTGCATTGCAAGTACTGTTGTTGGTACTAAATATGCAACTTGTTTTCCATCCATAATGGCTTTAAATGCGGCTCTCATGGCTACTTCTGTTTTGCCAAATCCTACATCTCCGCAAAGCAATCTTTCCATAGGCCTTGCTTTTTCCATGTCTTCTTTTATTTCATTTGTGCATCTTTCTTGATCTTCTGTTATTTGGTGCTCGAAGCTGTCTTCGAATTCTTTTTGCCACTCGGTATCTTTGGAAAAAGCGTAGCCTTTAGTTTGGTCTCTTACAGCATATAATTTTATAAGCTCCTTGGCTATATCTTTAACGGCTGCACTTACTTTTACTTTTGTTTTTTCCCATTCTTTATTTCCAAGAACATTTAATTTAGGTGGCTTTTCTTCATCGCAGGCATATTTTCTTATTGAATCTAGTGATGAAATAGGAACATATAAAGTTCCACCTTTTTGATATTTTATGCATATATAATCTTTTTTTATACCGCCGGCTGTTATGGTTTTAACGCCTAAATACTGACCGATTCCATGATTTATATGTACAACATATTCTCCTACTTTTAAATCTGAAAAGTCTATACTATTTGCTCCATTAAAGGCTTTGCTGTCTTTTTTCTTACTCTCTGTACCCGAGACATTTTGCGCAAGTACTACAAGTCCAATATCTTCATACATAAAGCCAGAAGATATAATTCCTTGAACAATATTTACTTCTGCTTTTTTAAGTTTAACATCTAAACTTGGTATAACTTTTGCATTTATTTTATTGTTTATAAGCTGATTTTTAGCAGCTTCTACTAACTGCTTAGTAGGGAAAACAAGTAATATATATTTTTTTTCTAGAATCCAATTTTTAATTTCTCTCATATGTATATCCATAGATTTTCTAATATATATTATTTCTTTTGCTGCAAATTCTATGATTTTTCTTTTTTTATGTAGTAATTTATCTATTACTAGTTTTTCTAAATATATTTCATTTATATTATTTTTGATTTCATCAAGAGACATAGATGTAAATGCAAATTTAGGTATTATACAGCCTTTTTCAGCAAGTATTCTTATAGTCTCATTTTGCTCTTTTGCTATGCCATCTAGCCTAGAAATACACTTTTCCGGTTCATCTATATATACAAATGGATTGTCTAAAAAAGAAATTATATTATTACTTTTTTCTTTCATTATTAGAGCAGAATATTTATCTGCACATCTTGAAATATTTCCATCTTGTATATATTCTATTTCTCTATTTATACTTGGTATATTATATTTTGCAGAAATATTAGACTCTATCTCATTTTGCACAGCAGCTACTATATTTTGCAAGTTTTCTTCTGATATAATGTACTCATTCATAGGGATAATGCTGAAGTTATCCACACTTTCAACAGTTCTTTGAGTGTCTTTATTGAAGGTTCTAATGCTGTCTATTTCATCTCCAAAAAGCTCAACTCTATATGGCATTTCGCTACTAATTGGAAACACATCTATAATTCCTCCGCGCACGGCAAACTGACCTGGCCCTTCGACCAAGTCTGATTTTGTGTATCCAATTTTAATAAATTTTCTAATAAGTAAATCTTCGTCTATTTCATCGTTTATACTTATTTCAATGTTAATTCCTTCGTACGTATCTGCAGGTAGCATTCTTTGAGACGCCGCTTCTACTGTTGTTACAATAATACATGGCGCTTTACTAAGCATTTTATTTATTGCAAACATTCTTTGCTTAGCAATATCTTTGCTCTCTGCCTCGACATCAAAATATGCAATTTCTCTAGCTGGAAAATATATAGTTTCTACATCTGAAAAAAACTTAATATCTTGTATAAATCTTTTTGCAGTAAGAACATTATTGCAAATAATAATACTTGGGTTTTTAGATTCTTTAGCTAATCCAGATATTATATGTGCTTTTTGGCTATCTGTAAGCCCAGAAACGCTTATTTTTTCGCTATTTTCTAAAATGCAGCTACGTAACTCATTATATTTTTCTTGCTTTGGAAGTAACTCTACTAATCCATTCATAAAAATTTCTCCTATATGTTTAAGCTAAAATTATTTTAACTCTCTTTATTGAATTATCTATTTTTCCTGATATAAACTCTTCAAAACCTTGTACAATTAGCTCAGGTTTTAAATTATCTACAGAACCTGCTCTAACTTTAAAACTATATTTATTTGGTGCTAATTTGTCTCTTCTTATTATTTGTTTTTTTATATCCACTTCAACTAAACCTTTTTTTGTTTTTTTATTAACAAATATTTCGTCTTGCTTATAGTATTTTTCAAAATTTTCTTCTATTTCGTTATTTAATTTTTCTAGTTCTTTAGGAGTAGACATATATATAACATCTTCTGGAATTTCAAAAGTTATTTCATATACAGCACTTTCTACTTGAGACATTAAACTTTTTTCTTTATTATCTACATAAGATGCCGCTAATATTGTTATTCCAGTAGGTAAAGCATTATTTAGTAACTTTATAAATACAGACTCATCATAATGTTCTTCTAAAAAAACATCGCAAAGTTCTGCTCTACTTTCAATTCCAACAGAAAGTGGGTATGCAAAAACAATTTCAGGTCTTGGATTAAATCCCTCAGAATGTTTTACGTTTATATCTGCTCTTTTTAAGCTTCTTTCAAACACACCCATTAAATCTAAATGTGATATATACATCGCTTCCTTACTTTTAGCATAGTGTAATCTTATTCTTAACATATTTTACTTCCTTTCTAACTCCGTTTGCCTACATTATATCATAAAAAGTGCAATGTATAAAGGGTATTCTACATATTTATTTATTCCTTAATATTTTTTTGATAATTTTTTGTATATTTTTTCGTATATATTTTCGTATATATTTTTAAATATTACTAATAATACTTTTGAGGTGTTTAAATGAAAAAAATTTTAACTTTATTGTTTTTAATTATTTGTCTTATCTACACTTACACTTATGCAGAAACAAATATAAAAACATTTAAACCAAAGTACGGTACACTAATATCTAATACCAACTTTAGGCAAGGTACGTCAACAAATAGTAAAAGATATATTACACTAGAAAAAGGAACTGTTTTAAAATTAGTAGCAGAGCAGGCAGATTTCTATGTTGTGCAAACAGGAGAAAACACTGTTGGAGCTGTTTATAAAGGAAATATAAAACTTAGTAATAGACCTCCTGACGGATCTAAAATATATATGAATGAAGGTGCAAAAAATGCATATGTTTCGGTAACTGCCGCAAATTTAAGGAAAGGTCCATCTAAATCTTTTTCTAAGATAGGAAATCTTTCAAAAGGCGCTAAAGTTACTATACTTGGCTCGATTTCAGATTGGAAAGTTGTTTTGACAGAAAAAAATACGGTTGGTATGATTCGCTATGATCTACTTGACACTGCAAAACAAACCGTTTCTACTGATGTTAAACCTATAGTAGCTTTAGGAAATACTAACGAACGTGCTTTGCTTAGTTTAATTAACGATTACCGCGTAAAAAATGGGAAAGCAAAACTTTTAATGACTAAAAATTTATTAGATATTGCAAGATTAAAAGCTGCAGATATGGTGAAAAAAGATTATTTTGCACATGTTTCACCTACGTACGGAACTCCTTTTAAAATGTTAAATGATTTTGGCGTTTCATATATAGCAGCAGGTGAAAATCTAGCTGGAAACAGCAATATGCAAAAAGTTTTTGATTCTTGGATAGCTTCTCCTGCTCATAAGGAAAATATTCTTTCTAAAAACTATAACCAAATAGGTATAGGAGTTGTTAAGAGCGAAAAATATGGATATGTTGTATCTGCATTATTTATAGGTAAATAAAAATTAACTACTAGTTTTAAACTAGTAGTTCTTTTATTGCGTTCATGCTTTTTTTTGTAGCAATATATCCTTGTTTAGCTATTTCTCTAGATTTGTTGCACTCAAGCAAGCTCACTTGATTAAGCTGAGGAACTATTTTAACGTCTGCTATTTCATCGCAGCTTACGCTTGCTTGATGTGAGAGAATATCAAAAGACTGTAGCGTAATGTCTATTATATTATTAATGGGTTTCATCATATATTTATTGTCTTCAAACTCTACTGATATTATTTTATCTGCCCCCATTTTTTTTAATATTTCATTTGGTGAATTATCTCTAACACCGCCATCTACAAGCACTTTGTCGTCTATTACTTTTGGCACAAAAATACCTGGAAAGCTGCAACTTGCTCTTACAATGCTTGCAATGTCTGCTGATGTTTTTATCGTTGGCATATCATCAAAATTTCTATTTATTCTATTAGTAAAATATATTATTTCGCCTGTTGTTATATCTACAGCAGGTATTACAATTGGCATTTCTATATCCATTATATTTTTAATATCTTTTAAATAGCAATATTTTCTCATTAAATTTTCTAAATTATCTCCTTTTACAAGACCTTGTATGTTTAATCTTCCTGTAAAACAGCTAGATATAAGCTTAAACGGTATTTTTTTATCGTAATCACTTATATATTTGCAGTAGTTATTAAATAAATTTAGTATTTCTTTAGGTTTATATCCAGCTGCAAAGAGCGTTGCTACTATGCTTCCGCTGCTTGTACCAGCTATATAATCTATTTCAATTCCTTCATCTGCTAAAGCTTGCAGTACTCCTATATGAGCAGCACCTTTTGCTCCGCCTCCAGATAGTGATAATCCTATAGACATAAAAAAAATACACCTCCCTTTTAAGGTTAGTGTATTATATGATTTTTTTAACTTATTAGTTACTTGCATTTAGTATTGACTTTGTCATTTGATTAACTGCTTGCACAACTATAATGTCTTGTTGTTTTTTATTACTGTATTCATTTCTATTTTTGCTTTGGCAGTCTGTATTTTTTTGTTCTAGATTGACATTTGTAAGTCCAATTTTGTTAGTAAGATGTATTGCTTCTTTCATTCTTTTTTCATTAGATGAAGAATAGCCTTGTTCTACATTTTCTAGTGGCATCTCCATTTTGAGACTTAAAGCTTCTAGTAATACTTGATTTATATCGTTATATACTTGTAAATATAAATTGTGTTTTTTATTATATTTAATTTCAATACGTCTAGCAATAAAATCACAATCGTCTTGTTCGCCTATAATAACTTCGGACATTTTGATTGATTGCAATATACCGCTTCTGTGTATGACATTATATAAAATATCTTTTTCAGATTCGGTTAAATTGCTTGTATTTACTTTATGACAATATGCTTCTATATCTGAGATATAACTTTTTATTGCATGAAGTATTTTAAATTTAGCTTTCTTTTGATCCATACCTGATTTTATAAATCCTATTACTAGAGAAGCAAATGCTACTATAACAAAACCGTTATAAAAATTTATTATTTGAAATTCCATAACTAATACGCCTCCAGAATAATTATTCTTTGACTTTATTTAAACATTACTACTATTATACCCTATATCTTAACAAAAAGCAACTCTTTTTTATGTTTTTCTCTACATTCTGCATTTCGCTAATATAGCAAAAGTGTAAAGTAATTGTTTACTTTACACTTTATTTTTATTTCATCTTTTTTATTAACCTATCGTATCTAGTTTTCTTGGCAAGTTGTTGCTGTATTTGTTTTTCTACAGATTTGTTTATATTACTTTTTTGGTCAGAAAGCTCTTGCATTTTTGTTCTAGAATTATTATTTTTTTCGATTGTTTCATACTTATATCTATGAATATGCGTAATTGCTGCAGCTAGTGCATCCGTTGTGTCATCTAGCTTTGGCATGCTTTCTAGTTTCAAATAATCTTTAACCATTTTTTTCATTTGGAGCTTATCTGCTCTTCCACTGCCTGAAACAGATTGCTTTATTTGAATTGGCGTATACTCATAGACAGGTATTTTTCTTTTTGCAATAGTGTATAAAATTACTCCTCTTGCTTCCGCTACAAATATTCCCGTAGTAACATTTGTATTAAAAAATAGTTCTTCTATACTTACAGCGTCAAACTCATAAGAACTTAAAATTTCCTGTAAATCATCAGCAATTTTAACTAATCTATCATTAAAATTTTCGCCTGCGTTTGTGATTATAGAGCCATATTCAAGCACTTTATATTTGTTGTTAACGTAATTAATAACTCCATAGCCTACTATTGCAAAGCCAGGATCTATTCCTAAAATAAGCATTTTTTATTCTCCTATTGCAACATATCAAAAATACGAATCATTTCTGCAATTGACTCTCCATGCATTAAACAGCCATAGTCTTGTACTTCATCTTCTGAATATTTATGCGGTAAAGCGCCTATGCAGCAGCTAGATACTTGGTGAGCTAATTCTTTTACTAAATTATATGTTATTTTTTGAGTTGCTCTTGTTATACCGTTTTGTCTAAGATTTGCTTTTATAAAGTGTCCCATATAGCTTGGATATATGTTTCCATCGTAACTTTCAGAGCCTTTAATATATTTACGCATTCCGTATGCTGTATAATATTCTTTGAAAATTGTATCTAGTAGTTTGTTAGCTAGTTTATCGTGTAAAACAGGATAAGATAAGCTTAAACAATATATCATATCTATTCTTGCTTCTCTTGGATCTCCATTTACTTCATATTTCATTTTTTTATCAAACTCAGACCAGAAATTATCTATTATACTTTGTCTTATTAAATTAGCTATTCTAAGTATTTTATCAAATTCAAGGTTCTTTTCACCCATCATATCTAAATATACTTTTAAAGCATTATATAATAACGCATTTATATGTATATATTTATTAGCTTCATCTCTACCTTTTACTTTAAGTAAATAATCATCATCAAAATTTATTTCATCGCTGTTTGAATCTAATAATCTATATACTATTTGCTTAACTATTGGTTTGAAAAACATTATATCTAAATCTATGTTATCTGTATATTGTAAAAATCTATTTATTGCTTCTACATACCAAAGCGATGCTTCTACTTTATCAAAAGATGTTTGTAATTGATTTCTCATTAAATTGCATTCTACTATGCCATCTTTCATACATGAAGAAGTAGATTTAAGTATATCTCTAGCTTGATGTGCTTGTTTTACAACTAAAAAGTTCCCTTCTAATGATCTAAGTATTGTACAAATATCATTAGACGTATTAGGAAGTCCATTTAGTAGCAACTTTCGCCAGCTTTTTTTATTTCTAAATTCAAGTTCATGAGCAGAAATTGCTAGTGCTTTCATTTCTTCTGGATATTTTTCAATACCTGTAACAAATCTCTCTATTCTTTGGTTTTCTAAATCTACATATGAAATTCTATCTATGTTTTCTAAGCTTAAATCTACAGATCCCATAGCAATTCTTACTATTTTTTTGTCTGAAGCTTTAACCTTAACATCAAACTGTCCGGGAATATATACATCTCCTGCAAAATCTTCATTTTCACCTTTTTCTTTTGCATACATATATTGTATTCCTTCTATGTATTTATGTTCTGGTCTAAACCTAACATCACTAGATTTGATGTAAACAGACTCATCTGAAGCAATGCTAAGATTTACTTTTACACCATCTTCTATTTCTCTTTGCGTAAAATTCATTTTATCTTTAGTTTTAACTGTGTCTATACTTCTAAAAGTAAGCAGTGGTTCTAATCTTAAATTTATATTATGCTCAGATCTATTTTCTATTAAATACTCTAGATATAATATATCTTCTTTGTGTATAAACGTAATAGTTTTAGATATAAATACATTCTCGACTGCATATTCCCATCTTGGCAAATACTTTTTTTCGAACTTTTTTATGTATTTTGTACCATCAATAATATTGTTTTTTACTCTAAGTGAATATAACTTATGCTGATTACTGCCAATGCTCAATGTTTCAATTACATTTGATACAATAACCTTTAAATTGTTTACACTATTGCCTGTTTTTTTGTCTAATAGATCCTTTACAAACAGTCCATGATATGGCTTAGTATTCATACCTGCTAATGTAGTTGAAGAATAACTACCTTGGGCATTTGATATACAAAATTCTTTATCAACACATTTTTCTAAAGAACTTAAACTTTCTTTTTCATATCTCATTTTATATCCTCTCACTTTTCTTACGTTCACTATAATTCATTTTAATTATTTTTTGTTTTCATTTTTTTCATTTTTATCATTTTTTTCTTGTTTTTCTTTATGCTCTTTTTCTTGTTTTAGTCCTTTTTCTTCTTTCTTAGCTTTATTTTCTTTTTTTGTTTTTGCTTCTGTAGTATTTTTTTTGTTTTTTATTTTTTCTAACTCTTCTGAAACAAGTTTAAACATTTCTTTTGCCTTTTTTTTGTGATCTTTTTTCTTTTTTAGAAGATTTAAATTTCCAGGTTTACTAGCTAAGGCAGCATCTACAATTATTTCTGCTACTTTTTCGTTATTGTGTAAAATACTATTTTTAGCTGTTACTACTAAATCTTTTTGTACAACAGATATTGTTCTATTTTGTATATTTTCTAAATCCATTCTAACAGGTGTAGATGTTCCTTGATTAAATTCTACTAACATTTCATCTGTTATTTCACCATTATTAACTACGCAGTAGTCTAAAACATGTTGTCCTATATATCTTTCAATCTCATTTACATGTTTTGCAACAGAATATCCATCTGTTTCTCCAGGCTGAGTCATTAGATTGCATACATACATTTTTTTTGCTTTGCTTTTTATTATTGTGCTTGATACTTCATCTACAAGGAAATTGCAAATAACACTTGTGTATAGGCTACCTGGGCCAAATACTACAATGTCTGCATCTTTTATTGCATCTAGCACGCCAGGAGCTGCTTTGCATCCTGTTGCTTGCTTTAGAAAAACTTGTTTTATTGCAGATTTTGCTTCTAAGCATTTAGGCTGTATACTAGCTTCTCCAGTAACTACTTCTCCGTTTTCAAGCCCTGCACATAATGTCATATTTTCTAAAGTTACAGGTAATACTTTACCTTTTACTGAAAATATATCTGATATTTTTTCTATTGCAGATTGGAAGCTTCCTGTTATTTCTGTCATAGCAACTAAGAATAGATTTCCTAGAGCATGATTGTCTACATTTCCATTAGAAAATCTATATGAAAGTAGTTTTTCCATTGTTGGTTCTGATGTAGAAAGCGCTGTTATACATTTTCTAATATCTCCAGGAGCTACTACTTCTAAAGTGCTTCTAAGTTTTCCAGTGCTACCACCATCGTCAAAGGTAGTAACTACTGCAGTGATATTGCTAGTATATTGTTTTAAGCCTCTAAGTATATTAGATAAGCCACTTCCGCCACCTATCATTACAACTTTAGGTCCTTTTTTTAGCTGATTGTCGTCATAAAGAAGTTTCTTTATAGACTGTGTATTTTCGTTTTTTGAAATAGATTTTAAAGTTATTTCTAAGATATTTTTTTGCGCCATAATGAACGAAAAGAATATCATAAAAATAGATACAGATATAAGTATTACAAATGCAATTAGCATTGAAATAGATAAATTATCTCTTGTAAATAATGTTACGCCACTAAATATTAATAAAGCTATAAATAGTAACTGTGTGAATATATATCTTTTGATTTTTGCTCCTGGTTTTAACCACTCTAATATTGATTTCATAATTTTTCTCCTATTTTTCACCTATTACGATGACTTCTACTTTTAATTCTACATTATATTTTTCTTTTATTACACTTTGTATGTGACTTATTAAGTCTAACACATCTTTTGCTGTTGCATTATTTCTGTTTATTATAAATCCAGCATGTTTTTCTGAAACTTGCGCTCCTCCAACGGTGTATCCTTTAAGATTAGATTCTTGTATTATTTGTCCTACAAAAAGTCCTTCTGGTCTTTTAAATGTGCTACCGCAATTTGGATATTCTAAAGGCTGTTTTTCTCTTCTTTTTTTTGAATTTTCCATCATCTTATTTTTAATTTCATCTTTATCTGCTGCTTTTAATTTCAGTGTTGTTTCTAAAATTATGTATTTTGGATTATCCGTAAAAATTGTATGCCTATAACTAAATTCATGCTCGTCATGAGAAATGGTTCTTAATATGCCATTTTCATCTATAAATTTAGTTTGTGTAATCACATCTTGCATTTCTCCACCATATGCACCAGCGTTCATTCTAACTCCGCCACCTATTGTTCCTGGTATTCCACAGGCAAACTCAAGCCCTGAAAGGCCCTGACTTTGAGCTATGCTTGCAAGTCTTGGCATAGACATTCCAGCGCAAACAGTTATTTCATCTCCGTCTATATTGTAATCGCTAAAAGATTTTGCAATCTTTATAATAATTCCTCTATATCCTTTATCTGTAGCAAATACATTGCTACCATTACCTAAAACGTAATATTTTATTTTATTCTCTCTTGCAAATTCAACAACTTTTTCGATCTCATCTAATGTTGATATTTCAACTAAAACATCTGCTGGGCCGCCTACTTTCATAGTAGAGTGCTTAGCAAGGGGTTCGTTATATTTAATCTTTGTTAAATCTATGTAATTTTTAAGTCCTATATACTTTTCATTTACCATATTACCACATCCTATATATACTATATTTTTCTCTTTATTAAGTTATGCACTTACGTCTGTATTATATCACGAGCATCTTTATATATCAATGAGTTTATATATATATTTTGCATATTACTGACTGTATTTTTTAAGTATTTGTGGACAAATATCATTAAAAGTGCTATAATAATAGGTATTGAATAAAATTAGGAGGACAAATATGTTGCAAAAAATATTAGGGCTTACAAGAAAAGCTGTATCTGATTTTAATATGATAGAAGAAGGCGACAAGATCGCAGTAGGGCTTTCTGGCGGTAAAGACAGTATTACGCTACTTTACGCGCTTTATTACCTTAGAAAATTCTATCCTGTGAAATTTGAAATTATGGCTATAACTATCCACCCAGGTAGTGAAACTTTCCATACTGAAGAACTAGAAAAAATGTGTGCGGATTTAAATATACAATATATTGTGTATAATTCTAATATAACGGACGTTGTTTTTAATATACGAAATGAAAAAAATCCTTGCTCTTTATGTGCTAATATGAGAAGAGGTATGTTAAACAGCATCGCTATAGAAAACGGATGCACTAAAATTGCACTTGGCCACCACAAGGATGATGTTATGGAGACATTTATGATGAGTGTGTTTTTAAATGGAAAAATACATACTTTTTCGCCTGTTACTTATTTAAGTAGAAGTAATGTTAAAGTAATTAGACCTTTTATTTATGTAGATGAGTCTATGACAAGAAAAGCTGCTAAAGAAGGCAATTATCCGGTTGTTGGTAAATGCTGCCCAAGAGATGGTTTTACTAAAAGAGAATTTATGAAAGATCTTTTGAAAACGCTTTGCAAAGATATTCCTAGAGTAAGGGAACATGTTTTTGGAGCAATTGTAAGAAGCAATATAGATGGCTGGCAGGTTGTAGATAAAGATAAGAATATAGAAGAGTAAAGTAAAAAAAAGATAGAAAACACTGCGTTTCTATCTTTTTTTGTCTACTTTTTCTTTGTAAGAATATATTATTTATTTTCAGCTATAATATGATTAGATATAGTTAATAATAATCTCTTATCCTTATCGTTCATTGTTGTGAATTGATTATACAAAAAGTCTGCAGTTTCATCTTCCTCATATACGGGTATGTAATCTTGCAAAATATTATTTGGCGTAACATTTAAAAAATTAGATATTTTTATTAATGTTTCAATAGTGATGCCAGTTGCACCACGCTCAAACATGCCAACATAATTTGTACTTTTATCAATTACTTCGGCTAATTTTTCTTGAGTTATACCTCTGATTTTTCTATAGTGTTTAACTCTTTCGCCTACTTTTTTATTAACTTCATCGTTTGAATAATTATATTTCATTTCTATCACCGTTTTTATTATACCAAATATTTGCTTAACAATTAAGTGAGTTTAACTGTAATAAATAACAGTCAGACTGTTGATTATGTTAACAATATATGGTATAATGCTATTAATTCATACTAAGGAGTTTAAATAATGAAAAATTTAATTTATAATTTTCTTTTTAAAAATAGTGATTTCTATAAGACTTTTAATAAGAAAAAAAATTTAATAAAGGAATATGAAGTATATAACTGTATAGATAAAAATATGGATTCTTATCTATATGAAGCCTGTATTAAGTATTCTTTAGGATATAAATATGTAACTGTTGCTTCTGATTTACTTTTTAATATCTCAGCTGAATATACTTTAGAAAATGGTAAGGATTTTTTTAAAACGTATAAAGTTGATGAATTTACAAGTTTTTTTAAGTCCGTGTTATATATTTATAAAAGAGATATATTTATTTTGAAAATACAAAATAAATTTTTAATTAAGAAAAAAGCAGCTTAAGCTGCTTTTTTTATGGAAGAAGTGCTGTAAATTCTTCTTGAATTTCTTTCATTCTTTCCTGTGTTTTGCCTTCAAATCTCATTGTTATATCTGGTCCTGTGTTAGATGCTCTAACTAGCGCCCAGCCGTCTTTAAACTCAGCTCTTACGCCATCTAGTGTTATTATATTATATCCTTTTTCTTCGCAGTATTTTCTTACACCATCTATTATACCAAACTTTTTATCGTCTGTTGATTTATATTTAATTTCTGGAGTTGAATAATATTTATTAATTCCATCTAGGTGCTCTGAAAGTTTTTTATCTGTATTTGAAAGTATTTCTATTAGCCTCATTCCTGCATATATTCCATCGTCAAAGCCAGGGAATTTGTCCGCAAAAAATACATGTCCTGAAAGTTCTCCGCCAAAAGCAAATTTTCCTTCTTTCATTTTAGCTTTCATGTATGAATTTCCTGTTCTATAGAAAACGGGAGTGCCTCCTAGTTTAAGTATTTCATCTGGTAAAGATTTAGAACATTTAATATCAAACAAGGCATTCTTATTTGTAACTTTAGACATTATATTTCTCCAAATTATAATCATAAACTCATCTATAAATATCATTTTCCCATTTTCGTCTATTACGCCAACTCTATCTCCGTCCCCATCTAATCCAATTCCAAGGTCTGCTTTATTTGCAAGCACTGCTTTTTTTAAGTCTGCATTATTTGCTTCTACGCATGGATCTGGGTGATGGTTTGGGAAATCTGGATTGCTATCGCAGTAAATTGGTATAACTTCTGCTCCAATTAGCTCAAATGCTTTTTTTGCAACAATACTAGCAGTACCGTTTGCAGCATCTACTACAACTTTTATTTTTTTATCTCCAAGATTGATGCTTTTTTGCAACAATTCTAAATATTTTTCTGTAATATCTTCTTTTCTTTCTGTTCCATTACCTGCTATGAAATCTAGATTTGCAGTGTGTTTTCTAAAATCTTGTATCATTTCTCCACAAGCGTTTCCAAATTCGTCAAAAGCCATTTTAAAGCCGTTATATTCCTTTGGATTGTGGCTTGCTGTTATCATTATTCCAGATGGTACGTTAAATAGTAACCAAGAATAATAGAACATTGGAGTTGTTACAAGTCCTATGTTTATTACGTCTAGGCCTGTTTCAACCATTCCTTGTATAAGCGCTTTTGAAAGTGGCACAGACGATGATCTATTATCATATCCTACAATAGCTACTTTCTTGTTTTTAACGTTTTGAATATATGTGCCATATGATTTACCTATTGTATATGCTACATCTTCTGTTAATTCTTCTCCATAAATTCCTCTAATATCATAACCTCTAAATATATTAGGTTTAATATTTTCATCTATTTTCATTTTTAATATCATCTCCTTGCTTTTTGATAATATCATAACGCGCTTAATTTTGCAATATATCCTTATTTCTATCTTATTTTTTTTTAAGACTATAGTCTTTTGAAACATATATATATGTGGTATTTATATAATATTTATGCTTATTTATAATATCATTCATGTCTTCTTTTAGTGTTATTACTTTATAATTGTTTATTATATACCCTGAAAATTTGTTGATATCTAGGTATTTATTAACCTTTTCTATGAATTTTTCACTACCATAAACAACATATACAAATTTTTCGCTGTCGTATTCGTTGATTATTTTTTCATCTAGTATATCGTTGTAAAAGCTTACGTGCTCTACTTCAGGGTAGTATTTAGTTATGACATCTTTTATCTTTTCTTTCTCGTTTTCTTCATTAATATATATAATTTTTACATCGTTTAAATTCTCTTTAATAAAGTTGTTGGCCATTATACAGGCATGTATAAAATTTATAGCAAAACTACATATTTTTGTTTTCATTAGTGCACCTCCTAATATGATTTTACCTCTATTGCATATGTTAGTCAACGGTGTAAAATGTCTAGTTTTAGCGGTTTATAGGCACTTTTGTCGTACGTTTTTTTGATAATTTCTTTTTTTTCTCTCATACTATTATTAGGTGATATTATGAAGGAAAAATATTTAATTACATGCTTTGGTGTTTGTGCGTTTATTCTATTAAATGCTATAATTTTTAAAGCTGTTTATAGGGAAATTAACTTAAGTGAAGACTCTTTTAGGATACATATTACGGCAAATAGTGATTCTAAAAATGATCAGATTGTGAAGCTTAAAGTGCAGGCAAGTTTAGAAGATATGGTTAAAAACGTAGTATCTAGCTGCTCAGATAAAAGTGAGATATATAGTAGACTTTCAGAAGATTTAGTAAGTATATTAGATGAAACAAATGGGATTCTTAAAGCAAATAGTATGCCGTATCTTGCCTCTGTAAAACTTGGTAAAATACACTACGGTGAGAAAGAAAACAAGTTTAATTACTCACCAGCTGGTTCTTTTGATAGCATAAATATATATTTAGGAGAGGGCAAAGGAGCTAACTTTTGGAGCATTATTTCTCCTTATGAAAATAGCGGAGAAGATATAATAAATTCCGGAGTTTTAGACTTTAACGTGCTTACAGCTAGCCATGATAGCTCTATAAAGTATGAAAGTTTTATTATTAATACATTAAATAAGGTGCTAGCACATTAGCTAACACCTTTTATATATGATAAATCTTTTATTTCTTTTCCGTCTAATGTAAATTTAATTTGATCTACATTTTTAAGCTGTTTTAAAGTTTGCATACATGCAAGTTTCTTACTATCGTTTGAAAAAGCCTCTATTTTCTTTCTTGTTGCTTCCATGTATTTATATTCTCCTACATTAGAAATGTCTATCTTTAGCGTTCTTTCTTCTATTCTAACATCTCCTAGCACTATCTTGTTGCAAAGTGGCGAAACAATTTTATCTATTCCTATATAATTTAAATACTCATTTACTAAAGTAAATTCTGGATTTTCTAAGTATTTCTTTAAGTCTACTTTTTCTTTTACATCTACAACTTTATTAGTAGATAAATCTATACAAGAAAATGTAACTTCTATTTTGTTTGAGTTATCTTCTGCATATACACCAATTTCTTTTGGATTTTGTACATTAGTTGCAAACATTTCTTGATTGTTGCTAGACATATAGATAAGCACAGAAAGCACAGATAAACACATTACACTTAGGTACATATATTTGTACTTCTTAACGTTGCCTATTACTATATTTTTTATCTTTGATATTTTATCTTTATTCATAAAAAACCTCCTACCCATACATACTATGTACAAGTAAGAGATTTTATTCGTTATATTTATTACGGTTGTTCTGGTTTTGTTTCATCCTCTTCATCTGGTTTTACCGGTTTTTCTGGTTTATCTGGTTTTTCTGGTTTTGCCGGTTCTACTGGATCTACTGGTATTACAGGAGCTGGCGGTGTCATATGAAGCGTGCAGCTTTCCTTTATGTCCGTTTCATCTGTAACAACTATTTTCTTAAGAGATGTACAATATTTAGATGGTAGTTTATTTGTTTCACTACATACTTCTACAAATCTATGTTTTGTACATGTTTCTGTAGGAGCTGTACTAGAAGCAAACATATCTGAAACTACTGATCCTGCTGCTGTACATGCCTCTGTTGGAAGCATTCCAGACTCTTTACAAATGTTAGTCTTAAATAGCCCTGTTGGTGATGCAAATTCTTTAATAGGTAATCCTTTATGTATTCTAGACATTACATTTTTCCATAATATTATATTTGGATATGATGATCTATCTATTGGTCTACCTTGGTCATCAAAACCTATCCAACATGCTGCAGAGTAGTATGGTGTATATCCACAGAACCATCTATCTTGATCATTATCTGTAGTTCCTGTTTTTCCGCATGTAGGCATTTTTCCAAGTCTTGCGCCCATACCTGAGCCGTTTTTAACAACTGATTGTAGTACATCTGTTAATTGGTAAGCAGTTTCTTCTTTCATAACTTGCTTACAATCGCTATTAACATTTAATACTTCTTTTCCGTTTCTATCCACTATTTTTGTAAATACTTTTGGCTTCATATATATTCCACCGTTTGCAATAGCTCCATATGCTGCAGCCATTTCATAAGTAGTTACACCATGAGTTAAACCTCCTAGTGCAAGTGATGGATAATATTTATCCTCTGGCACTATTGATTTAAATCCAAAGTTTTTAAGGAATTTATAGCTATAGTCTATTCCAACGCTTTGTACTGCTTTAACAGCTGGTATATTCATTGATTGTTCTACTGCTTTTCTAACAGTAACTTTACCATAGAAGTATCCGTACCAGTTCTTTGGAGACCATCCATTGATGTTTATTTTTTCATCTACTATTGTTCTAGATGGAGTTAATGTTCCTTTTTCAAAAGCTGGTCCATATGCTGCTAAAGGTTTTATTGATGATCCCGGCTGCCTTGGAAGCTGAGTTGCTCTATTTAGCTGGAAGTCTCCAGTTTTAGTTCCTGTTGCTCCTCCTGCCATACCAACAACATTTCCTGTGTGGTAATCATATATAACTAACGATGATTGCATCATTACGCCATATTTTCTACTTACATAGAATATACTCTTATCTGCATATACATCATCTATTACTTGCTGAACGGCTGGGTCCATTGTAGTATATATTTTATATCCACTACCATAAATCTTTTTCTTTGCCATTGCGTATGAGCAATTTTGTTTAGCTTGTATTTCTCTTGCAGCAGATTCTATAACTTCATCTAAGAAGTATGAATTTACTTTAGTTTGCATGCTACTAGATTTTTTAAATTCTAATTTGTATGCTAAAGCTTGATTATATTGTTCTTCGTCTATTTTACCTAGTTTTTTCATTTGAGAAAGTGCTATTTTTTGTCTATCTAATAGCTTACCTCTAGCTTTTTCTCCTTTATATGGGTTATATCCTTCTGGTGTTTGTATAATTGCTGCTAGGCAAGCTGCTTCTGCAATGTTAACATCTTTTACTGGTTTAGCAAAATAGTTTTGTGCTGCAACTTCTATACCGTATGCACCGTCTCCCATGTATATTGTATTTAAATATGTTTCTAGAATTTGCTCTTTAGATAATTTGCTTTCAAGCATTATAGCTCTATACCATTCTCTAATTTTTCTAGTCCAATCTTTTTCGTTATCTCCAGATATGTTTTTAACAAGCTGCTGAGTGATTGTACTACCACCACCTACAGAAGAATTTCCTCCGTTAAGCACGTATGAAAATACTGCTGCACCTGTTCTTTTTATATCTATACCATTATGCGTAAAAAATCTTTCATCTTCTAAAGATACTAGCGCATCTACCATATGTTTAGGTAAATCTGAGTATTTAACAACAACTCTGTTTTCATCATAGATTGTTGCCATTTGATTTCCGTTAATATCATAAAAGAAAGTAGATAGTTTAGTTGTTTCAAAATCGTCCATGTCTAGTGCTTCTGTTTCATCTATTATTCCAGTTAAAACACCTGCAACTATTCCAACTCCTATTATACATATTGCAATACATGCAATTAAGAAAATTTTAAATATGTTAAAGGCTACATTTTTTTTGCCTTTGCCTTTTTTATTTTTGTTTTTGCTTTTACTTACTTTATCGTAGTCTTCGTTACTTTTTGTTTTTTTCTTCTTAACTATTTTATCATAGCTATTTTTATTATTTTTTTTATCCACGTAACTTCACCTCATCGTATTATATTTTACTATATTTAATGAGTAAAAACAAGCATTTTTGAATTTTTAGCTCTTTTTTATGTACTTTATTGTTTTATTATATATCTAGTATTACGTTTGATCCGTCTTTAATTAGCCTATTTGAGCCTGCAAATCTATCATCTCCAATTGGTCCTGGAACTGCATATACTTCTTTTCCACTTTCGAGCATCATATCTACAGTAATTAAAGCTCCGCTTTTTTCTTTTGCTTCTACTACAACTAAAAAGTCTGAAAGTCCAGCTATAATTCTGTTACGCATTGGAAAGTGATGCCTTTTGGGGCCTATGCCAAGTACAAATTCTGAAAGTATAAGTCCATTTTTGCTTAATATTCTTCTTTCTAAATACTTGTTCCCTGCTGGGTAGCAGTCGTCTAGACCTGTTCCTATTACTGCAATTGTCTTTGCCTGCAGTCCCTCGCATGCGCCTATATGTGAGTATTCGTCTATGCCTTTTGCAAGTCCACTTACAACTACCATATCTTTTCCTACGAATTTTTTGCTAATGTTATATGCTACTTTTTTGCCATAATTAGATGCTAGTCTAGAGCCTACCATTCCTACTTTTTTTCCTTTCAAAAGGTCTACATTTCCTTTAGCATATAGGGCAACTGGAGGAGAATATATATCTTTTAGTTCACTTGGATAATTTTCGCTTTCTATATGTATTATTTCTATTTTATTTTTTGTTATTTCTTTGTACATTTTTTCTGCTTCTATCTTGTATGTTATATCCATTACAAGTTTTTCGTACATGTTTGGGTGTTTTACATCTAAATCATAGAGTTTGTCCACACTTTCCACATTGTTTTTTTCCATTATTTCTTTTATTTTTACATATCCAAGCTTTGGAATTAAGCTTAGCCATACATAATAATATTCTTTTTCCATCTTGCTTCACCTCGTATCTATTTTACTCTCCTAGCATGCATATTACAAGAAAATTCGTACCCAAAATTTCGCCATTTTTATTGATTTTTCGGCGTTTTTAGCGTATACTATATGTGGTGAAATTAATGAATAAAGATAAGATATTTTTCCATGTTGATGTAAATTCTGCTTTTCTTTCTTGGACAGCTGTTGAGCATTTAAAAAATGGAGAAAAAGAAGATATACGAAATATTCCATCTGCAATAGGTGGGGATCCAAAAAAAAGGACTGGTATTATACTTGCTAAGTCTACTTCTGCTAAAAAGCTAGGTGTTGTTACGGGTGAGCCTTTAAATATGGCACTTAAGAAGTGTCCATCGCTTAAAATATATCCACCAGATTTTGAGGTTTACGTTAGGAGTAGTATGGCTATGGGTAAAATCTTAGAAAATTACTCGCCTAATTTAGAGCAGTTTTCCGTAGATGAATATTTTATGGAGTATGTGCCTATTTTAGGTTCATATATGGACGTTGCGCGTAGTATACAAAAAGAAATTTTCGAAAAAATTGGAGTTACTGTTAACATAGGAATAAGTACAAATAAGATACTTGCTAAAATGGCAAGTGATTTTGAAAAGCCAAATAAAATTCATACCCTATTTTTAGATGAACTAGAAACTAAAATGTGGCCTCTTCCAATTGAGGAGCTTTTCATGTGCGGAAGGCAAACTTCTGCTAAGCTTAGAACAATTGGTATAAATACAATTGGAAAGCTTGCAAATGCTAATTTAGATTTGCTAACTTACCATTTTAAATCTAGAGGAAGTATTTTGCGTAGCTATGCAAATGGTACATATGTAGCGGAAATTAAGGAAAGAGAAAAAAACAAATGCTACTCTAATTCTGTTACTACTAAAATGGATTTAGATGATTTAGTGTCTATTAACGCGGTGCTTTTAAATGTTTCTGAAACTGTTTCTAGAAGGCTTAGGAAGCATGATGCTAAGGTTAAGACAGTTGCTGTAGATGTTAAGCTTAATACTTTTCAGACATATTCTAGAGCTACTACTTTATCTAAAGAAGTTTCTACTACTAAAGAAATTTATGACGTAGCAATTAAGCTATTTAAAGATTCTTGGGACGGAAGACCAGTAAGGCTGCTTGGAATTTCTCTAAGTAATTTAGTATACGATGAGAATTTGCAAACGGATTTGTTTAATTTGCAAAATGTTAAACAAGATAATTTAGATCATGCTATAGATAAGTTAATGAATAGTTTTAGTAAGGATTTTAAAATATGTAGAGCTTCTAGCTTATTTGCATCTGACCACTGCAGTGGAAAAGAAGAATAACTTTTGTTATTCTTCTTTTTTATTCTTCTTTTTTATTCTTCTTTTTTATTCTTCTATTTTATTCTCTCCATTATTTCTTTTGCTTTTAATATTATTTCTTTTTCATCATCTAGTATTAAGTACTCTTTTTTAATGTATAGGATTTCTCCATCTACAATTGTCATTTGTACGTTTTCTCCTTTTACGTTATATACAAGCTCTGAAAGTATGTCATTTATAGGGGAAGTGGTTATATTATTTAGGTCTATTGCTATTATATCTGCCTGTTTTCCTACTTCTATACTTCCTATTTTTTCGTCTAGATTTAAGGCTTTTGCGCCATTTATTGTTGCCATTTTTATGACTTCGTATGCGGGCATTAAAAGTGGATCTTTATAGTATCCTTTTATGATTAATGCTGCTATTTTCATGCTTTCAAACATGTCTAAACTGCTTCCGCTTGCTTGACCATCTGTGCCTAAGCATATGTTTATTCCGCAGGTCTGCATTTCTCGTATTTTAGCTACTCCGCAGCCAAGTCTTAGGTTGCTAACTGGGTTAAATACTACACTTGCTTTTGTAAGTTTAGATAGCCTTAATATTTCGCTAGAGTCTAGTTTTACGCAGTGAGCAAGTATTAGCTTATCTTCTGCATAGTATTTTTCTAGTAAGTCTACAGGGCTTTCTACTTTATGCATTTTACATATATCTTCTACTTCTTGATCGTTTTCGCAAAAATGAATGTGTACAGGTAGCTCTTTTTTAGGATTTAATTTATTTACTTCATTTAAATATTTAGGCGAATTTGTGTAAAAACCATGAACACCTAAACTGTATGTTATGCGTGGAGAATCTGTTTTATTTTTTAACATTTGCTTAAATAGCTCTATGTTTTCTTTTCCTTTTCCGTTTGCATCTAATAGGTTTTGAGTTTGCACTGCTCGTATTTTACATTTTTCTATGGCAGGTGTTTCACTTTTTGCTGCAAAATACATGTTGTTTACTGTAGTTGTTCCTGTTTTTATGCATTCTAAACAAGATAGCAAAGTGCCAGTATATATGTCTTCTTCTGTTAATTTAGCTTCTAGTGGCCACATTTTTTGGCTTAGCCAGCTTTGAAGCGTATATCCATCTACGGTTTCTCTGAAAATGCTCATAGGCATGTGGTTGTGGGCATTTACAAGGCCTGGCATAACTACTTTTCCTTTTAAATTATATGTTTTGATACCTTTTTTAGATAAATTAAAATCTATTTTGTATATTTTATCTTCTTTAATCCATATATCTATATTCTCTTGTACTTTTTTTCTACATTTGTCCATACTTATTAATGTACAGCCTTTTAAAATGTATTCATTCATTTAACTCCACCTACTTATATATATATTCTACTACATATTACTTAAAAAAAATATATCTTCTGTAGAATTTATTTTTTTCTGTTATGTGATATTTTATTTCTAGTTTTTTTAGCTTGTCTAGCGTAATTTTATGCGGGTGTCCAAAGTCTTTTTCTCTTGAAGATATTATTGCAAGTTTAGGTGAAATAGTTTTTATGAATGGTTCGCTGCTTGATGTTCTAGAGCCGTGGTGACCTACTTTTAGGATTTCTACGGTGCTTAGCAAGTCTTGTGGTATTTCTTTTTCCGTGCTTTCTGTTGCGTCTCCCATGAATGCATATTTTCTGCCTTTTATATCTACCATAGCTACTAGAGAGTTTGCGTTACTTTCGTCTTTATCTTCTATTTTTTTTGCACCTGGGGATATGATGTCTAGGTACATTGTTTTGTTTATGTTTATTCTGTCTCCTCTAAGTACTTTTATTTTCTCTGTTTCTACATTTTTTAGAAGCTGTAAAACGTCGTCTGTGCTATACATTATTTTTTTTATTGGCACGGTTTTAGAGAGTTCTTCTACGCCGTTTATGTGGTCTGCATGTGCATGGGAAATTAGCATTAGGTGTATTTTAGATATGCATTCGTGCTTTAGGTAACCGCCTAGAATGCTTGCTGCTAGGCCTTTTTTAGTGCTTCCTGCGTCTATAAGTATGTTTACTCCTTTGTATTTAATTAGGGCCATATCTCCTTGTCCTACGTTAAAGTACATTATATAGTTGTTGAAAAAAAGATGGAATATGAGATATATTATTAGAAAAAGTATGAGTAAGTTTTTAGATACTTCTAATATGTTTACCGTATTATATACTACTTTTTTACCTTTGCTTTTTAAATATATACATACAACTAAAGTGTAGTATGCAAGGATTATGGGTATATTAAAGGAAGGGAGCTTTATTTCTAGAAAATCTAAATATGCTAGGTATTTAGCTATAGCTATAAGGAACTTTAAGAAAAAAAATGTGGCGTTTAGTACTAGGGTTGAGATTATAGGGATATATGAGACGAATAAGAAGGCAAAGCCTATGTTGCAAATAATGTCTGCAAGTGCTACTGCTAGTATATTTGAAATAAACATAACTGGGTTAATAGAATGAAAATATATACACTGAAGTGGAAATATTAGAATCTGGGCAGATATTGTTATAGCTAGCATAGTCATTATGGGTTTGAAATATTTATTTACTTTACTTGTTAAGTAGTCATTTACCCCCTCGTAAAACATTATGATGCCCATTGTAGCCATAAAAGATAGCTGCATTCCTACGTTGTATATACTATATGGATTCATAATTAGAATAATATAAAAAGAGGTATAAACGCTTGCCCAAACCATATACTTTTTAGCGAATATTTCAGAAGCTATTAATATGCATGTCATTATGCTAGCCCTTACTATAGACAGCTCAGCAGAAGATATTAATGTAAAGATTACTACAATATATATCATGTAAATACTAGCTGCTTTTCTAGAGATTTTTAGTTTATTCATTACAATATATGATATTGCAACAACGCTAGCTACGTTAGATCCAGATACTGCAAGAAGGTGCGTAATACCGGTCTTTTTAAAGTCTTCTTCTATGTTTTTATCTAAAAAAACTGTATCTCCATATAGCATACTTTTTAAAAGATTTCCTTCTTTTTTAGGTAAACTTTTATCTATTATTTTATTTAAATATGCCTTAATATTTAAGCTTATTTTAAGAAGTAATATACCTCTAACTTCACCTACTTTTTTTATCTTATATCCTGTAATAGTGCCACATATTCCTTTAGAATTTAAGTACTGTTTATAGTTAAACTCACCTATGTTGCCATAAAATATAGGTATCTGAATTGCTCCATTTAGCTCTAAAACATCTCCGTATTTGAATTTGTTAAACGCTTTAAGTTTATCTTTTTCTTTATTTGTTTTATCTTTTATATTTTCATTTTTTTCATTTTTTTCATTTTTTTCTTTTTCTTTTTCCGGAAATATGTTAAGCAAAAATTTATCTTTAAATTTCCCGTTGGTATTTTTTAATTCTACTAAATAGCTAACATATTCTTCGTCTTTTTTCTTCTCTATAACAGAAACAGTATATTTTTTATTATGATCGTCTGTAACGTATTTGTCATATTTAAAATACTTCTGAAACATATAAAGGGAAATATATATGCAAAATAATATAATGCAAAGTATCTTTTTTTTATTCATAATATCTACCTTTCTACGGCTATACAATATATTATACATTAGTTGTTTTGTCTATGTTTTTTCCAAAAAGAAATTAAATGTACCAAAAGTATAGCAAAAAAATAAATTAATTCACAGATTTAACATACATATATTCTTGACTTTAAACAGCACTAGCTATATACTCTAAAGTATATTTGAAATAAAGGAGGTAATTTTCATATGTTAGAAATAAGATGGCACGGTAGAGGTGGACAAGGTGCAAAAACAGCGTCCCTTCTACTTGCAGATGCCGCATTTAATACAGGCAAATATATTCAAGGGTTTCCGGAATATGGGCCAGAAAGAATGGGTGCGCCAATAACTGCATATAACAGAATAGACGACAAGGAAATTAAATTACACTGCAATATATACAGTCCAGATTTCGTTGTTGTTGTGGATGATTCGCTTATTGGAAGTGTAGATGTTACATCTGGGCTTAAAAAAGAAGGTGCAATAATAATAAACACTTCTAAAAGTATTGACGAGATTAAAAAAGGACTTAAAAATTACGAAGGAAGAGTATATACAGTTGATGCTAGCAAAATAAGCATGGATTGTTTAAAAGCTAATTTCCCTAATACTGCAATGCTTGCAGCTGTTGTAAAGATAACTAATTTAATGTCAAGCGATGAACTTCTAGACAATATGCTAGGTTCTTTTAAACATAAATTTAGCAGAAAACCTGAGGTTATAGAACCTAATATGGAATGTTTAAGAAGAGCACTTAATGAAATTTGTGGAGGTTAATTATGAGAAAAGTAAACGTAAATATACATTCTAAAATTTCTGAACTTCCAATGGCTGGTATTATACTAGACGATGGTAATTCAGAAGATTTTAACACTGGAGATTGGAAAAACCAAAAGCCAGTACACGATATGGAAAAATGTAAAAACTGCATGCTTTGCGTACCTGTATGCCCTGAAGCATGTATTAAACATACAGAAGATGATAAAATGATAGGCTTTGATTATGATAAGTGTAAAGGCTGTGGAATTTGTGCCAAAACTTGCCCTTTTAAAGCTATATCTATGGAAAAAGAATAAGGAGGAAATATAATGTCAATTAGAGAAAGATTAAGCGGAAATGAAGCAATAGCAGTAGCTATGAAACAAATAAACCCAGATGTTGTAGCCGCATATCCAATAACGCCTTCAACAGAAGTTCCACAGTACTTTTCAACATTTGTTGCAAATGGTACAGTAGATACAGAATTTATACCAGTTGAAAGTGAGCATAGTGCAATGTCTGCATGTATAGGTGCTTCTGCTGCAGGCGCTAGAGTTATGACAGCAACATCTTCACAAGGACTTGCATACATGTTTGAAATGCTATATATAGCCTCTGGAATGAGACTACCTATAACTATTGCATGTGTTAACAGAACACTTTCAGCACCAATAAATATACATAATGATCACTCAGATTCAATGGGCGTAAGGGACTGCGGGTTTATTCAGTTATACTGTGAAACAAACCAAGAAGCTTATGATAATTTTATAATGGGAGTTAAAATAGCAGAAAAAGTAAAACTACCTCTAATGGTATGTTTTGATGGTTTTATAACATCTCATGCTGTTGAAAATATTCTTCTTTTAGAAGATGCAGAAGTTAAAAAATTTGTTGGAGAATATAAACCAAGCGAATATTTATTAAACGCAGAAAATAATATTTCAATGGGACCACTAGACTTACAAAGTTATTATTTTGAGCATAGAAAACAAATAGCAGATGCTATGAGAGATGCAAAAGATGTAATTTCAGAAGTTTCAGAAGAGTTCTATAAATTAACTGGCAGAAAGTATGACTTGTTAGATAAGTACATGATGGACGATGCAGAAATTGCAATAACAGTATTAAATTCAACTGCAGGAACTGCTAAATCTGTTGTAGACGACCTTAGAAAAAAAGGTATAAAAGCTGGTCTTATTAAACCTAGAGCGTTTAGACCTTTACCATATAACGAACTTGCAAATGAATTTAAAAATCTTAAAGCACTTGCAATAATGGACAAAACAGATAGCTTAAACGGATATACAGGCCCACTTTACACAGACTTAACTTCAGCAATGTATGTTAATAAAATAAATGTACCTACAGTTAACTATATTTACGGACTTGGTGGTAGAGATGTTAAACCAGAAGATATTGAAAAGGTTTACTCAGATCTACAAATAATAGCTAAAGACGGAAATGTAGATAATGTAGCTAGGTACTTAGGTGTAAGAGAATAGGAGGCATAAAAATGGCGTATAATTTAAAGGAAGTAATTAAGAAAAAAGAAAGATTTACAAGCGGACATAGAATGTGCGCAGGCTGCGGAGCTCCTTCAACTGTTAGAGGTATTTTAAGAGCTTTAAAAGATGAAGACGATGCTGTAATAGCTTGTGCAACTGGATGTTTAGAAGTTTCAAGCTGTATATATCCATATACTACTTGGAAAAACGTATCATTTATACATAGTGCATTTGAAAATGCTGGTGCAACTTTATCTGGCGTGCAAACTGCATATCATTCAATGAAAAAGCAAGGTAAATTACCAAATAATAAAGAAACTAAATTTATTGCTTTTGGTGGAGATGGTGGAACTAACGATATAGGTTTCCAATCTCTATCTGGAGCAATGGAAAGAAACCATGATATGGTTTATGTTTGCTATGATAACGGAGCATATATGAATACTGGAACTCAAAGATCTGGCTCTACTCCGCGTTTTGCAGATACTACAACTACACCTGCAGGTAAAATACTACCTGGTAAATCTCAGCCAATGAAAGACCTTACTGAAATTATGGTAAAGCATAACTTACCTTACGTAGCTCAAACTGCTTTAATAGGAAACTTTAAAGATATGTATGAGAAAGCTGAAAAAGCTATTTACACTGAAGGCGCTTGCTTTATTAGAAGTTTATCTCCTTGCCCAAGAGGTTGGGGATATCCTACAGAGGATCTAATGGAAATATCTAAACTAGCTGTTGAGACTTGTTTCTGGCCTTTATATGAGGTTGAGCACGGCGTTTACACTGTAAACTATAAGCCTGCAAATAAGCTTCCTATTGAGGAATTCTTGAAAAAGCAAAAAAGATTTAAGCATTTATTTATTCCTGGGAATGAGTATATGATTAAAGAGCTTCAAGAAGAAATAGATAAGAAATGGGATTACCTTCTTATGATGGAGGAAGCAACTCATAAGTATATGACAAATATAGTTAAGTAATTTAAGTTTTTTAGATATAAAACATATGAAGCGTGTCTTTCTCATACGGTAAATGAATTAATGAGAATGAAGTTATTTATATGTTTTAGAAAATGAAAAAAATAATAAATAAAAAATTAGTAAATAAAAAATCTCTTGTAATTCCCTAAAATAAAGGAATACAAGAGATTTTACTTTGGTAGCGGCAATAGGAGTCGAACCTATGACCTTTCGGGTATGAACCGAACGCTCTAGCCAACTAAGCTATGCCGCCACATCAAGTACATATATATTATACTTAATATTTGCGAAATGTCAATAGGTTAGGCGTAAATATTTTAAATTTGCAGTATTTTTTTGTACAAAAAGAAGAAAGGAAAACCTTTCTTCTTTTTTTTAAATATTCTCTTCATTTTTAAACTCGGCATAATTTAATGCTGTTTCATCTATTGAATTGATTTTTTCTTCAATTGTATCAATGCTTACGGCGGATCTTAGAGATATTGGTAAGCTTGTTACATATTTTCTTAGCTTTAATAATAAATAATAATTTGTTACATCAACATAGAAATATGAAATAAGATATTTAGCTGTTGCTTCTGCTAATATTCTGTTTACAAAAGCTTCTGAAATTTCTTCAACTCCTTCTGCTAATACTTTAGCTGGAACTCCTTTATTGAAATTAGTTTTTAAATAACTAGAGAGTTCTTGTAAAGTTTTAAAAGAAAGTAAAGTGTCCATTCTAGCACATATTTTATCTTGTATTTCTATTTCTTTAAGCAAACTAAATAAAACATCGCAATTTTCTTCTGCTGTATATTCGTTGAAATAAGTGAAAGGTATAAACCGTAAGAAACTATCTTTTTGTGTATCAGTTAAATTCATTAAGATTGGATAGTCTAATATTTTACCTAATGTTTCAATTACTTCATCTTTTATAGAGTTTTTATCTAGTTTAACACTTGAGTATTTTACAATGTGAGATACTTCATCATCTACTGTTATTTTTTCTTGTAATAAGTCATCATATTTTGGAGTTAACAATATTTTAAACTGTTCATTTTTTTGTTTCATTAGTTTATGGTATTCATAAGCTGTGTCAAAACATCTAAATTCAATTTCTAAATCGTCACAATAACCAAAATATCCTGTGTCAAAATACCCTTTACGTCCTGCTCTACCTGAAATCTGATCAAACATATTTCTACTAATTCGTATACCTGGATATTTTACTAGCTGGCAAAATACTACTTTTTCTACTGGGAAATTTACTCCTATGCTTAGTGCATCTGTACCTACTACTGTGTCTATTAGTTCATTTTCAAATAGTTTAGATATAAAATCTTTTTCTTTTGGAAGTATTTTTCCATGAAATAGTGCAAGTCCTAATTCTGCGTTAGCTACTACTCTTCCTGAAACATTGTATTCTTTTGCATATCCTTCTATAGTTCTAGTCCTTTTTTCTTTTGAAGCAAGTTTTTTTCTATATTTTTTGCTTACTTTGTTAGACTTATTAGGATAGAACACGCTGCGCCTAGAGGCTGCTAAATAGTCTAAAACTTTGCTACAATTGTCTACTGAAAATGCTACTATTAAGGCATTATGAATGTTTTGTAAAGATATTTTGCCTTCTTTAGATATAGGTAACAATTCAGTTATTCTTTCGGAATTAACGCATAAGAAGAATCTTCTACCGCTTACTCTATTTAAATAATTTAATAGATCATCTGTACCACCTAATGTTGCTGAACAAATACATATATTTCTAGCGTATGAATAGATTAAACCGTCTATAAATGCCCGGCATCTTTCTTCGTTTTCAAAACAATAGTGAAATTCATCCATTATAACTGTAACATCTATTTCGGATATATACTTTAATGTGTAAATCTCGTTTGTACAACAAAGAATTTGCCAATTTTCTGGTACGAATTTAACATCTCCTGTTTCTAAGCCAGTAACGTAACCTTTTGCTGAAAGCTCTCTAAAACGCTGTGAACTTAAGGCTTTTATTGGACTTGTTATTATTATTTTGTACCCTTTTGAAAGAGCCCATTCCATAAATACTAGTGTTTTTCCTGCACCTGTTGGTGCACTTAAAATGATATTATCTTCATCTTTAATTGAGTTACCTGCGTCTATTTGCCACTGCATTTTGCTTTTAATCATACAAATACCTCCTGTGATAAGAAAATTTTCTTATCATTTAATATTTTTTCTATCCCTATTATATAATCTTTTTAGTATTATGTCAATGAAAATGTCGTAAAAGGTCAAATATGCGCACTTTATTTTTCTAAAGTATATCTTGCTTATACATTTAAACTAGATACTACCTTTTATATAAAAAAAATATTAAGATACAAAGTATACAAGTAATTAAAATAACCGTAGAAACTACTTTAAAATAATTATGCTTTTTAGGCAAGGTTTTAGCAACTTTGCCTCTAATTTTATCTTTACTTACCAAAGAATCTGTAAGTACATTACTTAATTTGTTCATCTTTTTTGCCTCCAACATATTTATTTCTTAAAAAATATAAAACACCATTTATTTTAAGCTTAATAGTATACTCAGAGCAGCCAAGTAAATTAGATATTTTGCGGATATCTGCGCCTAAAACGTAGTACATAATGCAAATTTTTTGAGTAAGCAAATCTAAAGTAGTTATATATTTAAGAAGCTCTTCATCTGGAACTTTATCTAAAAAACTATAGTCAAAAGTATTTAAATCTACCTCATTAATAGTTTCTTCAGATAAAATGCTGAAAGTTGCGTTATTGCATGCTTCAAAATTATAATATTTATAGACAGTTTTTTTAGCAACGTTCATGGCGTAATTTTCTATGTTACCTATATGCTGCATTCCTTTGCCTTGTATATCTGCATATATTTCGCAGTATATTTCCGTTAGAATGTTCTCAATGCTTTTTACAGTGTCTACTTTTGCCGTAACATACATAGCAATATTTTTAAAAGTTAGATCATAAACACTATCTAATTCAGTTATATATTGTCTCGTTTTTTTATTCATTTTAATCACCTAAGAATAGTGTATATTATATATTAAAAAGTATCAACAATTATGCAAAAAAAAAGCTACTAATCCTAGATTAGTAACTAATTTGGAGCGGGTAGTGGGAATCGGACCCACGCAGCCAGCTTGGAAGGCTGGAATTCTACCATTGAACTACACCCGCAAGTGTTTGTTTGTCTACGCTATTAATTATACAAGAATTAAATATAAATGTCAATAGTTTTTTTGAAATATTTTTAAGTTTTAAGAAAAAAAATCTTTGGACGTTATATAACACCCAAAGAGTTAGATTCTAATTAATAGCAGCTAAAAAAGCTTCCCCGTATTTTTCTTGTTTTGTTTTTCCTACGCCAGCAATATCTAAAAATTCTACTAAAGTTTTCGGTTTTTTTAGGCACATATCTTTAAGAGCTGCGTCCGTAAAGATAATATACGCTGGAACTCGCTGCTTAGTAGCTATCTCTTTTCTTAATTCTTTAAGTTTTCCTAAAAGATTAAGATCTATATCTTGTGAAATATATTTATTATCTACGCTTACTTTTACCTCTTCTGTAACTAAAGTTTTCATAGATAGTTTTTCACCATTTTTTAATATGTTTTTTGCTAAGCTTGTTACGCATAAAACAGGATACTCTGAGTTTGATGTTGCTATATATTTTTCTAATAGCAAAAAATTTAAAATGCTTCTTACTTTTTTTTCTGAAATATCTGACATTATGCCATATGTAGATTGATCATCTAATTTAAGTCTTAGCAATCTTTCGTTTTTGCTTCCTCTTAATATATCTACTATCATTTTAATACCAAATCTAGAATTATTTTTAGCAATACAAGATAAAATTTTTTGGGCGTTTATAGTTATATCTTCTATTTTAAAACTAGTATTGCAGTTAGAGCAGTTTCCGCAGTAATCCTTAGTAATTTCACCAAAGTACTTTAAAATATATGCTCTAAGGCAGTCTGTAGTTGTGCAGTAATATGTAATTTTTTTAAGTCTTTCTCTTTCTTTTTCTCTAACAGCCTCTTGCATGTCTAAATCTAGCTCAGTATTAATCTCTGAATTATCTATAATATATGCATTTGTGCGCACATCTGCTTGGCTATATAATATAATGCACCTTGCTCTCTCGCCATCTCTACCAGCTCTTCCTGCTTCTTGGTAGTATCCTTCCATGCTTTTTGGCATGTTATAATGTATAACAAAAGATACATTAGACTTATCTATACCCATTCCAAAAGCATTTGTAGCTACAATGATTTGTTTTTTATCGAAAATGAAATCTTCTTGGTTTTGTTTTCTTTCTTCATCTTTAAGCCCCGCATGATATCTAGTAGCTAAAAAGCCTGCTTTGCATAGAGTTTCGCAAACAGTTTCAACATTTTTTCTCGTAGCGCAGTATATGATGCCGCAGTTATCTTTTTCTTCTTTTAAAATATCAATTAACTGTGCGTCCTTGTCTTTGGGTTTTCTAACTTCAAAAGATAAATTTTTTCTATCAAAACCAGTTACAATTGTTAATGGGTCTTGTAGCTGTAAAATGCATGATATGTCTTCTTCTACTTCTTTTGTTGCAGTTGCTGTAAATGCTCCTATAACTGGTCTATATGCAAGTTTGTTTATGAATTCTACAATTCTTAAATATGTAGGTCTAAAATCTTGCCCCCAGTGAGAAACGCAGTGAGCTTCATCTACTGCTACCATTGAAACATTTACTACGCTGCAAATGTCTATAAAGTCCTGCGTAACAAGCCTTTCTGGGGCTATGTATATAAGCTTATACTTGCTTTTTTTTGCGTTTTCTAGGACTTTGTAATATTGAGACGTAGAAAGGGAACTATTTATGTATGCAGCGTCTATACCAGCTTGCGTAAGTGATGTAACTTGATCTTTCATTAATGAAACAAGCGGAGATACAACAAGTGTAATTCCGTCTAGCATAAGGGCAGGTATTTGGTAACAGGCAGACTTTCCGGCACCAGTTGGCATAACGCAAAGAGTATCTCTTTTGCTTAATAAGCAGTCTATAATTTCTTCTTGTCCATATCTAAACTCTGTATGTCCAAAGTATTTTTTTAATATTTCTAATTTATTCATCTAAATTCCTTTCATGTTTTAAATTACTTTTATTTTTTGTCTAAAACATAGACAGTGTAGCTTTTTTTGCTACACCGCCTTTATTAATCTTGAATAGTTTTAAGTATATCTTCTATAGAATCTTTAATATTTCCAAGCTGAACCATTTTAATTGATGGCTGCTTAGTTATTACATGTTCCGTAATTAGATTACTTAATAATTTTAGGTTTCTACTATCTAATTTTAATAGATCTGGTTTACCTTCGTACCTCATTTGAATAATGTTAATTATATTATATAAATGATAATTGTTAGTTAACGCTAATCTATCCATTAGAGTATACATGTCGTAATTCTTAAATATAGGGACATTTGCATATTCTTCTTTAACAACCTTATAGAATTCCTCCATATTATCTGGTATGTGTTTGAATATCTCATTAGTTCTTTTAAACTCAACTCTTTCAAGTAATTCTTTATTTGCTCTTATAACTTCTACTTTTATTTCTTTTAAATATATATCGTTTGTTTCGTAATTAACAACATCTTGTATGCTAAAATTAGTATCATTATTTTCATCTACTGCTGCTCTTTTTATACCTATTGTGAATAGATTTTTAAGAGTTTCTATATCTAAATTTAAAAGACCTTTAGATACAAAATATTGATATACAGCAAACGCTTTTAAATATTTATCTAGTGGCAACTTTCCTTCTTTTATTTCTTCTAAAGTTTGTTTAACTACTCCGTCGAACTCATTATCTGCAAGTTTCCAGTACTCACCCGTTAGGATGGTTATATATTTAGGAGTGTTGTCTTCTACAATATCTGTGTTTTGCGCAGCTTCCATGTCCATTCTAAATAGCTTCATGTCAAAAATTCTAGTTCTTATATATACTTCTACAAATTTAAAAAATCTAAACTCAGATTTTGAATTGAAGAAATATTTATTATCAAACTCCCTTAAGTAGAACTGATTGTTATCATTTAAAATCTTAGAAGTAAATATAACAGATTTATACTCATCATTGTCCCTTATAGAGACAAATTTTTCTTTTGTTACATTACCAGATTTGATTTCAAAAGCAATTGCTACAGTGAACATTAGCAGTGTTTTCATTATTTCATCATCTAAATTTGGATAATATTTTTGCACTACTGAAAATATTTTTTCGAAATCGTTTAAGGCATGTTTTAGAATCCTTAGATTTCTAGTACCTGTTTTATTAAATACGGCTATTATTGAAGGTGAATTCTTTTTAAGAAATGATTCAAGTACTGGGTTAAAGCTATATCTCATAATCATACCAGTTAAAATGTATGAATACTCCGGTATATATTCAAAAGTTTCGCCTATTAATTTTTCCTTTATTCTTTCATATGCATTTGCTTTATCAAAAAGATGTGTTACTTTTTCTTCAAGCATTCTTGTAAGAGGTAAATCTTCTAATTCATGCTCAGAAGCTTTAGGTAAATTGCTGTTTGGCGCTATTTTACCTTCCTTAGCTAATATATATGTTGCAATAAATGTTTTCATTTCTACGTTTGTATTTTTAAATTTTGTTGCAAGTTCTTTTTCATTACATATAACTATTGTTTTAATTCCGTCATGTTCTACGAAATTATTTATATATCCTAGAATATCTATAACATCTACATTAGCTCTTTCTAAATCGTCAAAACAAAGTATTTTATCTTCTATAGAAAATGCTTTTGAAAAGTCCATTTTTTCTCCGTTAAAAGAAGTAGCTCCAAATAGGTTTGCCATGTCTAAGCCTGTTTTAACGTACTCTGGGATAGTGTTTCCACCTTTGTTATCTGTGAATTTTTTAAGTGATTTGTTCATAGAATGGTTTGTTTCTATGAATATTTTTTTACTTATTTCTTCTAAACTATTTATTCCGTATAATGACATATAAATAGTTTTATATTTCTTTCCGTTGAAAACCATAGTCTCTAACTTTTCTCTTACTTTATTGTTCCAAAAATATGTTTTTCCACTTCCCCATTCTCCATTAATCATAATAGCATAATCTGTTATTGGTTTTCTAACATATTCTACAATGCATTCTAATAATTCTTCCATTTACTTCACCTCTATTAATTTTATATTGTTTAAAGCAACTACTGCTATATCTATATTGCATTTAGCAGACTTTTTTATAGTTCTTACACATTCTTTTAAAGTAGCTCCTGTAGTAAAAACATCATCTAGTAACAGTATTTTTTTATTTTGAATTTTTGTTATATCTAGTTTTTTATTTATTTCAAAAATATCTATTACATTACTCGTTCTTTCCTGCTTATTTAAAGAACTTTGCACTTTGTTATCCACACTTTTAACAATTATATTTAGCGACTCTTTATTAAAAAAATCTGCTATTATATTTGCTATACTTTCTACCTGATTATACCCTCTTTCTTTTAATCTTTCTTTGTTTATAGGTACAAAGGTTATATAATCTGGCTGTATTTTGTTTTCTACTAGCCTTTGTATAAGAAGCGCTGCAAAAACTTTACTTAAATATTTAGCATGGTTAAATTTATATTTCAGCATATAATTTTTTATCTCTTTATATCCTGTTACATAAAGTATTCTATCACATGTACCTTTTAGTTTTCTAGTCTTTCCTACATATTTCGATAAAATTCTTGTTATACAGTTTGTACAAATATACTTGTCTTTTGAAATTGTTTTGCTACAAAAAGTGCATTTGTATGGAAATATTAATTGTATTAATTTATCTAGCCATTTTGTCAAATCTATCTACGTACTCCTTTAGCTTATATTTTAGTCCTGTTTTTCTTTTTTTCTCTTCTATATTGTTAACCATGAATTTAATTGTATCGCTACTTCCTATGACAATTAATAGCTTTTTTGCTCTTGTCATGGCAGTATACAGTAAGTTTCTTGTAAACAATTTGGTATAGCCCGTAAGAAGTGGCAAGATAACAACATCAAACTCACTGCCTTGGCTTTTGTGCACTGTTACAGCGTATGCTAAATCTATCTGAAGCAACTCATCAAATTTATAGTCTACTTCTTTATCGTCATCAAATAATACAGATAAAGTGCTAAGCTCTTTAGATATTTCAGTTATATACCCTATATCTCCGTTATATATACCTTGTCCATCTATTCCTTGCTGCCTAAAAGCTATGTCGTAATTATTCTCCATTTGCATTATTTTGTCTCCAACTCTAAAGTGCCTGCCTAGGTGTTCTTTTTCTTCCATGCCTTGCCTTAGCGGGTTAAGTACTTTTTGTATTTGAGAATTTAAATTAATGCTACCTAAATCTGTTTTTTTCATTGGTGTTAGTACCTGGACATCTTTTAAATTATCGCAAGAGATATATGTTGCAAGATCTACTTCTAGAAGCTGCTTTACTTTATTTACTGTTTCTTGTATGTTTTTAGTTTTTAAAAGATACATATCTGTGGTGTCTTCTTTGAATATGGGTTCATTACCTGCGTTTACTATATGTGCATTAGTAATAATGTCGCTATTTGCGCTTTGCCTGTATATTTGGTCTAGTTTTGTTACTACAACGCACCCTGAGTCTATTAAGTCTTTTAAAACGCATCCTGGGCCCACTGAGGGTAGCTGATCTACGTCTCCAACTAGTACTAATCTTGTTTTTGTTCTCATTGCCTTCATTAAATTGTTCATAAGCATAATATCTATCATGGACATTTCATCTACAATAACTATATCTGCGTTTATTTTTTTTATTTCGTAGTCTAGCATTTGCCTCATATTATTATCTTCTATTCTTGTAATTTCAAGAAGTCTATGCAAGGTTTTTGCTTCTACGCCTGTTGTCTGCGTAATTCTTTTAGCTGCTCTACCAGTTGGTGCGCATAGGACAAAGCTTTTATTGCTAGCTCTAATAAGGTCAATTATTCCTTTTATAATGGTAGTTTTACCTGTTCCAGGGCCTCCAGTTATTACGGAAAGTCTATTATTTAAGGCAGCTTTAATTGCTACTTTTTGCTGAGGAGAAAATGTCATCTGCATATTTTCTTCTATAACATTTAATTCTTTATCTAATTTCTTTTTAGATGCTTTATCTGTAGCCATTCCAAATATTTTTTGTGCTGTGCCATCTTCTGCTAGGTATAGGGAAGAGCCGTACACAAAGGTTACACCATCAAACTCTTGCAAATATACTTTTTTATCTATTGCAAGTCTTGTGATTCCATTTATTATTCCTTCTTTACTGATGCCTAGTAGATCTGCTGCATATGGGACTAAATTGTCTAGTTCTACGCATACATGGCCAAAAGAAACTATTTTAGTAAGGGCAAATATTATGCCTGAGTTAATTCTATAATCGTCATCAAAAGCAATTCCTAAGTTTTTTCCTATTTTATCTACAACTTTAAAGTCTATGCTTGTGATATCTTCTAGCATGTTGTACGGGTTTTCTTTTATTTTATCTAGGGCTTTTGAACCATATATTTCATATATTTTACCTGCTACATTTATTGATACATCATACTTTTGAAGGAATGTTATTAGATTTAGTTTTTCCCATTCTTTATTTAAATGATCACTTAATTCTAGCGCTTTTTCTTCTGATATTCCTTTAATCATTACTAATTCTTGTGGTCTATATCTTATGGTGTCGAATGTTTCAAGTCCAAATGCATCTACTATTCTTTTTGCGATTGCTTCTCCTATGCCTTTTATTTCAGCTGTTGCTAGGTATCTTATTATTCCTTTTTCGTCCTGTGGTATTAGTTTTGTGTATTTTGTAAACTTGAACTGTTTTCCATACTTTGAATGATTGTCCCAAGTTCCTTCTAGTTCTAGGTCGCTTCCTTCTGTTATATCTAATGCATTCCCTACGAAATGTATATTTTCCATGTCTTCTGTTTGTCCTATAAATACTGTATAGCCAGTTGTTTCGCTTTTAAATATTTCTACAATTACGGTGCAATTTATTTTCATAAGGCCCTCCATTTTACTAGATTATACACTAAATTTTGCTTTTAAGCAATAAAAAAAGTGCTTAATATATAGGTTTCGCACTACTTTTTATTTTGTTTTTTTATCTTTTTTTTGAAACGTATAAAGTTATTTTAATTATATTTCGAATATTGCTGAGATATCTAGCATATACTAGCTGTATACATGCTTTTTATTTAAATATATTATAAATATCACGAAAAAGACACTTTTTTCACAAAAACTCTTTACAAACTACTTTTCATTTGCTATAATGTAAAAGTAGTTAACATATCGCGGGGTGGAGCAGCTGGCAGCTCGTCGGGCTCATAACCCGAAGGTCACAAGTTCGAATCTTGTCCCCGCAACCACTACAGAGGCTTTGAGCCTCTTTTTTTTATGCATGAAAAAGAAAAATAGTGGTATATAATTTGTATTATACACCACTGTTTTTAATCATTTTATTTATAATGCTAGAAAGTTTATTGTAATTATTAAATTTATTGCACATAGGATTATTATTTATTTGTAGATTGTTTTCATTTCTATTATCTACGCATTCTTTGTACATTTTATGTATTTCTATATTGTTTTCTGTATTATATATTTTTGAAATATTATTTAGCTTATTAGAGAGCGTAGTTTCTACTAAATTTGCTTCTTTTAAAACATTTTCAATAGATTCGTTAATTTCTATTATGTCTTTAGTAGACTTTAACTCGTTTTGGTTAATATAGTCCACAAGTTTATCTTTTTCAACTTCTATGATCTTTGCTAAAGCTACTCCTTCTAAAATAACTGAATTTAAAAGTAGTTTCCCAATTTCTTCGTGATTTTTTTCCATTTTTAAAATTGAATTTATTGTTTGCATCTTTCACCTCTGCGTTTATATTTTATATATGCCATATTATTTATACAGCATATATAAATTGTATTATTAAAAATTCATGAGTTCCTAATTGTAATTATTTAAGCTTGAGGATTAGGACATATTTCGCAAGAGAATATATCTATTTTTCCTTGAAGAATTGTTTCTAATCTAGTTATTGCATTAACCATTTTTTGAACTGATTTATTTACTATTAATAACTCATCAGCGGTTACACCTGGCATTGCTATAACTGCTTGTAATTTTTCACCTTCTGCATTTAAGATATGAGATAATGCAGTTTCTTCTAAAGCAACTGATTCTATTACATCTGTAATTGCTTGATCTCTTGTACCTGTTCCAGGTACGATTATTGGCATTGACATATTACTAACCTCCTATTTAATTGTTATGCTCTTTAGGCATAGCATAATATACTATATGTTTTTTAATGAAAAGTTGTTACATTTATTAGACTAAATATCTTGTTTAAATGGATACTAACACTTTTTATTAATCATATTATGTACTATTTCAAGTTTAGCAACTAGTATTTGTTCTAACATAGTTACATTGCTAATTGTCTTATTTACAGATTCGTTTACTTTTAGAATTTCACATATATCTCTAGAATGCTCTAAAACTTTTTGTATTTTTTCTCCTTCTGCATTTAGAATATGTGATATTCCAGCTTCTTCTAAGGCAATTGATTCAATTATATCTGAGATATTTTGCTCGTAATTTGATTCTGAATCTTCTAAACAACAGCAGCAGCAATTACTGCACTCGCATTCTGGGTTTTCGTAATTTGCATAACATGAGTTATATGAAGCTCTTTTTCCGGAGAATTCTTCTCTATAGTAGTTACAAGGTTTATTTTCTATAATATTTGTTTCGAATATGTAATTTGTATTTCCTACTATAAATAGTTTTAGTATATTATTATGCACAAAAATATTATTAATCTCTGCATCATCTGCTACATAGAACTCTTCTTCTACTTTGTTTTCTTTGTTTAGCTTTGCTAAAAAACATTTGCTATTTTTTGTGTATGCTATATATACTTCACTGTTTTTATTATATGCTGCTGTAAATGTTATATCTTTTTCTTCGTTATTTATTTTTTCTGTTATTAATTCTATCTCCATTGTTTCCATTTGTACTGCGATTATATCTTTTTTATTTACTATGTATAGGACGTTGTTATCCTCTGAATATGCTATAGATGTTATTTTATCTTTATACATTTTTAGAATATTTGGAGATATTCCTTTGCTATTTTTAAAATTCTTATCTAAGCAAACTATTGAATTATCTTCGGTTGATAGATAGAAAACATCTGCATTTTTATTGTATGTAATGCTTGAATACGGCATATCCATATCTAGTTTTGATTCATATAAATACATGTTATTAAACCTATGTATTTCTGCTAAATTTGTTGATACTAAATATACAGACTTTCCATCGCTTGTGCACCCTGTATATTGCTTAGCTATATTAGCCGCTATAGGTATTTTTGAAACTATTATATTCATTTTATCACTCCTTATTTATATATTGTTATTCACACATTAAACATTATATTACCGTTTTAAAATATTATTACTCTGATAAAACGCAAAAAAAGAAGATTTATTTAAAATCTTCTTTTTTGTTTTATTATCCTTTGACAAGTGAATGAACTAGTACAAATGCGAACTTTTTTATATCATTTATCTGCTCTGTTTTTATTACATCTTGTTTAGCTAATTTGTTTATATTTTCTGCGGCAATGATTATGTGTCTGTCTTCTATAAGTGTGATTTGTTTTTGACTCTTTTTAAACTGATTCATTCTAAACTTTAACTCACATCTATAGCTTCTTTCTAGTACTTTTAAACTCTCGTTCCAACTTTCTAGATCCACATCTGATATACTGTCCTCAATCTTTTTAAATTTCATTATATCCATCATATAACCCTCTCCCCCAAATATTTATTTGGTAAGTATAAATTAATACATCTAAATAATTATACCATGATTTTAGTGTTATGTCAACAGTTTTGGGGTTTTTAGTTTGTATTTTATGCAAAAAAGAACACTGGATTTATTAATATCCAGTGTTTTTTAGTATTTCAATTCTATGCGAATCTTACATCATTATAATGATATATTTCGTTAATACATTCTTGCCCTTTTGAGTAGCTTGTATTACCTTCTTGCATATACACCATAATTTTGCCTATAGAGTCGAACACATCATTTGCAATACTAGTTCTTTTTTCGAAATTGTCTATTACTATTCTAGCATTAGAAATTTCTTTTTCTGAAAACTTGCCATATATATAACCTAAGTTACTTTTTTGGCCTATTCTATCTAGGAAAACTAAACTTACTATTAAAGAATTGTGATACACTCTTCTTTTATTGTCTGCTTCTTTTAATTTTTCTTGATATTCTTTTAATGAATTGGAATCTTTTCTTGTTGAAATTTTTGAGATATTAGAACTGTATACTGACATATAATATTTATACATCGTATCTACTAAAGTGTCTGCTTCTTCTAATATTATTTCTCTCATTTCATCGTCAATATTAGTATTGTTGTTTAATTTTTCTTTGTACTTTAATAAATTTTCAAATATATCTTCTTGGTTTGGTTTGTTTTTACTCATTTTGCACCTCTATATTTAAATTTTTATTTTTACATTAATACCTTTTGGGTATGTATTTATTGTAAAGTTTCAATTCATTTATGTACTGCTGTGTGTATTGAAATACGTTATTTTTTCAAATATTCATTCATAATACTGCACCTTCTTTGCAATTTTGCTTAGAGTTTTTATTTAACTATACTTTAATTATACCACTTTAGAGGGTTTATGTCAACCTAAATTTTGCTTTATATACATATATTAAAGATGTGATTTCTCACATCTTTTTTCTACTTTCCTATGTATCTTGATCTTTGTATATATCCTGTTCTTTTGCTTTGAGATTGTCTTTTACTATTTTGATTATTATTAATTCCTAACATTCTAAAAATGTTGTTAAAAATATTATTTAACATATATTCACCCCTATATTTAGTATATGTTTATATGCTGTTTTTGTTACATGATGTATAGCTTTCTAAGTCTTTGTTGCTAGGGCCGTATATGCATTTCCCTTCAAAGGTGAACCTTGAGCCATGGCATGGGCAGTCCCAAGTTTTCTCTAGATTATTAAAGACAAGTAGGCATCCTAGGTGAGTGCAAACAGGATTAACTAAATATATTTTTCCTTTAGGATCTTTATATACTCCTACTTTTTTGTTATCTTTTATTATTACTTTTCCATCTCCTGCTTTTATATCTTGTAAATTTTCTTCTTTTATTTTCATTTTTTCTGTTACTAGTGATTTAAAGCTTTGTTTTACCATATTTGAAAAAGGAGTATGGTTTTTTACTACATTTAACCTTGTGGCTTTAAATATGTCTTCGTATTTATTTACTCTATTTAAAATTTTATCTGTTATTATTTCAGCTGCTATATTTGATGTGCTCATGCCCCATTTGTTGTATCCAGTAGCTACGTATATTCCTTGCATTATGCTAGAAAACTCGCCTATGTATGGGACTTTATCTAGCGTAATGCAGTCTTGGGTATTCCATTTGTATTTGATTTTTGCATCTTGATATATGGTTTTTATTTCGTCTTCTAAATTTGTATATGCGCTGTTTAAATCTATATTTATGCCTGTTTTATGATCGCTACCAACAGCTAAAAGTAATTCTTTATTACCATCTTTAACTGTTCTAAAAGATCTAGTTTGCACGTTTTCTGATATATACATTCCCTCTAAAAGCGGCATACTTGTTTCTGCAAGAATGGCGTATGAGGTGCTTTGGTACATTTTTATAAAATACATACCGGGGAAATTTTTAAATGGATACTGAGTTGCAACTACTACATTTTTGGCTTTTATTTTTCCTTCTTTTGTAGATATACAGTACTGCTCTCCCTGTTTTTTTATAGATAATGCTTTTGTGTTTTCAAATATTTTAGCACCTTTTTGTGAAATGATATTTGCAAGCGAAAGTATATATTTTCTTGGATGAAACTGCGCCTGATTATTGAAGGAAACTGCTCCTAATATATCTTTTTGCATAGGTATCTCTTCTAGATAATTGCATGGGAATGTGCTATCTATAGCCTTTAGAGCTTCTATTTCATCTTTTAAAGTTTGTAACTGTATATATTCCGTTGTATATACATATGCTGTTTCTTTTTTGAAATCGCAAGAGATTTTTTCTTCTAATATTATTTTTTCTATGTTTTTTAAAGCTTTTTGGTTTGCATATAGATATTTGCGAGCTAATTCTTCTCCAAATGTATCTAAAAGATGCTTATATATGCAGCCATGCTGACTAGTTATTTTACCCGTTGTTTTTCCGCTTGCTTTAGATGCTAGTTTATCTTGCTCTATTACTGCAACGTCTAGGCCTTCTTTGTTTAAATAGTATGCAGTAGTTATGCCTGTGATTCCGCCTCCTATTATGCAAACATCTACAGTTATATCTTCTTCTAATTTTTGATAGTTTGCTTCTTTTTTTTCTGTTGATTTTATCCAATATGATTCCATAATGTTCTCCTAACTAATATATATTATTAGTGTTTTAAGAGATTTTATTCTGCTTTTATATTGTTTCTATGGATTTGTCTTCTCTAAGTGATGCTGCATGTTCTAGTGCGATTTTATTTATATCTCCTGTTGCTATTCTTGCTATTTCTCTAATAACTTCAATCTCAGATAGGAGTCTTACGCTGGTTTTTGTAATGTTATCTACAATATTTTTTTGTATAAAGTAATTAAAGTCTGCTTTTGCTGCAATTACTGCTTGATGTGTTACGCAAATTACTTGATGTTTTTTTGAAATTTGTCTCATTTTTTTACTAACTGCTTTTGCTGCAACGCCGCTTATTCCAGTATCTATTTCATCAAAAACAAGTACTTCTACATTTAAAGCAGAAGCTAGGACTGTTTTTATACCTAGCATAATTCTTGATACTTCGCCGCCTGAAGCAATTTTTACAAGTGGTTTAAATTCTTCCCCTAGATTTGTAGCTATGCGAAACTCTATTTTATCTAATGCATTTTTTGTGAATTCTTCTTCGCTATATGTGATGTTTACTTCAAATTTAGCGTTTTTCATATCTAGCTCTATTAGCTCATTATTTATTTTCTTTTGCAGCTCTTCTGCAAATTTTGTTCTTACTTTGTTTATTTCTTTTGCTTGTTCTAACATTTTGATTTTTATTTGGCCAAGCTCTTTTTTTAGCTCATTATTATGATATTCTAAATTTTCTATGCTATTTATTTCATCTTCTATTTCCTGCTTGTATTTTAATATATCTGTAACTGTATTTCCGTATTTTCTTTTTAGAGAAAATATTTGATCTAGCCTGTTTTGCAAGGTATTTAAAGCTTCTTCATCTATGTCTACTTCTTGTTTATATCCATAAACATCTGATGATATTTCTTTTAGCTCGTAATACATTTCTTCTACTTTATTTAGTTTTTCTACATATGTATTATTGTATGTAGTTAATTTGTTTAAGCTTTTTATGCTATCTTCTAATCCGGAAATGACTTTGTCTTCTAGATTTTCGTTTAGGCATGTTAGGTTTTCTATTATTTTAGCTGAATCTTTTGCTATTTTAAATTTTTCTTCTAAAGTTTCTTCTTCTCCTTCTTTTAAATATGCTTCATCTATTTCGTTAAATTGATACATTAGAAGATCTAATTTTCTTTGTTTTTCTATATCGTTACCATAGTTTTTATCTAGCGCTTTATTTATTTCTAAATATCTAGTGTATATTACTGTGTATTTTTCTTTTAACGTGTCTATTTCTTTGCCAATGTAGCTGTCTAGATATTCTATATGTTTAGCAGGGTTCATTAGATTTTGGTTGTTATTTTGTCCGTGTATATCTATGTTATCTTGCATTATTTTTTTAAGCTCAGTTATTGTAACTAATCTTCCATTTACTTTGCAAAGATTTTTTCCGTTTTTATTTATTTCTCTAGATACAATTATGTTTTCGTCTTCTGCATACTCGCTTTTAGGGGCGTATATGCATGCTTCTACTAGAGAAAAATCTTTGCCTTTTTTTATAATATCTTTAGAAAATCTACTACCGCAAATTATCTGTATTGCTTCTATTATAAGGGTTTTACCGGCGCCTGTTTCACCTGTTAGGACGTTAAATCCTGTGTTAAAATCTATATTTAAATCTTCTATTATTCCTATGTTTTTTATATGTAAAGTTTGTATCATAGTATGCCTCTTTTCGTGAACACTAGTTCTAATTTGTATTATAATTCTTTGTTTCTACTTTGTCAATAAGATTTAAATTTTTTTTGTTTTTTCTACTTTTTAGACAAAAAAATGAAATGAGATATGTATTTCTACTTATTTCATTTCACATTATATTAGAATTTAGGCTCGCATGTTAGGTTAATTTGTAGCCTTTTAAATATTTTAATTTCTTCGTCAGAAACCATGTATGAAGCGTGTGCATCTGTATTTTTTAACTTAGATAAATTATCTATTGCTTTTACTATGATTGGATTTGTAACCGAGCAAATGCTAAGTGCAATTAGTACTTCTTGTAGATTTAAATTGGTTAGCTTTTGGTAGATAGTTATATCTTTTAGCTTTAAAATTGGCTCTAGGACAGCTGGTGAAAGAAGGTATACTTCATCTGGTATGTTAGTAAGTTCTTTTACTGCGTTAAGTATAGCTGAGCTTGCAGGGCTAAGTAGGTCTGTTTGTTTTCCTGTTATTATTTTTCCATTTGGTAGTTTTAAAGAAATAACATGCGTATTTTCTTTTTCTGCTTTTTTAAGTGCTGGTAATACTACATCTCTATCTTTTTCTGAAATGTCTAGCTCATTCATTAGCATTTTTATTCTGCTTGCGGTGTCTTCTTCTAGTTTTTCTAATTTAACATCGCAAAGTGCGGCGTAGTATCTTCTTATTATTTCTTGTTTTGATGCTTCTTTTACTACTTCATCGTCTATAATGCAGTCTTTAAGGGTGTTTACGCCCATGTCTGTTGGTGATTTGTATATTTCTTTTCCTGTGATTTTTAGGAGTATGTTTTTTAATATTGGAAATGTTGCTATGTCTCTATTGTAGTTTACTGCGCTTACTCCGTATGCTTCTAGGTGGAATGGATCTATCATATTAATATCCTGTATGTCTGCTGTTGCTGCTTCGTACGCTATGTTTACAGGGTGGGTAAGTGGTAAATTCCATACTGGGAATGTTTCATATTTTGCATATCCTGCGTTTACACCTCTTTTGTATTCGTGGTATAGCTGTGAAAGGCATGTAGCAAGTTTTCCGCTGCTTGGGCCTGGGGCTGTTACTACTACTAGTTTTTTAGTTGTTTCTATGTATTCGTTTAGTCCGTATCCTTCGCTACTTACTATTGTTTCTATTTCTGTTGGATATCCTTTTGTTGCGGTGTGTATGTATGTTTTTACGTTCATTCTTTCTAGCATTTTTCTGAAGCTTTTTACGCTTGTTTGTCCTTTATATAATGTGATGACTACGCTACTTACGCATATGTCTAGTGCTTTTAGGTTTTCTATTAGTCTTAGCAGTTCTTTGTCGTATGTTATTCCGTAGTCTGCTCTTATTTTTTTCTTTTCTATATCTTTTGCGTTTATGCAAAATACTACTTCTAGGTCGTCTTTTAACTCTTGTAGGATTTTTATTTTTGAGTTTGCTTCGAAGCCTGGAAGTACTCTGCTTGCATGGTAGTCGTCAAAAAGTTTTCCGCCGAATTCTAGATATAGTTTGCTATCAAACATTGCAATTCTTTTTTTTATTTCTTCGCTTTGTATTTTTAAATATTTCTCGTTGTCAAATCCATTTTTCATCTTTTTTCCTCGTTTCAATCATTTGAATTATATATTATTTTTTGCTTTTTTTCAATTGAATTTTATTTTTTTTTGAAAAAGTATGAGTTATTTTTTCTCTTTAATATATATATCCGTATACAGCTAGTATACGGATATCTTTTATTTAAAAATATATTTTAATCTATATGGTGTAACTATGTCGTTTGCGTTTTCTACTTTTGTATATATGTTTTCGTAAACGTATAGATTTTTGCCGTAATCTACTACTTCTGTAACTTCTGCATTATCTTTTTCACTTTGTATTTCCCATATTTTTTTCATGTTTTTATCTGTTTTTATAACTACGCTTATATTTTTTTTATTTACTAATTTACTACCTGTTATATATATGTTATTGTCTTTTGTTTTTTTAATATCTCCTATATTGTATCTAGGGATTATTTCTTTTTCTTCTATAACTGCGCCGCTTGAATCTAGCTCTGTAAGGTATGTAATGGCTTTATTTTTATCTTGCCCTAGCCCTCTATATGCAGTTATATATTTAGCGGTATTTCCGTAGTTTAAAGGGTATACCCATGCGTTTTGCTCAGTTTTATATTTTACGTCTTTTTCTACGTTATATATGCATTTGCCGTTTGTATCTATTTTAACCATAACTATTTTTTCTTTAGTTGCGTAAGATATGCAAATATCTGCCTCGCTTTTATCCATTTTCATCATTAGAGATTCTGAAAAAGATACACCTTCTACTTTTTTGTTTATATGTATGTTTAGATCTTTGTCTAATTTTATAAACTGAATATAGTTTGTTTTTTCTGCTTCTTCGTATTTGTTATATATTATGTATATATTGTTTTCGTCTACATAGATTTTATGAAAAATTAGGAAGTCTTTTATATCTGTAGATTTTTCATCTAATTTACCTGTTGCTTTATTTATTTTAACTAGTTTAGTATAGCTTTTTTCGTTTATGTTTTCTGGCCTATACATGTATGGAACGTATATATATGCATCGTCTACAGCTATTGTTCCTGCTATGCTTTCTAGGTTTAAAGAGCGCTCTAACTTGCATTCCCATACGTTAGATAAGTCGTCGTTAACTAAGACTATGCTTGCATCTCCAGACATATCTGCATTTGTTTTAACCGCTATAAATGTACCATTTGACTGGGTTATTATTTTGCTATATACTACTTCGTTTGAAAGATTATCAAAAACCTTAGCTTTGCTTTCGTATTTAGGTTTTTTATTTTTGTTTTTACCTATTTGCATATCTTCTGACCAGCGTATTTCATCGTAAATCTCTCCATCAAAGCAAAGTTTTCCTTTTACTATACTTACTCTGTCTTCATATTTTTTAGGCAAATCTTCTATGTATTTTTTTACACTTGTTTTATCTAGCGCAGTTACGCTGCTTTCTGCTACGTTTCCTTCTGCTAGTATGGTTGCAAGCTTTACTGCAAGTACTTCTTGCATGTTTGCCATGTCTTGTTTAAACACTGCTTCTTTTGCTTTACTTACTGTGTTTGTTTTAGAAAATGTTGTTACAACTACGCCTGCTAGTATAAGCATGATTATTATTGTTATGCAAAGTATAATTAGAGAAATTCCTTTTTTCATAATATACACTACCTTTCAATGAAATGTTTTTGTTTTT
>JAVWPP010000002.1:0-87579 GCA_036635835.1 Clostridia bacterium | reverse complement strand
TTTTTTTATTTTTTTAAACATTTCATATTTATTTTATTATATCCTATATTTTAAATCTTTGTCAATACATTTTCATATTTTGGTAAATACACCTTTGCTTTTTCTTCTTTTTTCTACTTTGCAACATACGTAGCAAGCATATATACTTAATACTTTTTTAAAATTTTTAAGAATAATATCTATTCATATAATCTACCTACTTTTAATATACTAATATATATCTAACATAGGAGGTATATATATATATGAAAATACAGTTAAAACGCGGTTTAAACTCCAACATATCATCTACTATTTTATCTGAGGCAGAGCTTGCTTTTGTAACAGACACAAACAAACTTTACATAGGAAACGCAGGAAACAAAGTCTTGCTAAACCCTTTAGATAAGCCAAATGGACTAGATACCACCACGCCGTATACTAAATTTACAACCAACGATTACGGCCAAATTGTTACGCAAAGCTATCTTTTAGAAAGAGATATACCTAACCTTTCATCTAGTAAGATACAAGGGCTTGGCACAGCAGCTATGCGAAACGTAGGTGTTTCTACTGGGGAAATACCTACTGTAGATGGCACCTTAAAACTACCAATTAGCGTAATACCACGCACTATAGACACTTTCTTTGGGTATTATGTAGGCTCTACAATTTCCGTATCTGCAAACTCAGTAATTCCGCTTACAAATTTCACAAGAACAGGCGGATCTGTAGAGTTAAACGCAGATGGAAGCGCTACTTTTGTTACAGCAGGCATTTATCTAGTTACATATTCCTTAACGTCTAACACGCAGGACGCATCAACAGCGCTTACCGGAGACAAATCTTCTGGTTACTGGTCTGGAAGCTTCTGCAGAAATACTTCTTCTGGAGCTGCTCCATACTGCTCTTGTAGTAGCATGTTCGTTAGGACAGCAGTTGCAGGAGAAAAAATTATGATACGAAATATTGGAACTAATTCTTTGTCTATACCTAATAACTACTGCAACATGACTATAATTAAATTATATTAAAAAAATAAACTCGCTTTCGCGGGTTTATCTATTTTTTTTGCTTTTTATATACTCTACACCAAAAAGTGCACCAGCTAGTGCAAGCGCAAGGCCAAGTCCTGTATAGAAAAAGGCTATAAAGCTTTGTGGAGCTATGTTTGAGTATCTAAGCCATATACCAAATGAGATCATAAAGGTCATAATGCAGTAAGACTTAATGTCAAAAAACTTAAATACATTTTGTTTTTCTTCTTTGTATCCTTTAATTCTCTTTGTATGTTTTTTATACATTTTGTAAAACATAAGACCAAATAGCGTAAAAACAACTATAGATAGCATAATATTTAATATAGATATATTATTTGCATAACAAATTACCCCTATTTTAGTAACGTTAAAGCCGGCTATAAGCCAAACAATAGAAGCAATTATTAATAATGTTTCTTTTTTAACTTTCATTTGCTCTCCTTTGCAAGTTCTTTTTTCATGTCCATATATCCTATTAATATAGTCCAAACATATGCGCAAGTTTTAGGCACCATTAAAGCACCAACTAGTGGCATAGCATCTGCGTAAAGAACAACTGGTATATAGAAAGCAAAACTTAAAACTATTGTTAGCCACATATATTTATATGCCACATCTTTATTCTTTTTAGCTTCTACAAAAAATAATACAATAACCATTATTCCCATAAGAGCAAATGGTATGTTCCTATAAATTGCCCATGAAAGGCCTGCATTTTCGCTTGTCCACATGTTATTTGGGCATAGACATAGCAGAATTCTTAGTAAAGCTAGTCCATATATAGCGGCAGTATATCCATGTTTATTGCATATTTTATATCTGCTACGCCATACATAATATAGTAAAACGTAGAAAAGAGTCATAGTTATTGACGTTATAAATTTACCAATTCCAAGAGCCTCCGTAAAATCCGCAAGCCCTGTTGTGCAAAGCGCATAGGCTCTAGGTACTAAGTGAAAAGCATCACCTGCTCCTAGTGTAATTGCCATAATTCCAAATAGCAAAAATTCTTTTTTTCCTTTACTTTTCTTAATCATAATAATTCCAAGTGTTATAACTGTAGTAAGATATATAATATCAAAAACAGTCTCCATAATAGCTTGCATAAATAAAATCCCCCTTTGTTTTATATTTCAATATGAATTATATCACATAATGCATTTAAAATACTTTTATTTATTATTTATATTTACTTTTACGCTTTTTAATGCTAAAATAACTAAGATAGATTTAATAGGTTATATGAAAATCTACAATCATATAATAGGAAATCGGTATACTAAAACTTGTGTTGAATGCTCTTTAGCGAGAATCCTAATAGTTTTAATAAGACTTCCACCTTTAACAAAAGGGTTTTTCATTTACTATTTTTCTGTCTTTATGCTTAAAATATGCATAAAAAATAAAGCTAGAATTATCTAGCTTTTTTTATTTGTCTGCTTTTAGTATTATATTGAGCCATTTTTCGTTTTTTCTATCTTCTCTAGCATCGCTAGTAACATTTGTTTCTATGACTTTAAAGTATCTATACTTTTTAATAATTTCATGAAACTTCTTCTCTGTCATATCATTAAAAAACCTGCCATTTCGCATCCCTTCAAACTCTCCATATTTAAATGTTAAATAAAAATATCCACCGCTTTTTAAAGCCTCAAGCACCTTATATAGCACATCTTCTAGCTCTCCACTTGGTATATGAAGTAGCGATGCACACGCCCAAACGTAGTCAAATTCATTTATATATTCAATATCCATAAATTCTTTACAAATAGCTTTTTGCCCTGTTAATTTACTTGCTTGCCTGCACATTTCTAAAGATCCATCTATTAAAGTTACATCATAACCTAGCTCTAAAAACGCTTTGCTATCTCTCCCAGAGCCACATCCTAAATCTAATATATGCGCACCTTTTCTTAAATATTTTAGTAGCATATTTCTATTATCTGAAAATTTAACATCTTGCGTTTGCTTGCAATACTCATCTGCGTTATTATTATAGTAGTTTATAGTTTCATTTATCATACTATCTACTCCTTTTATAATTTTTTTATATTATTATTTTTTATTTTTTATTTTTTTTTTTTTATTTTTTATTTTATATTATTTTTTTTATTTTAAATTTAATTAAACTTAATTAGTATATTTGAAGTAAATAAATTATATCACATTTTTATCATATTTTCAACTTATACAAATATACATAAAAAAAACAAATAAAATACGAGATTTTTTCAAAAAAAGTAAAGCTCGTAACGCACTATTAAAGCGTGTTACAAGCTTTTTATGTTTTTGCAAGTGTCAAAGTAAAAGAATGCATTTTAAATAATCATCTTGCTTATATCTTGCTTAATTTTTAACATACATTTGATTTTTACTAGTTGGTTTATCTGGTAAAGTCGTGTTAACTAGACCTTCTGCTATAGCTGGGTCTAAATAATTTTTTCTTAACGTTTCTTTAGACTTTACGTGAAGTTTTTCCATTATTTCATTCGCAGTAAGAGGTGCATTTAATTCCATTACATTTAAAAGATCTCTTAGATATCTATTGCTACAATTACTCTGTAAATATGTTTCCTCTTCTAGCTCATTTAAAACTTCATTAATCATCTTAAGCATAAATTCAATAAATACGTTTGATTCCCCATTTTTATGGCAAGTTGCAATTGCATTATAATATTCTTGTTGATATTTTTTTATTTGCGTTTCAATTGGCAAATACTCAAATATTTCTTTGAAATCTGATAATATTACATTTTGCCATAGCCTTGCTGTTCTACCGTTTCCATCTGAAAATGGATGTATAAATAAGAATTCATAATGAAATATAGAAGATAATATTAGCGGATGTATTTCTTTACTAGAATCCTTCATATAACTAAATAAATCATCCATTAGTTTAGGTACATTTTCTTTAGGCGGAGCTATAAAAATACATTTATCTCCGTCAAATACACCCTCACTACAGTTTCTAAATTTACCCCCATCTGTAACAGTATATCTAGTTATAATCTCATGAACTTTTAATAAATCTTTTATACTATATGGATCTAAATCTTTAATCATAGAATATGCATCGTACGCATTTTTCACTTCTTGTATTTCTTTTTCTGGTCCCATTACAATCTTACCATTTATAACATCTTTCACTTGTTCTAAAGACAAAGAATTTGCCTCTATAGCTAAAGAAGAATGTATAGATTTTATTCTATTGTTCTTTCTTAACACAGGCATTTTTTCAAGGTTATAATAGTTATTTAATTTGCCTACTTTCTCCATTATTTCGGATACATAGCTTAGCATTTGTGTTGTAATAGTATATGGTGGTATATATTTTTCCATAATCTTTCCTCCATTTTATATACTATATATTATATCATTAAATATAAACAATATCAATCATCTTGCTTATATCTTGCTTATATCTTGCTTACATCTTACTTAATTTTACCTACTTGCAACATAAAATACGACACATTATTTCTATAAGCAAAAGCTTGTAACTTACTATTAAAGCATGCTACAAGCTTTTTATGTTTTTGCAAGTGTTAAAGTAAAGAATGCATTTTAAATAACTATAAAATATTATTCTTCGTACTTTATTATCTTACTTAATTTTTTTTGTACTTTTGTCTCAATTCTAGAAACATACGACCTTGAAATACCTAAAATATCTGCAACTTCTTGCTGCGTATGAGAATTTGTTTTTATACCAAATCTAAGCTTCATAATATTAGACTCTCTTGGTTCTAAGCTATTTTCTATGTAATTAATAAGCTGATTTAAAGTATGTTTGTTATATATAGTATCTATAGCATCTACTTCGTTTATGTCTACTATATCTTCTAGCTGCATATCGTTTCCATCTTTATCTGTCCCTATTACATTATTAAGAGATATCTCTAGTTGATTTTTTTTAGTGCTTCTTAAATTCATTAGTATTTCGTTTTCTATGCATTTTGCAGCATAAGTAGATAACTTATACCCTTTATCTTCTTTGAAGCTGTTTATTGCCTTAATAAGGCCAATAGAGCCTATAGATATGTAATCTTCTAGTTCTTGGTTTCCATTTGAGTACTTTTTAGCAACATGTGCTACTAATCTTAAGTTATGTTCAATTAAAATATTCTTCGCTTCTTTACTTCCTTCAAAATATTTTTTTAGATAATAATCTTCTTCGCTTTTGCTTAAAGCCTTAGGAAATAGATTATTTGTAGATATATATCCAAAAAGAAATACCATGCAAGAAAGCGTGCTAGCAATTATTGAAAACATAACATCACCGCCTAATACATATATATGTACGTTTTTAATTATATTGCTTGTATATGCTTTATTTAAAGACTTTTCAAATTTAAATTCTAAAATGAATAAAAACTACTTTTAGTAAAAATAATGTTATAATATTATTATAGCTTAATTGGTTTTATATAATGTAATAACAAGAAAGGTCTATATCATTAATTAAAATAGAAATATTTTTATCATAAAAAGATATATTTTTATATTCGCTATAATTACTTAAATCTCTATCGTCTTTAGTAAAAAAATTATAGTGCAATAAATATGCGCAAAATTTTGCTTTATTATTTAAGTTCCAAGGATAGTAAAAATGATCACTTACAAAAATCTCTTTTCCAGTATACTTTATAAACGATATTTTTTGCAAGCTAGTATTTATATCCAAAACTCTAGAAATTGGTCCACCAAAAAAACGAACGCCGCATGGTATATCAACAGATGTTTTGTATGTATTTTTATCTACATACTTAAAATCTTTTAAACTTCCTTCAAGAAGGTTTTTAGTGGTATATACATCTAGCAGCATGGTTTTAATAATAGTCAATTTTTCATTTTTTACGAAATTTATAAGCTTTGTTTCTTTATAATCTTTATATATGAATAATTCATCAGAATCTACAGTTAAATACTCATGGTTAATTCCGTAGAATTCAAAAATTTGTTGTTTCCAGCCACACATTTTATATGAATTATACTCTTCATGAATTTCCCAAAAAGAAATATTTACTGCACTTTCATACGCTTTTAATTTTTTTGTTGAATTATCTGTAGAATTATTATCTATTAGTACAAAATTATTAATACCGATATCTATATAATGTTTCATCCATTTATCTACAAAATTCTCGAAGTTATTATAAAAGCAAACTAAAATAATACCATTATGCAAATTAGAATTATTTAAATTTTTTAAATTTTTTGTGCTAATTCCATCAATATAATTCATAAAATGCTCTTCTGCTAATTTAGCATTATTGAATTCTTTCCTTACCATTTTAGCTAGATTATTTTTTAAATCGTTATTTATTTCTAAAGCTTTTACTATCTCCACTCTTTTTTTAATTTCATTTAGTCTAATTTTGCTTAGTTTTTTTGCATAATTAAAAAAATTGTTAAAATCTACATCTATTAATTCTTCTACTTTGCCTGTTTGCACATGAGGAGACGTTATACATAGGATTCTTTTTAAATATGATATAACTGACCCATGAGAAACAATTATTATAGTGTTTGATTTAAAATTAGTATCATAGACATCTTTTAAAAAACTGCATAATCTACTTTCTATATCATATTTATTCTCACCATATTCTCCAAATCTTACGAAATAATCTCCATTTATTTGTTTTCTTCTTATACCGTCTAAGTCTTCATTATTACGCATTTGAGTGTATTTACCATTATTAATTTCGCGAAGTCTATTATCTATAACTACTTCTGTTTTATAATATTTTTCAAAAACATAATGCGCTGTTTGCAGTGTTCTTGGAAAGGGAGAAACATAAATTTTATCTATTTTAGGAGGTAATACTTCTATGGATTCTAACGCTGCCTCTACACCGCTTTTTGTTAATGTAGACCAGTAAATTTCTTTATCTGATATTATTTTTTTAACATTATCTGTCGCTTCGCCGTGTCTCATAAAAACTATATTCATTTTACCACCTCTATTATATGTTATTTATTATAACATATGGTTTTATGTTTATCAACATATGATTTAATAGATTAGATTACTTATTTAAACACTTTTAGTATATATATATCTAAAAAAGAACTCTAGTAAACTTAATTACCAGAATTCTTTTCTTTTATAATCGCATGAGAAAACTCAAAGTTATTATTTTGTAATTTTTCTTTTAGAAACTTAGGTCTAAAATCAAAAGAGTTTAGGTCTTTTAATGGAATCCATTTAAACTCTAATAACACATCTTGATCTTTATCATGTTCTATTATTTCATAATCCTTTGTTTCTATATTATTAATTGGTTCTAATAAATAATAGAAACTAATTTCATGAAACTTTTTACCGTTTTTTCTTTCAAAGAAATTTTCAATTATAGATACTAGATTAACTATTTTATTATCTATATTTACTTCTTCTTTCATTTCTCTTAAAACAGCAGTCTTACTATCTTCCCCTATTTCAATATGTCCTCCTGGCAAACAGTAAAAGCCATTATGATTCATTTGAACTGTTAATACTTTATTATCTTTTATTATTATTCCGTTTACTCTAGATTTAAAATTTATTTCTTCTGCCTCTATCTTTATATCTTGCATAATTTTTTACCTCCAAATAGGCATTATTATACCATATGGTTATATATTAGCAACATGTTAATACATTTGTTTTCTATACTAATTTTAAATAATTAGTAAGAGAATCTTTTACGCTGTTTATTGCTAATTCTATAAAATCTGTATAATCTCCTGTATTATGCGCTTTATCTAAAGCATCATAATATTTACTTCTTATTTCATTTTTTATTATAACTGGTGTATAACCATTTCGTATAATTTCAAAATTCATTAGGAGTCTAGCTGCTCTTCCATTACCATCTGAAAACGGATGAATTTTTACAAACTCACCATGAAGTAATGCAGATACAATAATTGGATGATATTTTTTACACCAATCTTTATACCTTAATATTAACTCTTCCATTTTTTCTTTAACTACCGTATAATCTGGCGGAATGTGCTCTGTTCCTAATATAACTACATTACAATTTCTATATTTACCCGCGTTTTCATTGTCTATTTCTTTAAGCACCAATCTATGTATATTTCTTATTTCTAATTCTGAAAGTTCCTCATTTTCCTGCACTATTTGTTCTAAATACAGTATTGCATCTTTATGGTTAATTGCCTCTAACTGCTCTTTTATTGTTTTTCCACCAACTGTTATACCTTCTAAAACAACTCTTGTTTCTGAGAGTGTTAATGTATTTCCTTCTATTGCATTTGAATTATACGTAAACTGTAAATTGAAATTGTTTTTTAAAGATTCTACAGTTACTTTTGAAAGTGGTCTCTTACTATCTAGCTTTTCTTTCATGCAGTCTATTTCCTGTAAAAGTGAATTTTCTATATTAAAAATTATATTATCTTCTATTTTATTTCGCTTATCTATTGGTTTACTCTTATCTTTTGGTATAGTCCAATTCATACCTTGTTTTACCGCACCTTCTACTCTTCCATCTTGTATAAGCTTCCTTATTCTTCTTTCACCTATACTCCATTTTTCTGATGCTTCTTTTATTGTCATATACTCCATAACTTTCACCTCTAATGTATTAGACCACGCTCGGCACTATATATGCAAGTGTTTTTGCATATATTATTCCGAGCGCGGTATAACGCATTTATATTTTTACATTAAGTCTATCTCCAAGCCTGCTTAAAATTTCGTAGGTCATAGAATCTGCTTTTTCTGCTAAATACATAGCAGTTATTTCTTTATCTTTATCTCTACCAATTAAGGTAACGACATCTCCTCTTTTTACATTTTTGCAGTCTGATATATCTAATATCAATTGATCCATGCATATGTTGCCAATTACCGTAGCATATTCTCCGTTTACTAGCACTTTAGTATCTTTGCAAGATAGTGCGCGAGGGTATCCATCTGCATATCCTATACAAACGCTAGCTATTTTTGTGTCTTTACTTGCTATATATTTTCTACCATAGCCAGCAGACTCACCTTTTAAAATAGTTCTAGTGCTAGTTATTTTAGCTTTAAGCGATAGGACAGGTTTAATATTTATTTTCCTTTGTATATCCTTATCTTTAGTGCTATACACGCCATACATTATTATGCCAGGGCGCACGTAATCTCCGGTAAATGCAGGATAGTTTAAAAGGCCATAACTGTTTTGCAGGTGCACTTTACCTATGTCTTTTACATGCTTTTTAACTTCATTTACGCAGCTTGTAAAGTTATCTATTTGAGCATTTGTAAATTCTACATCGCTTTTTTCTAAACTGTCTGCTACGCAAAGATGTGAGAATATACCCTCTACTTTTATATTTTCCAGCTTATATGTTTTTACTACATTATCTATATTTTTATAGCTTTCTCCTATGCGGTTCATGCCGGTATTTAGCTTAATGTGCACTTTTACTTTTTTGCCGCATACATTATATTTATTTAACTGTTTTGCATATTCTAAATCTAAACTAGTTTGTGTTAAATCGTAGTTAAGAAGGTTATCTACGCTAGATATGTCTGTATACCCAAGTATTAGTATGCTGCCTTTTATGCCGCTTTTTCTTAGCTTTATGCCTTCTTGTATTGTTGCAACTGCAAAGTCTTCTATCCCTATATCTGAAAGCTTTCTAGCTATTTGTATATCTCCGTGTCCATATGCATTTGCTTTAACTACTGCCATTATTTTTGTTTTTTCCGGAATTATTTTTTTTATTTCGTTTATATTATTTTCTAAATTATTTAAATCTAGCTCTATCCAAGCTCTATCCATTTATCTTTTGCCTCCTGTTTTTAAAACATATGAGTAAATTTACTTCCATTAATTATATTACCGTATCTAGTTAGTCTTTTTTTATATGTTTTATTTTTTTCTTCTTATAATATACCCTTCTTTAACAGCAAAAGGTATCTTAAGTTTAATACTTTGCCCTTTAACGCCTGGGTTAACATGATCTACTCTTTCCTGAGAGAAAACATCGTACAAATCTTCTATTACAAAGCGTTGCAAGTCCATATTATCTGGGCTTAGGACCTCTAAAGTATCTCCTACACATAGCTTGTTTTTAATCTCAACTGTAATTAATGAATCTGTAACATTTGTTACCTTTGCGCCATATTCGTAGTCTAGATTATCTGACTGTCCTTCGTAATCTTGTATATCTAGGTTATTTGAATCTGTGAAATAAAACTCAGACAAACCTCTAGTTTTAACTTTCATTAACTCTTCTAAATACACATCAAAAGAAAAGTTATCTGGATCTGCATAATATGCATCAATAGCTTGTCTATACGCTCTTACAACGCATGCAAGGTAGTAGTCTGTTTTTAATCTACCTTCAATTTTTAAGCTTTCCATACCCATCTTACATATATCTGGAATTTGCTTAATAAGGCACATATCTTTAGATGAGAAAATATACGTACCATGATCGTCTGCATCTAACTCTATAACGCTATCTGGATGATTTTTCTCCCTAGCAAACAGCTGGTATTCCCATCTACAAGGCTGCGCGCAGTCTCCATGGTTTGCACATCTTCCGTTTAAATACTTAGAAAGATAGCATCTTCCGGAATATGCATAACAAATAGCACCATGTATAAACATCTCGCACTCTAAATCTTCTGGTTTGTTTTTCATTATATACTGCATTTCTGCTTTAGTTAATTCTCTAGATAATATTACTCTTTTTGCACCTAAACTTCTCCAAAACTTAGCTGTTTGCAAGCTTACGGAATTTGCCTGTGTACTAATATGTATCTCCATTTGTGGAGCTATTTTTTTTACAACGTCAAGTATACCGCCATCTGCAAGTATTATTGCATCTGCTTGTATATCTCTAAGATGCATAACTTCTTTTTCTATAGCCGCATAATCTTCATCTCTTGCATAAATATTTAGTGCTACATACACCTTTTTTCCTATGCTATGTGCATATTCTATAGTTTCCTCTAATGTGTCTATATCCATGTCTGCCCTAGATCTTAGGGAAAGCTTAGCTGTTCCTGCATATACTGCATCTGCTCCATACATAAATGCTACTTTTGCTTTTTCTACGCTACCTGCTGGTGCTAATAATTCTACTTTTTTCATTTTTTCTCCTTATTGATTACATAACTTTACTATATATTATACTACATTTTTATTTTTTTTCAACTTATATATGGCTATAAAAAGAAAGAAAGCGCATTTTTTAGTATGCAGCTATCTTTCTTTTTTTGAAACGTATACAATAACTTTATTCTCATATATGAATATTGCCGTATGTATAAATATTTATTTTATATGTTTTTTAAAATTTTCTAATCTTACATGCATTGCCAGACTCTATATATTCTAAGTGGTCTAGTGCTTTTCCAGTACCATTTGCAACGCATGAAATAGCATCTTCTGCTACCATAACAGGTATTTTTAGCTTATATTCAATTAGCTTATCTAAGCCAAATATAAGACCACCACCGCCTGTAATATATATACCTCTTTCGCTAATATCTGCAGAAAGCTCTGGTGGCGTATCTTCTAGCACATTATGCACACCTTCTACAATTTTCATAGCAGGCTCAGCAAGCGCCTCCATTATTTCTTCTGACGTTATTTCTAGCTCTACAGGAAGACCTGTCGTAAGATCCCTACCTTTAATTTTCATAGTTTTAATATCTTCTCTAGGATATACACATCCTATTTTTATCTTAACATCTTCCGCTGTTCTTTCGCCAATTGCAATATTATGCTCTCTTTTTATATGCTTTATAATTGCCTCATCAAACTTATCTCCAGCTACCTTTATTGAATTACTTCTAACAGTACCACCTAGCGATATTACTGCAATATCTGTAGTACCACCACCTATATCTAAAATCATACTACCGTATGGTTTAGTTATATCTATACCTGCTCCAATAGCTGCTGCTAAAGGCTCTTCTATTAAATACACTTTTCTTGCTCCAGCATGATTTGCTGCATCTATTACTGCTTTTCTTTCTACTTCTGTTACTCCAGAAGGTATACAAATCATAATTCTAGGTGAAAAAATAAATTTTCCACATATCTTATTTATAAAGTATTTTAGCATTTTTTCAGTTACAGTGTAATCTGAAATAACTCCGTCTCTAAGTGGCCTAATTGCTACAATATTACCAGGAGTCCTTCCAAGCATCTTTCTTGCTTCTTGCCCAACTGCTAAAACTTCGTTAGTGTTTTTTTCAATAGCCACTACAGATGGCTCTCTTAAAACAATACCTTTTCCTTTAAGATATACTAAAATAGTTGCTGTACCAAGATCTATACCTATATCTTGACCAAAAACCACACATATCCCTCCATATATTTTTCAACTTTGTCTCAATTATATTACAGGATAGTTGCATTTGCAAGCATTTTGTAGCTTTTTATATGTATATCTTAAACTTTACAGATATTTTGAGCTTGGTACTTTCTTCTTGTAGCAAGTCCCCCTCTAATATGTCGTTCTAGTTTATTTTCTTTTAATATCTTTTTTGTTTCTTCAGCAAGTATTGGATTGATTTTTTCAAGTCTCTTAGTTACATCTACATGCACTGTAGACTTACTAATTCCAAACTCTTTAGCAGCTTTTCTCACAGTACTTTTAGTATCTACTATATACCTTGCAAGCTGCTGCACTCTATCTTCTATTTCATAACTTAGCAAAAATATCACCTCTTTTTAAATATATATGCTTAGAATTTAATTATATTCGCCGGATCTATAAATACTGAATTTTTTAACATTTCAAAATGCAAATGAGATTCTTCTTTAGTCTCACCATATGCAGTATCTCCAACTTTACCTATTACCTCACCTTTTTTTACAGTAGCTCCTTCTTTAACAGAAACCATCTCCTCTAAATTGCAATATACGCTTAAATATCCTTGCCCATGATCTATAATAACTAGCCTACCGAAAATAGGATCTGCTTTAATAGCCTTAACCTTACCAGCCTCCGCGCTTTTTACAGAAGTCCCTTTTTCAGCAGCAATATCTACACCCTCATGCACTTTCCACACATCTAGCGTTTCCCAGTATACAACCTCATCTATGCTACTTTCTTTAATTATCTTCCCTTCAACTGGCGCGCTAAAATCTAAAACCTCATCTACTTTAACTGGTTTTACCTTTGCAATTACAGGAAGTGTTTCCTTTTCTTCTTTTTCTTCTTTTGCTTTTTCTATCTGCACATTACTTTGCTCTTCTGCTACAACCCCTGCGCTAACATCTTCTGTGTCTTTTTCTTTTATATCTTGAGACGCAACTTGCGTATACCTTTCTTTATTATTTCTTGAATACGCTTTAAACGTAATAGTTAAACTAAGCGCGCTCATTAGCACCATTGCTACTAATAATAGTACATAACCAGTGGGAAGTTTGCCGTTTTGTGGTACAAACTCTTTTTTAATTTTCTCATCAAATTTTATATTCATGTTTATTTCCTCCTCATTTATCTTTAGTTTTATCTTTTTTATTTTTTTTATTCTTATCTAGCTATTTCTTTTATATTTAGCTATATTTAAACTTCTTTAAATCTACATTTAAACTCCTTTTTTAACCTACATTTTAAATCTACTTTTTATCTATATTTACAACAGAAACTCCCGTATAATAATGCAAAATAATACTTTCTGCATTAAGACCTTGCTTTGCGTAATAATTTGCCCCAGTTTGGCTAAGACCAACGCCATGCCCGTAACCTTGCACCTTAAAAACAATCTCATTTTCATTTTCTTCTACTGTAAAATTAGTAGACTTAAGTTCAAACAAAGTGCGCACTGTAGTAGCTTTAATAGTATTAGACCCAACCTTTACATTTTTAACTCTACCTGAAGTTGTATAATCTATTATTTCTATATTTTTATCTTGTTTTTTATACATACTATCTATTTTTTCTCTTATTTTATTTACAAAATCTTCTTTATTTATTTTAGTAACCGTCTGATAAAACTTATGCTCCTCTTCTCCTAAACTTTCAACACTCCTTAAATATTCTAACTTCTCCCCTCCCCATATTTGATCTGACTCTTCTGTTTTACCGCCACTATTTGCATGAAAAAACGCTTTAATATATTTACCTTTATATTTAATTGCAAGATTGCTAGTTTCATTAGTAGCTATATTTATTTTTTCTGTATATTCTTTAATAGTATTATCGTCAAAACCCCTTCCTTTCCATATTTCAATTATTTTTTCCTTCGGATAAAAAGCTTGGCAATGCGCAAAATTATCGCAAATATCCGCATCTGCATGAGACCTATTTTCTATTTTGTTATATAAATACGTTCTTGCAACAATTGCCTGCGCTTTTAATGCCTCTATTTCGAACGAGGGTGGCATTTCAGAGGGCAAAACGCCTCTTATATAATCATTTACGTCCATAGCAACAATCTCTCCTGTTTTAGCCATTTTAACTCTAATTGTTTGATTTATTTTTTCCTCTTCAACATTTTTTTCAATCTCATCTTCTTTTTTTTCTATCTTGTGCTTGTCTTGCTCACTTATTATATACTTAGAAAAATATATGAATATGCAAAGAATGCAAATGTATATTATCCATAATTTATATCTCTTCATTTATATCCCTCTAATAATATATATTAGACTTGTCTTGCTTTTAGACCAAAAAAAAGCACCATCTCTGGTACTTCTTTTGTCGATATTTGTTTTATATATTTTTACGCATTTACTGCATGATCTTCTACAGATAATCTATCTGAAATCTTAGCAACAAACTCCGCATTTGTTGGTTTTCCTTTATTTGAATTTATAGTATACCCAAATATCTTATTTTGCACTTCAACTGACCCTCTACTCCATGCTACTTCTATAGCATGTCTTATTGCTCTTTCTATTCTTGAAGGAGTTGTATCAAATCTTAAAGCAAGCTCTGGGTACAACATTTTAGTTATAGAATCTATATAATCCTTATTTTCAACAGCAAGCATTATTCCTTCTCTTACATAACGATATCCTCTTATATGTGCGGGCACGCCAACTTCATGTATTAAATCTGTAACCCTCATTTCTAAAGTTTCTACAACTCTTTTTGTAGCTCTTACTGCATATGTTACATTTGTATTTTCTGATAGCTGATTTAAGTTATTAGATTCACCAAACATTCTAACTCTGCTAACAAGTGTAGCAAATTCAAAAGGCTTAACTATATAATGGCAAGCTCCTAATTCAATTGCTTTTTGTGTTATTGCATCTTGTCCTAATCCGGACATAATAATAACCTGAGGTTTCTTCTTAACATTAGAAGCAAATGTTTCTTTTAGCACCTCAAGTCCTTCTTTACCTGGCATCATTAAATCTAACAACATCATATCTGGCTGTAATTCTTCGATTTTTCCTGCTACCTCTAATGGATCTGTTAGCGTTGCTACTACTTCTAAATCATCCTCTTTCTCGAATATAGATTTAGTAATTGATAAAAAGTCTTTGTTATCGTCTACGATCATTATTTTTAGTTTGTTATCTGTCATCTGTCTCTTCCTTCCTTGCCCGCTTGGCTGTAATTTATTTTGCTTAAACGAATTTTTTCATATTAAAAACGTTTAATATTAATATATATATCATAAAAACTGCTTATACTGTGATTTAAAAATTCATATATCTCCTTAATTATTACCTTAAATGGTTTGAATTACGTTACAATTTTTAGGACAGAATTATTATACAACTATTCATTTGACAATGCAAGACTTTTTGTAAACTTTTTATGTAATCTTTTGTCGAAAAATGAGAGAAAGTCTACTTATAAGACTTTCTCTGAGCAATTATTCTATATTCTAAATTATTTTCTTTTAAATTATTCTCTAATACTACGAATTTTTCAGTTTCTATAACAAACTGTATTCCTACATTATCCGTGAAATCTTGCCCTAATAACTCACCTTCTGAGTCAATAATAAGCTTTTTAACATGTTTCGCATTTGCATAATCTGTCCCTAAATTAATGGTAAACGCATCTACTACTTTAACTATATTTGCCTCCTCTACAACTTTACTTGCAGCTGCCATATACGTTCTACTTAAAAGACCTGTTCCAAGTAGCGTTCCACCAAAATATCTAACAACCGTAATTAAACAATTATTAAGATTATTTGCTTCTAGTATTTTAAGAATTTGTAGCCCCGCCGTACCTTGTGGCTCACCATCATCTGTATATTTAATATAATCTCCTTGCTTTTTAACAGTTTTGCACGCATATACAATATGTCTTGCATCTTTATACTTCTTCTTCAAACTAAGAAGTATATTTTTAGCTTCTTCTTCATTTTCTATATAATATATATTTGCTATAAACTTAGAAGCTTTTTCTTCTATTATAATTTCCTTATTTTCTTTAACTTTATTAAAAGATCTATTCATATTAATCCGCTTCTCCAAGTACAATTTCAAGCTCTGTTTCTTTAGTAGCTCTTGATACAGTTATTTTAAGTTTATCCCCTATTTTCATTTCAAATTTTCTAGCATTAAGCTCATCCATTTTAGATATTTTTTTGTTTTCTACTTTAACTATAATATCTCCAACCTTAACTCCAGCTTGCTCTGCAGGACTTCCTTTTTCCACTGTCTTTACATATATTCCTTCTGGATATTCATATCTTTTAGCTGTTTCTTTATCTATTTCAATTCCGGCTATTCCGATATATGGTCTCTTAATCTTTTTATTAGCTATAAGCTCTTCTATAATTGGTTTTGCATCATCAATTGGTATAGCAAAACCTATACCTTCAACACCAGTTGCATTAATTTTTGCAGAATTTATTCCAATAATCTCACCTTTACTATTTACTAAAGCTCCTCCACTGTTTCCCGCATTAATTGCTGCATCTGTTTGCATTAACTTATATGATCTACCATCTGCAGTAATTGTTCTATCTACTCCAGAAATATATCCGCCTGTAACTGTTCCTGCAAATTCTAGTCCTAGCGGATTACCAATTGCAACAGCTATATCTCCAACATCTACTTCTTTAGACTCCCCAAGCTTAGCTGGTATAAATGTCTTACCCTCTACTTTATCTACTTTAATAACCGCTAAATCCGTTACAGAATCCCCTCCTATAACAGTAGCAGAAAGTGCGTCTTTATCATTTGCAAGATATACCTCAACAGTAGACTGTGAGTTCTTTATAGCTTCTTCAACAACATGATAATTAGTTATTATATATCCATCTTTAGAATATATAATTCCAGAGCCCTCTCCTTCACTTTCTTGTAAAGTACCAAAAAAGCCTTCTTGTACTGACTTAACTTTAATTCCAACTATTGATGGACTTACTTCCTTTGCAATTGCAGATACCGGATTTTCTACGTCTTGTATCTTATATTCTGTACTTCCATTTGTCCCTCTATTTCCTAGATTTTTAAACGTTTCATTAGATATTAATGAATATGTAATGACAGAACCTACTAACCCGCCAAGCACTGAACCTAGTATGATTCCTCCTATTTGTTTAATATTATTTCTACTTTCACAATCTAAATTATTCATTCTTTTCACCTCACAAATATTATACTCTATTACACAGTCTTGTCAATGTTTTTTTTATGTCAAAATTATGATTAAATATGAAAAAAAGCAGGTATTCCTGCTTAATTATCTCTTCCTGCTACAAAACCTGTAGAAAAAGCTATTTGAAGATTGTATCCTCCAGTATATCCATCTATATCTAAAATTTCTCCAGCAAAAAACAAACCTTTTACTATTTTAGATTCCATTGTTTTAGGATCTACTTCTTTTACATTTATACCGCCAGCTGTAACTATTCCAAGGTCTACAGGCATAAAGTCTTCTATAGTATATTCTAAATTTTTTATACAGTTTATTAAATTTAATCTTTCTTCTTTTGTAATTTGATGTACTTTTTTAGTTTCGCTTATTTTACTTCTTTTTATTATTATTTGTATAAGTTTTTTAGGAAGTAAATCATCTAAAGAATTTCTAAACTCTTTATTAGAATATTTTTCGAAATCTCTTTGAATTCTTAAATTTAACTGCTCCTCTGAAAGAGCGGGCTTTAAATCTATAAATGCTCTTATGTTTTTAGATCTAAGCTGCTCTTCTATGTTTTTAACCCTAGAAAGCTTACTACTAGCGCTTAAAACAAGCGGGCCAGTTAGTCCAAAATGCGCAAACATCATCTCCCCAAAGTCTTTATATATCTCTTTTTCAGAAGCTTTAATACTTAGACTAACATTCTTCAAAGATAGCCCTTGCATTTGCTCTAATTCATCTATTTTATTAGTCTTAAGGGGCACAAGCGCAGGCCTAACCTTAACTAAACTATGCCCAACTTTCATAGCAAGTTTATACCCATCTCCTGTAGAACCAGTCACTTTATATGTATTTCCACCAGTTGCGAGTATAACTTTAGTAGCATTAAGAATAAATTCCTTTCCGTTTTTCTCATATTTAACGGCAGAAACTTTGCAATTATCTAAAATAATATCCTTAACATCTGCAGAATATATTATCTTAACATTAGAACTTTTAAGCTTTTTACCTAGAGCTTCAACAACCATAGTAGCGCTGTCTGAAACAGGAAACACCCTATTACCACGCTCAATCTTAGTATCTACGCCAATTGAATTAAAGAAATCTACAACATCTAAATTGCTAAAAGATTTAAAAGCGCTGTACATAAACTTACTGTTTACAAGTAAATTGTCCATAAACTGCTTTTGATCTCCTTGAAACGTAATATTACATCTACCTTTTCCAGTTATTCTTAGCTTTTTACCAAGCTGATCATTTTTTTCTATTAAATATACTTCATTATTTGATTTAGCCGCTTCAATAGCTGAAATAATTCCAGCTGCACCTGCACCTATTACACATATTTTATTCATTAATTTTTACTCCATTATATTCTGTAAAGCTTTTAAAACAGCAATTTTTGCGCTTATATATGTAAGTCCACCTTGCATATATGCAACATATGGCGGCCTTATAGGACTATCTGCAGATAGCTCAATAGACGCTCCTTGCACAAAAGTACCAGCTGCCATTATAACCTCATCTTCATAGCCAGGCATTGCCCATGGAATTGGTCTAACATTGTTATCTACAGGACTTCCGCTTTGTATTCCTTGTATAAATTTAATTAATTTTTCTCTATCATTAAACTTAATAGCTTGAATTATATCTGATCTTTTTTCATTATATCTAGGCATTACCTCATACCCTAATTCTTCGCACATTTTAGCTGTAAATATAGCAGTTTTAACAGCTTCTTTTACAACGTTAGGGCTTAGGAAAAGACCTTGTAGTATGTTCTTATTTTGCCCAAGCGTAGCTCCGCATTCTTTACCAATACCAGGACAAGTAAGCCTTTCTGCGCAAAGCTCAATATATTCTTTTTTACCTACAATAAACGAACCCATTTCTGCAAGTCCACCACCTAGATTTTTAATTAAACTTCCTACTACTAAATCTGCTCCTACAACTACTGGTTCTCTAAGATCTACAAGTTCCCCATAACAGTTATCCACCATTACTATTGTTTCTGGAGATACTTCTTTTACTTTTTTAATTATTTGCTCTATATCTTCAATATATAAAGACTTTCTCCATGCATATCCTTTAGATCTTTGTATTATTGCTAATTTAACTTTATTGTTTTTTAAATATTCTACTATTTTTTCTTCATCAAAATTTTCATCTTTTAAATCTATTTGGTCATATCCAACACCAAACTTATCTAAAGATGAATTGTTAGGAACTATACCAATAACTCCGCAAATTGTATCGTATGGCCTACCGTTTAAACTAAGTATATTATCTCCTGGTCTAAGCACGCCAAACATTGCAGTAGAAAGTGCATGAGTTCCGTTAACAAACTGAATTCTTACAAGCGCATCTTCTGCTTCAAAAATATCTGCGTATACTTTTTCTATTAATTCTCTACCTATATCGTCATAACCATAACCTGTAGATTTTCCAAAATGCATTTCTGCAAGTCCAAATTTTTGCATGCTATGTAGCACTTTTACCTGATTTTGAAAAGCTATTTCTTCTACTTTTTTAAACTCATCTTGTAGCTCTAATTCTACTTTAGCTGCAAGCTCTATTAATTCTTTTTTAATTCCCATTTTTTCTTCTAATATATTCATTTTTATTCCTTTCAGTGTTTATTTCATGTATCTATTATATCATTTTTATGTAACTTTTACAACAGCAAGGGTAGAAAAAAGGCCATACATATAATGTATAGCCAATTTAATTATTTTTCTTCTGAAAAATTTAATTCATCTTCGTTTTGTTTTTGGAATGCTTTAAATACTTTATCAAACTCTTCATCATCTGTAACAGTTACATATGATTCTTCTCCATCAACATTATCTACTTTTAAAACTACAACTTCAATATCTGCATCTTCTGTAATTGACTCAGCAGGTGCTACTATGATATATTCATTTTCTTCTAATAACACAGCATCTATAACTTCAAAATCTACTTCGTTTCCATCTTCGTCAACTAATGTTACTTTTCCATCAAATTCTGGTTCTTCTTGTGTATGTTCCCCATGACATGGGCATCCATTACATACGCCATTGCATTCTACTTCATTTTCGCTCATTTTATTCTCTCCTTTAATCTTAATTAATAAGACCCTTTCATTTTAACATATAAACTCGTTTTTGTCATTAGTTTTTACATAAAACTTAAATATTCTTTTTTTTAGACATATATCCTTCTAAAATATATGTTGCTGCTAGCTTATCTGCATAAATATTTTTTTGTGTTTGTTTAATTCCAAGTTCTCGCATTACACCATAGCTTGCAGCCGTTGTTAGTCTCTCATCCCATTTTGCTACTACTTTAACCAAAGTCTCAAGCCTTGGTATAAAAGTATCTATTTTTCTTGCTTTATCTGAAATATCTCCATTCATATGCTTTGGATAACCTATAACTATTTCAGTTATCTCTTTTTCTTTAACTAGCGCTTCAATTGCTTTAAAAAACTTCTTATCACTACCGTTAATTTCTATAGTAGGCAAGCCTTGCGCGGTATATCCCAAAGGATCTGTTATGGCAACGCCAACTCTTTTTTCACCATAGTCTATTGCTAATATTCTACCCATCTTTTTCTCCTTTATGCAAAATAGAACTAGCATAGCTAGTCCTATTTATTTAATTATAGCTCTAAATACTTTTTAACCATATCTTCTAACAAATCATCTCTTTCAATTTTGCAAATTAATGCTCTTGCATTGTGATGACTAGTTATATATGTAGGGTCTCCTGAAAGAATATAACCAATAATTTGACTTGAAGGTTCATATCCTTTATCTTTAAGTGCAGCTACCACTTCCATCATTATTTCTTTTATGTTTTCTTTATCATCCTTTTGAGGACTAAAAACTGTTGTATTTTGTTCCATATGAAACCTCCTTATATTATACTTCTATATTATCATAATTACTAAATTATTGCAATATTATCTTTTGAATTTATATCATCTATTTTATTCTCTAAATTTTTTAATGTGTTATCTATATTAGTATGTTTTAAATGATTTGAAAGAACAAATCTAGAATTTATTTCTACTTTTCCGTTTGGTAATGTTACGCCATACATTTTCATTCTACTTTGTAGTTTACCAATGCCTTGTACAGCGGATTTAGCCGTTGTATTAGGCGCAAGCACAAGTATTTTACTACTTGCATATCTAATTAATACAGCATTTTTTCCTACGCTATTTTTTACATATTCTATTGCTGAAATTAAATATTTATCTCCTGTTTTTCTTCCATAATACTCATTAACTTTTTTAAGTTCTGGGAAAGCTATCATTATGAAAGTCGTAGAATCTGCGTTTTCTATTATATACTGTCCTTTAGAAAACAAATAGAAACTGTTATATAGGCCAGTTTGTTTATCTGTATCTTCTATTCTTTCTATTTTTTCTTGAGATAATACACTAGATAAGAAAACTGCTAAATTTTCTTTAAGCATACTAAGCTGTTTTTTAGATATTTTTTCAAAAGCGCCTTGCATAGTGGATTCTAAAATCCAAAAACCTAAAAACGAAGCGTTATCATAAATAGGTGCAAATACCATAGATCTTATTTTTCTTTCTATAGCTGTTTTGTACATAAGTGTTTTTGATGAATTACTTGTAGTAATATATTTTGCTACATTTCTTTTTATATTACCTTTAAAATCGTTTTCTAGCGCTACTTCTCCTAAAGATACGGCATACATTTCTTCTACATTAGAAGCTTTTATTACATTACTTGTCCCGTCAAACCATACTATTGTAGAGTACTCCGCGTTAAAAATTTCTCTAAATATATCGTTTAGTTCAGATAATTTATCTTCTGCAGATACATTAGAACCCATTAAATCAAACATTTTTTGAAGCATAAGAACTGAATCTGCTTCTTTTGATATTTTTTTATAATACTTAACTTGCATACTTTTATATGAAAGTAGTGCTATTAGTGCTAGTACAACAATTATTAATACTACAAATACAATTAATACTATTTCCATTTTTATCTCCTTTTACTACTGAATTGTTGTCTCAAAATCTCCATTTCCGTTTGAAGCAGTATAATCTCTCATTTTATTATAGCTGTTTCTCATTCCACCTTGCTTTTGTACTTTATGTGTTGAAGGTGACTTTGTTACAGAATTACTTACTGGATATATTGCGTTTGCTAATACATCTAAATCTTCTTGAAAGTTTTTAGTAAAACTCGAAAATAAATTTGAATATTTATACATCATTTCAACATATTTAGCATAGTTTTCAGTTTCAAATGGTAACGTAAAGTATTCCATTTTATCTACGCTAAATAGCTCATCATATGATTTAAGATCTGGAGTTGTATATGTAGCAATTCCATCTATTAAATCTCTAGCTGTTAGCTTACATTTAATATGTTTATTAATTACTACTTTTACTTTGTTTAAAGGTATTCCTTTGTTTTTTAACTCTCTTAAAAACAATGTTGTTTGCCCAACGTTTAATATGTCCATATCTTGAATCAAATAAATTTCTTGTGCCATTCTATAATACTCATATGGTGTTGTAAAATCACAATCAACTAATACAACTGAATTGTGCATTTTTACAACGTCTACTATTTTAGTATGTCCATAAGTTCTTCTTTCTTCGCCTGGCATTGATGTATATATACTTAATGGTCCATATACTAATGGTTCGTTTAATCCATTAGAAGCATATTTTAAACTTTCTGCCGCAATAGATCTTTTGCCTTCATTATCATATGTATACATTGTAAATGTGTCTCTTTTTCTTGTCATATCTACAATTGCTGTTTTTATATTTTTTCTTGTATAATTTGTTGTAAGTGCATTAACACAAAATGTTGTTCCTGACTTTGGAGGCCCAACTAAACAAACCATTTTTTTATAGTCTTTAGGTACCTGATAAACAGACTTAACTACTTCTCTTTCAACTACTTCTGTTATTACTTTTGGTGGTGATTGAACCTGCTTGATAACAATCTTTTCAACTATTTCAGGCTGTTTTTGTATTTGTACAACCGGTGGAGCTGGAGCTTTGTTATGCTGCTTTTGTACAGGTTGTATTGGCACCATAGTTTGTTTTTCTACTTGTTCTGGTATATTAATTTCACCAACTTGTAAAATGCCTTTATATTTTTCACTATTTTCTCTTAAAAATGTTCTAACGTTCTGAGGTAGAAAATTAATTATTATACGCATTTGTTCTCCGGTATATTGCTCAGATACTCTATCAAATGTTTCAACATATTTTGAAGTGTCATTGCCTAAATTACGGTAATACACTAGTATTTTCTGTATTTCAAGTTCAGATACTTCATTAGATTGGTACACATTATTGCCAGCACTATTTTCATAGTACTGTTTAACATCTTTTTTAGACTTTGGTGTCTTTATTATTTCAGTAACTCTACTTTTTATTCTATCTTGTCCTGTAAGAACATTATATACGCCAAGGTTAAATAATTTACTTAAAAATTCATCACCAATTCTTCTTCTATCTGAAGCTATAAATATAATATTTTTTGCATCAAATTCGTCAGTTATTCTGTCTATATTTTTAAATAAATATTCATCAATTTGCGCGTAATTATTCACTGGAAACTGCTCTAATTCCTCTAAAATTACTAATCTATCATAATCATTTTTTGAAACTTCTTCGATTATGCTCTTATAATAATACACAGTCTTTTGTTCCAATTTTTCACTAAATTTTTGTTCATAGAAATTTGCTATGGACTTTGCTATATCGTCTTTATTGAATCCAAATAAAACTCTCATATTTTTCACCTTCCTTAGGTACTACTTTTTTTATTTATCTGCCAAAATTATAAATGCATATATTAATGGCATCCATTGTGCAAGTGCTAAAAACAGCGCTGTTCCTATTACCATTCTTTGCCCTACTATTCTATGTGCTAAAGTTTCAGCACCTAAAATATAAAATTTATATAAAGCAAATATAAAAAATAGAAAAGCTATTGGCCATGAATACTTTTGTATGTAATCAAGTGCTACAAGCACGCTATCATATACTACATCGTCTGTTTTAGGCAGTCCTTCTGCAAATACAATTCCAGATAAGCAAAATGCTATAAATGCAACTACCATAGATATTGTTATTGTTTTTTTAAATCCCATAAAATCACTCCTTGTTAACATTACTTAAAATGTTTACTATTACTTATATATCATACTACATTATATTATAAATATCAATAGCTAAAAATAAAGATTATTCAATAAAACTTATGTATTTTCATTAATATATTTTCTAAGTCTTTCTTTTATATGCATTTTAGTTTCCTAAAAATAATTATGCTTGCTAAAGTATGCATTTTAAGATACTATATATCTATATACATAGGAGGAATTTATGAAAAAAATTTGGTTTTATATGCTTTTAGATACTATAATAATACTTATACTTTTTAGCGTTATTTATTATGACTTTTCTTCTAAAAAAGATATAACAAAAACAGCTTTAGAGTTATCTCATGGCAAAAACGCTTTTTCAGTAGAGCTAAAAGATAACCTAATAATTTATAGGCAGTTTTCGGAGGATATGACGGTTTGGAAATGGTGTATATATTTTAAAAATGATAAGTATGAAAAAAATGAAATATATAAATTTTGCCCAAGTAAATACAAAACTTTAGACGTTTATGTTGATGGAATTAACGCTAAAAATCCAAACGTACAAGACCTTAAGATTGATTTAAAAAACAGATTTGTACACTATACTAATTTAGATTTAGACAGGCTATTTATGGATCATTCCTTTGAAGAAGGTACTAGATTAATTAATGATTTTAGGTTTATTTATATGAAAAAAATGAATGAAATACAGTACTTTAAGGATAATTAAAAATGAACTCTATTATGAGTTCATTTTCACATTTTTTTAAAATAAATTATAATTATATCTTTTCATCATTTTCTTATATCTTTTCTTGCTATAACGAAGAACTTCATCTATTTTATCTTCATTATAAAAGCCAAGAAACGTACCTATTGCCATTCCTATAACGGTTCCTTTTATAAAATCCATTTTCATTCTCCTTTCTTATCTATCTTTATCTTGTGCTTTTTTATGTTTTTTAAACATATAATTATTTCATATCCGCTTAAAATCGATATAAATATTAAAAAAGTTTTTCTTAGTATTTTTCCACTAATATATTTTACGAGTATTGAGCCTAAAATAGCACCTATTATTATGCTTATGTAATTTTTTTTTATATAATTTAAGTCTATTTTTTCTTTGTTTTTTTTCGTTTTTTCTTCTTTTTTTTCTTTGTAAAACGTAGTATATATAACTGCTGCTATTGAAACAAATATATACATAATTACATTATACAGCTGTGCTTCTTTTTGCTCTATTGTTAAAAAATTTTTATAGAAAATTAGAAAAAAGCTTCCGCCACCTATGCCAAGTCCTGAGATTAAAGCACATGCACTTATAAATATTGCTTCTATCATTTTATACCTTAAAAAGCTTATATATGCACACTATAAACACAGTTACAGCAGATATAAGATTCAACCTTTCGCTTTCAATTTTATTCATAAAAACAACTCCAATATACCCCATTATCACAGAAATAACTGATATACCTGCAACTAAAATATAATCTACTTTTATCTGAGTTAAATATACAAAAACCGTCACAATGCTTGCAATTCCCATTAAAGACATGCTAGTTATTCTCGCCTTATGGCTCTCTATTTTTTTAATATATATAAGATAAAAAACTAGCAAATGACCAGCTCCTGCAGCCAAAAGCCCATTTAAAAAACCAACTAATACACTCATACTTCACCTTTTTAACTATTATGTGCAAAAAAAAGATAGATTACTCTATCTTTTTTTAATATGGTGACTCTTCTTTTGGCTGAGAACCTAAGAAGCCAGCACTTCTTGAATTTGGATCGTTAGGATTATATCCTTGATCTTTTATAGTAGATTGGTATTTTGGCTGCTCAATATTATCTGCATTTGTACCATTAATAAGAACATAAATATCTTCTCCCCATAATACAATATCTTTTTGTGGTTTTGCTAAGAAATATCCTTGCATATACTGAATGCCTTTACTTTTTAGAAAACTAAAAACAGGATATGACTCAATTCCAGACACAATAAGCTTAATTTCTTTTACAAAACACAAAGTTATTAGAGCTTCTAAAAATTTATATTTTTTTTCATTAGCAAAAAACTCTCCAAATATAGAAATATCAAATTTAATATAATCTACATTTATTTTTTCTAAATCTTGCTGCTTAAAAACAAGCCCATCAAAATTATTAAGAAGAACTTTTCCACCTAATTTTCTAATTTCATCAATAGTAGCTTGAAGCTTTCTAGTATCTGTTTTATGATAGTTTTTAAGCTCAACAACAACCGCTGTTTTATCCATCATATCATAGATCCTAGGTTTATTTGCATACTTAGAAAAGCTGTCCATATCTATACTAATAAAAAATCTATTTACTTCTTTTTTATCTGTTAATGCAAATTTTTCAATTGCATTTACAAACATAGACTGCTGCAATTTATCAAATTTATCTATTTCTTTTGCATAGTCTATAATTTGAGTTATGTTTAACGTAGAATGTGCTCTATTTCTACTATATCCTTCATATCCCCATACTTTTACGGATTTTAAATCAAAAATAGGTTGATATAATAAATCAATATCTTTCTTCATACACATTTGAGAAATACAGTCCCTCATCAGCTCGTGAGTTTCACTACTTGCATAATCATGAGAATCTGCAATAGTAGCCGCCATTATAGCCTCTGGGTCATACCCTAAATTATCTGTTTTACCTAATAATTGATCGTTTTCAAACTTAGATACTCCACCTTTTTGCAAATATCTATCATTAAAATAATCTCTAGAAAGTGCTAAAAAGCCATCTATTACTTTTCTAGCTATCTCGTAAGAATGTATATTTTTAGCCTTAGCATCTGCTTCCTTAACTTCGAAAAGCATATTAAGCAAATCTTTATCTTGGTCCATTTTTTCAAAAAGTAGCAACATATTCTCGTATGAAACATCATCTATATTTAAAAACGTATCATGATATTCAATTAACAAACACATTTGTCTTATTTGATCTTGTGCAAAATCAAATTTACCTAATATATATGCCGCAATTTCACTAGATTTAGCTTCATGCCCTACAAAAGATTCTGTTCCATCAACATTTATTTCTTTTACGAAAGATTTACCTATATCATGCAAAAGCATAACCCATTTTAATATAGTAGCTTGGTCATCTGAAAAAGGCTTATCTTCTCCACAAACCATTTCTACTGACACTAAGCTATGTTTCCACACCCCATATCTATGATATTTATTGTTTTGCTGACAATTTATAAAACTCTCGCCATATGCATTTTTCATATAAAACTCTGGAAATATCTCAGGGAAAACTGGATTTTGAGTTAGTCCTACCATTTCCATAACTACATTTTCTGATTTAAGTACCTCTGTCATTATACTTGTTAATAATCTTTTATCTCCTACAGATCTTTGAAGTCTACTAACAGTATTTGCTGTCTTTATTTTTGCGTCAACAATTACGTTATTTTCATTCATATCTACACCTCATTTATCATTAGTTTATTCTATATTACTATATTATCACATTTATTTTTTATATACAACATCTTTATTATGCTTTTTATATTAATTTTTCTATCTTTTTTAGCTTTTTTACGATATTTAGTTGACATTTTTCTTTAAATATTGTAAAATGGATGTTGATTGATGGTGAGCCCCGGAAACATGCTATCAATATAATAATATATATTTAGTTTAGGAGGAACACAATAGTTATGAATAATAAAACTTATAGCTTAAAACAAAGCGAAAATATCAAACAATGGTATATAATTGACGCAGCAAATAGATCTCTAGGAAGAGTAGCTACAGAAGTTGCACAATTACTTAAAGGAAAACATAAACCAACATACAGCCCTAATTTAGATTGTGGCGATCATGTTATAGTTATTAACTGTGATCAAATCATTCTTACTGGTGATAAATTAAATCAAAAGATTTGTAGACATCACTCAGGATATGTAGGTGGTATGAAAGAAACTACATACAAAAACTTAATGGAAAAAAATTCAGGTAAAGCTTTAACATTAGCTGTTAAAGGAATGCTTCCTGGCAACTCATTAGGAAGAGCAATGCTTACTAACCTAAGAGTTTATAAAGATGCAAATCATGAACAAGCAGCACAAAAACCAGAAAACTGGAATTATTAATTAGGAGGAAAAAGTAATGGGAAAAATAGCTACAATAGCAAATTCTATATATGCAACAGGTAAAAGAAAACAATCTATCGCAAGAGTAAGATTAGTACCTGGAAAAGGAAAAATAACAATAAATGATAAAGATATTAACGAAGTTTATAACTTAGATACTTTAAAAGCTATCGTTATTAAACCTTTAGTATTAACTACTAATACTGAAAACTACGATGTAATAGCTACAGTTCATGGCGGCGGTTTCGCAGGTCAAGCAGCTGCAATTGCACATGGTATTTCTAAAGCTGTTGCAACAACAGACGAAGAAAAAAGACTTATTCTTAAAAAAGCTGGAATGCTTACTAGAGATTCTAGAACTAAAGAAAGAAGAAAATACGGTCTTAAAAAAGCAAGAAAAGCTCCACAATTCTCAAAGAGATAGTTTTTGGAGAACAATTAAAGCAAATAGTTTATTCTATTTGCTTTTTTTATTTTCTTTCTTTCTACTTTTATTTATATTTTTTATTTATATTCTTACTTTCTACTCTATTTTATCATATTCAAACTATCTTTTTCATCAATACCACTTGACCCTGTAAAATTATAATAAGTGCTTGGAACATCGCCAATAATAACGGTTTCAGCTATATTAACATTATAAATATACTCCTGAAACTTGCTAATAAATGGTGCAACAATTCTAACTTTAGTCTTAACCTCTAAAAAAATCTTGTGTTTTGTTTGATTAATCCCTGCGTCTGAAAATTCGCTAATAAAATTAACTGAAACATTTCCAACAGGATATACATTTACATGAAATTTAGGTCCAACATCGTACAAAAGCTTGTTGCCCGTCATACTCCCAATGCTAATTAAAATTTGGCCATTATCTAAATTGTTTAGCTGTTTTTGTATTTCAAGCGATATCTCAGAGCTTAATTCATTCATAGTTAGGACATCCGTCTTGACACTCACTAGTTTTCCATCTTCGTTTGAAACAAGATTTACGATTTCCTTGTATTTAATCTCCTTAACATGCTCATTTACGACATCATTTGTAACTTTTAAAGCCATAGACTTCGCCTTTGCATCACAAAAAGCAAGCACCGTAGGCTCTATTTTTTTTGTAACATAGTAAATACAAACTGTAAAAAAAAGAACTACAACAAACACAGCTATTATGATTTTATAATATATTTTGATAAAATATTTATATTTAATCTTCATTTATCTAATTATTAATATTTTTTCGTTTACATCTATTTTATTTGGATTTTGTATGTTATTTATCTTAACAATGTTCTCAACTGTAGTCTTATATTTCTTAGCAATATCCCATAAAGTATCTCCTTTTTTAATATTATATACTACTATAGAATTAAATTCATTTAAAAGAATAGGAACAGCTATTATTTCATCATCTGCTATAACCATTTTGTCTTCATAAGTTCTATATTCTGACTTAATTTTAAAATTAACATTAAGATTCTTATCTTCTCTAGTTATATTTAAATCTTCTATTTTAAACTTAGCATCTATATTTTCCTTTACATCCGTTGCTATTTCTTTACTTATAGTTAAGTCTATTTTTCTACTTTCAATTTCATCTAAATTGCCTAATAAACAAGATATTCTAACGCTTCCTTCTACAGATGCTACCCCGTCTACAAGCTTATTATTAATACTTTCATTTTCTATGTTATACATAAGGATACTTTCGTCTGCTTTAAAGAAGTTATCCACACTTTCAACAATATTTATTTCTTTTCTTTGCAAATCGTTTTGTATTTTAATATCTGCATAAGTACAATCTGATTCATTTTTTTCTTCTAAAAAATACATATCCTCTATATACTCTACTTCTTTTTTATTAGATACAATAACTCTAGCTAATATGTCTAAATCTATAAGTAAAGAATTAGATCTAGTGGAATTAGTGTTTAATGTAGCTTCTAAATTTTCCATATAAAAAGCCATTTCTACATTAGGGGCATCTGGTAAATTATCTACCTCTAAAAAGCCGGTAAATGGAATACTAAATCTTTCATTTTGCAAAGTATTTCCGTCTTTTTCTGAAGTATATGCAATATTACCTATTAAATCTGCTTTAATTATAATTTTATTATAGCTTTGCTTATAGTCTACATTTTCAATTTTTGAATTTAGCGAAACTATTTCATAGATATCTGGCCTTTGCTCGGATATAACTATCTCTTCTCTTGAATTTATATTTACATCTTTGCACGCTATAACATTATTGAAAATCTCTTTTTTCTTTTTAACTTCCATTCTTGCACTATCTTCAAAACCTATAACTAGCGCCATATTATCTGATTTATAGCCACAAATATTAAATTCCACATCGGTTTTTATATTGATTTTTCTTTCATTAGGAAGAGTAGATATTATGTTTTTAATTTTTGGTACAACCTTAAATTTTAATGCAAGATCTTCATTTTGTATATTAAAATCTGCTTTTAATGGATTTATAGAGACAATAGTTCTATGCTTGTTTGAATTATCTGCAGATTTATACATTATATAATATATTATTTTACCCTCTATATTCACTTTATCCTTTGCAGTATTTATTTTACTTATAAAAATTTTAGGTTCAATATTAATAATTTTAATAATATCTGGCTTAACATCTGGAACTAATACATCTTGTTCTATAGTTTTATTTACATTATAATTCAAACTACATTTATATAGACATATATTTTCCTTCTTTGTTTTTACTTTCATTTTCAGTTCCTCCTATATATATTACAATATATTTTTATATTATATTTTTATTCATACTTTTGTAACAATAATAAAAAAAAAACATAGAATATACTATGAATTACTTATAACTGGCATAACACCCATGTAAAAGTAAATACATTATTTTTCAATATTAACAAATCGGCGACGTATGATTACATAAGAATACTTGTTTTCATATATCGCCTTTTTATTTAAAAGAATTTATAAAAATTGTTTTGACATTTGTTTTTTTTTGTGGTATACTCACATCATAGAGGTGATGCAAATATGATACATAAAGATTCATTGCTTCAATTTAAAGAATATTTCGATAAAAATCTTGGACAAGAAGTTTCTATTAAAAAAGACGATGGAAGAAATCGTATATTAGAAGCAAAAGGTACAATTGTTGCAGCAAATGATAATCATTTTAGTTTCGTAGATTCAAGAATTAATTGTAGAACTACATTTAATTATCAGGATTTACCAACAAACAAATTGCAAGTAACTTTCGAACAAGATGGAAGAATACTTGGAAATGTCTTTGAAAAGAATAAAACAAATTTATAGTAGTTCAAGATTGCAAACAACAAAAAGGACATGTAACCATGTCCTTTTTCAAGCCTAATTTTTAATTATATTTATTAACAATTTCTAAAATACTTGGCATATCGTTTATGCTTCTTTTTTGACCTTTTTTACTAAAATTATTTTCTATTTTACTAGGAAATCCTTTTAATTCTTTTTTAATCTTATCCATTGCTATTAACTTATCTTTAGAATTTTCACCCATATTAAGTTTTTCTAAATTCACATACATACCATCTAGCGTTTCTGCTGAAAAGCTATAATTTGTATCATTAATAGGTCCAACATCCACTATCTTAATAGCTAAATCTACAGCATAATTAAGTTCTTCTGTATATGATGCTTTTCCCTCAGCTTTAGTGAAATTAATAAAATTCTTAAAATAATTAGCTGCTACTTTTTGAATTGCATACTTATTATACGGATTTTGCTCGTTTATTTTTATTAAATTATCCTTTATTAAAGGAATAACCCTTTTGACTTCTTTAACTGCATCTGCTTTTTTAACCTCGTTAGTATCTAAAATAGTTTTAGACAAAATAGCCATATATGTGCTATACTGCTCACTTAATTTAGCTCTATAATCATAATCCGTAGGCGCAAATACAACAGTTTTCTCATATAGAGAAATACGTTCTTTTGCATTTTCTTCAGTTATAGTCTTAGTTTTTAAATTATCTGCTATACTATATGCAATTAAATACTTAGCATTGCTTAAAAACATGCCTCCTACAGATACTGTGCATATTATGCATACTACAGCAGTAGATACCTTAAAGCCTTGTATTTTGCATATAGAGACCTCTGGAACCTGCGCAAGTAATATAGCAAATAAATATAGTATTATTGAATATGAAAAGTCTAGGTCAAACATACTATGAACTACAAGTAGCACAAGAATAGCAAGTAAATTAATATACTTAAATGCATTATTTTTATCTTTTTCATCAATATATTTTTTTACAAGAGCATACCCTGCTACGCAAACAATAAGCACATATGCAGTAAACCCTATTGCGCCATAATTAACTAGAATATCTACAGGATAGCTGTGTACTTCGCTTGAAATATACATTCTAGACTGAACTGACTGATACGCATTTCTAAAACCATCATTGCCAATACCAACTATTTTGCTAGTATTCCATAAAGATATTCCATCTTTCATATACATAAATCTGTAATCTATACTAGATGACCCCTCGAAAATCTCATTTATTTTTTGGGCAATATCATAAGAAATAAACTTATAATCTAGTGGCAGCTTCGCATTTTGCACATTTATTTTATCTAAAATAGGTTTTCCCTTTACATCCGCTACTGTAAAAGTAATATATTTAGCATTTTTATGCTTTTTAAGATCTTCTTTTACACTAGCTTTTTCTTTAGTATTAAATTCATAAACTTTTTTTTGCAAACTTTCATAACCTTTATTAAAAATTTCAACAGTTATATTTGCACTATTCTCACTATCTACATTTTTCATGGAAATATCTAAAGTAATATCTTTATTTGAATTTACACTTGTTTTTCTTACTAGACCATCTGTTACAACAATAGATTTAGTTTGAGAAAAAGTAAAAACTATTATACCTGCAGAAATCGCTAAAATGCCTAAAAGTGTGTAAATAAATATTTTTTTGTTTTTTAATTCTTCTGTAAAATACACAAGTACTTTAATAGAAAAGAACGCAATTAAAGAAACCGGTATAATTGAAACTATCGTAACAATCCAAATTTCATTTACAGCTTCTAATTTTATAAAATTATAAATAACCGCATAAAATATAGCAGAATATATCATTAAAGCTATCACTGAAATTATACCTATGTTTCGTTCTTCTGCTTTTTTAAGGCATATCATAAGCAAAATAAGCACTATACTTGTAAAAACAATGCACATTCTAGACTGCGTCATAAGTATAGATAAATATTCTACATATGCTGCAGATATAAGGAAAGTTTTAAGCACTTTATTCTTACTTATATATATCAAATATATTGTTGTAAAAAGCCCAATAGCTATAAACATACTTGCTACGTTTGCATATTGAAACACAGAAGAAAGTCTTGTGACAAATTCCGTTGTATAATCTATATTAAATATACTTAAAAACCCTTCAAATGTCTGCCCTGCTAGCTGATCTATTCCAAAAAAGCATACAACCATGCTTGATATAGCTATAATAAAGGACAGTATATTATTTATCTTATATCTACCCGCTTCTTTATTTGCAAAAGCAGATACCTTTATAACTTCTTTTATTATAAAATATATAATTGCAAAAGACATATATCTTTCAATTCCTGCAAAAGCCGCCCCTTTTGCAACGCATTTACCAAAAAGTATTGGTAAAGATGTTGCAAAAGTTAATGCTACAACTAATAAGTCTAAGATATCTATCATTTGAAATTTAGTCTTGCTTTTTACGTTTTTAAAAATCATATAAGACACATAACATACGCCAAGAGCTGTTATGCAAAAGTTTGCAACCACATTTTCTTGCCTATAATATCCACCTCTTGTTAATGATAATAGAAAAATTATAAGTCCTACCGCTATAACCACAATTTTTGCTGCTACTAATTCTACTTTATTTACATTTTCTTTTACTTTTTTCATACAATTCACCTATTTATTTAATTCTTCAATAGCTCTTCTTAAAACGCTATCTTTTTTTACATCCATATCTATTTGTTTCTTTTCATCTTTTGTAGCAATAACTTCAATGTCTGGTTCAATACCATTTTTATGAATTACAGCTCTATTTTTTGTAAAATACTCAGCTACAGTAATACTAACTCCATCACCAGCTCTAAGTCCTTCGTATGACTGAACTATGCCTTTACCATAAGTCTTTTCTCCTACAATAGTAGCCACTTTATAATCTTTTAACGCGCTTGCTAATATTTCAGAAGCACTAGCTGAATTTTCATTTGTCAAAATAGTAACTTTCATGTCTGATGCTTTTCCATCGACAGCTTTTTTAAATTTACTACTTCCATCTTTATATACAGTTTCTAAAATAACATCATTTCCAGGTATAAATAAATCTGCAATTTCAACAGCTTCATCAACAATTCCACCTGGATTTCCACGTAAATCTATAACTAATTTACTTATTCCTTGTTCTTTAAAAGAGTTATATTCTTTTTTAAACTTATCAGCAACATTAAAATCAAAAGAATATATTCTTATATAACCTATATTTTTCTCAATAGTCTTCGCAGTCAAACAATTTTCTTTAACTTTTCTTCTTGTTACAGACTTTGTAATAGTTTCACCATCCCTGTCTAAAACTACATCTACAGTAGTATTTTCAACACCTCTTAGTATTGTCATTGCTTCTTTATATGTATCATAACTTGTAACTTCTAAATCTCCTACTTTTTTTAAAGCATCTCCTATCCATATTCCGCTTTCAGATGCTGGTGATTCAGGAAGAATACTTATTATATATCCTTTTTGTTTTTCCTCACTAAAAGTACTAGTTATACCTATTCCAACGTATTCTTCATTAGATGGAGTAACAGAATCTTTATAATCTTCTTTATCTAAATATCTAGTATACGGATCTTCTATCATAGCAAATATGCCTCTTAAAGCACCCTCACCAAGTTTATCTAAATCTATTTCTTCTGTTCCTTTATATTTAGAATCTATTTTTTTTAGAACTTCTTCTACTCTTTTTAATTGTTCATTAATTTCCTTATTGTTTTTAGATGCTTTATTACCATCTACTGATGGACCTTTTAATGTATCTATCGCTATATAATACACGCTCCATCCCAATAATACTATCATGATTAGCGTTATTATTACCTTAATTATTTTATTTTCTTTTTTTTCTGCCATCACCGGTCACCTCTTCCTACTTATTCTACTATATGAATTGCATAATGTAAAGAAACATTGAGATATTTCTAACAATATAATTCAATAAATTTAATTGTATTTAGGATAATATAGTCGTTTAAGTAGGTATATTGGTTAACCTTTTCAATAAACATAATATTTTTTTACACATAGACTTGACTATCGCCAAAAAATAATGTATAATGGAAAAGTAATTCTGAAATACTTTAAAATTTACAAGGTATTTCCCGCTGGAAGGAGGGGAATGACGATGCCAGGAATAAAATTAAAAGACAATGAAAGTTTAGATAATGCTATTGCTAGATTCAAAAAACAATGCGCTAAATATGGGGTTCTTGCTGAAATAAGAAAAAGAGAACACTATGAAAAACCTAGCGTAAAAAGAAAAAAGAAATCTGAAGCAGCTAGAAAAAGAAAACACTAGACTTTATATACTTGAAATATAAAACTTAATAACACAGATAAGCAAAGGAGTTTTCTCTTTTGGCTTATTTGTGTTATTTTTTTAGTCTACAAATCCAAAAAAAAGAGATAGAATATAAATCTATCTCCATTTTTTATTTATTTTTTTGCTTCTTATTTAACATAGCTTCTGCTCCTCTGTAATACCTAGAAGCTTTAATTGCGCCAAGCGACGTCTTAAAGTTATATTTCTTCTTTATTTCGTCATATTCTTTTTGTGTTTCTACTCCTTCTATGTATATAGCACCTTTCCAGAAGCCGTAATTAGCCTTTTTAAGCACTTTTATATTGTCTGCAAGTAATGTTTCAAGTTTGACTGTTTCTACGTATTTACGCTGTTTTTCGCCATAACCTATGTTAGTTTGTAATTTATGCATTTCAATTATATCTGCGTACTTTTTATCCGCAATATATTTTTTATAATTACTAAGTGAAAAGTCTATATCTATTTCTGATAGATACTCATCATAATCCATAAATTTTTCTATAATATATAGAGCAGATTCTTGAAAAGTTTTAACTGCTTTATTAAAGGTGTCTGATTTTACACTACTAAATACCGGAACAACCTTGCCTTTACTATTTTTTTCGAAACCAACAAGTGGTGGAAACGGTGCTGAAAATACAAGCTCAAACATCATAATGTTATCTAATATAAATTCACTACGTAATAGCGGCATAAATTTATTGCTATAGCAACCAAGCATATTTTTTCTTATTTCTTTATATTCTGTAGGTATTGTTCCAAAATAGTATCCATACGTTTTTTTATTCATTATTTTTTGTATGTAATTTTGCACGCTACCTCTCCAACCAATATCTACAATATTTACTGTATCAAATTTATCAAATTCTTCAGATTTTAAATATTCTCTTGCAAGCTCTAATTTATTTTGCAAGTTTTCTTTAATTTTTGGATAGTATTCTTTAAGCAGTTCTTTTGCTTTATTTATGTTTTTAATATTAACTTTAGCATCTATAGATTTAAAGCCATACTTTTCTAACTTTTGTTTTGAAACTTCTTCTGGGTTTAATGTTGCATTTTTAAAAACATCTGAAAGTATAAGCTGTTCATCTAACTGCAAATTAAACTCTGTTAAAACGCTCAAAGCTTTGTCTATTCCTACAGTTGCAAGTCCAGGTATTTGATAACCTTTTCTTGACGCATACACATACTTAATATATTTATCTGTATTTCTACTTTTCTGAAGCAATTTATATACTTTAAATGGCATATATCCATCCCTAGATAAGAAAAATATATTGTCTTTATCTTTACTTTTATTGTATAACCAGTTTGTAAAATAGAAGTATATAGGTGCTACGTTTTCAATACCAAACTTTTCAAAATATTTAATATGCAGGCCGTTATATATATAATTATATTGAATGGCTCTCATAATAGATTCTGAGATATTTTTAGTTTCCAAACTCTTTCTATTTTCTACTCGTTTTTGCACAGCCTTATACATATACGTATTTATATTTAAACTTTTAAGATTAATAATATCTTTTTTTATATCCGAACCAATATGCAATAGCTGATCTAGATCGAACTTAAGCAGATCATCATATGATATAACTTTTAAATTAGTAATCTGCAAATTATGCAGCACAGCCATCAAAATGTTGCTATCTAGATAACCATTATTAACAATATACACATTTTTATTTTGTCTTTTGCAAAAATCCAAAATCTCAAGCATAAATGGGTTAACTATAGAAAACTCTTGAACAGTCTCTATTTCTATTTTTTTAACATCTTCGGTTTTATCTTTTAAAAATATTCTTAACTCTTCATAAATTTCATCTATTTCATACGATTTAGCAGCTAATCTCCTTTTAGCAAAGTTATTTATACCAAACTTAGTTCTTACTTTTCTATCTACTATCTCTATTATATCGTCAAATTTAAGCACATTTTTTAAAATAAACGTATCCCATGCAGCTATAGAAATGTGGGTATATTTATCTATTTTCGCTTTAATATTAGTTATTTCGGAATTAAAATAATTTTCGCCTTTTATAATCTGATCAAAAATACTCTCGCTACTAGTAATGCGTATTCCTACTTTATCTCCTTTTTTAAAATCTCTTTTTAAATTTATACATTCAGTTCCAGTAGAAATATATCTATCTTCATTTTCATGTATAATTCCAGCTTGATAATCAAAAGAAGATATATACTGTTTTTCATCATTAATATACAAATCCACATTAAATTTTTTAAGTCTTATACTTGGATATATTTTAACATTTTGAGTACCTTTTTCTAAAATATATTCTATTAATTCAGCATCATGATAATAATATCTCTTTACATTACTTTTAGTTTCTATAATAACCTCATCATAGTTTTGCAATTTAAATTGAATTAATTTTTCTTTTTCATCAGCATATTCTTCTTTTTTTCCAAGAACAAAAATATTTTGAAATACATGTCCATTATAATGATCAAAAAGCACTTCTCTTTCTTTCAAACTATAATCTTTATAGCTATTATTCAAACTTGAATCTTCCGGTATTAAATATGTTATATCATGATGAATTACTTTAAGACCTATTTTATTTGCTTCGTCTTTAAAAGATTTAGCTGTATAGAACTTAAAATGAGTATAATCCAAACTTCCAGATTGCTCATATGAAAATTTATCTTTAAGTATTTCCATCAAAATTGCATTATGAGATACATTCGGTATAGAAACTAATATTTTGCCGTTTTTAGCTAGTTTTTTCATAAGCGCTTTAATAACTTCAAATGGATTTAACAAATGCTCTAATACATCTTGACAAATTATATAATCAAAATAATTATCTTGTATTTTATCTTCCCACTGAGTTATTTTATTTAGATCTTCATTATATCCATTTTCAAAAAAAACTTTTGCTTTATTAAAAAGCTCTGTATTATATTCCACACCTGAAAGTATGCAGTTTTTCTCCTTAACAAGGAATTCTGACATATACCCACTTGATGTACCTATTTCTAATACTTTAGAACCATCTTTAACTTGATTTGCTATCTTATAATCTGCAGTTGGTTCTCTATAATCAATTTTTCTAATATATCTACTACTACTTGTATTGCCAATTGTGTTCAATATATGTCACTCCTTCACATACATCCTTGTCTACATAGACTTCAAATGCGTCTTTTATTATATAATCACTTAATACCACTGTTCCTGACGAATTATAACACACTCCCCATAATGAATATATATCTTTATATACCATTGGGCATATATATTCTAATTCAAGTGTATATTCTCCCGGCTTTTGCTGTATTTCCAAGCCTTCCTGCTTTGTATTCATACCATTTATATAGTCATTATTACTATTTCTAAATCCAACACCAAAAAACATACCTTCTTCATATTTATGCAATGTATAATTTATTTGCACTTTAATATTTTCTTTATGCTTAAATTTCTTAGTCCTATTCCCTGCTCCATCTTTTAAGATAACTTTATCTATAGTTACAATTTCATTAGTTGAAAATGCTCTTTCTTTTACTTCTTTTTTCTCATTATCTACTCTCTCGGGCATTATATTTCTTTCGTATTTTTCAACGATTTCTAAAACATTATCTCCCTCATCTATTATTCTGCCTTTATCTAGCCTAATAACTCTATTACAAAAATATTTTACTGCATGTAAATCATGAGAAACAAATAATATTGTTTTGCCTTCTTTCGTTAATTCTTGCATTCTGTTTATACATTTGTTTTGAAAATTTGTATCTCCAACACTTAATATTTCATCTACTATTAAAACATCAAAATCCATATTAATTGCACAAGAAAACGCAAGTCTTGCAAACATACCACTAGAATAAGTTTTAACTAATTGATTAACATTCTTATTTATTCCAGAGAATTCAACAATATCTTCTACTTTACTGTCTATTTGTTCTTTTGTCATTCCTAAAATTTGACCTTGCTGATAAATGTTTTGCACACCTGTAAGTTCAAAATTAAACGCCGCTCCTAGCTCTAGAAGTGATGCTACCTTACCCTTTACAGATAATTTACCAGATGTAGGTTTAGTTACACCAGTTATTACTTTAAGCAAAGTAGATTTACCTGCACCGTTGCTTCCTATTATACCTAATATTTCACCTTTATTTAGTTCAAATGTTATATTAGATAAAGCATTAAACTCTTCATGTTTATTTTTAATAAAAAACATTACTTCTAAAAAACGATTTATTTTAGTAGGATACACTTTATATATTTTACTTATATTATCTAGTTTTATAACCGTTTTATTACTCATTTCTTCCTCCTATATAACATCTGAAAATTCATCTTTATTTTTATTAAATATTATATTTCCATATATAAAAACAAGCACTGCAATTATCCAAAACACTATTGTAAATATATAATTGTTATCTGAAAATATACTACCATTTATAAATACATCCCTATATCCACAAACTAAATAAGCAAGTGGATTAAATTTTATTATATTAGCTATTTTATCATCAACAATAGCTATATTCCAAACAGTAGGGGTTGCCCAAAACATAAGCTGCATTATAACTGGAACAACCTGAGCTATATCTCCTAACATTACAGATAAAGCACTCGTAAGACGCGTTATACCTATAATAAAGAAAACAGCTGCTAATGTATAATAAATAAGCATAATTAAATTTGGTAAAAATCCATTAAAAAATGATATTGCTATTACTATAGCAAGCATAACAGCAGCTACAATAAAAGTTGAAAATACTTTTATTAACGGAATAATATCAATTGGAAAAACTATTTTTTTTACTAAATAACTATATTCTCTAATTGAATTAGTTGTATTTAAAATCGCATCATTTAAGAAAGTCCACATCACTATTCCTGGTAAAAACCATACTAAATATGGGTACTCTCCTGCTGTATTTAACTTTAATATATATTCAAATACAAAAGCATATAATACTATTAAAACTATTGGCGATACAAATCCCCAAATAGCACCTAAACTAGTATTTGCAAATCGATTTACAAAATCGTTTTTGACCATTGAACATAATACTCTTTTGTTTTTCCATACTTCTTTTAAAAATTCCAATCTACTCACCACACTTATTATTCTTTTCAGCTTTAGATATCATCAATGCTTTTACTGCATTTCCTGAGCGATGTAATACCTTGCTAGGAAATTTAGTTGCCATGTATATATAATCTGCAAAATGATATATTGCTTTATTTTTACGTTTGATTTTTATATTATTTTCTTTTAAAAACTTATCGTATTCTTCTTTTGTATTTATGCCTTTTATAACAAAAGTATCTTGCCATAAACTAAATTTAGCTTTTTCTAATACCTTCTTATAATCTTTTAGGAACGTTTCTTTGCTAACTTCTAAAACATATCCGTATTCACCATCATCCATGCCTATTTCATTAGTAAAGTTTTTAAACGCTGCTCTATCTTCATAATTTCTATCTATTATAAAATTAATATAGTTTCTCATACTAGATTTGCATGTTATACCTGTAAGATATTTGTCGTATTTGATATATTCTTTAATAGTCTCTAACGCTGCATTTTGCATTGTATTTAAATCTTTTCCATATGTATTTTTCTTTGTGCTATACACGGGAACTATTTTTCCGTTTTCTTCTGCAAAAGAATTTAAACTTTGCTCTGGAGAATTAAATATAAGCTCAAACATCATTACATTATCTAACCCAAATTGTTTATTTTCTATTGGGAAACCTAAATCAAAGTAATATCCAAATGTATTTAATCTTATTGCATCATATACATGCTCTGTTGTTCCAAAATAAAATCCATTTATATCATTAGAAAGTATCTTTTGCATTGCATTATGTATGCTTCCGCGCCATCCTATATCCACAATATTTAATTGTTCAAATTTATCTACACCTTCTTGAATTAGATATTCTTTTACTAGTTCTAATCTTAGTTCAAGTTTTTTCTTTATTTTGCTATATGTAAGCGCAAGTAATTTTTTTATCTTGTCTCTATTCATAAAATCCAATACTGTATTTTCATCTTTAAAACCAAGAGTCTTAATCTCTCTTATAAAGCTAGAAGCATCTAATCCAACTTGTTTATATATATCTTTTATTGTTATTTTATGATCTAATTGAGAGTTCCACAATGTAAGCTGTTCTATTACATCCTTTTTTTCCATTAATGCATAAGCAGGTATTTGATATGCTTTTCTTGAAGTAAGCAAGTATTTAGTATATACATCAATCTTTCTTTTTTCTTTAAACAGTTCATACACTTTTTGAGGAAAATATCCATCTCTAGATAGGAACATTAAATTATCTTGCGTAGATGTTACACTAGCAAGCCAATCGCAAAAACCATAAAATATGCTTGATACGTCTTCAATACCCATTTTTTCGAAAGTACTAATTTCTATGCCATTTCTAGAAGTATTGATCTGTATTGCATTCATAATAGATTCTTTTAAATTCATTTTATAATTGTATTTTATTCTTTCAGCTGGTGGCTTATAATAAAAAACATTTATACCTTTACTCTTTGCGTTTTCAATATCAGATCTAGTATTGTCACCAATATGTAACCATTTATCACTCATTCTAATTTTATTTTCGCTTCTTACAAATTCATATATAGAACCAGTTGCTTTTGTTTTGTTTAGAGATCCAGAAACATATAAATTATCAAATCCTTTATATCCTTCTTTTTCTAAAACAAGCTGCAAAAATGAATTTGGTAAATACATATCTGAGATGATCAATATTTTTTTGTTTAGTTTTTTAGCATAATTAAATGCCTTTTTCATAAACTTATTTTCTACTATAAACTCTTTTTCTATATCTAATTCATATTGTTTTATCTTTTCTGTATAACCTTTATACTTATCATCCATAAAATCATATATTTCATCTAATTCAATATCTTCTTTTCCAGATAAAAGTCTTGCTTTTGCTTCGGATTCCGCTCTAAATTTTGCAAATCCTTTAATTATATCATGATCTATGAAAGTTTCTTCTACTATTTTAAATATGTCTTTAGGTTTCATTACATTTCTAAACACTAAAGTATCAAATATATCAAAAGATATTATATCATTTTCTTCTATTTTTAATTTTAATATTTCTAATTCGCTTTTCAAAATCTACACTCTCCTAATACTTTTCAATAATATATTATAATAAATACTATTATTTTGCTATACTTTTTTTAATTATTCAAAAATTCTCTTGATTTCTCTATCAGTTAATATTTCATACTTGCCTATTTTAAGATCTTCTTTGAGTTTTAAAGATCCTACTTGCGTTCTATTAAGTTTTTTTACTTCATAACCTAATGTCTCAAACATTCTTCTTATTTGTCTATTTTTGCCCTCAGATATTTTAACTTCTAATAATTGATGTGTATTATCTAAAAGCTTAACTTCCGCTTTTTTAGTTACACATTCTCCAATATCTACACCTTCTCTTAATTTTTCAACATCATCTTTAGCAATTTTTTTATCTATTGTTGCTACATATGTTTTAACTATTTCATTTTTAGGATGCATAACTTTATTAGCAAGTTCGCCATCGTTAGTTAATAGCAGCAGCCCTGTTGTATACATATCTAACCTTCCTATTGCATAGTATCTTTCTCTTTCATGTATTAAATCTATAACACATTTTCTATCTAATTCATCTTTACTTGTAGTAACGTATCCAACGGGTTTATTTAACATTATACATCTTCTTATTTTAGTTGGTTTAACTGTTCTGCCTTGATATACAACTTTATCTTTATTTGATACTTTTATACCCATTTCCTTAACTACTTTTCCGTTTACTTTTATTTTTCCATCTACAATGTATTCTTCCGCTGTTCTTCTTGAACAAACGCCAGCATCTGCTAAATACTTTTGTAATCTGATTTTATCTTCCATTTCTTCACCTTTTTCTATTTATTTTCATACTATATACTATAGAGCTCTATTTGATATAGATTTAGTCCTACATATATTATTGTGTAGGGCTTATTTTAATTTGTTTATTATCGTTTGAAAATCTTCTGGTATTTCACTTTCAAATTCTATGTATTTACCTGTTGTTGGCTGTATAAATCCAAGTTTCTTTGCATGTAACAACTGACCTTGTATCTTGATTTTTTTATCTGGTTTACCATACAAATCGTCTCCAACTAACGGATGATTCTTGTATGCCATATGAACTCTAATTTGATGAGTTCTCCCTGTTTCAAGTTTTGCTTCTATTAACGTATATTTATCTTCTTCAAAACATTTCAAAACATGTATATGTGTAACCGCTCTCTTTGAATTTTTATTAGTTACCGCCATTTTTATTCTATCTCTAGGACATCTTCCGATAGGCAAATCTATATCCATATCTTCTTTTACTATTCCTTTTACTAGTGCTACATATACTCTAGTTATACTATGATCTTTAAACTGATTAGATAGACTTTTATGTGCTTTATCATTTTTAGCTACAACAAGTATTCCGCTTGTGTTTTTATCTATTCTATGAACAATTCCAGGCCTTATAACTCCATTAATTTGAGACAAATTATTTTCATGGGAGTAAAGCAGAGCATTAACTAATGTATTATCTGAATTACCATTACCAGGATGTACAACCATTCCTTTTTCTTTATCTACAACAATAACATCTTCATCTTCATAAATTATATTTACATCTATTTTTTGAGGTATTGCTTTTGTTATTTTTGGTTTTTTAATATTTATTTCTATTTCATCATTAAGTCTAACTTTATATGATGGTTTTGGAATTTCTTTATTTACAAGTATACTTCCATCTTCAATTAAGATTTTAGCATAACTTCTTGTGATTTTTGTATCTAATTTAGAAATACAAGAATCTATTCTTAAATTTACATTTTCGTCATCTATTATATATATCATTAAACTCTCCTTAGTCAAAAAAACCGCTATATTTATTTTACCATAAATATAGCGGTTTAACAAGGAAAAGTGCACAATTATGTATACCAAACGCGTTTTTTTCCCTTTTTAATTTCATTTATTGTTATTATCTATTTTTTTCGTCATAGTTACTATAGTGCCACCTTGCTCACTAGAATCTACAATTAGATCATCCATAAAAGTTGACATTATGGTAAAACCCATTCCGGCGTGTTCTAGTTCCGGTTTACTTGTATAAGCAGGGGTTGTAGCTAAACTTATATCTCCAATTCCAATGCCCTTATCTATAACTTTCACTACAAAAATACCTTTAGAATATATACATTCTACAACAATTGTACCTTTTTTTTCTTCGTATCCATGCACTATACTATTTGTAACTGCTTCTGATACTGCTGTTTTAATATCTACTAGTTCATCTAATTTTACATTGTAATTTGCAACAAACGTAGCAACAGCTACTCTTACCACCGCTACATTTGTTAATTTACTTTCAATTTCAATACGTATCTTATCCATTTAAACCTCCATTATTTCTACATACTTATCTATATTAGTAAGCTGAATCACTTGTTTTATTCTTTTATTTGGATTACATATGGCTAGCTTACTGTTAAACATTTTTGCTAAATTATATCTCCCCATTACTAGCCCTATTCCAGAGCTGTCCATAAATGATACATTTGATAAATCTAAAACTACTTTTTTAGGCTGATATTTAATTATATATCCGTCTATTACATTTCGTATTTTTTTACATTCTCCAGTATCTATATCTTGAGTAAGTAAAACTTTTAAGATTTCATTATCTTCTTCATAATTGCACTTCATATTTTCACCTCAGTAGTATTTTAGCACTAAATTAAGTTTTAAAATGTCGAAATATATTATATGTGTTTTTTTATATGTTTTTTATGAATTTAAACGCAAAAAAAAAGCTGCAAATGCAACTTTCTTTTTAATTATATATATATATTTTTTTTTTTTGAAATTAGTTGTGTTATCCGCTATTATGCTAAGTGTACTGTCTTGGATAAGGGGAAAACCCCAACTTTTTATCTCGAGCTCCAGTCCCTCTCCACCGAAGTGAAGAAGAACTAGTGCCCAAGAAAAAAGTCCACAACTAATTATTTTTTATTTTTTAATTGTGTGCTAACTCTCACCGCCTTAATTGCCCCAGCAATAAAGGTTTTTCTCTAAAGCTTACGCTTTAAATAGGTGAGAATTAGCTAATATATATATAATTTTTTTATGAAAATATTTATTGGTGGCCACCAATTTTTGTCGTTCTTAAATGTCTTGTAGGGTAGCTACCATAGAATTCAATCTCTCAAACCAATTTGTAGGTTTGGTTCTTGATTTCGTTTTCTTCTGGTAACTATCTTCTTGTATATTCCATCCAAATATTTTTGTATTACCCTACAATTAATACATTAATATTTTTTTGGAATAAAATTATGCTTTTCCGTCACTGAAGTCACTAATCAATTAGAGTTTGCTTCTAGTTGCAAATTACTAATTTGATTTTTTTGATTTAATATACTGTTTTTTAAATCAACATTAGCTATCTGCTGATTCAAAGACTGGAATTTCATCTGAAACTAAAGTTTCTTGTTGATTTTCTACTGGTTGTGTTGATTCTACTGGTTGTACTGGTTCTACTGGTTGTACTGGTTCTACTGTTTCATCAATATTAACTTCTTCCCAATCATCTTGGTTAGTTGTTTCATTTTGAATTACTTCTTCAGAACCGTTTGAAACCTCTTCTTTAACGTCCTCTTCTATATTGTCTACTGGGGCTTCTGGTACAACTGTTTCTTCTTTCACCTCAACATTATTTTCCTCTATAGAAGGACTTGTAATACTAGGTACTACTTCTTCTATAATAGGTTCTTCTGCTGGGGCTTCTGGTGTAACCGGTTTTTCAGTGATAGTTTCAACTGGTGTAACATCTACTGTAACTGTATTAACTGCATTATCGATTGTTATATTAACTGAACCTGTAACATTTGTAGAAGTTTTAACCTCTATTACAATTTTATCGGTACTTTGTTCGATTGAACCTATCTCAATACCTTCCGGTACTTGTATATTCGCTCTATTTAAAGTATATCCGTTAAGAGTTGTATTAGGAGTTCCTATAACGTAAAAGCTTTCACCTGATGTTACTGATTGTCTGTCTGCGCTTAATGTTATAGCTAATTCTTCACTTTGTTCTGGTTCTTCTGGTAATACTTCTGGCTTCTCTGTATTATCTACTCCTGTAACAGGAACAGTAATATTCAATTGGTCTGATTTATTACCTGAAGTGTCTGTAACAACCGCTTCGTTAATACTGAAATTTAAATTACCTGAATCATCTACAAGGCTGTCCACTAAAATTAGTATTTCTACTGTAGATTGATCTTTAAAACTGTGATTTAAATATTTGCATCCTTCTGGTAAATTAATATCTGATTCACTGAAATCAAATGATTTAATCTCAACATTGTCTTTAGCATTTAAAGTAATAGTAAAATTTTCGTAAATAGTAGCATTACTTGACTCGTAAGAAAGCTGTGGCTTCTCTGTATCTTTTGAAGGTTCTACTGGTTCAACTGGTTGTCCTGGCTCTACAGGTTTATCTTCTGAATTATCTTTGTCTGTTACTACGAAAGTAATAGCGTTAGGTGCATCAGATTTATTTCCTGCTTCGTCAACTGCGATTCCTTCACTAAATGATACATTGTAAGTTCCTGCTTTTTTAGCGATAAAATTAACAACTCTTGAATCGTCATTTTCTGAAATTGAATCCACTTCAAATTGTCCTATTGTTGTGCCGTTAATCAATGAAGCTCCAATATAGAATTTGTCGATTTTGTTGTCATCAGTTGCTTTAAGAGTAATTGATACTTTTTCGCCTGTTTTAAGATTTAAGTTACTTGTTTCTACTGTTACAACTGGTTTATTAGTATCTGTTGCTACTTCTGGTTTATCTTCTGGGTTTGGCTTAGCTTCTGTTACTGAAATTGTTAGCTCGTTGCTCTTACCTGATGTTAAATTTACTGTATCTTTAGCTAATCCTTCAGAAATATAAACCTTGTATTCGCCGGCTTTTTCAAATGTTATAGGGAACTTGTAATTTGAGCTTGATATTTGTGTTGGTTCTCCTATTTTTGCATTTTCTAAACCTTTGAAATAATCTTTTACTTGGCCAACTTCTTTAAGATTTTCGTCTTCGATTATAACTTGTAGTGTGTATTCTTTACCTGCTTCGACTTGTGAGTTACCTACAAGTTTAACTTGTGGTGCTTGATTATCTACTGAAGAACTTGGTGTATCAACTGTTGATGAATTGTCATTTCCGCCATTTGAACTACTGTCTTTATTAATACTACTTGTATCATTATTATAAGAGCCTAATGACGAACTTGAATTATTGTTATTATTATTAGGATTGTACTCTGTTATTGGTGATGTTGTAATAGCTTCTATTGGAGCTGATTCTGTTTTTGCTTCTACTTCTGCTTTGTCTTCATTTTCCATTTCAGCTATTTTGTCATCTAATTCTTCAATTTTTTCATTTTGCTTGTCTATTTCGTCGTATGCTGTGTCTAATTCTTGATAAGCCTCATTTAGCATTTCCTGATATTGAGCTTTTGCTTTGCAATCACATGGCTTTTTACTAAGTTGTGTATATGCAAAGATTCCACCCAAGCTAAGGGATGCTGCTAAAAGTATAGATACTACTACGTTTTTAAAATTTAAGTGTTTTCTAATTGAAGTCCGCATATTAATGCCTCCTTTTAATAATTTTTGTTTTAGTATTTTTGCTTTTTCTACTATTGATACTTTAAAGTTTTGAAATTTAGAATCTTTCATTTCATTTTTTGCTTTCTTGTCTGTTTTTGCTTTCTTTTCTTTTTTGTTTTCTTTTGATGACTTAAACATACCTGCGAATTTCTTTTCTGTAAAAAATGCTTTAGTCTTGTCAAAAGAAATGTTTTTCTTACTTAAATGAACTGTTCCCTTGATTTTCTTGTTATAATAAAATGCCATAAAGACAACTACTACTCCAAGGATCACCTTGTTAACAGTCCAAAGCTTATAAGAAACACAAGCAAGAATTGCGAAAAATATAACTGCCTTTGCTATGCTGAAAGGATTAGATTGTTCTGCGTTTTTGTTTTCACTTTCTTGTAGCTTAGCTACGTTTGTAGCATTGTTAGTAATATATACAAATGATAGTCCTAAAACTACCAAAGTAAGAATTACATTTACTTTAGCTAAAAATGCAGCCAGTGCAATTCCTAATATAGGAACTAATTTTTGCAATGGTTTTAATGATTTGTAAGATTCTCTATAGTCTTTGAAATATTGTATAAATATTTTCATACTTATCATCTCCTATTATTTTATTAAATCTTTATTTAAAGGTTTATAGAAATATTAAACTATACATTCATTATACCACAGATTACATAAAAATTCAATATACTTTGCGTTTATGACCATGATTTAACAAAAAAAAATAGAGTTTCCTCTATTTTTCGTTAAACTACTTGCATTTTCAAGTCTTTATCATACTTATATTTAATATTTTTTGTTGCAATAGTAATAAGATCTAAGTTTTCTTTTGCAAATTTTGTATTGTTTATATTTTTAATTTTTCCAATGTTATCTCTATATGTAACGCAGTTAACTACTTGCAATACATCTTGTATAGTAGCTGTTTCGCTTATATTTATACTAGATCTTTCTACTATGTTCATTCTAATAAGCTGCATTACTGAATTTTTATACTCTAATGCTTCATTTTCATTATTTGTAATATCTTTATTTACAATAAAGGGCGTTGCTTCACTTACTAATAGATCATTATACTTGTATTTTAAAACTTTCATCAATATATCATACATTTCAGCTTTTGTTATTAACTTGTCTGCATTTAAATTTCCCTTTTCATCTGGCATAAATATTCCAATTTCAGTCATAGTACTAACTGCTTTTCTTTGATTAAACGGTATTTTATTTTTATCGTTATATGACTTATATCCTTTTTTACTAGGAATATTTTTTATTATACCGCTATCTATTATTATTCTAGCAAAATCCACTTTAGATATTTTTTCGCTAGGGCTTATTTTACTTGGAAAAGTATATATTTTTAAATATTTTTTTGACTTTGCCGATTTATTTTTAGAAAGATCAACAAACGCTTGCCTTGTATACATGGAATTTATTTGTTTATCTGATATCATATCTACTTTAGAAAAAAATTCTGAAACTAGCTCTTTACTCTTTTTTAAGTTTGTATCTTCTAAAAATTTTACTTTTGCTTTTAATGTATATCCTTTACCTTTTTCTAGTTTTCCTACTTTCCATTGTACTACGGTTAATTGATTAGTTTTACTTACTTTTTCACCGCCAGCTGTAACTTCTACTACATCCACAGATTTAGGAATTGATAGTCTGATTAGTACGTTTTCTAAGTTTTCATCTGTATTATTATAAAATTGGATGTTGTATGTGCAAGTTTTGCCTTCGGAAATGTAATTATTTTCATAAAAATTTTTAACATTATCTCTAGTAACATCAAACCACATACCAGCTTTTTTTACTTTATTATCAATTTCTAAAGTTACAGGATCCGTACATTCAAACGATTCTTGGTCTTCAATAGAAGTTAGAATGGATTCTTCTACAGGTATATTTATTATTTTGCCATTAAAATCTGTTTGCTTTTCTACTATTGAGAATTTTTGAGACATACTTATTCCATAAGCCTTATTTCCTGCGGCATCTACAGCCGTTCCCGAGCTAATAGTTATGCTTTTATCTTGATCATATTCCCCACTTATATTGCTTAGTTTTATTTTTCGCTCCATTCCTGAGCCATAAACATTGATATTAGCTTCAAATCCGTTTAGTATTATATTTTTACTTGTTAAATTTATTTTTTCTATACCTATATTGTCTGAATATTTGGCCGTATATGTTATGCTTTCTCCCATATGTACAGTTTTGTCTGATGGTCCACTTAAATATATATCTGGATTTTTTGAATCTTTAGAATCTACAATTCTAAAGTACGCACTTCTATCCACGCCTTTTGCTACATTTCCAGAGATATCTACAGCAGTTCCTGGTTTTAAACTTATGTATTTATTAACTCCAATTTCACCTTGAATGTTGCTTAATATTATTTTTCTTTTATTTTGATTTGCTTGTATATCTATATTAGCTGTAAATCCATTTAAACTTATATCTGAATTTTTTAATTTTATGCTTTCTACTTTAGTATTATCTAAATACGTAATATTATATACTATGCTTTCCCCTAATTTAACAGCTTGGTTGCCCGCATAATATATAGTTACTGTTGGCGGTATGTTGTCTAAAGGAGCAGCATATATGTACGCACAACAATTTAAATTTATAAATGTTATTGTGAATATTAAAATTATAATAATTAATTTTCTTTTCATATATACCTCCTTGATACTTTTAATAGTGTATATTATATCACAGTTAACATAATACATCAACAAAAAATCGTAGTTTTTTACACTATTTTCTGAAAGAATTCTGCTAATATGCTAAATATTTCGAACTTTGTACAGTAGATGTGTAAGTGTATTATTATTTTTATTGAAAAAAGTATAAGTTACTTCTATATATTTATAGGGAGATTTTTTATATTAGATAACACTTTAAGATGTAAATATGATGAAAAGTATACAAGATTGAACTATTTGCATTTTTTATCAATAATGTATTGTACATGTTAATTTTTCTTGATATAATAATTTTAGAAAAAGAGGTGATATTCATGCCAAATCAACATGTTGTAAAACGTAATAACGGAGGTTGGTCAGTTAGAGGTGAAGGAAATTCTAAAGCTACAAGAAATGTAGATACACAACAAGAAGCTATTGTTATAGCAAGAAGGATCGCAATAAACCAAAAATCTGAAGTCTTTATACATGCAGCAAACGGAAAATTCCGTGACAAAGATAGTTATGGAAATGATCCAACTCCTCCTAAAGGATAAATTCAGTTAGGAATAAAAAAACACGTAACTTTTATATTACGTGCTTTTTTTATATGTTTTTTCCCGTGTTTGGATTTTCTATCCAATCATTTGGTCTACCATCATTATATTTTTTATCATTTATTTCTGCTTTTTTTTCTATTTTAAATGGAATAGTTTTATTTACAGCTTCTGCTTTGTTACCTTTAAGGTCTACTGCAGTTTCCGAATTGATTGATATGTATTTTTCAGTTTCTAAGTCTCCTTGTACATTTGATAATATAATCACTCTTTTATTTTCATCATTTTCTATTGTTATATCCGCTGTAAACCCTATTAATTTTACATCATCAATTTTTAACGATATATTTTGTAATCCTTGATCATCATTGTATGTAAGTACATATCTTATTGTTTCACCTGCTAAAATTGAAGTTGCACTTGGTGCAGAAATATTAATAGTTGGCTTGTTTACGTCTGTTTGCTTATTCTCTACTGGTTTTATTTCTTGATTACTAGGTGTTTCAACTGGTTTTGCATTTATACAAAATTTTGTTGTTCTTTCTACACCATAAGCTAAATTTCCAACCATATCCGCTGCTGTTCCGCTTTTAATACTTATATATTTATTGCCACCTTCTGCGCCTTGAACGTTATTTAATGTTATTCTTCTTGAAGTTCCAGTTCCGCTAATTGACACATTTGCTGTAAATCCAAATAAAGCTATACTTGAACTATTTAAAGAAATATTCTTTATACCACTTTTATCTGAATAATTTACGTTATATACAACTGAAGCTCCTAAATCTACATTATTTTTAGAAGGGCCTGTTACTGTAATAGAAGGCTTTACATTATCATATTGACCTTGTTTTATTACAAAGCCAATAGAATTAGGTGTTTGCACTGAACTTCCAGATGCGTTAGTTGCTACTCCTGATCTAATAGCTATACTTACAACTTTACCTATTTCACCTTGTATATTACTAAGTGTAACTGTCCTTGTATTACCAGATCCTGAAACCGTCTTTGCTGCTGTTACACCAGAACCCGCGATTCCTATATCTGAACTTTTTAAATTAATTGAATTAGCACCGTAAAATGCAACAGTATAACTTACTGATCCACCTACTTGTACTTCAGCTCTATTGGGTCCACCTATATTAACTATAGGTATTGATGCTGCAAATACTTGTGTATTTATTGCTAATATCATTATTATTAAACTAATTGATATTATTTTTTTCATATTTAACCTCCGTAATCTACCCTTATATTTTATCACACTTTACATAAAAATGCAATGAGTTTGACATATTAAAAATTTTTCTGTCACAATTTTTTTCGAAAAAAACGATTTAAAATGTATTATTTCATTTTTACTGCACAAATTATGACTAAGTAAAGATTTAGTTTTTACTTAATGTTAAAAAGGAGGTGAACAAATTATGCCAAGTTCAAATCAAAAAGCAGTTCCAGAAGCTAAAGAAGCTTTAAACAAATTCAAATATGAAGTTGCTAACGAAATCGGTGTTAACTTAAAACAAGGATACAACGGTGACTTAACTTCTAAACAAGCTGGTTCTATCGGTGGTGCAATGGTTAAGAAATTAATAATGCAAGCTGAAAACCAAATGTCAGGAAAAAACTAGTTTCTATTTTATGAATTATTTTGTCTTACTATTATTTATGTTTATATTTAATTAATAGTATATAATTCAAGTAGTATAACTAAAAAGAGCAGTAATTTTTATTTACTGCTCTTTTCTTTATTTAACTAATCTAGCTACCACTACGAATCTACCATTTTCTATAGAGTACTCACAAGTAGATAACGTTAATATTGTATCGTTACTCTTTAATTTAACTCCTGTATCGTATATGCTTTTACTTTTTATTTCATTTGTAAAATTATCATATTCTTCTACGTTTTTAAACTCAGTATCTATATAAAAATAACTAGTATCTGTAACAAAAGCAGATATAATTTCAAATTTATATTCCTTATCTTTAATTGCTAATTGAATTGTTTTATTTTTTTTGAAAAATTCTTCGTCTTTATATTTTAATAATGGCGTAAACAACGTGTCTTGTTCAGTATTATGTCCATATATTATAATATTACTTTTATCGTTTATTTTTTTTAAATCTACTCTGTAATCTAAATAAGCTTCGCCCCATTTAGCTTCTTTTCCATCTCTATTTAATCTTAAATATTTATTATTATCGTTAGATTGAAATACAGGCATATTTATAGTTGTATTATTTACTTTTAACCAGGCTTTTGCTTCTGGATATTTTTTATTTAATGTTTCAAGCTTTTTTGTTAACTCTGTAGATGTTTTTTTATTGCTATTTGTTACAATATCCTTAGTTATATTAAATCCTAATACTGCAATAATTATAACAACAACTACTGCTACAATTATACTTATATTTTTTTTATTTATATTCATTTTTTCACCCTTTTATACTTATTAAGTATACAACAATTAACATAAGAATGTCAAGAATAATTATAGTTTTGTTAGAAAAATACTACAAAATGGCATGAACTGGACAATCTAACATATGAAAAGTGTGGATTTAATGTTGTAACATATATATTTAGCCGATTACATAATAAAAGAAGGGATATACCCTTCTTTCTATCTGAAAAATTATTCTTCTTCAGTTTCTACTTGAATAGAGACTGATTCATAACGTTTATTCTCATTTTTGTCTTTTTCTCTTCTTGCTTGTCCTTCGATTTTAGTAGTAAGAGTATCAATTGCAGCGTACATATCCTCAGTAGTTTCTTCTGCTAAGAATGTATGTCCTTTTGCTTCTATACGAATATCTACATGTTTTTTGTCGTTCTCGGTTGCGACAGTAACGTGAGCTATTGTATCTTCTGGAAAGAATTTAGCTAATTTGTTAACCTTTTGATTTACAAATGTTCTCATTCCTTCTGTAACTTCTACATGTATTCCTGTTAAATCAATTTTCATATGATCATCCTCCCACTTATATATATACTATAAATAAGCCGGATTTACAATAGTTTTAACGAATTATTTTAACCTTTTTACATTTCGAAAAAATCTAGTTGATCAGATTTAGGTAAGCCTTCGAAACAATTATTTTTTTCTAAAATTTGCATCGCTGTTTTACCTAGTTTTGCTCTATATAAAACATCTTGTTGAGAATCAAATTTTTCTCCTTTTCGTGCATCTACTAATTGTTTTGCAGCAATTTCACCAAATGAATTTAATGCACTAAGTGGCGGTCTTATGCCATCTTCTTCTACTAAAAAAGATACTGCATCTGACTTATAAAGGTCAACCGGTAAAAAATTAATTTTTCTTTCTAACATTTCATTAACAACTTCTAAAACTCCATAAACATCTTTATCTTTATTTTGTACTTTTTTATCTATATCGTCTAATTTAAGCAAAGCTTTCTCTGACATATATCTAAGTGTTGGTGTTACATCGTTATCTATATCAACCATAGCTTGTTTTACTGCATTTAATCCACCAAGCATAATATCACTATCAAAAGTATTTGCTCTTATTGTTAGATATGTAGCATAAAATTCTTTTGGATAATATACTTTATAATAAGCTATCCTATAAGCCATCATTACATACGCAGCAGCATGTGCTTTTGGAAACATGTATTTAATTTTTAAGCATGATTCAATATACCATAAAGGTACATTTGCAGCTTCCATTGCTTCTCTCATTTCAGGCTTAAGACCCTTACCTTTTCTTACACTTTCCATTGTTTTAAATGAAAGCCCCGGATCCATGCCCATTTTTATTAAATAAATCATAATATCATCACGACAACATATTGAGTCTTTAAGAGTTGTTGTTTTTTCTTGTATTAAAGTTTGTGCATTTCCTAACCACACATCTGTACCATGAGAAAGTCCTGATATTCTTACAAGTTCACCGAATGTTGTAGGTTTGGTATCTTTAAGCATTTGTCTAACAAATTTTGTTCCAAATTCCGGCACTGCATAGGTGCCTGTTTCTGAATATATTTGTTCTGGTGTTACACCTAATATTTCGGTAGATTTAAATAATGACATTACGCCTGGTTCATCTAATGGAATTGTTTTTGCATCAACTCCTGTTAAATTTTCAAGCATTTTTATTATTGTAGGATCATCATGCCCTAGCATATCTAATTTTAAAAGATTATCATGTATTGAATGGAAATCAAAATGCGTTGTTATTATACTTGAAGTTACATCATCTGCTGGATGTTGTACTGGACAAAAATCATATATATCTTTATCATGTGGGACTACTATAACACCACCTGGATGCTGCCCAGTAGATTTTTTTACTCCAACGCACCCCTGAGAAAGTCTTTTCATTTCAGGTAGTACCGCTGTTTTATTTAAATCTTTATAATATCCAATAACGTATGCTAAAGCTGTTTTTTCTGCAATAGTTCCTATAGTTCCTGCTTTAAATGTTTTTCCTTCTCCAAAAAGTTCGCCTGTGTACGCATGTATTTTAGACTGCACATCTCCAGAAAAATTTAGATCGATATCTGGAACTTTATCTCCTTTAAAACCTAAAAACGTTTCAAAAGGTATATCCATTCCATCTTTTTTCATATGTATGTTACAATTTGGACAATTTTTATCTTCCATATCTACACCAGTTGTTACGTCTGTGTCAACAAATTCACTGTATTTGCATTTTTGGCAAATATAGTGAGGAGGAAGTGGATTTACTTCAGTTATACCACTCATAGTAGCAACAAAAGACGATCCTACAGATCCTCTAGAACCAACCAGATAGCCCCATTCGTTAGATTTTTTAACTAGTTTATGTGCTATCATATACATTACGGCAAAACCATGCTTAATTATTGATGTAAGTTCTTTTTTTAGTCTTGCATCTACTATTTCTGGCAGCGGATCTCCATATATTTCTTTTGCTTTTTCATAGCACATATTTTCTATATCTGTTTCAGCGTTTTCGATAGAAGGTGGATAAGTGCCATCTGGAACCGGTTGTATTTGATCAATCATGTCTGCAATTTTATTTGTATTTGTTATTACTATTTCTTTGGCTTTTTTTTCACCTAAATATAAAAACTCATTAAGCATCTCTTCAGTTGTTCTTAAAAATAGAGGCGGTTGTTTATCAAAATCATCATATCCTTGACTTTCTTGAATAAATTCTCTGTATATTGAATCCTCTGGATTTAAAAAATGCGTATCACATGTTGCAACTACTAATTTATTATATTTTTCTCCTAGCTCTACTATTTTTCTATTTACGTCTTTCAAATCTTCTTCTGTTTTTATCATTGGGAATTTATCTTCTTTAGAAGGGTTTTTTCTAAGCATAAATGCGTTATTTCCAATTGGCTGTATCTCTAAATAGTCATAAAACTTCATTAAATTTTCAATCTTACTTTGTGGCGCATTTTCTAGTACCGCTTTATACACTTCGCCTTGCTCACATGCACTACCTATAATTATACCTTCGCTATACATTTTTAATAAAGATTTGGGTATTCTAGGCTTGCCTTTAAAGTGCCTCAAATTAGAATATGACACAATTTTATATAAGTTTTTTAAACCTACATAGTTTTTGGCAAATAGAATTATATGATATGGCTTTTCTAATTTATTTCTTTCTCTAGCTTTCATATTTTGTTTTGCAAATAATTGATCTGAATCAGATGCATATTCAAATATATGAAAACCATTTTCTTTTATTTTCTGATTCATTTTATTAAACACTTTTACTGTAGTATGCACATCATCAATTGCTCTATGTGCTACAAGAACCTCTATATCTAGTTTATTAGCCACATCTCCTAATTTATGAGATGAAAATTCCGGATATATAGATCTTGATATGTGTAGAGTATCAATATTTAAATTGTGAAAATCTATTCCTCCACATTCTGTTATAGCTTTATATTTAAGAAATGGTATATCAAACGGACTATTATGTGCAACAAGTATACTATCACCTATAAATTCTATAAATTCAGGCATTACTTCCTGTATTGTTGGCGCGTCTTTAACAAGTTCGTCAGTTATATTAGTTAATTCTACTATATTAGCTGGTATTCTTACTTTGGGATTTACAAAAGTAGAGAATTCGTCTATTATTTCGCCATTTTTTACTTTTGCAACAGCTATTTCAGTTATTCTATTTTCTTTTCTGTCAAATCCTGTTGTTTCAATATCTAAAATACAATATGTGGGTTCTTCTATGTCTATTACATTTAAATCATCTATTAAATATCCTTCCATTCCATAAAGAATTTTTATTTTATATTCTTTTTCTTCTGTTGGAACAAAATTATTCACCACTGATGCTAAATGTGCTTCTGGAAAAGCTTGTACAACACCATGATCTGTTATTGCAATTGCTTTATGCCCCCATTTTATAGCTTCTTTTACTATGTCTGTTGGACTTGAAACTGCATCCATAGCGCTCATTTTAGTATGCAAATGCAATTCTACTCTTTTTTCTATGCTATTATCCATCCTTGATGGTACTTTAAAATCTGATTTTTCAATAGAAGTAGCAGTAATAGTTATGCTCTTTGAATAATTATCGTAAGCTGCTCTTCCAGATACTTTAATCATGCCAAATTTTTTTAGTTTAGGACTTAATTCTTCTATTTTGCTATTAGATACAAACATTTTAACTGTTATTGTATTTTTCAAGTCTGTTACATCTAAAGTTAAAAGTGTTTTATCATTTTTCAAACTTCTTTCTTCTTTATCACATATTTGTCCTTCTATTATTACTTTATACGATTCGGAAACCTGAGAAACAGGCGTTACTTCTCCATAAATAGGCTTTCCTAAAATTAAGTTTTCATCATTTTTGATGATATCTTTGGTACTTTTTTTATCTTCTAGTTGTATTTCATTTTGTACATACTTTTCTGCTTTTTGTTCATTTTTTAAAGTTTCTAGATTTACAGTATTATCTTTTATAATTGTTTTTTTAGCATTTTCACTATCTTCAAATGTAAACGTAAATTTTTTATTATAATATTTCAAGAAGTCTTGTGAAAGCTGTTTATCTGCTTTACGTATTTTCAATATACTTGAATACATTTCAGGAAATTTGAATATAATATTATTTCCTGCTATATCTATTTCACATTCTCTAAATATTGGAGTAGCATAAGTATTACTCTCACAATATCTATTTATCATTTTTTTGATTATATCATTATCTATATTAAATTTTTCACCAGTATATTGGTAATTAAATATACAACTATTTAATTCATATTTACTCTTTATATTTCTCTCTAATTTTCCTATGTCTGATGGTGATAATAAACATTCAGATTTTGAATCTATTATTATTATGCCTTGTTTTTTAGAATATTTTAATTCATTAATTATTATGCTCCCTATTACTTCGTTTATTTCATTACAATCCTTAAAAACGTCTTTTATACATCTATTCATTATTCCACCCTCCTGCTTGTGATATTATATCACTTTTTGTTAGAAAAATAAACGATAACTCTGTTTTTAACAAAAAAATAGAATAGATTTTACTCTATTCTATTTTTTATTTTACTATTATTCAACTACGAATGGTAATAAAGCTATTGTTCTAGATCTTTTTACTGCTACAGTTACTTTTCTTTGATGTAAAGCACATGTTCCAGTTACTCTTCTAGGTAATATTTTACCTTTATCACTTACGAATTTTTTTAATTTTTCTACGTCTTTATAATCTATTTCATCGATATGTTCAGCACAGAATACACAAACTTTTTTTCTTGGTCTTCTGAAACTTTTTTCTTTATCATTACTTTTTCTTACTTTTTTCTCAGCCATTTTGGTTCACTCCTTCCTTTTTATTTTCATTTAGAATGGCAAATCTTCATTATCATCTATTGTGATAAATTCTCCATCTGCGCTTGATCCTTGCACATTATTTGACATCATGTTTCCAGAATCTCCATCTCTTCTTGAGTCAGCAAAATAACCATTTTCAACAATATAATCTGTTGAATATCTTTTTTGTCCATTTTGATCTTCCCAAGTTCTGTTCTGCATTCTGCCTTCAACTAAAACTTGTTGACCTTTTTTGTAGTATTTGCTACAAAATTCAGCCATCTTTCCATATGCCACCACATTAAAGAAATCCGCTTGTCTTTCTTGTCCTGGCGCTACATATTTTCTGTTTACTGCTAAAGAGAATGTAGTAACTAGCAAATTATTTGCTGTTGATCTTTGTTCTGGGTCTCTTGTCAATCTGCCCATTAATTGAAACTTATTCATACAATGACCTCCTAATCCGTTAATTTTCTATTGTATTATTTTTTTATTACCATATGTTTTAATACAGTATCGTTAAGTCTTAAAACTCTTTCCATTTCAGCAATATCTGACGGATTAGAACTAAATGTAAACATTAAGTAGTAACCTTCGTTTTGTTTTTTGATTTCGTATGCTAATTTTTTTCTTCCCCAATCTTCAACAGTTACATCAACTTCTGCTCCTATTAAATCTTTCATTTTTTGAATAAATTCATCTCTAGTTTCATCAGTTACGTTACTTGTTAAAATTGTAATCATTTCGTATGCGTTCATCATTTTTTTCACCCCCTCTTGGTCCAGGCCCTATATCTAGTATAGAGCAAAGGAAAATTAACTTCTCAAGTATATCACACATTATAAATTTTTTCAACTAGTTACCATAAAATTAAGTATATTTTTATCATTTTAACTTAAAATATTAATATAAGTTGCTGTATATATTGACACTTTAACCTTTTAGTCATATAATACATATACTAAAGAAAAAGGAGGAATACCAGTTGAAAGTTGAAAAACTAAGTAATGATAAAATTAGAATAACATTGAGTTTCGAAGAATTAGATGAAAGAGAAATTTCTTTAACCGATTTAGTAAAAGATTCTTCTAAAGCTCAACAAATTTTTTTCAAGATATTTGAGGAAACTGAATTAGAGGAAGAGTTTTTACTTGAAGATTCTCAACTTTTAGTTGAAGCCTCTACTAGTAGTGATGATTGTTTTATCTTAACAATCACTCGTGTTTTTGAAGATGTTGTTCCTGCTATAAGCAAATATAACTCGAAGAATTATGAACCATTTAAATATAAAATCAAATATTCTGTATCTAGTAATATTTTTAGATTTAATTCACTAGATGATATATTAGACTTTTCGAAAAAAGCACTAAATGAAAACTTATATTTAGGCTTTAATTCACTTTATAAGTATAAAAACTCATATTATATACTTTTTAAAGAAACTACTGTTAAAAACAAAAGATTTTTAAAAACTTTTATCATTGCATCAGAATATTGTGAAGAATACTTCTGTGGTAATACTAATCAATCTGTTATTCTAGAAAAAGCAACATTAATAATTAAAAATAAAGCTCTTCAAAAACTTTGTAAAGTTTAATTATTTTTTAACGTACCCATATTTTTCAATTACTATGGGTATGTTATTTTTTTTACTTACAACACCACCATTACCAAAGCCAATTGTTTTATGTTCATACATATATTTAACAGAAAATTCAAACAAACTACCGTATTCTTTTTCTTCTTCTGGAATCTTAAATGTTATATTTTCTAATTTGAACCCTTTTCTTTTTAATTCAGTTTTTAGATCATCTATTTCACCTACTTTAAGATACCCAAATTGCTCTATTACGTATGTGTACTTTTGGCATATTATTTGTAATTTCTCATACCATATAAAGGGGATAATATAATTGATTATATTTATAAATAATATTGCTATCATTATCATGCAGATAGCTGTTGTTATTGGTACTGTTATTGCTGCGCTTCCTTTTTTCATCTTATATCTCCATCAAGTTCATTTTTATATATTCTTTCATTTTTATTTTTTTCGTCTTTATTTTTTGCTTCATTATAATAGGTTCGACATCAAAATTCATTTCTATTATCATTTGATTTATTTCTTTATCTTTTTTGCTTTTTACTAGTTCAATATTGCCTATACTTACATTTTTAATTCCGAACCTTTTGAAATTTTTTTCTTCTAGTTTTAATAAATTTTCTATTCGTTTTCTTGTCGCCATCAAATCAATTTCATATTTATCTAATCCTAAATTATCTTTATCAAAATCTAATATAGAATTTTGTGCTAAATAATAGACTGTATTTTTGACGCTTGAAATTATTATTGAATTTTGTAAAACAATTATATATAATGAAAATAACATGAATAAAGCTATAATAATTGCGATAGCTAATAAATAAATCATTCCGCTTTTTTTATGTTTAACCAATTATATATACTCTCCTTATTGTATTTTTCAGGGTTTTTTGAAGTGAAATTATAATTGAAATTGTTCAGTATATTGCCTATTACATTAAATTGATAACAACAGTTATAATCAAAATCTTCATATTTATACTCAAATTTAACTGTATAAGGGTCTTTTAAGGGTTTTAATATCTCGGCAGTATTAATTCTAAAATAGTTGCCAGATTCATTTCTCAAATCTTCATATGAAGCTAATGTACTGTCTGTATCTATAGGGATTTTTTTAACATTTATATATTGTTTCTCATTAATTTTATAAAACTTGCTGTCATCGTTTGCTTTTATAGTTTGTATTTTATCTCTAAAAGTGATTTTATTAACTATATATTGTCCTCCTTGAAAAATAGGAACATCTTCATGTTTTAAAATATTTGAAACGCAATACTCATTTTCGCCATTTATATAAAGCCTTTTGACTTCTTTATCTTCTAAGGGATTTGGGGGCCTTAGTTTCTTAACATCTATCTCTAAATATTGAGTATTTTCATCTTTGTACATACCGTCTGCTGAAAATTCAGTAATCATGTATGAACTTGACTTGATTTTAACTCTATTTACTTTTCCAACTTCTAATTTACTTCTATCTATTTTTATTCTTGCTTTTTTTCTGCCATTATCATTCTTAATAATTGATAATTCATCTTGTTTTTCATTTTCTAAATATAACTCTGATTTAATCTCTTTTATATGCTCTTTTTTTGCATAACCAGAATAGTTAGTAACATTCGCGCCAAATTCAACGTCTAAAAAGAGTTCTTTAGTATTTTCATCTAAAGTTAACGGTTTTTTATCAAATTTAACTTCACTATTTAGTTTTACATCTGCAGCCATTGGTTTTACTAGAAATACGGTTTCCCACCATATTCCATCGATGTACCTTCTTATTAAAATAACACCATTTGTATTCCATGTTGCTGCTAATTCTAATTGACATCTATTTAAATTGATTTGTAATGCGTTTATTGGGTATTCTACCAAGTCATATGGGTTGCAATGATTATTATTGTAATCAATTCTGTCATAAATTATATTGGTATTTTTCATATGACTTAATTGATCTGCAAATTTATATCTACTCGTATCATTCCATGAATTAAGCGCGCCGTTAAAATTGCAATAATTCCATTCATGTGGTGGTATTTTAGGTGTACGATCTACAGGAAAATAAAAGTTATGAACTACAACTCCTGAATAATCTGTTCCAATAGCATAATACTCTCCTCTATTTCCTGAACCTCGCCACATACCTCCGCCTTCTGTCCATCTTCCTTCATTAACATTTTTCCATCTTTGTCTACCTGTAATTTGAGTAGGACTTGCATAGATAAATTGATTATATGTAATATACAATTCTTCATTTAATTCATGACCTAGAACGTTATACCTTGGTATCCCTACAATATTAATCATTTTCTCGAACTCATAACTCATTGCGCTTATGTGACTAGTAAAAAATAAACTTATTAATATAACTATAATTCTCATTTTTTTTAGGTAATTTCTATTAGAAATTTACCATCCTCACAATCCATTTTGATATTTTTGATTTTTTTAATACTTTGCATATTTTCATTTATTTTATTTTCTTTTTTATTATTTTGATACGCAGTATAGGTCTCTTTAATAATTGTTTTTGTTTTAAAATCTGCGATATTTGGTTTTTTATAGACCTTTTCAATGAAGGTAAATATTTGATCTATATATTCTTCATCAACAAAGGACGTATAATTGATATTATCTTTCCATAATTTATTTATATATATTTTTAAATTATCTTTATTTTTAATTATTTTTACATCATAATAACCATTTTCAACTTCATTTTTATTACTACCTATTATAACTAAGTCATAATTGTTTTCAGCCTTTATATATCTATTTGTTATCAAAGTATTTATGTCAAAATATGAAGTTTGATTGTTATCATATTTTACACTATTTCTTGATAACATAACTAATAAGATTATTATTATTACTCCTATTATTACAGCAGCAATAATAATTTTATTCCTTAAGTGTTTCTTCATATTCTATACTTTTTATAAAACCTAATATACTTTTAGTTAATCTTTTTGTATTTATTAGATTGTATTTTTCGTATTCATTAGAAGCTTCACAAAACATAGGCTTTATTCTTAGATATGCAACACTTTTTATGAATTTTAAACACATTATAATAAATGAAGCATCTGCATTATTTGTAAACAACATTATTTTGCTTTTATCTTCAATTTGATTGTATAATTCGCAAAATGTTCTGAAGTTATCCGAAAAAATTATATATACATCCACCGGATCTTTTATTTTCACTTCATCTTTACAATAATATTGTTCATCTATTTTTTCGATTAATTTATTTTTAATATACATATTTAATGATAGAATTATTGGATCATATTCTATATCATCTTTTTTTCTTAAATAACATACTTTCATTATCTCACTAATGTAAAAGAAAATTCACTATAACTTTTTAAATTATTTAATAAAATAGCATCTTCTTTATTAACTTCTATAATAACTTCATCATAAATTTTATTATCACCGCTAGTAACTTCAACTCCGTTTTTATCAATAACCTTTATGATTTTGATATCTTTAAGTAGTTCAATAGTTGAAAAACCCGATTCAGTTTTGAGTATTTTTTTTGAATTTACAATATCCTCTACATATTTACTTTTAGCTGTAACATACATATTAACAATGCTATCTTTCTTAATTAAATATCCTGAAACATCACTAGCTTCTTTAATTGATATAGATATTAACTCCTTGTTACTAGAGCTTTTTAAATAATCTTTCTCTTCAATAAACATATTTTTATCTAAAATTTGTCCTTTTTTAAGATTTTCTTTTGATACTTTATTAGAAACTGTATAGTCCATATTAGGTATTACTTTTATATCTTTTTTGTATACACTAATTTTATTTATGCTTGATTCATTTATTTTTTGGCCTCTAATAACATCATTTTTTAACATATATATCTCTGCAAATTGACTTTTATTTACTGATACCAAGCCTATTATATAGGTAATAAATATATACAAAATTATAGATAAAACACAAATTATAATTATTTTCTTATCCTTTCTCATTTAATTAACATTCTAAAGCATTGGGCATTATTGTTTCAATTGTCTCGTTAAACCACATTTCTAATTTTCCACTTGTAGCAGCTGTTAGATTTCTAAATGTAGGATATACAATTGCTATGATAACAATTGATGAAATAACAGTTAGTAAAACAAACTGTATCACTTCAGATCCTCTCTTTTTTAATTTTTTGTTTTCATTTTTGCTTACTTTTTTATTATTCATTTGGTGCTCCTTTCTAGCAAAAGATAGTACTGATACTATTAGTTAGTTCTATTATTATTGGATAAGTTATAATGCTCATTATACTTACTAAAATCATAAGAATAGAAATCATTACAGTAACTCTTTTCTTAGCTATCATAGACTTAAAATAGTTCATTTTTCGGTATGCCAATTGTGATAAAAAATCTTTGAGATTTTCTTTTAGAGTTTCTTCTGTAAAACTACATTTTAAAGTTTCGATAAAACGGTTTAATTCATCACTATCGTAAATTGATAAAATTGATTTTGAAGCAAGTTCTAAATTATATCCTTGTCTTTTATATTTAAATACAAATTCTGTGAACTCATATTTAAACTTTTTGTTATCTATAACATCTATAACAATTTCCAAGACATCTTTATATGGAACTTCTGCTTCTAAAAGCTGATAAAAAATTTCACTTATATTATATATAGTATTAACAATATTATTATTTTCATCTTTTACACGAACTATTAGATATATATCAATTATGAAAAATATTAATGCCCAGTAACAAAATGTTTGTGCTAAACTTTGTGAATTAATATAAAATATTAGTGAAAATATTATTGATAAAAATACTTTGAATGTAACATACGTCTTTAAACTTATTTTTTTCGTTATGCTACACAGGCCTAAACCGACATTTAATTTTTTTAAAAATTTAGATTTGTAAAATTTATTGGTTTTTTGATCGCTATAAAATTGTTTTTTTATACTTAGGGTATTGTATAAACTGATTAAACTTATAGACAATATTAAAACTACTATCATTATCATTGTCTTTCCTCCTTTGCTTGCACTATTCTAACACCGTGATTATTCAAAGTCAATGAAAAAAAGAAAAAACCGTTATTCAAATTTCGACAAAAAAAGTTTATGTACTAATACATAAACTCTTTATATTTCTTTATTTTAAGGCTTTGTAATATATGATAAAGGATTTTGCGCTATTCCATTTATTCTTATTTCGAAATGTAAATGCGCACCTGTAGAATATCCGCTACTTCCTATTACACCTATTTGCTGTCCTACTGTTACTGTATCTCCTAATTGTACATTTGCAGATGCTAAATGCCCATATAGAGACGTTGTAACACCATCTTCGTGTAACAGTACAATGTGATTACCATATTGCATTGAATACGGATATGTATTTTGTGGTCTATCTGTAACAGCTTTTATTACTTTTCCGCCTTTACATGCAACAACAGCTCTAGACATAGTTGCTGTTGGTGCAATATCCAAGCCATCATGTTTTCCACCACCAAATGTTGCAGGATATGTTGGAAAACCTGCAGTTACAACGCCGCCTGCTGGAACTGGCCACGTAAAGCCAGCAGCATTAGGAGTTCCTGCTATTATTGTTGGGTCATTACGCCTTACTTCTGCAAGAAGTTTTAATAATTCGTTTGTTATTTCAGCATTCAATTCATCTTCTTGTTTAACTAATAATTTATTTTGAATTGCTAGCTTTTCTTTATTTGCTTCTAAATCATCAATATATCTTTTTCTTATATCTCTTTGCTTTACTAGTTCATTTGTTGTAGCTTGTTTTTCTTCTTTTAATTGATCTAATTGCAAATTCTTAATTTCAATATTTTTTTTAGCTTTTTCTACTTGCTCTTGTTTAGTATTTATATTAACATAGGTTCTTTTGTCCTCTTCTATAATTGCTACTAATATGTTATATTTTTTTATATAATCTACAAAATTCTTAGAAGTAAACATTATATCTAGAAAATTAACAGCACCGTTTTCGTAAATACTCCTTAATCTTTGCTCATAATATAATGTGTCTGTTTTTACTATTTCGTCTAGCTTAGTTATTTTTTCATTATTTACTACGATCTCTTTTTTAGTTTCCTCTGCTTTAACATCTATTTTTTCATTTTGAGAATCTATTTTAGCTATTTGCACATCTAAATCACAAATTTGTATTAGCAATGCATTTATTTCTCTGTCTACGCCCTCTAGTTTTGAATTGTTTTTTTCAAGTTTAGTCTTTACTTTTTCTAATTCAGCTTCAAAGCTTTTAGGCTGTTGGTTTGCAAGCACTACGGTAGAAGAAAAAATAATTAGAATTATAGTTAACATACTTGTTTTCATTTTATTTTTTAATTTCATATACTCCTCCGTTATAATTTTATATTTAATTACTTACATAATTTATTTCTTTGTTTTATGCATAAACTATTTAGTATTTAACATAATTTAATGGGTTTTTAGGTCTTCCACCTATTCTCACTTCGAAATGTAGATGTAAGCCTGTTGAATAGCCAGTATTTCCACATACACCTATTTTTTGTCCTTGTACAACAAATTGTCCACTTGATACATTAAGAGAGGATAAATGGCCATATAGAGTACTTTCGCCGTTACCATGATCTATTATTATATAATTTCCATAATCATAACTCCAAGGATATGTATTGCCTTTTCCTGATACTGCTCTGATAACTTTACCTGATTTTGCAGCAACTATAGATTTATTTTGTAGCGATTTGCTAGGTGAAATATCTATACCTGTATGTCCTGGATATCCATTAAATCCACAGAATACACTTCTCCATGTTGGAAAAGGCCATACAAAACCTTTTTCACTTACTATATTGCCTGACTCTTGTTGTAGTTTTATTATTTCAGCAGCTAGTTTTTCACTTAAAGCTTGTTCTTCTTTTTGTAATGTAGCGTTTAATGAATTAATCATCTGCTTGTTTGAATTTAGTTGTACTGTTCTTGATTCCATTACGTTTTTAGATGTTTTTAAAGCTTCTGCTGTTTTTTCTTTATCAAAAGTTATTTGATCTAGTTTAATTTTTTGAAGCTCTATTTCTTTTTGTATTCCATTTAAATACTCTTTTTGATTTGAAACAGAATCTATTAAATTCTTATCATGCTCAGTTATTGCAGCAATTACTTTTTTCTTTTCAAAATACTGCATTATACTTGAAGAAGAAAATAATAGTTCCCACGGATCTGTTGCACCATTTTCATAAATTGCTCTAAGCCTTATTTGAAGCAAATCTTCTGCACCTTCTTGTTTGTCAGTAGCGTTGCTAATTAATTTTTGGTTAGCTTCCATACTACTTTTTACAGAATCTGATTCAGCTACTAATTTTTCTAAACTTGTATTTTGTACTTCTATTTGAGAATTTAAATCTAATAATTCAATTCTTAATGAATTAACTTCTCTTTCAATTCCTCCAAGCTTATTCTGATTGTTTTCCAATTGTTTTTTTACATTATCTATATTTTTTTGATATGCTTCTATGTCTTTTTGATAATCTGTTACGCTTTTTGCAAAAACATTATTTAAGTTAAAAGTAATTAATATAACCACTAACAAAATCACATTTTTAAATACTTTTTTCATATATTTTCTCCTTCTAAATATTTGTATCTCTACGCTTTTAAATATTTTTTAATTGAAACTTTACTTCCTATGTATCCCACTAAGAATCCTAATAATAGGTTAATTCCTAATACTGAATACCATAATTTAGAGTATGGTATTAATCCATATGTTCCTATAGCAGATGATACTTGCGGTAATTTTGCATATAAAGTTATATATATAAGCGATACTATAACCCATGATGTAAATGCTCCTAAAAGCCCTAAGAATACACCTTCTATAACAAATGGAGTTCTTATAAATTTATTAGTTGCTCCTATGTATCTCATTATAAATATTTCTCTTTGATTTGAGTTTAATGCAAGTTTAATTGTATTTGAAATTATAAATATTGAAACAATAAGCATAACACTTCCTAAGCCTACTAATACTATATTTGTTACTTGTGAAATAGACATAATTGACTGTATAGTTGTTTCGCTATATCTAACTTTATATATTCCATCTATTTCACTTAATGCTTTTTCTATATTTTTAGATTGTGTTAAATCTCCGATTTTTACTATAAATGAAGCTGGAAATATATTTGATTTATCTAATAGGCCGTCTAATAAATATTCTTGCCCTTTAAACATATTTTTTGCGTCTTGAAAAGCTGCTTCTTTGTCCATGTATTCGACATTTAAAACACCTTTTATTTTTTCTATTTGATTTTTAATTGTATCTATTCTATTGTTAGATGTTAGATCATCTTTTATAAATGCTTGTAATCCTTGTTCATTCTCTATAGTATTCATTAAATAATTTACATTAGAATACATTAAGATAAATAGCCCAAGTATAAGCATTGTTGCACCTATTACAAATAGTGTTGATACAGATTTTGAACCATGTTTTTTAATGTTTGTTACACCTTCTGTAAATAAATATTTTGCACTACTCATTAAAAACCACCTCCCATGTTCATTCTACGACTGCTATAAGGTTTGTCTTGATTGTTAGCTTCTGTTTTTATATTCACATTTACATTTTCAGTTACACTTCTTGTCATTTTTTCATCTGCTATTACTTTGCCTTTATTCATTTGTATAACTCTCATTCCAGACTTTGTAATCATATCTCTATCATGGCTTACAACAATAACTGTTGTGCCTTTGCTGTTTAAATCATATAATCTATTCATGATATCCACAGCCGTATCCGAATCAAGATTTCCTGTAGGTTCATCTGCTATTACAATAGGTGGGTTTGTTACAATTGCTCTTGCTAATGAAACTCTTTGCTGCTCTCCACCTGAAAGCTGATTTGGAAATGCATAAGCTTTTGTACTAAGTCCTACTAATTCTAAAACTTCTCTTACTTTTTTTGTTATATCACTTTCTTTTGCTTCAATTACATGAAGTGCAAATGCTATATTTTCATATACTGTTCTATCATATATTAATCTAAAATCTTGAAACACAAATCCTATATTTCTTCTTAAAAATGGTATGTTTTTGTCTTTCATATTTGTTAGATCGTTTGCGTTGACTATAACTGTTCCTCGAGTTGGGTCTTCTTCTTTTATTATTAATTTTAGCAAAGTAGATTTTCCAGAACCTGATGGCCCTACAAAAAATACGAACTCACCTTTTTCTATTTTTATATTAATGCTATCTAGTGCGGTAACACCATGATCATATTGTTTTGTTACGTTTTTAAATTCTATCATTTTTTCATATACCTCTCCACTTTGATTTTATCATATTTATATTTTGCTGTCTATACATACGCTAAATTTGGCATAAAAAAATAGTCATTTTGTTATGACTATTCTATTATGTATTTTTAATTTATATATTATACTTTTTTAAATGTTTTCATAAAAAACATTCTTACTTTTTTAAATATTGGTATCATTTTTACAAATACAAAGTAATTAAATTTATTGTATACTTTATCTATTTCTCCAATAAACGCTGTTTCTCCATCGCTTTTGCAAAATCCAGATTTGAATTTATAGAGTCCATCGTTTATATTTATTTTATATACTCCACCAAAATCGTATTCGCTGCAACCTTGCTCTATTCCCCATTTAATCATTGCCCATTGCATTGCATAATTTGGCATTAAGTTTCTTTTAACATTGCTGCTTGCACCATACATGTACCACATTTTTCCGCCATAGTTCATTGCAAGTGCTGCTGAAAGGACATCTCCTTCATGTTCTGCTAAATATATTCTCATTACATTTTCATCATATATTTCTAACATTTTTTCGAAATAACTATTAGGTCTTATTAAGAAACCATCTCTTTTTCCAGTTATCTCTTGAATTGAGCAAAAAGTTTTTAAATCCTCAATACTTCTACTATGTCTTACTGTTACGCCTTTTCTTCCTGAAAGTCTTATATTATATCTTGTTTTTTCAGCAAAGTTTTTCATTAAAGTTTCTTCATCTTTACCTTCCATATTAAGAATCATGTTGAATCTTGGTTGTATTATATCAACCATATCAACTCCTTCATTTCTAACAACGAATCCTTCTTTTTCGTACATTTCTTGTATTTCTTTATTCATTGGTATTTCAGGATCAAATCTCAAAACACATGCGTTGTATTTTTTTCTTATTGGCTCTGCTTCTTCAATTAATTTTTTAACCATTTCTATATCTGAAACATCTGCAACTGGGCCTCTAGGTGCATACATTATATGTGTATTTAAAAGTGGCATTTTTCTAATTAGTAAAGTTAGTCCTGCAACAATTTCATTTTCTTGTTCTAAATATACTATTTCTTGTTTCCAATCTTTTTTTAATTGTTTCCATTCTACACTTTGTAATAGTGATGTTTTTCTTCTATTATCAACAAATTTTTTATATTTTTCTACTTGTAACTTATCGTTTAAATCTAAAACTGGCATTCAAGTTCCCCCTCATATTTATGCTTATTATATAACAAAAATGCTGTTTTTGCAATAACTATAATTTAGTTGAATACTTTAATGCTACTTTTATTATACTTTCTAGCTTACTTTCTGTTTTAGTTGCAAAATCTACGGCTTCTTCTGCTTGTTTTTGCGTATATCCTAATACTTGTAAAGCAATTGTCGCTTCTTTTTCATCTTTTGATTTGCTATTTTTTTCTTTAGTTTTTGTATCTATTATCTGCTCATTACTTATTTTGTCCTTTAATTCTAAAATTATTCTTTGCGCCATTTTATTTCCTACACCTGATACTTTAACTAATGTCTTAATATCTGAAGTTGCTATTGCCACGCATACTTCTTCTGATGTTAATTGGTCTAAAATATTTTTGCCTACTCTTGGCCCTACACCGCTTACTTCTATTAGTTTTTTAAATACTGTTAGTTTTTCCGGAGTAAGGAATCCATGCAAACTCATTTCATCCTCTTTTACATTTAAGTATGTATATACTTTTGTAGTATTTCCTATTTCTAATTTTTCTATGTCTGATATTGTCATTAATATTAAATACCCTATGTTATTATTATCTAAAATAATATAGTTTTTCCCTTTTTCTTCTACTTTGCCTTTAAAATATGCGTACATTATTTCCACCTCAAATGTATTTTATACTTTTCTTAAGATAATGTCAAACGTATCAGTTGGTTTTTACCGCTACTCCTTCTATTTCTATGCATTCAAAGTTATCTACTAGTTCAAAAATATTATCAAAGTCTCCTTGTATTAGTTGTTTTTCAATTATGTCTTTATATTTTTTCATGTTTTCAAATATTACTATTACCTCAACAGATTCATTACTATTACTTTTTTTATGTATTTCTTTTATTTTCATTCTAAATGAATTTCTTGTGCAGTACCAAATAAAAGATAATACGCCATAAGAAAAAAATATATATATAAACATTTCTATTATTAATTTCATTTCATCACCTATAATAGTATATTAGGGATTTAGTATTTTGCTACTGACAAAACGGCTGTATTATGCTATAATATATGGGAGGTGTTTATTTTGAAATATGTATATCTTTTTATAAAAAAAGACCAGCAATGTGATGTTGTTAAATATGGTATAAAATTATCTGATTTTTGCGATAGTATTTTAACTATAAACAATTTCACAAAAAAAGCAATGTGCTGTTATTTAAATCCAAAAGATTCTCCATATTACGCAAACGAAGATTACAATGGAGTAAAAATTATAGTGAAAAAAGATTCCAATTGTTTTGTGGTAAATAATATTTTTAAAGATACTCCGGAATATGTAAACACAACTTGCAGCTTTTTTGATTATGTAGAAGGAACCTATGAACAGCCAGTTGTCCTTATTACAACTTCCGTTGTACCTGAAGAAATTTTTGCTTACAATAGAATTATAGATTATCCTATTAATATGCTTACTTCTGCAGAATTATATTATTCTAAAACCGCTAATGATTTTATTTTAGATGGAATGGTTAGTTCCAAAACTACTTTATTATCTTTTTTGGATTTTTTATATACTGAAGATTTATTTGATATGGTCGAGACAGACTATGCATATATTTATATAGATAAGAAAAGCAATAAAAAATATACAATTACTATAGATTAAATATTTGTTTAACATTATATTAAGCAAATATTTTTTTCGTAAAAAATCGAAATACAGATAATTATCTCTAATCATCTGTATTTCGACTGTTTTTAAGTTAGAATAACTTTGTATTTTTATACATCCGCAACTATAACTGGCCTCGATGTATTTATTCCGCTATCCCACTCATATACCCTTGTATATCCAAAAATTCCTGCAGGTCTACCCATAAACGCCTTAATACCTCTTGCCATATTTCTATAGTCATTTGCTATCATATAAGCCATATCACCATAGAAGTTTTTCGCTTCAAGCGTTGCATCACCCTTTTTGTATTCGTTTACACCATATACTTCTAAATATTTTGAATTTGCATATGTTAATTGTTCTTTATTAGGATTATCTTTCTCTATACATATTGCTGCAACTATAGTCTCATATCCTCCAGACATATCAAAAGCTCCATATATATTTCCTGTTGTAGAGGCTCCATATCCCGAGTTTTTATTTATTGCATAATCTAATATTTCACCGGTATCTTGCTTTACATTCTTTCCGTCATAAGTGTAATACCCATATGGTGAATTTTCTTTTGTTTGACCTGGCTTTAATTTTACTGCTCCACCCGGCGCTCCACCGCTTCTACCGGTATATGATTTTTTGTTATTATCTGCAAATGAATTATTAATATACACTTCTTTTTCTGCTAATGCATATTCATTATTTCCTAGCTTTCCATATATACTGTTAGATAAATATGCAGTTGCTGCCCATTCTGAATTTTTTATCATATGCACATCTAATTTGTTATGGCTAGTAGCATAATCTCCAGTTACATCATTATATCCGTCTTCATTAGCCCATCCATAATACTGTGCTTTTGTTATGTTTTCCATACCTCTTATTAATCTATGAGCAGGTACAGGAAGCAAAAAATTTAAAGCGTCCACGTCTGGTTTAACTTCTATATTATCTGAATTTTTACTCATGCTAAATTTAGAAACCCAAATTCCATTTAGAACTTTATCTCCAAATAGAAAAGCTTTATGTACTTTCTTTTTATCTTCTTTTCCTCTGCAAAAAGTTATATCCGAACCTGATTTTTCATTAGCAGGCGTTACATCTCCTAGTTTAAAGCTAGGTATCCATACCCAAAATGAATTTACTTCGTCCATATTGATTGATTCATTTACAAAATCTCCTATACTAGAAGCTTTAAGCATATTGTTATTAGGATTCAAAAGTTTCTTTCTAAGCTGTGAATTAGGTTTTAAAGTGACTGCATTTGCCCACTGCGCATTAGGATAATCATGCCAAAACATGAAATCTAATGAATTAGTTGGATCAGCAATAACCCAAGCTTTTTTATTGTCATTATACTTAACAGGTATTAATCCTTGAGTAAGCTCCGGTGTATTTATTAATCCGTCAAATCCTCCACTTGCAAAGCTTCCTGCCATTTTAATTCCACATTCAGCTGCCCATTCAACCATTTGCTTATTTTTTTTGTTTGTTGTATATCCAATTCTTATTACTAAATTATTGTCCTCAACGTATAATATTCCACCATACTTTTTATATATTCCAGAGCTTGATTCTATACCAAATTCAGTAAGTTCTCCTGTGTATAACTCATCAGTATACTTATCTGTAGATTTGGTAGTAATATCTAAACTAACCATCGATTCGATACTTTTAATATCTGATTTAAATGTTGCTTCATTTGCTTTTAAAATAGGATTATTCTTAGATAGTGCCATTATTACAACACCTGATAAAATAATCATTACTATAATAGTAATAACAAGAACTATTAAACTCATTCCATCTTTTTTATTCATTTTTTCTCCTTTGTATATATTATATTATACGCTTAGAACTATATATAACATTTTTTTATTTTTCTGGTGCCCCAACTGGACAAACTCCTGCGCATGTTCCACAATCAATACATAAGTTTTTATCTATAACGTATTTACCATCTCCCATTGAAATTGCTCCAACTGGACATTCTGCTTGACAAACTCCACAACATATACAATTGTCTGATATTTTATATGCCATTTATTTCACCTCCTTTTTAGTATCTTTTATGATTTCAGATGCGTCTACTGTCTCGAAATGATATGAATCATCTGGATCATCTACTTTTATTTTAAATTTTTCTTTTAATATTTCTACTTGTACTACTTTTCCGGTTCCTTTTTTTGTAGCAACTATTTCGCCATACTTTGGCATTTTTTTATTTTTTTCTTCATAAACTTCCTGTTCAAATTTTAAGCAACATTTAAGTCTTCCACATGCTCCAGATAATTTTTGCATATTTATTTGTAAACCTTGTTCTTTTGCCATTTTTACAGTTACCGGCTCGAAATCTGGAAGAAATGTTCTGCAGCAAACTTCTTTACCACAGCTTCCTAAGTTAGGACAAGATTTTATTTCATCTCTTGCGCCAACTTGTCTTAATTCTATTCTAAGTCTATACATAGAAGCAAGTTCTTTAACTAATTCTCTAAAGTCTACTCTTTCTTCTGCAGCAAAGAAAAATACTAATTTAGTCTTATCAAAAGTATATTCAGTTGATAAGAATTTCATATCTAGTTTCATTCTAGTTGCAACTTCTTTTGCTTTTTCTAAAGCTTCTTTTGCTTTAGCTTCATTGCTTATTTTAGTTTCTAGATCTTCTTCTGTCGCTTTTTTTATATATTCTTCTGCTTTAGTTATATCGTTACTTTGTTCTAGTATTTTTACCACTCTACCAATAGATTGGCCGTATTGTGTTTCGGCAATAATATAATCTCCTACAACTATTTCATCTGTTTCCTTATTGTTATAATAGTTTAATTTCCCCGTTTTATGATATCTTACACATAATATTTTCATTCTTTATCTCCTTAAACAATTACACATAGTTATTATTGCTATATCTGAAACTATATCATAATTCCCATTAGTTTTCAACCTTTGTTTTGCTATTTCTATAGTATTAATACACTCTAAAAGCTTTATGTTTTTGCATTTTTTATAGTTGTTATATAATACAAATTGTAAATAATTCATATAGTTGTTGTTTCTAAAGTCAACAATTTTTGAGATTTCAAGCAAGTATACAATATTTTCGGTTTTTAGTTTGTCTACGAATTTTTCAATTTCTTCATAGGCACTTAAGTTTTCCATTAGCTTTAGTTTACCTAAAGATCCATCTATATATTCCTTGATATTCTCTGATACTATAATATTGTTTTCTACAATATATTTATCTATATCGTTATTTGTTAACTTTTTAAATTTAATTCTTTTAACCCTTGATATTATTGTTGGTAAAAATTTATCTACTTGGTTTGCTACTAATATTAATACAATATATTTAGGTGGTTCTTCTAGCGTTTTTAATAGTGAATTTTGTGCTACATTATTCATATCTTGCGCATTGTTGATAATATATACTTTTTTATTACTTGCAACTGGCTTAGAATATACATTGTTTACAATACTTTCGCGTATTTGTTCTACTAATATATCCTTCTTATTTTCTAGTTTATCTATATAAATATAATCTGGACATGTTTCAAGATTTTCCGTTTCTAATATTTCTTTTGCAAATTCTTTTGCTACTAACTGTTTACCTATTCCATCTGGACCATCAAAAAGATATGCATGTATTACGCTATCTTTTTGTACACTTTCCTTTAGCATTTGAATATTTTCATTATGTCCAATTATATCTTTAAACATATTTTGCTCCTAATCTATTTTACCTATTTTATTTAGTGGCCATATTCTTCCTAATATATATCCATTTATTTTGTCTATAGGAATACATCCAAATTCTCTGCAGTCTTTACTTCTTGATCTGTTGTCTCCCATTAAGAAAACTGATCCTTCTGGAACTGTTAAGTCCATATAGTTTCCGTTTAATTCTCCTCCGTTAGGATTTAAATAGATTTCTGGATATTTTTCGCCATTTATTTCAACGTTACCATTGATGTCTATCTTTAGTTTATCTCCTGGTAATCCAATAAGTCTTTTTATAAATGTTTTTTTATTAATTCCTAAAACGTTATATGTTATTGCATCTAGACCAGTTTTTTCTTCGTAGTTTGCAATTTTATCTTCATCTTGCTTTGAATATGGAAGTGGTGCTTCACAAGTAAGAATCATTCCTCTTTTAAGTTCTTTTTTAAATAAAGTTGGTCTTTGTATTATTACTTTTTGTCCTTCTTTAGCAGTAGGGTACATTGATTCTTGTTTTACACCTGAAATAGTACCTAAATAGTAATTTATTAAGATATAAATAAAATATGCAATAACAAATGCTACTATCCACTCTCCAACTTCTTTTAATATTTTTTTCTTATTTTCTGACATGATAATTATCTCCTATCTAATATTGCTACCTATTTCAATATCTCCGTCTACTGTTAACAGCTTAACTGTTGGGTTTTCTCCTGCTGCTAGTAACATACCATTTGATACTATTCCTCTTAGTTTAGCAGGTTTTAAATTAGTAACAACAACAACTTTCTTGTTAACTAATTCTTCTTCTGTATAATATGGAACAAGTCCTGATACTATAGTTCTTATTTCAGTTCCTATATCTACTGTTAAGTTATATAGCTTGTCTGCTTTTTCAATTCTGTCTACTTTTATTATTTGTCCTACAGTTAACTCTACTTTATCTAATTGATCAATTGTAATTATGTTTTTTTCTTCTTCGTTTTCTTTTACTTCTTTTATTTCTTCCATTTTCTTAATCTCCTTTGAAGCTGGATTAGCACTGACTTTTACGTCTTTTTTTAGCTCAATTCTAGGGAATAAATTTTCCTTCTTTTGCACTAAAGTTCCTTCTTTTAATAAACCAAATTTCTTGGCATCATCCCAATTAATAATATCTTTTTCTACACCTATTTGCTGAAAAATCTTTTCTGGAACTTCTACCATATATGGCTGTAATGCGATTGCTATTATTCTTATGCTTTCTACTAAATTATATAAAACTACATTTAATCTATCTGTGTTTTTTTCTTTAGCAAGTATCCATGGCGCTGTTAAATCTATATATTTATTTGCTTTTGAAATAAGTTTCCATATTTCTGTTATTGCATCATTTATTTTTAAATCATCCATTAATTTTTCTAGGTTTATAACTACATTTTCTGCTACATTAATAAGGTCTTTATCCACATCTTCCACAGATGAGCCTTTTATTATGACTCCGTTATTGTACTTTTCAACCATAGCTGTTACTCTACTTACTAGATTTCCTAAGTCGTTAGATAAATCTGAATTAGACTTTTCTAAATATAATTCTTCTGAAAAATTAGCATCTTGCCCTAATGTAACTTCATGTAACAAGAAGTATCTAAGCGCATCTACAGATGTTTCGTTAATATACACTCTTGGGTCCTTATAGTTTCCGAATGATTTTGATATTTTTGCTCCGTCTACTACTAACCAGCCATGTCCGAATACTTTTTTAGGTAATGGTAAATCTAGAGCCATTAAAAGTGCTGGCCAAATTATTGAATGAAATCTGAAAATTTCTTTTCCTACTAGATGTAAATCCGCAGGCCAAAACTTTTTCATTTTTACGTCACTATCTGTCATATACCCTAAGGCTGTTAAATAATTAGCAAGCGCATCTATCCATACATACACCGTGTGTTTAGGATCAAAAGGAACCTTGATACCCCATTCAATTGTTGTTCTTGATACACATAAATCTGTTAAACCTTTATTGAAAAAATTAGCTATCATCTCGTTTTTCCTTGTTGCTGGCTCTAAAAAGCCTGGGTTTTCATCATAGTATTTTTTTAATCTATCTTGGTATTTCGAAAGCTTAAAAAAATAGCTTTCTTCTTTTACAAGCTCTACATCTCTATTACAATCTGGGCATTTACCATCTACTAGCTGTGACTCAGTATAAAAAGTTTCACAAGGTGTGCAGTATTTACCTTCATAGCTATCTAAATATATATCTCCAGATTTATAAAGTTTCTCAAATATTTTTTGTACACACTCATTATGATCTGTATCTGTTGTTCTAACGAATCTATTATATGTTATTTGTAATTTTCCCCAAAGATCTTTAGTGTCTTCTACTATCTCATCTACGTACTCTTTAGGTGTTTTACCGGCTTCTTTAGCTTTTCTTTCTATCTTTTGTCCATGCTCATCTGTGCCTGTTAAGAAAAACACATCATAGCCTCTTAATCTTTTATATCTTGCTATAGTATCTGCTACTACTGTGCAATAACAATGTCCTACATGAAAATTTCCACTTGGATAATATATAGGTGTTGTTATGTAATAATTTTTGTTATTCATTTTGTCCTCCAATGCTTTTATTTTATTTATTATATCATGTATAACTCTTTATGTAAAGAATGTTAGCTCATTTATGCTAAATATATTATGTAAAAAAGTATGCCTTCAAAAGCATACTCTATACATTATTTATCTAATATTGCTACTGCAGTTGCATAGTCTGTATCGTGTGAAATACTAACATCTATATTACTTAATATTTCACCATTTATTCTTACTATAGGTTTAGTTAATTTTCCTCCAAGTGATATTATCTCAATTGTATTCCAAGCTTCTGGTTTTATTTCTGAGTTAGTTAGCGCTTTATATATCGCTTCTTTTGCTGCAAATCTACCAGCGTAATGCAAATACCTTTGATCTACGTTTTTTACATTACAATATTCTATTTCATCATCTGAATACACTTTTTTAATAAACTTATCATTAGCTTCTATTGCATCTTTAATTCTACTTACTTTTACTATATCTATTCCACAACTATGCATATTACTATCTCCTTTTCTTTCTATTAATAATTTTAAATATTAAATATGTTGGATAGCAAACTATTGCAGTTATTAAAGCTATATATAGTCCATATTCCATCCATGTTCCTTGTATATCTATCTTGTTTACCAAAATAGATAGTCCTGCAAATATGGTGCTTATTATGTACACAATCATTAAAACTACATTTATACCGTTTTGGCCTTCACTTACTATATTTTCGTAATATTCTTGATATTCTTTATGTACTTCATCAAAAAGTTCAGGTAATCCTAATGCTTCTTGCCACTTTTTCCATATATCCATGCCGTATTCCGAATTAGTTATTTGACTAAACCAACTGAAATGAACAAATTCTGTTAATCTGTTTTGCATTGTTGTAACTCTAGATTTACTGCTGTTTAATAATTCATGAGAAAAATTAAGCAAACTTATTCTTTGATATAATGCTAGTAGCAGCATAAAAATATATACATTATCAAAATATTGTGGCATTTTAGTTATGTTGTATTGTTCTTTTTCAGATACTAAAACAACTCCACTTTCGTTTGAAAAACCAAACATTGAGTATTGCCACCTAGAATATCTATTTGCTTTTAGTTTTTCGCATTCATTATTAAATCTACTTTGAGATTTTCCTTCTAAAACGTACTGAAATTTATAGAAATCATTTTCTATTTCTTTAAAGTCTGATTCTTCTTCCCACTCGCTTCTATCTAAGCAAACATATGAATATGTAAACATTTTATCGTAGTATACTTTTTCTATATTTTGAGTCTCAAAGCCTTCTGTTATTGAAGAAATAAATGTTGCTATATCCATTATATTATCTATTTTATTTGCCTTTAGTTTTTTTATTGATACTCTATTATCTCCGCGTGGTGTTAATTCTCTAAATCCAAAGTTAAAATCTAAAATAGTGTCAAAATCTATATACTTTCCGCATGTATCTATTTCTGTTTTTATATCTAAAAAGCATATTCCAGGTTCAAATGTGACAAGCCTTATCTGTGAAATTTCAAAGTTTATACTTTCTTCATCTTTTATTGTTACATTTCCTGTTTTTATTTTTCCTAAATTATAATCAAAAGTTAAGCATGGCATTTTAGATAGTTTAGACATTTTTTGAGTTATGTTTAAATCTTTAAATGTTTTTTGTTCATTTTTAGTCCAAAATAGTGACTGGAACAAAAAGTTCTTCATGTATGGTAAAAAGAATGAGTGTACATCATAATCTACAGATTGATCATATATTTTAAAACTCCACTTTTTCTCATCACTAATAGTTTTATTTATAAAGCTATTATATTTTTTCGAATCCACTACAAATGGATATATAAAATGTGTATATTGATATTTACTTACTCTTCCCATTTTACACCTCGTATTTTCTACCTTTATTATATATTATATTTTCTATTAAATAAAGCACTTTAAATTTATTTTGTTTTTTTACATAAAAGTATTGATTTTTGCATAAAGTAGTGTTATAATAATTTTTGTAATCAACGGGGTGTAGCGCAACTGGTAGCGCGCGTGGTTTGGGACCATGAGGTTGCAGGTTCAAGTCCTGTCACTCCGACCAGATTCAAAGTCTTAGAAATTATTTTTCTAAGACTTTTATTTTTTACTGCATTAGCAAATTAGAAAAATTATTTAATCTATATATAAACTTTACTATAGCAGTATTGACTTAGAACAGAAAATATTGTAATATCTATATTAGTTGAGGTTATTATGAAAATAGGAATAAGAAAATTAAGTTTGAAGAAAAGCTTTAAAGCTAGAACTACTGGAAAACTAAAAAGGCAATTAAAAAAGAGCATTAATCCTTTCTATGGTAAAAAGGGAACAGGATTAATACGAAATCCCAAAAAAGCGATATATAACAAAGTGTATCACAAAACAAGTATTGGAGTATTTGATTTAATTAAAAAAATGTTTAAATAAAAGTCTTAGTAATATTTATTTCTAAGACTTTTTATTATACCAACTAGTTCGCAAAAAAGAGGCTGCATTGCCCCTTTTTCTCTATATTATTTACTTTTTTCTTCGCTTTATTTCATTTTGTATTTCTAGTTTTATTTCTTTTTTTCGCTCTTCTAATTCTTCTACTTTAGATTTAATTGTTGCTGAAAAGTCTGGGAACGCATTTACTAAACGTTTACTAAATATAGATTTCTTTTTTAAGATTTCTTTTACTTTTCTAGTGATTTCAGTAGTATTATCTTTTTTCATTTGGTAAGCAGCATCTTTCATCCCACTAATTATATTAAATGAACATATTAGATCTAGTATAAATGTGCAAAGTAAAACGCCTAGAATTATATATAATACAATTGGAGGACTTATGCAAATAAGCTTTACAATCCTTGGGTTTAATACTAGTGTTACAATACATCCAAAAAAACCGAAAACTATGCTATTAAAAAGACATATACGTCCATTTATATTGAATTTCTTGTGACTGTAGTCCCACCACCTAGCTTTGAATATTTTTTCCATGATATAGCTAGTAACATATTCTAAAATGCTACATATTACTACGGACATTACAAAAAGAGCTACGATATCATCTTGGTACTTTTCTAATAATAAAACCATTGCCATTGAGCCAAAGCCATATATAGGGCAATATGGGCCTATTAAAAAACCTCTATCTACGAATTTTTTTTCACTTACGCTTACGCATATTATTTCAAATATCCACCCTAAAAATGAATATACAAAAAACGAAAGTATATTAACTGTTATACTATACATAATTTACACCACTCCTATTTCTTTTATGATATTATACAGCATTTTTAAATATATTTCAACAAAATTAGCACTTGATTTTTCAGCTTTTTACGTGTATAATGGTAACATAATAATTTTAGGCTTTAAAACAAATATTTAAAAGGATGTGGATTTTATGAAGTTAAATTTTTTGGGAACAGGCAGTGCTTTCAATCCCTATCTAGGAAACACAAGCGCTTTTTATGAAGAAGGCGATAAAATACTTCTTATCGATTGTGGTAGCGATGTTTACAGGAAAATACGATTTAATAATTTGTTAGAAGATAAAAAAGAAGTGTATATTTGTATTACTCATACTCATCAAGATCATGTTGGCTCATTAGCTACCCTTATATCTTGGTGTAGTTTGGTAAAAGGAATTAAAGTTTATTTACTCTTGCCAAATGATACTACTTTTATGGTTCCTCTATTAACACTTTTAAGCACAGGCGACGTATATTTGAACGAAAACTATTATATATTGCACGATTTTACCAATCTATTTACGCATATTAAAGATATTGAATTTTTTGATGTTAACCATTGCGTTCGAATTAAATCTAAGGGAATTTTGTTTTTACTTGAAAACAAGAAATATGTCATTTATTCCGGTGATTGTTCATATATTAAAACAGTTTTAAATTATTCATATAAATATAAAGATTTTGACATGGAACGAGCATATATAGATTGTAATATTTCATGCCTTTCAAAAATAAATAGTATACAGCCGCATGAGCTACTTTCAGATATTACAAAGTCCATTCAAGTAGATAAACGTGATTTGTTTTATGTTATGCATTATGATAGCGTAGAATGTAGAGAAACGGCTAAGCAATTGGGTTTTAACGTAGTATATAGTTACTATAATTAAGCATGAAAAAGATAATCAAATAATTTGATTATCTTTTTTTCTATTTTAAACTAAAAAATCTCATTGAATTTTCGTATGTTATATCTGCGATTTCTTCCACAGATACTTCCATTATTTCAGCTAATTTTTTAGCTATTATAGGAATGCTCTTTGAAGAATTTCTCTTTCCTCTATTTGGCTCTGGGCTCATATATGGAGAATCTGTTTCTAGCATTATTCTATTTAGAGACATTTTTTTAATTGTTTCATAAAAATGCTCGTTTCTTTTAAATGTAATATTACCAGTAAGTGATATATACATATCGTTTTCTATAATATATTTTATTGTTGCATCATTTGGCTGATAGCAATGAAATACGCAACCATATAATGGTTTGTTTTGTTTTAAGACCTTAACCATATCTTCTGCAGCATCTCTGCAATGTATAATAACAGGTAATTTTAATTCATTTGCAAGTTCAATTTGCATTATAACTCTTTTAATTTGTTTTTGCTTAGCACTTTCTTCTTTTTCCCAATAATAATCTAGTCCTATCTCACCAATAGCTACGATTTTTTTATTGTTTTTAATATATAATTCTTTTAGCTGATCTATAAAGTTATCTTCTGCAAATTCTGTTGGATGAACGCCAATAGCGCCATAAACATATGCATACTTATTAACAATATCCACAGTTTTGTTTGAACTAGGAATATCAAAAGAAACATTAACTATTTTTTCTATGCCCATATTATGTGCTTCAGTTATTACTTCGTCTATATCTTCGTTAAATTTTTCATCATTATAATGGGCATGTGTTTCAATAAAAATCATTTATTCATCTCCTTCTTTATCGCAAAGTCCTATTTTAGTTGGTAACATTACAGTCACTGTTGTTCCTTCATTTACTTTACTAGCAATATCTATAGTTCCGTTATTTCCTTCTACTATTTCTTTAACTATAGCTAGTCCAAGCCCGGTACCACCCATTTCCCTAGATCTTGCTTTATCTACTCTATAGAATCTTTCAAATATGCGTTTAAGATCTTTTTCAGGTATACCAACACCTGTATCTATGAATTTTAAATATACCTGGCTATTAGCCATACCTACGTAAACAGTTATTGTACCGCCATCTGGCGTATATTTAATACTATTAGTTATTATATTTACTATGACTTGTTCTACCGAATCTCTGTCTGCATACACGCTTGCTATATTATTTGTAACTATACACTCTAGTTTATGATTTTTTGCTATAGCTATTATTTGCATGCTATCTACAACTTTTTTTGTTAATTCTTCTAAGTTGAACATCATTTTTCTCCAACTTACTTTATTATGATCGTATCTTGAAAGCTGCAATAAGTCTACAACTAGCCTATCCATCCTGTTTGCTTGATCATTAATAACTTGAGAAAACTTTTTAATTTCTTCTTTAGTTAAATCCCCATCAATTATTGTCTCAGAATAACCTTTAATTGATGTAAGTGGTGTTTTAAACTCATGAGATACTGTTGCTACGAAATCTTTTCTCATATTATCTAGTTTTACGCTTTCTGTTATGTTTTTTACAACCATTATAACTCCTATAGGGCTTAACCTTTCGCTATAAAAAGGCGCAAACACTACGTTTAGGACATTATCGTTTATAAAAACTTTTTGCTCTTTACTTTTATAATTTGGCATATATAATAATTGATCAAACTGAATATTAATCATAAGCTGTTTCATTAAATCTTCATACGTTTCAATGGAATTTTTAACATTAAGAAGTCTTATTGCAGACTTATTCATATGTACAATTTGCCTTGAAGCAGAAAATGCTACTACTCCATCTGCCATATGTTCTAATATAATTTCAGTTTTACTTTGCTGCGTATTTAAATCAAAAAGATTTTTTCTTATTACCTTTACCATATCATTAAATGAATCAGTAAATTTTTGAAGTTCTAAAATATTAGTTCTTTCTTTTATTATCTTTGTGTCTTTAAGCCTGCCTTCAGACAAGCTTTTCATATTTTTTTCGTATCTTTTGAATTGTAAGAGTATCTCTTTTGTAAGAAAGTAGCTCATAATTATAGCTAATAATATTAGAAAAACTGCTACTGATATATATACATATGCAAAATTTTTGCCGTTACTAGACATGAAAATATTAGCCATAGTTGTTACTATGGCTGTAATACCTATTGTTATACAAAACATTATACCGCTTTTCATTCTCATACTGTTAAACATTAAATCACCAATTACTTTTCTATTATATAATATCCAATTCCTCTTTTAGTTATTATGTATTCCGGTCTTGAAGAATCTTTTTCTATTTTTTCTCTTATTCTTCTTATTGTAACATCTACAGTTCTTAGATCTCCAAAATAGTCATATCCCCAAACATTTTCTAGTATTTGTTCTCTTGAAAAGACTTGTCCTCTATGCTTAGCTAAAAATTTCATTAGATCAAATTCTTTAATTGTTAAATCATATTGTTTATCTTCGATACATACCATATATCTTTCTAAATCAATAATCATATTTTTAATTTTAATTATTTTATCGTTTTCAACGACTTGCTCTTTATCTGGAACAGAAAATTTTCTTAGATTTGCTTTTACTCTAGCCATTAATTCTCTAACGCTAAAAGGCTTTGTTATATAGTCATCTGCACCTAATTCTAGACCTATTATTTTATCTACTATATCTTCTTTTGCAGTCAACATTATAATTGGAAAGTTATAATCTTGTCTTAATTTTTTACATACTGTAAAACCATCTATTTTAGGTAACATTACATCTAAAATCATTAAATCTGGTGATTTTGTTTTAGCTAATTCCATTGCTTCTTCACCGTCATATGCCTCAATTATTTCATATCCTTCTTTTTCTAAATTAAATTTCAATATTTCCACTATTGGTTTTTCATCATCAACAATTAATATTTTTTTACTCACAATATTTCACCTCTTATTAAATTTACTTCATTATATCATATGTATACGATACATGTACATTAATTTATTAAAATTTGTAACTTTTCTGTAATGAAAAAGCGATAATAATTTAATATATTACCGCTTTCTGTTTTTATAATTCAATTTCAGTTATTTTTTTACCTTTTTCTATTATTTCTTCATAA
>JAVWPP010000001.1:0-200505 GCA_036635835.1 Clostridia bacterium | reverse complement strand
GTGATGTAAAAATAACTTTATTAGACAGTTTAAATAAAAGAATAAATTTTCTTAATGAAGTAGTAAAACAGTTGAATTTGAAAAACGTAGTTACAGTACATGCAAGAGCTGAAGAACTCTCTCACGACGCAAACTACAGAGAAACTTTTGATGTAGTAATATCTAGAGCAGTAGCAGCACTTAACATATTAGCTGAATTCAATGTTCCATATTTAAAAGTAGGAGGAACAGCTTTATTTATGAAAGGTTCTTCTATAAAAGAAGAATTAGATAATGCAAAAAAAGCTTTTAAAGTACTAAGTTTAGAAAATATAAACATAATAGAATATACATTAGAAAAAGAAATTTCACATACAATAATAGAGGCTAAAAAAAGCAAAAAAAACGACAATAAATATCCGAGAATATTCGGTAAAATAAAGAAAGAACCTATTTAATGAGAAATAAGTTTTCACGTAGAGTTTTTTGTGAAAAAAGAAAAAGAAAAAACAACTTTTTAGATGTTTTGGCTTTTTTTTTTGCTTAAAATAGTATATAATACAGCTGAGGTGATAGTCGTGGGAAAAGTTATATCAATAGCTAATCAAAAAGGCGGAGTAGGAAAAACAACAACAGCAGTAAATCTAAGTGCATGTATTGCTCAAAAAGGAAAAAAAGTGTTATTAGTTGATGTGGATCCGCAAGGAAACGCAACAAGTGGACTTGGAGTAGATGCAACAGATAAAAATTCTGTATACGACGTTTTGGTAAATGATGTAAGCATAAAAGATACTCTTTGTGAAACAGTTGTGAAAAAATTGGATGTATGTCCAGCTAATATAGATTTAGCAGGTGCAGAAATTGAATTAGTTCCTATGGTTTCAAGAGAAACAAGATTAAAATATGCAATAGATGAAGTAAAAGCCGATTATGATTATGTTATAATCGATTGTCCACCATCATTAGGACTTATTACACTTAATTCTTTTACAGCGTCAGATAGTATACTAGTACCAATACAGTGCGAATATTATGCATTAGAGGGACTAGGACAGCTAATGAATACAGTTAGATTAGTACAAAGGCACTTAAATCCTAATCTAATTGTAGAAGGTGTAGTGCTAACTATGTTTGATCCAAGAACAAATTTATCAAATCAAGTAGCAGAAGAAGTAGAAAAATATTTTGGAAATAAAGTTTTTCAAACAATAATCCCAAGAAATATTAGATTAAGTGAAGCTCCAAGTCATGGATTACCAATAACATTGTATGATGCAGATTCAAAAGGTGCGGATACATATAAAAAACTTGCAAAAGAATTAATGGATTTAAATAAAAATATTAAAAAAGAGGAGGAGCAATAGATATGTCTAAAGGATTAGGGAGAGGGCTAGGTGCATTTTTTGATGAAAATGTAGAAACAGTAAAAGAAATCACAAATAATACACGAGCTAAGGAAGTTAAAACAGAAAAAGTAGATTACATAGATAAGGTAATAGAGCTGAATATCATGGATGTTGAGCCAATGTTAAACCAGCCACGTAAATCTTTTGATAAAGAAAAGCTAGAAGAATTATCAGAATCTATAAAAATTCATGGTGTAATACAACCTATACTTGTTGTTAAAATGGATAGTTCATATACAATTGTAGCTGGTGAAAGAAGATGGAGAGCGGCAAAATTAGCTGGTTTAAAAACAATACCAGCAATTCTTAAAGATTACACAGATACAAAAAAGAAACAAGTTGCACTTATTGAAAACATTCAAAGAGAAGATCTAAATGCGATAGAAGTAGCAAAAGCTATAAAAGATTTAATGGATATTGACGGATATAATATGCAGGAAGTAGCTAATATAACAGGTAAAAACATGTCTACAGTTTCTAACACTCTTAGATTGCTTAGATTACCGGAAGAAGTAATGGATAAACTAGTAGAAGGAAAGCTTGTAGAAGCACAGGCGAGGGCGTTACTTGCATTACCTGAACCATCTGCGCAAATTGCTTTAGCAGAAAAAATAATTGCTGAAAAGTTAACAGTTAGAGAAGTGGAGAAGCTAGTATATAGCAAGAAAGATAAACCTGTTAAAAAGGAAACTAAAAAATCTGTGGCTATTCAAAGAGTTGAAGATGAATTAAATAGATATTTTGCTACAAAAGTAAAAATAGATGCTCAAAGAAACAAAGGTAAAATAGTTATTCAGTATTTTAACAATGATGAATTAACTAGAATAATAGATAAATTAGATATAAACATTGATTAAAATATTCACTTATTTGCACCTAGTTTAGATTTTAAATATGGTGCAATGAGTGAAAATTTAGAAAAACGTAAAAAAAACAAAAAAAAGCATTAAAACTATTGACATTTTCAAAAAAATTGTTATAATATTAATGTAGTTGAGTTGTGGAGGAGTGTCCGAGTGGTTTAAGGAGCTAGTCTTGAAAACTAGTGATGTCGAAAGGCACCGTTGGTTCGAATCCTACCTCCTCCGCCAATCAAATATAACGGTGGCATATGCTTCCGTTTTTATATTAATAGATTCTTAAACAATATACTAATTTTAAGAATCTATTATATAAAAAAATAAAAAAGTTATAAATTGTTTTGGAGGGTTACCCAAGTGGTTGAAGGGGATTGTTTGCTAAACAGTTAGTGTTCGTAAGGGCAGCGAGGGTTCGAATCCCTCACCTTCCGCCAAACAAAAACAAACCGAACTTTATTGTCATAAACGGCTTAGAGTTCGGTTTTTTATATTTTCAAGCTAAGAGAAATACTTCTCTTAGCTTATTTATTTACTATTTTCTGGCTCATCTAATATGCAAAGTTGATATTATCTGAAAATAAATAAGCATCTTGCATATCTTTGTTTAGAAATATAAAATAAGATAAATAGGTCATTTTAACACCTATAATTGATAGTGTATAATAATTTCTTGTGAGTATATTATAGGCTACCGCAAGCGTCATGCCAAGAAATAGAGAGATAAAACTTATATTGCTACTCTTCTATAAAGGAATATAAATCTGCATATACAAAATAAAACATAAAAAGAAAAAACAATATAGAAAAATACACATCAATGTAACAATTGTAATCAAACTGTAACATTACAAAAGAAACAATTTTTTTGTTTGATTTTTATCTCGATTTGTGATAAACTAAGAAAAATCAGGAGGAAAAATGTGTGACTAGAATAACTTATATATGTACTGGCAATGTATGCAGAAGTCCAATGGCACAGTATTATACACAAAAATTAGCTAACAATAGTAAAAACCCAAATGAATACTATATTGAATCTGCCGGCATATATGCTGTAGAAGGCGAAAAAGCAACAGAAAATGCAATTAACGCTATGAAAAAATTTGATGTTAATTTACAGTTTCATAGAGCAACATCTCTTAAAAATAGCCTAATAGAGCAAGCAGACTATATTGTAGTAATGACAGCTATGCATAAAAAACTTTTAAAAGAGTTATACCCAAAGTTAAAAGAAAAAATATTTACATTAAAACAACTAGCGTATGGAAATCTAGAATATATAGATGTAGATGATCCATGGGGATATAATTCAGATATATATGTAAAAACTGCAGAAGAAATAATAAGATGTATAGATATTTTTTTTAGTAACTTAAAGGAGAAAGAAAATGAATAAAATTTATATAGGCTCAGATCATGCTGGAGTAGAGCTATTAGAATATGTTAGAAAATATTTAATAGAAAACGGATACGAAGTAGATATAACTAAAATAGAAGGAGATAATGTAGATTATCCAGATGTAGCAAAAGAATTATGCCGTAAAGTAATTAATAATAACTCTAGAGGAATAGCAATATGTGGCACTGGAATAGGCATGAGTATAGCAAGTAATAAAGTAAAAGGTATAAGAGCTTCAATATGTTATGATGAGTTTACAGCTGAAATGGCTAGAAAACATAACAATTTAAATATGCTGTGTCTAGGTGCAAGAACTAGTATAGGCAAAGATTTTGACAAGGTTAAAGCAATTATACATATATATTTAAATACAGACTTTGAAGGCGGTAGACACCAAAAAAGAATAGATAAATTAGAAATGGAGAAATAAAATGAATATAAAAGAAGAATTAATGATAGATTTGAAAGATGCAATGAGAAATAAAAATCAAATAAAAAAAGATACTGTTACTTTAGTAAGAGCTGCAATATTACAAGTAGAAAAAGATGACCAAAAGGTGCTTACAGACGATGAAATAATTGAAATTGTAGCAAGAGAAATGAAAAAAAGAAAAGAAGCTAAGAAAGAATATGAAAAAACAGATAGAAAAGATATAGTTGAAAGTTTAGAAGAGGAAATAGGATATATTGAAAAATATTTACCAGCTCAGCTTACAGAAGATGAAATAACAGAACTAGTTAAAAATGCAATTGCTGCAACAGGTGCTTCAACACCTAGAGAAATGGGAAAAGTAATGAAAGAAATAAAACCATTAGTTGTTGGAAAAGCAGATGGTAAATTAGTTAGTGACATAGTAAAAAAATTATTAGTTTAAAATGTGGCAAAGAATATAGTGTTCTTTGCTATTTTTAGGAGGAAAAGATGAATAACTTACAAATAATTAAAGACAAAAAATTTAAAGGCATATATTTATCTATAAATTTTCTATTGCCTATTATAAAAAGTGAAATTTCAAATAATGTAATATGGGCAAGCACAATAACGAAAAAAAGCGCAAAATATATAACAGAAAGAGAAATTGATCTAATTTTTTCAGACCTATACGATAGTTCATATGGAGCACGCGTTGAGATACTTGGGGATCTATATAATATTGAATTTAGAATGGAATGCTTAAATTCTACGTTTTTACCAAGTAAAGAAAATGTATTTAAAAAAGCATTAGAAGTATTTTTAGAAATAATATATAATCCATACGTAGAAAATAATGCTTTAGATCCTAAAATAGTAGCAAGGCAAAAAGCACTTATAGAAGATAAACTAAAAGAAAGAAAAGAAAACAAAAAAGTATATGCAGTATCCAAACTAGAAGAGATTTTAGACCAAGGCGAACCATCAAGTAGTTACTTATATGGAGACAAAGAAAACTTAGATAAAGTAACCCCAGAAAGCGCATATAAGCAATATTTAAAAGTTTTAAAAGATGCAAATGTAGAGGTAGTACTTGCAGGCAATGTAGAAGATTATATGATTGATTTAATAAAAGATAATGTCAAATTAAATTCATATAAATATGATAATGTTATGCAAAATAATATAAAAGAAAAACTATCAGAAACTATAGAAAAAGCAGATAGTAGTCAATCAGTGCTAGTATTAGGTGGAAAAATAAAAAAATATAATGTAGAAGATTCATATAAATATTTCGTATATAATAGCATACTTGGCCAAAATCCAAGTTCTAAATTATTTCAGGAAGTTAGAGAAAAAGCAAGTTTATCATACTATATAAATTCAATATTTAGAAGATTCAAAGGAGAACTTGTAATATATACAGGAATAAATAGTGAAAATTATGAAAGTGCAAAAAAAATAATATTTAAGCAAATTAATGAAATGAAAAATGGAAATATAACTGAAAATGAGTTTGCTACTGCTAAAAAATACTTAATAGCTGAGTTTTACGATTACTGCAATTCTACAGAAAGTATAGCAAGGTACTATTTTTATAACAAACTTTGTTACGGAAAAACAGTAAGTATACAAAATATGATAGAAAACATACAAAACATATCGTTGCAAGAGGTTATAGATGTAGCAAAAAATGTAGAAATACAACAAATGTATCTATTAAAAGGAGGAAATTAGATGTTTAAGAATGAAGTATATGTAAATAAAATGTTAGAAGATACTATATATATGCAAGAGCTAGAATGCGGACTTAAAGTCTATGTTTGTCCTAAAAAGAACTTTAACAAGTACCTTGGTATGTTTGGCACAGTATTTGGATCTATAGACAACTATATAATAAATCAAGATAATGAGGAAATTAAACTACCAGACGGAGTAGCCCATTTTTTAGAGCATAAATTATTTGAACAAGAAGGAGAAAACGCATTAGATTTATTTGCAAAAGAAGGCGTTAACGCAAACGCATATACTTCATATGATCATACTGTATATAGTTTTGAAACAGTAGAAGACGTAAATAAAAGTATTGAAATGTTAATTAAAATGGTAAGAACTCCTTACTTTACAGACGATAATGTAGAAAAAGAAAAAGGAATCATAGCTCAAGAAATAAATATGTATAAAGACGATCCTAATTGGCAGGTATATTTAAATGTTATAAAAGCATTATATAGCAAACACCCAATAAATATAGATATTGCAGGCTCAGTAGCTTCTATAAAAAAAATAAACAAAGAGATTTTATATGCTGCTTACAATAATTATTATTCGCTAAATAATATGTTTTTCATAGTTGTTGGCGATGTAGAAAAAGATAATATTTTTAAGCTTGTAGATAATGAAGTTAGAAAGTATAATTACAAAGAGTCTATAAAACAAGCAAAAAAAATCAAAAACATAAATGAGCCATTAAAAATAAATAAAAATGAAATAATAGAAACAGCAGATATATATATTCCTAAATTGTATATAGGCTATAAGTTAAACCCATTACAAGGTGATGAAAACATAAAAAGAAATATAGCTATCTTATTGATAGAAGATTTATATTTTAGCAAATTATCTGAATTTTATAACGAAAACTATAACAAAGGATATATAAATGAGGCAATAGATGTAAGAAATGAATTTGGCTCAACCTATTCTTTTTTAACATTAGGAATTTCATGTTTTAACCCAAATCAAATAAAAGAAAAATTATTAAAATATATAGAAGAAATAAAAACAAAAGAAATAATACAAAGTGATTTTGAAGTTTTTAAAAGAAAACATATAGGTAGTTTAATTTATTCATATGAAGACTTAGAAGAGTATTGTGAAGAGATAATTGGAAGCATTATAATGCAAACTAAACCTTTTAAAGTCTTTGATATTATAAACGAGATAGATAGCAAGTATATCAAAGAAACGTTAAATGTATTATTCAATCCAGAAAACCTTAGTATATCAATTGTAAATAGTATAAATGCGTAGCTTTAAATAGCTACGCATTTTATATATGTCGAATTTTGCCGAAATTTGTTGACAAGTTTTTTAATAAATTACATATAAAGTATTGACATTGTTTTATCATAGTGCTAGAATAGAACTCGTTAATTTGATATAAAAATTATTTAATAATAAACAACAGTAATAAAATCAGTAACAAAAGGTAGTCATCAATACCGATCGATTATTACAAACATCATGATAAGTATAACAAGCAGAGTTTTATATGTAATTGTAAATGTATTATATGATATTTTATCATTGTAAATTCTTATAGGACCAAAAGAATAAAGAACATCTTTATCTTTAGGTTCATTTGTTTGATTAAAAGAATCTTTATTAATATACTTTAAATAGTAATTATCATTTTGCATTTTATCATCCAAACAAATCACCTCCAAATATATTAAGTATTTTTTTGTAACTCAATATATTTATGTAGGTATCTAATTTAGTTTGTTTAGAAGGTGTAATGAATGGTTTAATTGCATTAAGTAAGTCAATTGCATAATCATCTGTAGCTGATACTTTTTCGTAATCAGATTTATTATTTTCATCGGCGGAAGTACTAGGTACAAAATCAGATAGCATTAGATTTTTATTTAATAAATCTAATGGCTCAGCAGTATTAGTTGAATCAGTGAATTTAGTTTTTAAATTAGATATTAAATCTAGTACACTGTCAATATCTTGATTTTCGTTATTTATTGTACTCACCCCTTTGAATAAATGCTATAGTTTTTATTATAAAATATCAAATGTTCATATTAACTAATTCTTAGTTAATAGCAAATAAAATTTATCTTATTTTTTTACATTAGTTTTTATCTTTAATTTGTTTAATTATTAGAAGTCGCTTCTTGATGAGAATCATTAGAAGATGATTTTTCTAATAATTGGACAATATTGTTTAAATCATCTTTAGATAGATTAGTTAATATTCTATTTAATTGATTCAATTTATTTTTATCAATTCCAGACAACATATCAACAAGTTTAGAATTTAGTAAATTATTCATTACATACCTCCTATCTTACATAGATAGTATATGCATGAATTTAAGTTCTGTGACTAAAAAAGGAGAAAAATGAAAAAAAAACGAGACATACGAGAAATATTAGATATAAGTATTGATGATAACGGTATACTTAATAGCCCAGAAGGCAGTTTTGCTATCTATAATATTTTGCCAATTAACATTATAGATATAAAGAAAAGTAAAATAGAACTTATTGTGAAAACATATAAACAAATACTCAAACTATTAAACAAAGATATACATTACATACAATTAAATAGAAAATATAAATACTATATAGATGAAAAGCTTATAATAAAAGACAATTCTATAATGACTACGTATATAAATGAGTATTTGAAAAATATAGATTCACTTTCTAATAGTCAAAATATGTGTATGTATTATTTGTGCGTAAAAACAACAAACGATGTTAAAAGCATAGAAAATATAAATATTATTTTAGAAAGATTTGAAAAAGTAGATTGTAGAGTTAAAAGAGTAATAGAAAAAGAAAAAATAGAAGCTTTACTACTTGAAATTTTAAGAATATAAAGGAGAAAAAATGTATCATAATTCATACTTGGAAAATTCAGATTATAGATATATTGAAACAGAAGGTAAGTTTTTTATTTCAATATTATGCTATAAACTCCCCAAAAATATTTACTTTGCAAAATTAATTGGAGAACTTAACAACTTAAATAATGTTAATATATCATACTATATAAACACAATTAACAAAAAAGAAGTATTAAATATAATATCTCAAAACATCACTAATAACGCATCAGAGATACAAACAATCAGAAATAATCAAATAGATATAGATGTATTAGAAAACTATGGTGCAGATGTTAAAGATATAAGAAAAAAAATACAAGTGTATGGTGAGGATTTATATAATATAGATATTATAATTACAAAAGCAGATACAAATGTAGAAAAGCTAAATCAAAGTATATTAAAAATAGAGACAATTTTATATTCAAACAATGCTGTTTTTAAAAGAATGAATTTCAGACAATTAGATGGCTATTTATCACATATGCCAACAAGTTCATCGGCAAATAATAAAAATAATATTTTATCTTCAGGACTTGCATATTTACTTCCTACTATAACAAATAAGCTACAGGATAGCTCAGGTATATATTTAGGAAATGATATAAATACGCAGAACATTGTTACTATCGATTTTTTCAATAAGAAATATAAAAATTCAAACATTTTCATAATGGGAAGTTCAGGCTCTGGCAAATCATATTTTATAAAAACATTGATTTTAAAAAGTAAAATATTTAAAATACATCAATATATAATAGATTCAGAAGGAGAATATTTAGAGCTTGCTAACAAATTAGATGGCGCTATAATAGATTTAAATGATATAAATACTAAGTATAACATTATGGAATTTATATTTGAAAAAAATTTAAATGAAAACTTTTTAGAAGTAAAGATAGATAGTATATTAAATATTATAAATTCAAAAACAACTCTTTCAATAACCGAAGCACACTTGTTAAAAGAATGTATAAAAAAAGCATACTTGAAATTTAGCATCACAGAAGATAAAAAGAGTGTATATACTAATGAGTTGGATAATGTCGTGTATATTAAAGAGATAATTAAGACTGGGAATAAAATACCCACTATTTATGATGTAATAGAATATATAACAGATATCGAATTAAAAAATAAATTAATGCTGCTTTTTGAAAACGAATTAGTATATTTTAACGCAAATACAAGTAAAAAAATATTGGATATAATAAATGAATCTAAAGAATTAGTAGTTTTTGATGTATCTAAAATACAACTAGATAGACTAGGTAAAGCTATGAATTTTGTGTTTTTTATGTTAGATAAAATTATAAATCATACGTTAAATTTAAAGCGAGTATATATAGATGAAGTCTGGAGATTTATGAATAGTTATGGTGGGTGCAATTGTGAAAATGAAATCATTAATTTATATAAAACAATAAGAAAGAAAAACGGTAGTATTTTAACTAGTACACAAGATATAAATGATTTATTTAACAAAGACGATGGAGAAATAGGAAAAAGTATATTAAATAATAGTAATTTTAAATTTATTTTTTCTATTAATTATTTAGATGATAAAATCAGTAAAATAATAAAAAACGCCTTAGAATCAGAAGATAGTTTAAAAATATTAAGTAAAGGTTCATGCCTTGCAAAAATAGAATATACAGAAATATATCTAGAAGTTAAAAGCATGGCATTTGAAAAAGAAATAATAGAAGGAGGAGATTAAAATAAAAAAGGTTTTAATTGCAATAGATATACCATTTATAGATCAGTATGTAGATGGAGCTTGTGATTCGAAAGAAGAAATATACGAATTTGTAGAAACAAGCATATTATATAAAGAAGAAGTAATTGAGTATATCAGAAAAAACAGTTTAGATATTCTAATAACAGGAGATAAAATATATGGTGAAATGAGCACAAAAGAATTTTTAAATTTAATTAAAAGAGCTAATCCAAGCCTAAAAATCATATATATACTGGACAAACTAACCACTCCTAAAAAAGTTGTATTATATGAAAATGAAGTGTTCAATATAATTGAAGGAAATAGTTTTACAAAAGAAGTCTTACAAGAAAATTTATTAAATGAAAATACAATAAGCCATAACTACGTTAATAAAGATAACAGTAAAAATAAAATAATTTCTGTTTTTGGAACATCTGGTGCTGGAAAATCATTAATATCAAGCATTTTAGCAAAGCAATTTGCAATACAAAATGAAACATTGCTACTAGATTTAGATTTACAAAATTCATGTATAGATTTACTAGATAGGAAATATAAACTACTAAATAATACAGTAGAGATGTTTTCTACGTTTAAAAATGATGAAAACAATCTGCAAAATGTAAATTCATTTTTTGAAGCTAATAAATTAGAAAACAATCTAACATATATAAATTCAAATATAAGTATTTACGAAACGCAAAATAAAATAAATAAAAACCTCTATTCAGATATATCAGACTATATAAACGATAAATTCCAGTATACAATAGTAGACTTAACTAATTGTGTATATATAGATAGTGTAAAACATTTTTTAAACGCATCTAATCAAATCATATTCGTCATAAATCCTAATTATATCAGTTTAAGACAAGCAACAAAATACATGGACGTTTTAAACATTTTATGGGGAATTCCAAAAGATAAAATTGGAATAGTTATAAATAAAATAACTAAATATTCATTAGATACAACTATAATCAAAGACGTCCTAAAAGGAAATGAAATATTAGGAACAGTTCCATATATAGAAGAACTAGAAAAGACTATAAATACAGGTGAAAAGATAGGCAAAAAAGAAAATATAGACTTAAATAATTTATTTAGTAAATATAATATTAATTGCGTTAAAGAAAATAGAATGCCGCTGTTCTATATGAGGAATAAAAAATGTTAAATAATATTTTTAAAGAAGAAAATGCAGAATACGTTAATAAAAAAAACAATACTGAAATAGCAAAAAAAATATATCAGGAATTGATAAACAATAATTATGAAGTATTAAAACAAAAAAAATACGATGTATTAAAGAACACAATTGAAAATATGCTTATAAATGATTTTGAAGTTAAAAACATTTCATATTATAAATTCTATGTAGATTATATTTATAATAAAATGTTTGGATATGACTTAGTACAAAAATACATAGATAGAGATGATGTAACAGATATAAGGTTAACAAAGTATGACAGTATTTTTATAAAATCAAGAGGCAAGTGGTTAAAAGTAGAAGATAAATTTAATAATGAAAATGAATTTTTCCAGTTTGTAAGATGTGCAATAATTAAAAATGGTGGAAAAATAAATTATGAAAAACCAGTTGTAATAGTTAGTGACAAAGAATATAAACTAAGAATTGAAGTTGGTATACCTCCAGTTAACGTTATTGGGCCTAGTATGGTAATTAGAATACATAGAAATACAAAAACATTAACACTAGATAAACTAGCAGAAGAACACAAAATGCTAACGGATAAACAATTAGAAATAATAAAAAATGCAATAATTAATAAGTCTAACATCATCATTTCAGGAAAAGGTGGTAGTGGAAAAACAACTTTATTAAGAGCTATTATTCATGAAATAGATGAAGATTCAGCAATCACAACTAATGAGGAAACCGCAGAATTATATATAGAGAATAAAAATGCAATACAAAGAACAATAATTAGTGATAGAGAAAAAGAAAAAAATATAGACTTGGAATTATTGACTAGACAATCACTTGTTATGAGCAATGACTTTTTAGTAGTAGGAGAAATTAAGCGGACCTGAAAGTTTAGTATATCTAGATTCTATTTCAACAGGACATGTAGGTTACGGAACAATTCACTCAAATGATGTTTACAATACAATAAATAGACTTTCAATGCTCGCTAAAAGAAGTGATAGAGCGCAAGCATATTCTTTAGAATTCTTAAAACAAATTTTTGCATCATCTTTAGATATACTTATACATTTGGATAATTTTAAAATAAAACAAATTGTAAAAATTGAGTATCAGTATAAAGATGACACATATAAATATTTAGACTTAAACGAGGAAAATAAATGATTAAAATAATATTACTACCTATAGTATTTGTATTAGTGTACTATTTATATAAATATGCTTTTACAAATAAAATAATAAATTTAATAAATAAAAATAAAATATATATAAAAAAACTTGAAAAAGGAAAAATACTAAGAAAAATAAAAAAGCAAGTTACATATTACATAGACAATGTTGGAAACAAAAAAATAATTTTATATATGTCAGTGATTTCTATAATACTTGCCTGTGTAGTTTTTGCTACAATACAAATAACAATCAATTTTTTATCTTTAGCAGTAATTATTTCACTCTTAATTTTATTCTTACCATATCAATATATTCAGTACAAAAATAAAGAATATAAAGAAAAATTTATTCAGGAAATACCATTACTTTTAATATCGCTAAAAAATAGTTTAAAAGCAGAAAAAGATATATTAAAAGCATTTAATAAAGTTAATTCAAATTTAATTTCATACAAATCAATAGCCAAATTTAATTCAAGTATAAGAAAAGGCGCAGACATATCAGTGTGTTTTGAATTTTTAAAAACAAGTATAGACATAGCTGAATTTTCAAATATAATTACAATATTTCAGCAGTGCTATATATATGGAGGAGATTTTATAAAAATAATATCTAACTATCAAAAAGAAATAGCTGAATTCAATGAAATAAAAGAAAGAATGAAAGAAAAAAACAATGAAAATAAACTAACTATTATAATAATGCTAATAATAAATATATATGTTGTATTGTCATTTATATTAAATAATGCAGAATATAAAAAAATGTTTTTCACAACAACAATAGGAAAGATTATAATTTTAACCAATTTATTAATATCAATATATTCAATATATATGGTTAAAAATATCAACACATTAAAGAAAGAAGGAAAATAAAAATGATTAAATTAATTGACGACACATTAGATGCAGGTAAAATACCATCTAATTTCGATTTAGACTCAGGAAAAAAAGAATTATCAAGTATAGTTTTAAAAACTGTAGATAGAGGAGCAGATTACGTAATAAAATCTATGCCAATACCAGAGCAGTTTAAAAATATATTAACAGATATAAAAGGCAGCTTTTTAAAAGACGGTTTTAAAAACTTAGTTAAAGTAGCGGTAAACAGTAGCATAGAAGAGGGTTTACAAATGTTAGGTATGAAGGAAAGTGACATTAAGAGCTTAGGAGATGCTAAACAAATATATAAAGATGGTGGATTACCATTTGCAATACAAGGAATAATAGATTGCAATCAAAGCGAAACGCTAGATCATAGAATAGTAGGAGACTATGTATATGTTTTTTACGATAGACTAAAAAACTATGTATTAGGTAATAAATTTATGGAGAAAATAGATAATTCAGTTGACAGATTTGAAAATAAAGCAGATAGATTTATTGAAAAATGTAATTCATGGTACGATGCATACAAAGAAAAGGATATGGAAAAAATAAATGAAATATCTGATGAGCTTAATAAAAATATTGGAAACGTAAGAAATGATAGTAATTGCAAAATAGAAAATGGTATTATACAAAACATAACGAAATTGTGCAACGAAAAAGAAGCATTTTTATCTAAAACAGAATTTAATATATGTAAAAGTATGTGAAAATAAAAACAAATAAATTTAATTCATTTCTTTGAAAAATCGTATAATAGAAAGGCTGTCATTATAGTTAAAATTATTGACAAGGTACGCCTAATGTAGTAAACTATAGCTATTATAAGAGAAAGAAGAATGATAATATGAATTTTTATGACAAAATACATGAAATGATTTTTGCATTTCATCAAACTACAGAATACAAAAAATATATTAGCTTAAAATTAAAGATAAAGGAAGATAAGCTAAAATCTAAAATATTAGAAGATTTTAAAAACAAACAAAAAACTATTCAAATGGAGTACATAAAAAATAATGGAGTATTAGAAGATTCAAAGAAAAAAGAAATGGAAAAATTATTTAATATAATTATTAAAGACGAAGAAATCAAAGAGTTTTTAGATACTGAAATCAAAATAGATATAATGCTAGCAGATATGCAAAAGATTCTTGCTGAAGGAGTAAGAGAAATTAATGAGTTTTAATAGAATTTTTGCAGCAAAAGCAGCGCTAAACATAGAACAAATAAACGATAGATATAATAGAGGTTCTAGAAATCTTGAGATACATACAATACCAAAATACTTCAGTGGTGATTTCAATTACGATAGTTTTTTTAAATATATAGAAGAAAAAAGAATGAATGTTGTTTCAATACATTCGCCAATGATTACATTAGATAATAAAAATGTAGGTGTAGGTAATAAGGATTGCAGGCAGGGTTTAAAATTAGTGGAGCAAAGTATTGAACTTGCAGAAAAGTATATTATGCAATACCCTAAAATAGTTGTAGTGCATATTGCAGACATAAAAGAAGAAAATAAAAATAAAGAAAACATACTTAAAACTGTTAAAGAAGATATTATACATTTATCAAGATATGCAGAAAAATACAATGATGTAATTGTATGCATAGAAAACCATATGAAATTAATAAATTATAAAGGAAATATAAAAGATTGCCAAGCGATAGGTTATGAAGATGATGTAGTAAATCTTATAAAAACATTAAAGTTACCCAATATAGGCACAACCTTAGACATTTGTCATGCGCTAGCAACTATTAAATATAATTCAAAAACATCTAGTGGTAAATATAAAAAGTTAGAAGATTTTTTTGCAAATCAACAAAGTGTGTTAAAGCATATTCACTTAGCAACATGTGAAGAATTTGGAATTTTATCAGATCACGGATTAGGATTTAATGATAATAATAAAGAAGAGCTAGTCGAATTTGTTAAATTACTAAAAAAATATGATTATAATAATAGTATTGTAATCGAAACAATAGATAAAAATATTAACGCATATGAAGCGTATTCTAAAACAATTGAACTTTTAAAAGCAAATAGCGAAATATTAGCAATAAACGTAATTCAGTAACATATAATCTATTGGTGATATAATGAAACGTAAATTTATAGTATGTATATTATTTATGTGTATAGTAACAATTTTACTAGGTCAAAAAAATAATAATGTAACTGAAGTGATATCTACTCCATCAACTGGCAAAGTCATAGTATTAGATGCAGGGCATGGTATACCTGATGAAGGTGCGGTAGGCTTTAGAGGAACAACAGAACAAAAAATAAATTTGGAGATAGTATTAAAAATACAGAAGTTGCTAGAGCAAAATGGATCTATAGTAGTTATAACAAGATCAGACGAAAAAGCAATATACAATGATGAAAAAGCAAGTATAAAGCAAAAAAAAATTTCGGATATATATAACCGAGTAGATATAACTAATAGCAGCAACGCGGATCTTCTAGTATCTATCCATCTCAACAAGTTTACGGATCCTAAATATAGTGGATGGCAAACCTTTTATAAGACAGGGTCGATTAAAAGCAAAAAAATTGCAGAAGACATACAAGAATATATAAATAAAAATATGAATAAAGAAAATAATAGAATACCAAGAGTTATAAAGGATATATATTTAATAGATAATTCTGAAATACCATCTGTTGTGGTAGAATGCGGATTTATATCAAATAATGAAGAAAGTATATTATTAAAGGAAAATGAATATCAAAATAAAATAGCATGGGGCATTTTTATGGGAATACAAGAGTATTTTAGGAGCGAATCAAATGAATAAAGATAAAAGTTATTATATGAAAAAAGCTTTTGAGGAAGCAAAAAAAGCATATGAAATAAATGAAGTGCCAGTCGGTGCTATAATAGTAAAAGACAATGAAATTATAGCAAAAGCATTTAATAAAAGAGAAAACAATCAGCAATGTACAGCACACGCCGAATTGCTAGCAATACAAAAAGCTTCAAAAAAAATGAATTCATGGAGACTAGATGGTTGTGAGTTATATGTAACATTAGAACCTTGCCTAATGTGTGCAGGAACAATAATGCAAGCTAGAATAAAAAAAGTTTATTATGGTGCTACAGATTCTAAAGCAGGCGTAATAGAATCAATTACGAATGTGCAAGACCTAGATTTTTGCCACAAGGTAGAATATGAAGGTGGTATAGAAAATGAAATATGTAGTAGAATAATCAAAGAATTCTTCATGAAACTAAGGGAAAAGAAAAAAAATGAAAAAGACAACTAAGCATAGTAAAAAACAAAACAACTGTAGAGCTATTTATCTACAGTTGTTTGTATTTGGTGCACCTAGAGGGGGTCGAACCCCCAACCTTCCGGTTCGTAGCCGAATGCTCTATCCAATTGAGCTATAGGTGCAATAACTACATTATACACGACAAAAATAAAATAATCAATATTTTCATTGAAATTTCACAGTAATTTTGATATAATGAATTTATGCTTCCGTAGCTCAGGGGATAGAGCAGTAACCTCCTAAGTTATTGGTCGGACGTTCGATTCGTCTCGGGAGCACCAAAAAAAGCTTTAAGAAATACTCTTAAAGCTTTTTTATTTTGTAAAAACTATATAAAGCAATTATTCTTTTATAAATAAATTACATTTACATATACCAGATCCTACAAATTCATCACATGGACATAATGTAGTATCATCAGCGTTTACCCTACATGGGCAGTGTCCATCTTTTCTATATATACCATCAACTATTTTTACTACATAGTCTTTATCTGGATTAAGTCTAAAACCTTTCATGTTTTCACCCCCGTTAAACCTATTATACTTTAAAAAGATATAAATATTCAATATAATGAATAAATATCGTAAAAACAAATATATTGTTATAGGTGATCTAATGTCAAAAGTATGGTCCTATATGTTCATAATAAGTATTTTATATTTAATGTATTCAGGAAATCCTCAGAAAATGATGCCACTAGTTATGACATCAATAGAAGGTATAAGTAAAAATATAATAATACTAATAGGAAGTATATGCTTTTGGAATGGTATATTTAACATATTAAGACAAACAAAAATAATAAATATATTAAAGAATGCAATAAAACCAATTATAAAAATTATTTTTAAGCAAGAAAAAGATTACTTAGAAGAAAAAGACTATGAAAACTTATCAGTAAATATTTTATCTAATGTAATAGGTATAGGAAATGCAGGAACAGTAAGTGGACTTAATGTAATGGAAAATTTTAATTTAAAAAATAATAAAAGTGAGAAAGCAAGTAATCTAATGACAAAATTTGTTTTTTTAAATACAATATCCTTACAACTAATACCTGTTTCTATAATATCACTTAGAACTTTTTTTGACAGCAAAAATCCAAACATAGTATTAGTACCTATAATCGTAATAAGTATAACATCACTTATAATTGGCTTGCTAATAATTAATTATATTAACAGGAAGGTAAATTAAAATGAATTATATTTTAAATTTAATTATTCCGCTTTTTGTTCTTTATATTATTATTTATTCAGAAAAAGAAAAAAAAAATACGTTTGAACTATTCACATCCGGAATCAAAGAAGGTTTAAAAACAGTATATAAAATTTTACCGAGTATGATGGCTACATTAATAGTGATCAATTTATTTAATCAAAGTGGTGCATTAGCAATAATTTTCAGTCCAGTTATTAAAATAGTAAAAAATATCATTCCTATTGATTTAATTCCTCTTATAATAATGAAACCATTTTCAGGATCGGGCTCAACTAGCATAGTTATGGATATTTTCCAAAACAAAGGCCCAGATTCTTTAGAAGGTATAATGGCTTCTATTATTATGAGTATAACGGAAACAACGTTTTATACAATTAGTGTATATTATAGTGTAACTAATGTGAAAAACATAAGAGGAACCTTAAAAGTAGCTATAATTGTTAACATTATAGCCATAACATTGGCGATTATATTAATAAAAACGCAAATATTCATTAAAATTTGAAAAAAGACTTGTATTAATAGAAGTTATGATATATAATAAGGGTAATAAAAATGTTTATATTTATAATTTAAGTTAATCTAGTAAGAAAAATTGCCTTTTTAACCTTAATCACTATTAAACAATTTTATATACTCAAGAATAGGAGGGTTTAAAAATGCAAGATAAAACTATAACATGCAAAGATTGCGGAAAAGAATTTATATTCACAGTAGCTGAACAAGAATTCTACCAAGAAAAAGGGTTTGATAATGATCCAGTTAGATGCAAAGAATGTAGACAAGCAAGAAAACAACAAAACAGACGTTAAGATAACGAACACCGAAAGGTGTTTTTTTTTATGCAAATTTTAATAAGAAATCGGTATTTAAATAAATAGAGTTATCAATTTATAAAAATATACTTATAGCCATTATATTTTAAAGGGCTCTATAAATTATTTAAAGGGAATAAAACACGTATTTTTTACATAACAAATGTAAAAAATGTTACAGTAAAAAAATATTTGTCAAAGTACAGCAAAAAAACATCTAAAAAACAAAAAAACTATTGACACCAAAATATATATATGCTATAATGACCTAAATATTGTCTATAAGAAATGACGTAAAACTATTTCATATAAAGGATGGTAGAATATTTGAAAAATTTAGTATTAGATTAGATAAAAATTGCATAAGGGAGGTTAAGTTGGTTAAGATTATGTGAACCAATTTGGCTTTTTGTTGCATTTTATATAGAATTTAAGTTTATGGGGGGATTGCATTGGTTCACGAAGTGAGAAACGGAAAAGCGGTAAGACAAAGCTTTTCAAAAATTGATGAAGTATTGGAGATGCCAGATTTAATTGATGTTCAAAAGCATTCATACGAGTGGTTTTTAAAATCAGGGTTAAAAGATGTATTTGTTGATATTTCACCAATAACGGATTATTCAGGTAATTTGCTTTTAGAATTCGTTGATTATTATTTAGAGGATACAACTAAATATTCAATGGAAGAAGCAAAAGAAAGAAATGCATCATATTCTTCAAAATTACAAGTAAAAGTAAGATTGATGAATAGAGAAACTGGCGAAATTAAAGAACAAGAGATATTTATGGGTGATTTTCCTTTAATGACTGAAAACGGTACATTTATTATTAATGGTGCTGAAAGGGTTGTTGTAAGTCAGCTTGTTAGATCTCCAGGTGTTTATTTCGATAGACAAATAGACAAAACAGGTAAGTATTTATATACTGCTTCTGTTATGCCAAACAGGGGAACTTGGTTGGAATATGAAACAGATATCCAAGATATGTTTTGGGCAAGAGTAGATAGAACAAGAAAAGTGCCAGTAACAACTCTAATAAGAGCATTAGGAATAACAACTGATACTGAAATTTTAGATTTGTTCGAAGATGATATGATTGCAGGAACACTTCAAAAAGATTTAGCAAAAACTCAAGATGATGCTTTAATAGAAATCTATAAGAAATTAAGACCAGGTGAGCCTTTATTAGTAGATGCTGCTAAAAGTTTATTATTTGGCTTATTATTTGACGCAAGAAGATATGATTTATCTAGAGTCGGTAGATATAAATACAATAAGAAACTAAATTTAGCTACAAGAATAACTAATGAAATAGCTGCTGAAGATATAGTAAACGCTGAAACAGGCGAAATATTTGTATCTGCAGGCGAAAAAATTTCTGAAGAAACAGCTAAAGCAATAAGAACTAGTGGAGTAAATATTGTATATGTAAATAGAGATGGTAAAAAAGTTAAAGTTATTGGTAACAATGCTGTTAACTTATCTGAATATCTAAATATGGATATTGATAAAGATATAATAAAAGAAGATGTATATTTACCTAATCTTAAAGAACTTTTAGAAAATAATTCTGAATTAAAAGAAGATGATCTAAGAGAATTAATAAGAGAAAATAGAGAAAAACTAGTAATAAAACATGTAACAGTTGATGATATAATTGCATCAATTAACTATACATTAAACTTTAAATATGGAATGGGTAGTGTTGAAGATATCGACCATCTAGGAAATAGAAGAGTAAGATGCGTAGGTGAGCTTTTACAAAATCAATTTAGAATTGGATTAACAAGACTAGAGAGAGTTGTTAGAGAAAGAATGGCAACACAGGATTTAGATTCTGCAACACCACAAACACTAATAAACATCAAACCTGTAGTTGGAGCAATAAAAGAGTTTTTTGGTAGTAGTCAATTATCTCAGTTCATGGATCAAATCAATCCATTATCTGAATTAACTCATAAAAGGAGAATATCTGCCCTTGGGCCTGGTGGTTTATCAAGAGATAGAGCAGGTTTTGAAGTACGTGACGTACATCACTCACATTATGGTAGATTATGTCCAATTGAATCTCCAGAAGGACCAAATATAGGACTAATATCTTCATTATCTACATTTGCAAAAATAAATAGATATGGATTTATAGAAGCTCCTTATAGAATTGTAGACAAAGAAACAGGAGTAGTAACAGATGAGATTATATATATTACTGCTGATGAAGAAGATAAATATATAGTTGCACAAGCAAATGAATCATTAAATGAAAATCATGAGTTTACAAACAAAAAAGTAAAAGCAAGATTTAAAAATGAAATATTCGAAATAGAAAAAGAAAAAGTAAACTTAATGGATGTTTCACCTAAAATGCTTGTATCTGTTGCTACAGCAATGATACCATTCCTTGAAAATGATGATGGAAAACGTGCTCTTATGGGTGCAAACATGCAGCGTCAAGCCGTTCCATTAATAAGATCAGAATCTCCTATAGTAGGAACAGGAATAGAATATAAATCTTCAATAGATTCAGGAGTAAATATACTAGCTAAACATGCTGGTACAGTAACTTTTGTAAGTGCAGATAAAATAGTAGTAACACATAAAGCTGGTAAAGATGAATTTACATTAAAAAAATATAAACGTTCAAATCAAGGATCTTGTTTAAATCAAAAACCAATTGTTTTAAAAGGACAGATTGTTGAAGTAGGCGATATTTTAGCAGATGGACCATCAGTACAAAATGGTGAATTAGCATTAGGAAAAAATATTCTAGTTGGATTCATGAACTGGGAAGGGTATAACTATGAAGATGCCATCCTAATTTCAGAAGATTTAGTAAGAGATGATGTTTTAACATCAATTCATATTGAAGATTATGAAAGTGAAGCAAGAGACACAAAACTTGGACCTGAAGAAATAACAAGAGAAATACCTAATGTTGGTGATGATGCTTTAAAAGATCTTGATGAAAATGGAATAATAAGAATTGGAGCGGAAGTAAGACCTGGAGATATACTTGTTGGTAAAGTAACACCAAAAGGAGAAACAGAACTTACTGCTGAAGAAAAACTTTTAAGAGCTATATTTGGAGAGAAAGCAAGAGAAGTAAGAGATACATCTCTTAAAGTACCTCACGGAGCATCAGGAGTAATCGTTGATGTAAAAGTATTTACAAGAGAAAATTGTGAAGAATTATCTCCAGGAGTACATAAAGCAGTTAGAATATATATAGCACAAAAAAGAAAAATATCTGTCGGAGATAAAATCGCAGGACGTCATGGTAATAAAGGTGTAATATCAAGAATATTACCAAGAGAAGACATGCCTTATTTACCAGATGGTACACCTTTACAAATAGTATTAAATCCACTAGGTATACCTTCTCGTATGAACCTTGGACAAATTCTAGAAGTAAACTTAGGATATGTTGCAAAAATGCTAGATTGGAAAGTATCTACTCCAGTATTTGACGGAGCAAAAGAAAAAGATATAACAGAGTTATATAATAAAATAGGTGTAAATGAAACAGGTAAGTTTATTGTTCATGATGGAAGAAGTGGTGAACAGTTTGATAGTCCAGTAACAGTTGGATATATGTACATGTTAAAATTATATCATCTAGTTGATGATAAAATACATGCTCGTTCAATAGGACCTTACTCATTAGTAACACAACAACCATTAGGTGGTAAAGCACAATTTGGTGGACAAAGATTTGGTGAAATGGAAGTTTGGGCTTTAGAAGCATATGGAGCAGCGTATACATTACAAGAAATGCTTACAGTAAAATCAGATGATGTTGCTGGAAGACTTAAAACATATGAAGCTATCGTAAAAGGCGAAAGCATACCAGAACCAGGAGTACCAGAATCATTTAGAGTATTAATTAAAGAAATGCAAAGTTTAGGACTAGATATGAAATTATTTAATGATACTGAAGAAATTGCAATAAAAGAAAATATTGATGATAGTGATGCATTCGTAGTACCTATGGAAGAAACAACATTAATTACTGAAAAAGATATAGATTCAAGTTCTATGCAAGTAAAAACTTCAGAAGATGATAGTTCTGTGGATGTTACAGAAGTGACAGAAGTATTAGAATTCGAGGGAACAGAAGATGAAATAGATGAAATCATTGATCATGAAATTGTTGAAGAATTTAATGAAGATTTTGAATATGACGAAAAAGAAATATAGGGAAGGTAGGTTTTGTTAAATGGTAGATTTAGAAGTGTTTGATAAGATTCAAATCGGTTTAGCCTCTCCAGATAAAATAAGAGAATGGTCTAAAGGCGAAGTTAAAAAACCAGAAACAATCAATTACAGAACTCTAAAACCAGAAAGAGATGGCTTATTCTGTGAAAAGATATTTGGGCCAACAAAAGACTGGGAATGTTATTGTGGAAAATATAAAAAAGTAAGATATAAAGGTATTATTTGTGATAGATGTGGAGTAGAAGTTACAAAGAAAAAAGTTAGAAGAGAAAGATTAGGACATGTGGAGCTTGCTACTCCAGTGTCTCATATCTGGTATTTTAAAGGAATTCCAAGTAGAATGAGTTTAATATTAGATATTTCTCCAAAATCTTTAGAAAAAATCATCTATTTCGCAGCATATGTAGTAATTGATGCTGGGGAAACAAGAGCAGTAAAAAAACAAACTCTTACCGAAAGAGAATACAGAGATATAGTTGAAGAATATGGTGAAAACAGTCTTAAAGTTGGAATGGGTGCTGAAGCAGTTAAAACTTTACTTGAAGAAGTAAATGTTGAAGAATTAACTAAAGAACTTAAAAAGGATTTAGAAACAGCGTCAGGACAGAAAAAATTAAAACTTATAAAAAGATTAGAAACTGTTGAAGCATTTTATAATTCAGGTAATAAACCTGAATGGATGATACTTGATGTTCTTCCTATAATACCTCCTGAACTTAGACCAATGGTTCAACTTGATGGTGGTAGATTTGCGACTTCTGATTTAAATGATTTATATAGAAGAGTAATAAACAGAAATAATAGATTAAAAAGATTACTTGAATTAGATGCTCCAGATATTATTGTAAGAAATGAAAAAAGAATGTTACAAGAAGCAGTTGATGCATTAATAGATAACGGTAGAAGAGGAAGACCTGTTACAGGTGCTGGAAACAGACCACTTAAATCATTATCAGATATGTTAAAAGGTAAGCAAGGTAGATTTAGACAAAACTTACTAGGTAAGAGGGTTGATTACTCAGGCCGTTCAGTTATTGTTGTTGGACCTGAATTAAAAATACATCAATGTGGATTACCTAGAGAAATGGCACTTGAATTATTCAAACCTTTTGTTATGAAAGAGCTTGTTGCTAGAGAATTAGCATTTAATATAAAGAACGCTAAGAGAATGGTAGAAAAGGTTAAAACAGAAGTATGGGATGTTCTTGAGGAAATAATTGAAGGACGTACAGTTCTTCTAAACCGTGCACCATCTCTACATAGACTAAGTATACAAGCATTTGAACCTGTACTAGTTGAAGGAAGAGCAATTAAACTTCATCCATTAGTTTGTGCAGCGTTTAACGCAGATTTCGATGGAGATCAGATGGCTGTACATATACCACTTTCACCTGAAGCTCAAGCCGAGACAAGATTCTTGATGCTTGCATCAAACAATCTATTAAAATTACAAGATGGTAAACCAGTTGCAGTACCTTCTCAAGATATGATTTTAGGAAGTTACTATTTAACAGTAGATATAGATTCAGAAAAAGGTAAAGGTATGGTATTTAGCAATTCAGATGAAGCTATGCATGCATATTTCGAAGGAATTGTTGGGTTACATGCTCCAATAAGAGTCAGAGTAACAAAAAAAGTTAACGGAGTAAATAAAACTGGAATTATTGATGCTACAGTTGGTAGATTAATATTCAATGAAATTATTCCACAAGATTTAGGGTTTATTGATAGATCTAAAGAAGAAAATGATTTAACTTTAGAAATATCAATGCCAGTAAGAAAAAAAGAATTAGGTATAATACTTGATAAATGTATTTCAATACATGGAATACCTGTAACAGCAGTTTTACTAGATAATATAAAATCTCTTGGATTCCAATATTCTACTAAAGGTGCAATAACAGTTTCTATATCAGATATAATAATTCCTGCTAGAAAGCCTGAAATATTAGCTAATGCAGAAACAAAGGTAGAAGCAATACTTAAAAACTTTAAACGTGGATTAATTTCTGATGAAGAAAGATACAATGAAACAATTAATGTTTGGACAATTGCAACAGCTGAAATACAAAAAGAAATTATGTCTAATCCAGATAAATTAAATCCAATTCAAATGATGGCACATACAGGTGCAAGGGGTAACCCAACTCAAGTAAGACAACTTGGTGGTATTAGAGGACTTATGGCTTCTACATCAGGTAAAACAGTTGAACTTCCAATCAAGTCATCTTTTAAAGAAGGACTTGACGTTATAGAATTCTTTATATCATCACATGGTGCTAGAAAAGGACTTTCAGATACAGCTTTAAGAACAGCCGATTCAGGTTATTTAACAAGAAGATTAGTAGATGTAAACCAAGATTTAATAGTTAAATTTGATGATTGTGGAACAACTAACGGAATAGATGTTGAAGCAATACTTGAAAGTGGAGAACCTATAGAAAAATTACAAGAAAGAATAGAAGGTAGATACTTAGCAGAAGATATTATTGCAGAAGATGGAACTGTAATTGCAAAACATAACGATTACGTTACTCCACCTATGTCAGTAGCTATATCTAATATAAGAAAATCTGTTAAGATTAGATCAGCTCTTACTTGTGAATTAGAACATGGAATTTGTTCAAAATGTTATGGAAAAAATCTTGCTACAGGTGAGCCTATGACACCAGGAGAAGCAGTTGGTATAATAGCCGCTCAATCTATTGGTGAGCCAGGAACTCAGCTTACAATGAGAACTATACATTCAGGTGGTGTTGCTGGAAGCGATATTACTCAAGGTTTACCTAGAATAGAGGAATTATTCGAAGCTAGAAAACCTAAGGGTGTTGCCATTGTAGCTGAAATCGATGGAGCAATATCTATAGAAGAAAAAGGTAATAACAAAGTTGTTGTTGTTACAGATAAAGATTTAAGAACAGAAAGCTATGTAATACCTTTTGGTATTAGAATTAGAGTTAAAGCTGGAGATAGTATAAAAGCTGGAGATAGATTAACAGACGGTTCATTAAATCCACATGATATAATTAGAATAAAAGGACCAGTTGCTGTTCAAAACTACTTAATTGAAGAAGTTCAAAAAGTATATAGAACACAAGGTGTTAATATTAATGATAAACATATCGAAATTGTTGCTAAGCAAATGTTAAGAAAAGTAAAAGTTGAAGAAGTTGGTGGAACTAAACTTATAGCAGGAATGCTAATAGATATCAATGAATTCAATAGAGAAAATAAAATTGCAAGCGAAAAAGGATTACCACTAGCTATAGGAAATAGAACATTATTAGGTATTACAAAAGTTGCATTATTAACTGAATCATTCTTATCTGCTGCATCTTTCCAAGAAACAGCTAGAGTATTAACAGATGCTGCTGTAAAAGGTAAGATAGATAACTTAGTAGGATTAAAAGAAAATGTTATAATCGGTAAGTTAATACCAGCTGGTACTGGAGTTATAGATTATGCAGGTATAAAATTAGAATCAGATTCAGATTTAACTGTAGAAGAAGATGATGAAGATGAAGAAAATATGGAAGAAAAATTCCTTATTCAAGATAAAGAAATACCAGAAATAAATAAATTTTACGAAGAGTAAAACAAAAGGCTAAATGTTAGTAATAACAGTTAGCCTTTTTCTTTTTTTAAACATAATAAACGAATTATACTAGCAATTCAATTGATTTTTCTTAAAAATGTTATATAATATAAGTAATAAATAGGGGATAGATATGAAAGAAAATGAAATTAAATATTTAACAAAAGAAGAAATAACAAAAACAAAGAGAATGTGTAAAAACATAAGAAGAGCTATACTTGAAATGGTATATTCTGCACAGTCTGGACATATAGGAGGAAGTCTATCTTGTGTAGATATATTAACAGTCTTATATCATCATGTAATGAATCTTAAAATAAATAAAAAAACAGGTTTAAGAACAGATAAGTTTGTAATGTCAAAAGGACATGCTTCACCTGCATATTATGCTGTTCTTTCTTCTAAAGGATTTATAGATCCAGAAGAATTAAAAACATTTAGAAATATAAATAGCTTTTTAGAAGGACATCCAACTAATAAAATACCAGGTGTTGATACAGGCTCTGGCTCATTAGGTCAAGGTTTGTCTATAGCAAATGGTTTTGCAATGGCAAATAAAATAGATAAGATTGAGGATTCCTGGGTATATTGTTTACTTGGAGATGGGGAATTAGAAGAAGGGCAAGTATGGGAAGCAGCTATGACAGCAGGGCATTATGTATTAAATAATGTTATAGCTGTAGTGGATTATAATTGCTTGCAAATAGATGGTAAACTTTCTGAAGTTAAAAGTCCAGAACCAATAAAAGATAAATTTATAGCTTTTAAATGGGACGTAATAGAAATAGATGGACATGATGTCGATGCAATTTGTCAAGCGTTTACTGCTGCTAAACTGAGTGATAAACCAACCTGTATAATAGCTTATACAACAAAAGGCAAAGGAATAAGTTTTATGGAAAATAAAGCGGAATGGCATGGAAAAGCCCCAAATGAAAAAGAATTTAAACTAGCAAAGGGGGAATTAAAATGAAATCTACAAGAAAAGCTTACGGAGAAACGTTAGTCGAACTTGGAAAAGAAAATGATAATATAATTGTCCTAGATGCGGATTTAGCAAAAGCAACTTGTACAGAATTATTTAAAAAAGAATTTCCACAAAGACATATAGATATAGGAATATCAGAGCAAGATTTAGTAGGTACAGCTTGCGGATTATCAATGGCAGGTAAAGATGTATTTGCATCATCATTTGCTATGTTTTTAGCAGGTAGAGCATATGAACAAATAAGAAATTCAGTAGCATATAATAAAGCAAAAGTAAAATTATGTGCAACTCATGCCGGTTTAACAGTAGGAGAAGATGGGCCAACACATCAGTGTATAGAGGATATAGCTTTAATGCGAGTGATTCCAAACATGATTGTACTTTCACCGTCAGATGAAAACCAGACAAAATATATTATAAAAAATTCTTTAACTTTAGATGGACCAGTGTATATAAGATTAGGCAGAAATGAGGTTAGAGATTTATATAGAGATACAGATAAATTCGAAATAGGAAAATCTAAAGCATATGGAAAAGGTAAAAAAGCCACAATTTTTGCAACCGGTTATGCTGTACATATTGCACTAGATGCAAAAGAGATATTATCTGATGAAAATATAGAAACAAGAGTAATAGATATGTATTCTTTAAAACCTATAGATGAAGCGCAAATAATAAAATGTGCGAAAGAAACAGATATTTTAATTTCTATAGAGGATCATAGTGTAATTGGGGGCTTAGGATCAGCTGTTGCAGATGTACTTTGTAGAGAATATCCTAAAAAGCTTTATAAAATCGGTGTAAACGATAAATTCGGAAAATCCGGTAAAGCAAAAGACGTATTAGAAAAATACGGAATAACTAAAGAAGCAATAATAAAAATAATTAAAGATGATATAGAACAGGAGAATTAAATGGAACCACTTGCATACAGAATGCAACCTAAAAACTTAGAATCATTCGTTGGACAAAAACACATAATAGGTAAAGATAAATTACTATATAGAATGATAAAATCAGACAAATTATCATCTATCATATTTTGGGGACCCCCTGGTTGTGGAAAAACCTCACTTGCTAAGATAATAGCCACTACTACGAATTTTAAATTTGAAAAATTAAATGCAGCTAACGCTGGAGTTGCAGATATTAAAAGAATTGTAGAAGAAACACATAATTTTTTTGAAAATCCAAGTGGAAAAGTTGTTGTGTTTATAGATGAAATACATAGATTTAATAAATTACAACAAGATGCTTTGTTACCGCACGTAGAGAGTGGTAAAATTATATTAATTGGTGCAACTACTGAAAATCCGTATTTTGAAGTAAATAAAGCTTTAGTATCTAGATCAACAATTTTTAAACTCGAAAAACTGCAAGCTTCAGATATTGAAGAAGCTATTCATCTGTGTTTAAAAGACAAAGTAAATGGAGTTGGAAATTATGATATTAAAATAGATGAAAATGTAATAAAAGAACTTGCTATGCTAGCAAATGGAGACTTAAGAACAGCATTTAACACATTAGAATTAGCAGTATTATCTACAGATTTAGATGAAAACGCATATATTAATATAAATATTGATACAATATATGATTGCATTCAAAAGAAAAAAATAATGTATGATAAAAATTCAGATGCTCATTATGATAATATTAGTGCATTTATTAAATCTATGAGAGGAAGTAACGCAGATGCAACACTTTTATATCTAGCTAGAATGATAGAAGCAGGAGAAGATCCTATGTTTATAGCAAGAAGAATTGTAGTTGCAGCTAGTGAAGATGTTGGACTTGCTAATAATAATGCATTAATTGTTGCAAGTGCTGCAATGACTGCTGTACATCAAATAGGGATGCCTGAATCTAGAATAATTTTAGCGCATGCTGCAGTTGTAGTAGCTAATAGTAGAAAATCTAACTCCGCATATATCGGTATAAATAAAGCAATCGAAGATGTTAGAACAAAAAATACAGGTGAGGTTCCTATGCATCTTAGAAATGCACCAATAGAGGAAATGAAAAATCACGAATATGGATGCGGATACAAATATCCTCACGATTATGAAAATGGGTATGTTGAACAAGAATATATGACAGATGAGATGAAAAATCAAAAATATTATATACCAAAGGATTGGGAGTAATAATATGAGAAGTGTAAAAATAAAAGAAAATATTAAAAATGTCGATAAGACTAAGAAAATCTTTAGTAAAATATGCGATTTTAAATGTCATGAATTTACCGTTAATATACTTAGAATATTAATAGTTGTAGCTATAGTTTTTATGATGTTTTTACTTGGATTATTGATAAACAATTTCAAAAAGATAGGTCTTGTAACATGGATTAATAGTCAGAAAATAATATATGATCAATATGTAGATGTAACATTTTCTAAATATTCAGTGTTAGAAAAATACAAGAAAGAGGTCGTTTTATATGATAAAGGTGTACTTTATACAGTAAATAAAAAAGGTGAAGTAACGTGGAAAGAAAAAGTTAATGACTTAAATTCGCCAATAATAAAAGCAAAGGGTGATTATTTTTTACTTGCAGATACAAACACTGGAAACTATTTTTTATATAAAAACAAAAAGCTTAAAACAACAGGTAAAATAGATGGTGAGGTTAAGCAAATTGCTATTAATAATAAAGGTAAATTTGCATTAGAGTCCTCAACTAATGGATATAAAACAGCAATCGCTATATTTAATAAAAAAGGTATTAAGGAAGCAACTTACTATTTAACAGCTGATATGATAACTAATCTTACAATTTCAAATGATAATTCAAAATTATTTTTTGTATCTATATTAACAGAAGGAAATAATATAAAATCAACTTTAAACCATATTAATTTAAATTCAGACAAAATAAATGTAGAAAATTTATTTACAAGAGAAAATGAAATCATCTATAGTATTAATATAAGCAATAATGATATTATATTAACATGTGAAAATTCTTTATATAAATATAATATAAAGACGAAGAAAAACGTAGAACTTAAACAATTAACTACAGAACAAATAACTTTTGTAGACTCAAAATCTGGATATTTCACATATGTTTTTAAAGATAAGTTGAATTCAGAAGGAAAAGTAGACAAGATGTCTATATATAGCAGTTTGATTAAAAAATCTGCAACAACAAATATTGAAATTACACCTAAAATAGTCAAAATGGATGAAGGAATAGTAGCAATAGTATCAGAAAAAGAAATAATTTTTTATAATTATTGGGGTAAAAAAATAAAAAAATGGACTAGTTCTGCAATGATTTCAGATATTACATTATTCAATGATGGCAATAGCGCCGCAATAGTAATAGCAAACAAATTACATATAATAAGTTTATAAGGGGGATATTTTTATGATAATAATCGATATAATAATAGCAATAATAATTGCTGGAAGTTTTTTTTATGGATACAAAAAGGGTTTAATAAACACATTAACATCAATAATAGGTTTTTTTGTAGCTATTGTATTAGCATTTACTTTTTCGGGAACACTAGCAAATTACATTAAAACTAGCACACCTTTCTATAATGGAATAAAGACAAGTATTGGAGATACATTAAAAGAATTAGTAACTACACAAAATAACAATACAAATGCTGAAGAAATTAAAAAAGGTGAAGAAAAAAACACTAAAACAAATTTTATGTTTATTGAAGATATGAAAAAAGAATTACAAGGAACAGCAGAAGAATTTAAAGCGCAAAAGATAGCGGAATATACAGAAAAAATAACAGGGTATATTATAAACACAGTGTCATTTTTTATAATTTATATATTAGTTATTATAATTGTATCAATCCTTAATTTAATGCTAAATGGATTATTCTCTTTACCAATTCTAGATTCAGTTAATAAATTTTCTGGTATGTTTGCAAATGGTATAATTTCTGTTCTTAAAGTTCAGATAATACTTGCAGTACTAGCGTTGCTATCTGGCCTTGCAGCAATAGCACCAGTAATTAATATTATAAATCAGACAACTTTAGTTAAAATGCTTTATCAAAACAACATATTATTAAATGTTATAAATATGTTTATAAAATAAAAAAGTCTGCTGAAAAAGTTTTAAATACTTTTTCAGCAGTATTTTTAATATTAAAGGTGAATTCATTTACTATTTCATATAACTCTTCTATAAATGTTAGTTGTTTTGGTTCAACTAGTGTTTTTTTAGAGTTGTATATTTCAGTTATACCGTCTAAATTTGTAGATAAACCACTTATTTTAATTTCATATTGAATATTACTAATTTCCGTGTTAGAATTATCTAAAAATTTGATATTTATTAATTCATAATTATTATACTTAGTTCTAATAGGAACGCTTACTTTAATATCATTTTTAAGACTATAAGTTTTATTCATTAAATTTGTTTCATTAATTTCCAAAAGTAAATCTGAATTTCTAGGTAAAATAACTACATTTTCAAAGTTATTAAAACCATATTCAAAAAGTGTTTTTGTATATATAAATCTATATTCATCTTTATTGATTACGGGTGCATCAAACACTGCGCATAGTAGCGATTGTCCATTGTTGTTAGCGTAAGATACAAGGCACTGCCCGCCCTCGGGTGTATAGCCTGTTTTACCACCATTTTGATAATTTAAAACGTATGAAGGAAAATGTGAATCCCCAAGCAGTTTATTTGTATTTAGTAAGTTTCTAGAGGCATGTTTATTTGTAGTAGGTACTGTATATGATTTTGTAGAAATAATGCTACTGAATTTTTGAGATTTCATACAATATGCTAAAATTTTCATCATATCTCTTGGCGTACTATAGTGATTATCATTGTGAAACCCATGCGGATTTGTAAAGTTTGTTGATGTGCAAGAAAGTTCTAAAGCTTTTTTATTCATTTCTTTTGTGAAATTTTCTATGCTACCTGAAATAGCTTCAGCAAGAACTAGCGCTGCATCATTACCAGAACGGAGTAACAAACAATAAAGTAAATCTTCATTTCTAATAACTTCTCCTACTTGTAAGTTTACAGTAGAACTTAGTTTTGGTAATGCATTTATTGCGGTTTGAGATACCTTACTTGATTCATTTAGGTCTAATTTTTCTATAGCAAGTATTGCTGTTAAAATTTTAGTAGTACTTGCTGGATAAATCTTGTCATCAATATTTTTCTCATACAACACAGTATTAGTCTCAACATCAAATAAGAAAGCACTTTTAGCATTAATTTCTGGTTGCGTTAGTTCGCTATATCCTAATATATTTTGAAAACTAAAAAGATATAGTAAAAAAAAAGTTGTAACAACAAGTTTACGCATGAATGAATCACCTCACATGTCTAATATTATAAAGCAAATCAATTTAAAAATCAATAAGGAGAAACAATGAAAATACTTAAATATAAAAAGCAAATAATACTCATAATACTAATTTTAATGGCAATTACATCTATTTTAATTCAAAAAAATAATAAAATTGTAGTAGCAAAAACAAACAATAACAAAGAAAATGAAAATAGTATAATTGTTTATGTAGTTGGTGCGGTAAACAAGGAAGGATTATATAACTGTAGTAATAAAGCAAGGTTAGACGATATAATCAATGCTGCAGGAGGACTTACAAAAGATGCGGATTTACAAAATATAAATTTTGCAAAAAAAATAATTGATGGAGAAAAAATTATTATTCCTAAAATAAAAAATGCCAATGTACAAGAGGAAACTTCAGATAAAGTAAATATAGGGACGGCTACCAAAGAAGAACTTAAAACTTTAGATGGAATAGGAGATTCTACCGCAGATAAAATATTACAGTATAGAGATGAGAATGGTTTTAATACAGTAGAGGATCTTTTAGAAATTCCAGGTATAGGCGAAAGTAAATATAATAAAATCAAAGAAAAAGTATATATATAGTTGAAATAAAAATAGAAATATTGTATAATGAATTTGATTAAGATATTATGTTATCTTTGTAAGGGGGATTAAACATGAATAATATAGGGGTAAATAAATTTGAAGTTGTAGACTTACCTGGTATGAAAACAATTGCATTTGTTGCAGATAGAAGCTACAATATGGGTCAAGACACAAAAGAACCAATATTTAGTTTAGAAAAAATAGAAAATAGCACAGCTATTGAAAATGGTGAAAATAAGAAAATTTTCAGTGTTGTAAATGCAAATAGAGATGAGCAATTTATAGTATTATTAACTTTATGTGATAATAAAGCATATTTAAATACAGGTGTTTTATCTGAAAAAGGCTTTGAAAAGTCAGATGAAGTGTTGCCACTTGCATATGGCACTGTATATAACCAAGATGCTATTGAATACAAGGAATATACATATGCTTCAAGTTTAAAAAGACATTTTTCCATAATAGACACACAAACAGCAGAAGAAGTAAAACCAACTTTATTTGTAGAAGAAGTAACTAAAGTGTTAAAAGGAAGATATAAGTTATTACCATATAGACCGTATATAGTTTTAGAATTAAGAGTAGAATAACGGGTATATAAAGCATAGAAAGGAAGAGTTGTATGGGATTATTTAAATTTATTATAAATGCAGCCGTTCTTGTTCCTAAGGAAATTGAGGAATTATTTAAAGAAGAAACAAGAAGCACAATACCTCAAAACAGAGGATATCAAACACAGTCTCAAAACGTTAATGTTAGAGGATTAGAGAAGAGAGTCAAAGTCCAAGAAGATGGACCAATATTATAGTAATATATTAGTTTTTATATAAAGAAAGGTATAATAAATATATACTTTCGAGAGAGGAATTAAATATGAAAAACGCTAAACAAAAGATAATAGTAGTACTACTTTTATATGTAGTTGTTGTTCTGGTATTAGTGCTTCCACTGTCAGTTTCATGGAATCAAGTATCAAATGAAGCAAGCAATATAATACAACGCATGCCTAAATTTACGGAATCGTTTAAAGCAAATTTAACCAAACCAATAGATAATATTAAATATATGTTTAATAGCAAAGAAACATTAAATATAGTTGGAGTTTTATCTTTAATCACGTTTGGACTTTTTGCAGCTGCAACAATAAAGTTAAGTATAGAAGAAGCTAATAAATCAGATTATTCTGGTAAAGAAAATGGTTCGAGTGACTGGAGTAAAAAAGGCGAAGAATTTAAAGAACTAAATGGTAAAGAAATTTTAAATAGAAAAAATGGTTTCATATTAACAAGAACACATTTTTTAGGTACAGATTTAAAAAAAGTAGCAATTAATAAAAACATATTAGTATTCGGTGGTTCTGGTACAGGTAAATCTGCCTGCTACGTTAAACCAAATATTTTGCAAAAACTAGGTTCGTACGTAATTACAGACCCTAAAGGCGAATTATATAGAGAAACATCAGAATATTTAAGAGCATCTGGTTACGATGTAAAAGTATTTAATTTAGTTAATCAAGATTATAGTGACAGATACAACCCATTAGCTCATATTATAGACTACAAGGATGTAGATGTAATAGCTCATACCATTGTAACTGGTGGTTCTGGAGATGACAAAAATAGCGGTGATCCTTTTTGGACAGATACTGCAAAAATGTTGCTTAAATCATGCATATATTATATTTTAGGATCATCTATTCCAGAAGAAGAAAAAAATCTTTCTAGTTGCGCTAATATAATAAGAGCAGGTGGAGCAGACGATTCAGTATTTGATAAGCTTTTTATCGATGAACTAGATCCAGAACATGCTGCAAGAAAAGAATATGAAAGCTTAAAAGTTGCTGCAGATAAAACTAAGCAAAGTATAGCAATTTCAACAGTTTCTAAACTTGCACATTTTGATTCACCTAACATAAAAAAAATAACAACAACAAATAATATAGATTTTGAAGACTTAGGAAGAAGAAAAACTGCTATATACGTAGTTTCACCAGATGATCATTCAGCATATAATTATATACTTACTATATTTTATGGACAGCTTATGACTAAATTATATTCAGCTGCAGATAAAAATGGTGGAATGCTAAAAGAACAAGTTTATTTGTTATTAGATGAATTTGCAAATATAGGACAGATACCAGATTTCACACAAAAATTAAGTACAACTAGAAGTAGAGGTATAAGCGTATCAATAATTGTACAAAGTATAGATCAGTTAGAAAATTTATATAAAGAATTTGAAACTATCATTGCAAACTGCGATACGCAGCTATTTTTAGGAAGTCAGTCAATTAAAACTTGCGAATATATGGTTAAAAGTTTAGGTCAAAAAACTATAAAAATCGAAAGCAAGTCATTCTCAAAAGATAAAGGTGGAGATGGCAATAAGGGCGTTTCAATTAGTGAGCAGCGTCAAGGCAGAGAATTAATGACCGTTGATGAATTAAAACGTTTACCAATGGAAGATTTAATATTAATAGTTAGAGGTCTTAAACCAATAAGGGCACAAAAATACTGGTGGTTTAAATACCATCCTGAAAAAGATAATGTAGTTAAGTATTCAATTAAAGACTATGTAGATGCGCCTAAGTTTGAACATGTAGAACCAAAAACTTTTAATGTAGAAGAACATTTTAATACAAATAAGAGACTTGCAAAAGAAATTGAACAAGCTAGAGATAATAAATTACAAGAAAACAATAAAAACAATACAATAAGTGATGCAATGCAAAACAAACCAGAACCCGAGGAATTAGATATACAATCAGCTTTAGAAAAAAAATTTGATGAATTATTTGGAAAATCGGATAATTTCGAAGACTAATTAAGTAAAAAAAGATAGGAAAGAAGAAAACCTATCTTTTTTTAACGCAAATTTACATAAAAACATTGATAAATTAATGGTTTGTTGATATAATATAAAAGATAAAATAGATATAAGGAGAATATAAATGTTTGAAAAATTACAAGAAGTAGAAAATAAATACGACGAACTTACTAGATTAATAAGTGATCCTGAAGTTATTACAGACCAAGAAAACTGGAGAAAATACATGAAGGAACATTCCAATATGGAAGAGGTCGTTGAAAAATACAGAGAATATAAAAAAGTAAAACAAGAAATGGAAGAAGCTAAACAAATGATGAACGATCCTGAAATGAAGGAAATGGCCGAAATCGAGTTTTATGAAAATAAAGATAAACTACCAATAATTGAAGAAGAACTAAAAGTACTTTTAATACCTAAAGATGTTAATGATGATAAAAATGTTATCATAGAAATCCGTGGTGGAGCTGGTGGAGAAGAAGCAGCTTTATTTGCACATAATCTATATAGAATGTATAGCATGTATGCAGATTTAAAAAGATGGAAAGTAGAAGTTTTAGACCTTAATGAAACTGGAATTGGCGGAATAAAAGAAATTTCATTTTTAGTAAAAGGAAAAAATGTATATAGTAAATTAAAATTCGAAAGCGGTGTACATAGAGTGCAAAGAGTGCCAGAAACTGAAGCTGCCGGAAGAATTCATACCTCTACAGTAACAGTAGCAGTTTTACCAGAAGTAGAAGATGTAGATGTAGATATAAACACAGGAGATTTAAAAATAGATACATATAGAGCATCTGGAGCTGGTGGACAGCATGTAAATAAGACTGAATCAGCAATTAGAATAACACATTTACCAACAGGTTTTGTTGTTACTTGTCAAAGCGAAAGATCACAAACACAAAATAAAGAAACAGCTATGAAAATGCTAAGATCTAAACTATATGAGTTTATGCAAGAAGAACAAAATAAAAAACTAGCAACTGAGAGACGACTTCAAGTTGGAAGCGGAGATAGAAGTGAAAAAATTAGAACTTACAATTATCCACAAGGAAGAGTTACAGACCATAGAATTAACATGAGTATATATCAATTAGAGACATTTATGGATGGTTGTATAGAGGAAATGCTTGATGCTTTAGCAGCTGCAGATAAAGCAGACAGACTACAAGCTGGTGAATAAATTTATTTAAAGTATGAGGGAAAATATATGAAAAAAATAATTATTGTATTCGTAATATGTATCATTGCTGTGATAGGTGTATTTGCAGTGAAAAACATAAATTCTAATATTTTAGAGTTTAATTTTAATCAATTCATTTCTTTTAATAAGCAAACAATTAATGATGATTTGAAAGTAAACAAATTACAAAGAAAACACTCATATTATTTTTTCGATAAATTAGCTGAAGATGAGAAAAAAATATATGCCCAAATAGTATATAGTGTAAAAGGTTTAAAACCGAAGGCTATAATAGATATAAAGGGGATAACTAACAATGAATTTACAGAAAAAACAACAAAAGCTGTAGATGCATTTTTTGCGGATCACCCTGAAGTCTTTTATTTAGAACATAAATATGAAACTGGAGTTCAAAAAGGTTTAATAGGAAGAAAATTTTATATTAAGTTTGATTATTTAGTAAAAAATAGAGAAGAACTAAATACTCAGATGAATAAAATGGAAAAAGAAATAAACGATATTGTAGATAAAGCAACAGCAGAGGACCTTATACAAAATGAAATAATAATACATGATGAATTTTCCTCAAAAGTAGAATATGATTATAACAAATCATTAGAAATACAGACGCATACCGCATATGGCGCTTTAATAGAGGATGTTGCTGTTTGTGATGGATTAAGTAAAGGGTTACAATTATTATTAGATAAAATAGGAATACAGTCAATATTTGTTGTTGGTTCTATAAAAGAAGGCCCACATGCCTGGCTACTTGTTAATTTGAAAAACAATTGGTATCATGTGGATATAACTTCTAATAAATCATTAAGAGGAACAGATAAAAAAACACTACATTCATATTTAAATATAAGCGAAGAAAAAATTAAAAAAACTCATATAATAGATAATCAAAGTATTATTCCAAAAGCAGTTAATGATGAATATAACTATTATAATGTTACTAATAGAATACTTTCTAATGATTCAAATTTTGAAGCAGATTTTAGCAGAATTTTAAAAGAAGATAGAGCTAAGTCTAGAACAATAACTGAATTTTTACCTAAAAACATTTCTAATATAGAACGTAAAATAACAGAAGTTTTATCTAAAGATGAAAGTTTTAAAAACAATCAATCACAAAAAGTTTTTTATTACAAAGTATTAGATACATATATAATTGAAATATAAAAAAGAGACCTATAGATTACATAATAGTAACTATAGGTCTTTTTTATTGTATATTCAAATATTTTTTTGCAAAATATGAATCACCTTTGTACGAAACTTGTTTACCTTTTGTTTTCTGAGTTTTATCTGAACCTTTACCAGCAATGAATATTACATCATTATCTTTAGCTGCGTTAATTGCGGATTTTATAGCAAGGTCTCTTTTGCTAATAATAAAAGATTTGCAAGCTTTTTTATCTACAAAACTTAAGATTTCGTTAGATATATTTTCAGTGGTTTCAAAATTCGAGTCATCTTCTGTAATATATATTTCTTTAGAATTTGCACTTGCTACAATTCCTAAGTCTTTACGCCTATTAAGAGCTTTTCCTCCGGGTGCTCCAAAAACTGTTATTATTTTAGATTTAGAAAATTCGGAATGGATAGTATCATACATTTTCTCAAAACTTAGTTTGTTATGTGCATAATCTACAATAACATGTATGTTTCTTGAGGTATTTGTAAACACTTCAGCTCTGCCTGGAACAGAAGCATGTCGTAAAGCGTCGAAAATAGCGTTATAAGGTATGTTTAGTAGTAGAGCTATAGAAATAGCCGCAAGAGCATTAGAAACGTTAAAAAGGCCTATCATATTAAGCTCGAAATCATATACATTATTCAAATAATTAACTTTAAATTTAGTAAGGCCTTTATCTTTGCAAATCTGAGATGCGTAAAAATCTGCAGACGTATCATTAAGACTAAAAGAAAAAATTTCTTTGCAGTTTTTAGATGCTTTAAATACTTCGCTTGCATTTTCATCATCTAAACAAATAAGAGCACGCGTGCAATTTGAAAACAGCTGTAATTTTGTATTAAAATAATCATTGAAATCCTTGTGCTCTGCTGGACTATAATGGTCATCTGAAATGTTTAGAAATACACCAAAATCAAAGTTTATGCCGTATATTCTAGACATTTTTATTGCTTGGCTTGAAACTTCAATAGGCAAATATTTAACATTATTTTTTTTGCATGCATGCAGATGTTTCTGCAGTTCTAGGGATTCTGGAGTAGATAAGCTAGATTCTACGATGTTTTTACCATCATCTAAAACTAGCGATGAAATTACTCCAGAATTGTATTTGCTACCTTTTAAAGCTTCTTTAAAAATGTAATTAAGCAAAAAAGTAGTTGTAGTTTTCCCTTTTGTGCCTGTAACAGCAATTTTTTTAAAATCTGAAAAAGACGTATTATAAAAAAACTGCGAAATTAGCGCTAAAGTTTTTCGTATATCAGATACTATAATATATGGTGAATTGCTAGTGTTTTCGTATTCTTTATCTGCTATATAAAGCAATGCATTATTTTTAATGGCTTCATCCAAATATGATGTTTTAAAGCCATCTCCTTTACAAATAAATATAGTATTATAGTTAACTTCTTTAGAATTATAAGAAATGTTTGATATTTCTTCTTTAAGTATACAGGAAACGTTAGATTTTACCACAAGATTAGCTGCTAATAGTAATTCAAAATATTCCTTTAAAAAATGTGTTTTATTCATATTATTCTCCTTGCGGATAAATATATCATAAAAATTCAAATATATCAATAAAAGTGCATATAAATGTATAAAGAGATGTGGTGAAGATTATAAATTTTTATTTGTATTATGATGAAGAATTGGTTTTATCGTTACTCGCGCAATTAGGTTTGAGCGAAATAAATGTCGAGTTTTTTGAAATAGCTGTTGAAAATAGAGAAGATACGGATTATAAAATATGTGTTGATCCATGTACAGAATGTAAAAACATAAAATCATCCTTTCACCTATCTGAGCGCTGGGGTAATGGTAGAAGAATGGAAAAGATATATGCTAATATTGAAGATATAAAACAAATAAAAAGAAATGAATTTTTATATAAAGCAATGAACAAAGTAAAAGAAAAAATAGAAAAAGCAAGCAATATATTTTATCATGAAGGTAAATATAACGAAGATTTAGATATGCTAACTGATACCGCATGGTTTAAAATAAAAAAAGAAGAATTAAGCAAATATAACTGTGAACGTTGTGTGATAATTGCCCATAAAATTGGTAAGAATTGTATAAAGCCAATATGTATTTACTTAAAATGTTGAGGGTTTTAAATAACAGATATAATTTTTAGGAAAATTCTCTTAAATGCCTTGACACAACATAACTTCTGTTGTATAATATTAAAGGATTACCTATGTGAATTATGTAATCTGATTTCATTAAACAGGAGGTGAATCAAGTGCCAACATTTAGTCAATTAGTTAGAAAAGGAAGAAATGAAAAATCTACAAAATCTAAATCACCAGCTTTACAAAAGGGGTATAACTCTAGGAAAAAACAACCTACAGATAAATCTGCTCCTCAAAAAAGAGGTGTTTGTACTGTAGTAAAAACACAAACTCCTAAAAAACCGAACTCTGCTTTAAGAAAAGTAGCCAGAGTTAGACTTACAAACCAAATGGAAGTAACAGCTTACATTCCAGGTATAGGTCACAACTTACAAGAACATAGTGTTGTTCTAATAAGAGGAGGAAGAGTTAAAGATCTTCCAGGAGTAAGATACCACATTGTTAGGGGTGTATTGGATACTGCAGGTGTTGCAGGTAGAGTACAAGCCAAATCAAAATACGGAGCTAAGAAAGCTAAAAAATAATTCTAAAGTAGGTGCTTGATAATACATATATATTTGTTATTAAAGCACTAGCAGATGAATAATCTGAGTACCTAGAATTTTTATAAATTCAAAGAAGGAGGGAAGTAAAGTGCCAAGAAAAGGACATATAGCAAAAAGAGAAATAATGCCAGATCCAGTTTACGGATCAATTGTTTTAACAAAATTCGTAAATAAAGTAATGTGGGATGGTAAAAAATCCGTTGCTCAAAGATTAGTATATGACGCGTTAACAATAGCAAGCGAAAAAACTGGAAAAAAACCAATGGAAATATTCCAAGCAGCTATGGAAAACGTTATGCCAGTTCTAGAAGTTAAAGCTAGAAGAGTTGGTGGTGCTACATATCAAGTTCCAATAGAAATTAGAGCTGAGAGAAAACAAGCATTAGCAATAAGATGGTTAGTAGAATATGCTAGAAAAAGAAATGAACACGGAATGGAAAACAAATTAGCCGCTGAAATGATGGATGCTATCAACGGAGTTGGTGGAGCTTTCAAAAAGAAAGAAGACACTCATAAAATGGCTGAAGCTAATAAAGCTTTTGCTCATTACAGATGGTAAAATTAAAATAGTACGAAAGGGGGAAAAATTGTGTCAGAAAGAGAATATAGCTTAGAAAATACAAGAAATATAGGTATAATGGCTCATATTGATGCTGGTAAAACAACAACAACTGAAAGAATATTGTTCTACACTGGAAAGACTCATAAAATTGGTGAGACTCATGATGGTGGAGCTCAAATGGACTGGATGGCTCAAGAACAAGAAAGAGGTATAACAATTACTTCTGCAGCAACAACTTGTTTCTGGAATAAAAATAGAATCAATATTATTGATACTCCAGGACATGTTGATTTCACTATAGAAGTAGAAAGATCACTTCGTGTACTTGATGGATCTGTTACTGTTTTATGCGCAAAAGGTGGAGTACAACCACAATCTGAAACAGTTTGGAGACAAGCAGACAAATATAATGTACCAAGAATGGTATATGTAAACAAAATGGATATTACAGGAGCAGATTTCTTTAATTGTGTTTCACAGTTAAAAGAAAGATTAGGTGCAAATGCAATTCCTCTTCAAATTCCAATAGGAAAAGAAGATAATTTTCAAGGTATGGTAGATTTAGTAGATATGAAAGCATATATATTTACTAATGACTTAGGAACAGACATTGAAGTAAAAGAAATACCTGAAGATTTAAAAGAAATTTCTAAAAAATATAGAGACGAGTTAGTTGAATTTGTTGCAGAACAAGACGACGAAACTATGGCTAAATATTTAGAGGGAGAAGAACTTACAATGCAAGAAATCAAAAATGGAGTTAGAGTTGCAACTATTGCAAATACAATGATTCCAGTTTTCTGTGGAAGTTCTTACAAAAACAAAGGTGTACAAAAAATGTTAGATGCTGTAATTGATTACATGCCATCACCATTAGATGTACCAGCTATTAAAGGTGTACTAGAAGATGGAACTGAAGAAGAGAGACCTTCTACAGATGACGCTCCTTTTGCAGCTTTAGCATTTAAAATAGCTACAGATCCATATGTAGGTAAGTTAACATTTTTCAGAGTTTACTCTGGATCACTTGCTGCAGGATCTTATGTACTTAATGCAAACAAAGGCAAAAAAGAAAGAATTGGTAGAATTCTTCAAATGCATGCTAACGACAGAAAAGATATTGAAAAAGTATTTGCTGGAGATATAGCTGCAGCTGTTGGTTTAAAAGACGTTGTAACTGGTGATTCATTATGTGATGAAGACCATCCAATAGTTCTTGAATCAATTGAATTTCCAGAACCAGTTATTTCTATTGCAATTGAACCTAAATCAAAAGCAGATCAAGAAAAAATGGGATTTGCTTTAGTAAAATTAGCAGAAGAAGATCCTTCATTTAGAACATACACAAATCAAGAAACTGGTCAAACTATCATAGAAGGTATGGGTGAATTACATCTAGATATCATCGTTGATAGAATGAAAAGAGAATTTAAAGTAGAAGCTAATGTTGGAGCTCCTCAAGTTGCTTACAAAGAGACTATAAAAGATGCTGTAAGAGTAGAAGGTAAATTTGTAAGACAATCAGGTGGTAAAGGTCAGTACGGTCACGTATGGTTAGAAGTTACTCCTGGTGAACCTGGTTCAGGGTATAAATTTGAATCTAAAATTGTTGGTGGAGTTGTTCCAAAAGAATACTGGAAACCAACAGATGAAGGTATCAAAGAAGCTCTTCAAACAGGAATATTAGCTGGATATCCAGTAGTGGATATTCAAGTTGCACTTGTAGATGGTTCATATCATGATGTCGATTCATCAGAAATGGCCTTCAAAGTAGCAGGTTCTATGGCAATTAAAGAAGCGCAAAGAAAAGGTGGAGCAATGTTACTTGAGCCTTATATGAAGGTAGAAGTAACAGTTCCAGAAGAGTACATGGGCGATGTTATAGGAGATATTAATTCTAGACGTGGAAAGATGGAAGGAATGGACGGAAGAAATGGTGTTCAAATCATTAGAGCCTTTGTTCCACTATCAGACATGTTTGGTTACGCAACAGATCTTAGATCTAAAACTCAAGGAAGAGGTACTTATTCTATGACTCCAAGTCATTACGAATCAGTTCCAAAGTCTGTTTTAGAATCTATTGTAGCTGCAAGATCAAAAAAAGATTAATTGTAGATTAATCAATTAAATCAATAGATTTAGCAAAATATTAGTTAAGTCTATTGAAATATATTTTAAAATATAGTAGAATACCATCAATGTGAAAAACATTGATAGGTAAAAATATTAAGGAGGAATTTAAAATGGCAAAAGCAAAATTCGAAAGAAATAAGCCACACGCAAACATTGGAACAATTGGACACGTTGATCATGGTAAGACAACTCTTACAGCTGCTATCACTAAAGTATTAGCTTTATCTGGTGGAGCTGAATTCAGAGATTACGATCAAATAGATGGTGCTCCTGAAGAAAGAGCAAGAGGAATAACAATTTCTACTTCTCACGTTGAATATGAAACAGCAACAAGACATTACGCTCACGTTGACTGCCCAGGACATGCCGATTATGTTAAAAATATGATTACTGGTGCTGCACAAATGGATGGAGCTATATTAGTAGTTTCTGCATCTGACGGACCAATGCCACAAACAAGAGAACATATACTTCTTGCAAGACAAGTAGGAGTTCCTTACATTGTTGTATTTATGAACAAATGTGATATGGTTGATGATCCAGAATTACTTGAATTAGTAGAAATGGATATCAGAGAACTATTATCTAAATATGATTTCCCTGGAGACGATACTCCAATCATTCAAGGATCTGCTTTAAAAGTATTAGAATGTACTTCTAAAGATTTAAGTGCCCCTGAATACCAACCAATAATCAAATTAATGGAAGCAGTTGATTCTTACATCCCAAATCCTGAAAGAGATGTAGACAAAACTTTCTTAATGCCAGTTGAAGATGTATTTACTATCACAGGTAGAGGTACAGTTGCTACAGGTAGAGTAGAAAGAGGAGTTCTAAAGATTTCTGATGAAGTTGAAATTGTAGGATTAATCGATACTAAAAAATCAGTTGTTACTGGTATAGAAATGTTTAGAAAAGAATTATCACAAGCAGAAGCTGGAGATAATGCTGGAGTTCTTTTAAGAGGTGTTCAAAGAACAGACATTGAAAGAGGTCAAGTACTTGCTAAACCAGGTTCTATTCATCCTCATACTGAGTTTGAAGCAGAAGTGTATATATTAACTAAAGAAGAAGGTGGTAGACATACTCCATTCTTTAACGGATATAGACCACAATTCTATTTCAGAACTACAGATGTAACTGGAATAGTTGAATTACCAAAAGATAAAGAAATGGTAATGCCAGGAGATAACGTAACTATGACTATTAGCCTAATAACTCCTATCGCAATCGAAAAGGGATTAAAATTCGCTATTCGTGAAGGTGGAAGAACTGTTGGAGCTGGTTCAGTAGCTACAGTTATTAAATAATAATTTAATATAAAAAATAAAAATAGTATGCGCTTATTGTGCATACTATTTTCTTGATATATAATATAGCTAGGAAGGTGAATTATATGGATAAAAAAAGTGTTAAAATAATAAAAATAGTATTAATTATACTTCAATTTTTTATATTTTACATGCTACTAGGCAATACCTTATATTTAATTAACATTTTTAAAACAAACTTAAAAGCATTACCAATTATACTTGGAGTTTTAGATATACTATTAAATATATTTATTTCATATATAAATATAAAAACTATATACAAAATTTCAAATGCAAATAAATCAAACGAGAAAAATGCAATTAATCTATTATTAATTTTTAATATAGTAAATATATTTATATATTTTTTAGACATAATGTATAGAATGAATGCCTATATTTTATATTGTATAAGTACAATAGGACTTTTAGTTATACTTAAATGTTCAAAAAAAATATTTACAAAAGGAAAAAGTAATTTTAAAACAATAAGCGATAGAACAAAAGCAGTTTTGCAAATGCTATCAGTAGTTCTAATAATATTTGCAATGGGTGTAGATTTTATAGAATTTAATCAAATATCTAAAGTAACTGCAAATATAGTAGAGCAAGATAAGAAAAATGAGCATAGTTCAAATAGTAGTGAAAACAATAAAGAATATAACATAAAAGAACTTTATCAAAACAAAAAAAATAATGTAATGTTTAAATATGCTATATCTGTTACATCTATTGCCATTTTATTAATTGCAAGCATCAACTATAAAAAAACAATAGTTAGGAATATAAATAATATTAATATGTTTATATTTATTTTACTTGCTGTATTCTTTATAGGAGCAAATAATATTTTTTATGCTTATGCACAAATACCGCTTATATTTGTATTAATTACTAACTTTGAAAAACATAAAAAAGTAAGCGAAACCAAAAAAATATAAATATATTTTATGCATATAAAAGTACTTTTAAGCTGATTTAAATTTTAGTTTAAGAGTTCTTTTTTATATAAATATATAGTATATACCTATATAAATGAACAAACTAGTTTAGATTAACTCACTTTATATGTTTTAAACATTGCAAAATCTAAGCTAATGTAATATAATGTAGTATATATTGTTGAGGTGAATACAATGTCTAAAACTCCAGAAAAACGAAATCTGAGAAGAATAGAAATAGTAGAATTTTTAAAGAAAAATCCGTATATTACAGATGAAAAACTTGCTGAAAAATTTCAAGTTAGTATTAACACAATAAGATTAGATAGACAACATTTAAAGATAAAAGAATGCAAAGAGCGAGTAAAGGATTTAGCTAAAGAAAGTTCTAAATTACTGACATCTATTTCAAAAGATGAAATCATAGGAGATCTAATAGAATTAGTTCCTGGTGTTTCGGGAGTTGCAAGATTGGAAACAACTAAAAACATGGGCTTTGCAAAAAGTAAAGTTGTAAGAGGACAGTATATTTACGCATTGTCTGAAAGCTTAGCTATAGCGGTGGTCAAAGCTAATGCAGCTTTAGTAGGAATAGCTAATATTAAATATAGAGAAAAAGTAGAAACTTCTGAAGTGGTTGTTGCTAAAGCAGAAGTAAAAAAAGTTAGAGGAAGTAATTATATAGTTTGGATAAGAATATATAATGAAAAAGACGTTGAAGTTTTCAGCGGAAAATTTATATTGAAAGCGTTATAGGTGAAAAAATGGAAATATTAGTAGATATATATGGTGCAGATGCAGGAATAGGAGTTGCAATAGATGGAGCAATTCAAGCTGCAAAAGAAGTTGAATCTAGTATAAAATTAGTGGGAAATGCAGACACTATTAATGAATACATTAAAGAGAACTATAAAAAAGAAAATGTGCAAGAGATTAGCCCAAAGTTAAGCATATTACAAGCAGAAACGTTTATTTCAAATAATGAAGAACCTGCAATGGCTATAAAGGTGAAAAAAGATAGTAGCATAGTTGTAGCATATAATTATATGAAAGAACATGAGCAAACTGCTTTTCTATCAGCTGGATGTACTGGCGCAGTTATGGCTGGAGCATTACTTAAGCTAGGAAGAATTCCAGGCATACATAGACCAGCTCTTACTACAATAATACCAACAAAAAACGGAAAAGATGTTGTGTTTTTAGATTCGGGTGCAAATCCTAATGCTAAAGACTTATCACTTTTACAATATGCATTAATCGGTAAGGCATACTCTAAATACGTGTTAAAAAAAGAAAATGTAAAAATAGCTTTATTAAACATAGGAGTAGAAGAAGAAAAAGGAACACCAGATTTAAAAGAAGCATATAAATTATTAAAAGCTAATGTTCCCGAATTTGTTGGAAACGTTGAAGCTAGAAATATTGTTGATTCTGGCTATGACGTAATTGTATGTGATGGATTACAAGGAAATATAGCAATAAAATCTCTAGAAGGCGCTGTGCTTACAATTAAAGATGAAATAGTTAGTATTTTTAAAAGATCATTAATCAATAAAATTAAAGCTTTTTTTGTTAAAGATATTGTAAAAGAAGCGTTTTTAAGGTATGATTATAGAGAAAAAGGTGGCGGAGTTTTACTAGGCGTTAAAAAGCCAGTTGTAAAAATACACGGTTCATCAAAAAAACTTAGCTTTTTTGTAGGCATAAAGCAAGCAGATAACATATTAAAAGCAGATATTATAGAGCACATAAAAGCAGATTTAGCAGAAATGAAAAATAATAATTAAAATTTTACAAAAACTATTGACAAACGTACGTTGATAATAGATAATAACAATGAGTACGATAACTTTGAGGAGGTGAATTGTAATGGAGATTTTTGAAAGAGTAAAAGAAGTTATTTCGGAACAATTAGGAATAGAGGAAACAGACAAAATCGCTATGGATACAACATTTATAGATGATTTAGGAGCTGATTCATTAGATATAGTTGAGTTGATTATGGCTCTTGAAGAAGAATTTGATTTAGAAATACCAGAGGCTGAAGCAGAAAAAATCGTTGCAGTATCAGACGTGGTGGAATATATTAAAGAAAATCAATAAATAGGTGATATATAAAAGTAAGATATATGAAAAAAAAGAGAATGAAGTATTAAATCTTTAATAAAGGCTTGATACTTCATATTTTTTCGTGTATAATATATATGTAAACTAAACACACATAGAAAGTAGGAAGGAGACAGTTTATATTTTAAAATTTCTTATCTCAAGTAGTTTTAAAATATAAATTAAAATTAATTATGTATGAGGAAATAGAAAAAACATTAACATATAAATTTAACGACATTAAATTATTAAAAGCTGCTATTACACATAAGTCAGCAGAATATGAACATAAAGTTAGAGATGTTAATCGTTTTAATGAAAGATTAGAATTTTTAGGAGATGCTATATTAGAGCATGTTATAAGTGAGCAATTATATAGAATTGAACCAAGTTTAACAGAAGGTCAAATGACTAAATTTAGGTCTAGTATGGTATGTGAAAAAGCATTAAGTGACACAATGAGAAAACTAGGTACATCAAAATATATGATAATGGGAAAATGCGAAGAAGTTACAAATGGTAGAGATAAAGATGCTATACTCGCAGACATGTTTGAAGCAATATTAGGAGCTGTCTATATAGATAGCGATTTCGATACGGCAAGAAGAGTATGCTTATACTTATTAAAAAACACATATAATGACGTAATAAAGGGAATCGGAGCATTTACAGACTATAAAACAATGTTACAAGAAAAATTCCAAGTAAATGGAGATGTTAAAATCGAATATGTAGTTGTTAAAGAAGAAGGTCCAGATCATATGAAAACATATCAAATAGATGTATATATAAATGATAAGTTTTATGGTAGAGGTGAAGGAAAAAACAAAAAAGAAGCACAACAAGTAGCAGCATCTAATGCATTAAAGGTGGAATATGAAATATAAAAAACAGTATATTATACCAATATTCATTCCGCATTTAGGATGTAATAATGAGTGCATATTTTGTAATCAAAGAAAAATAAGTGGTTCACAGCAACCAGTTGAAAAACAGCAAGTTAAAGAAATAATAGATAAGTATTTAGATTATTTCGACAACAAATTCGAAAAACAAATAGAAATTGCGTTTTTTGGCGGAAGCTTTACTGGAATAGAAATAGAAAAACAAATAGAGTATTTAGAAGTAGTGCAGCCATATATAAATAATGGAAAAATAGAATCAATAAGAATATCTACAAGACCAGATTATATAAATAAAAGCAATTTAGAACTTTTAAAAAAATACAAGGTTAAAACTATTGAACTTGGAGTTCAATCATTAGATGATGAAATATTGAAAATTGCTAAAAGAGGACATACCGTAAAAGACGTAGAAGTAGCGTCAAAACTAATTAAAGATTATGGTTTTGTATTAGGACATCAAATTATGGTTGGACTGCCTGGAAGTGATTTTGCAAAAGAAAAAAATACGGCAGAAAAAAGCATAGTAATGAGGCCTGAGATTGTAAGAATATATCCGGTGTTAGTTATTGCTAAAACAGAATTAGAAGAAATGTTTAATAGAAATGAATATACTCCGTTAACATTAGAAGAAGCTATTAATAGCGCTACTACGTTATATAGTCTATATAAAGAAAATAACATAAAAGTAATAAGAACAGGGCTACATATAACAGAGGAACTAGCGGAAGAATCTAATTTTATAGCAGGGCCTATGCATCCGGCGTTTGGGCAAATGATACAGGCTAGAATTGTTAGAAATAAAATAGATTTTGAAATTCAGCAAAATATAAATTCTGAAAGTAAAAAAATAATTATAGAAGCACCGCAGCTTATGATTAACTATATAGTTGGTGTTAAAAGAGAAAATATAAAATACTTTAACAATAAATACAATATAGATATATATGTTAATATAAATAAAGATTTAGAAAAAGACACGTTTAAATGCAAGGTAATATAGAAAAATACCTTGCATTTTTCGTTGTTTTTGTATATAATAAGCTACATAAATAAAAACGAAAAGAGGAAAAATAATGGCGCTTACACCAATGATGCAACAATATTTAGAAATAAAAGATAAACATCAAGATTGTATCTTGTTTTTTAGATTGGGAGATTTTTATGAAATGTTTTATGATGATGCAAAGATATGTTCAAAAGAACTCGAACTTACTTTAACAGGTAAAGACTGCGGCATGGATCAACGAGCTCCTATGTGTGGAATACCGTACCATAGCGCGAAAAACTATCTTATTAAATTAATAGAAAAAGATTATAAAGTAGCAATATGCGAGCAAGTAGAAGATCCTGCAGAAGCAAAAGGAATTGTAAGAAGAGAAGTTATAAAAATACTTACTCCTGGAACAATAATAGACAATGAATTATTAGAAGATAAAAAAAATAACTATATAGCTTGCATATTCGCAGACGAAAAAAGCTTTGGAATTGGCTACGCAGATATATCAACAGGCGAAGCTTTTGTTACTAAAATAGACTTTAAACAAAATATCAATTTAATGTATGATGAGCTTATTAGAATTAATCCAAATGAATTAATAATAACAAAGCAAGTTTTGAATATGAAAAGTATAATGAATGATATTAAAAAAAGACTTAATATGTATATAACAGTTTATGATAACTACGTATTTCCTGTTATTGAATACAATATAGAAAAACCAAATGATGCAACTTTAAGTTTAACAGTGAATATGCTCTTTAATTATATACACGAAATGCAAAAAAACGATATGAAACATATGAATAAATTAAATATTTATGAATTTGCTAAATGTATGATATTAGATGCAAGCACAAGAAAAAATTTAGAATTATTAGAAGGAAACAGAGAAAAAACAAAAAAAGGTAGTTTGCTATGGGTGCTAGATAAAACAGTAACTGCAATGGGTGGACGACTTATTAGAAAATGGATCGAAACACCTCTAATAAATAAAAATGAAATAGAAAAAAGGCATCAAGCTGTGGAATGTATTAAAAATGATGTTTTTGTAAGAGATGATATTATAGATATTTTATCTAGAATTTATGACATAGAAAGAATTATAACTAAAATCGTATCATCAAATATAAATGCAAGAGATTTAATAATGCTAAAAAATTCATTGCAGCAGTTACCGGTTGTAAAAGAAATGCTAGCTACTTTTGCTCCTAAAAGTGCTTTACTTGAAGAATTATATAATAATTTTGACGTTTTAGAAGACATTTCAGATCTAATTGAAAGAACAATTGTAGAGGATCCGCCACTAACAATAAAAGAAGGAAATTTAATCAAACAAGGATATAACCAAACAATAGACGAATATAAATTTGCGGCAACTGAGGGAAAGAACTGGCTATTACAACTTGAAAATGATGAAAAAGAAAAAACGGGTATTAAAAATCTTAAAGTAGGGTATAACAGAATATTTGGATACTATTTAGAAGTAACAAAATCATATTTAAATTTAGTTCCAGAAGCTAGATACATGAGAAAACAAACGTTAGCTGGCGCAGAGAGATATATAACCGAGGAACTTAAAAATATCGAAGAAAAAATATTAGGAAGTCAGGAAAAATTAATAACTTTAGAATATAATGTGTTTACTGAAATAAGAGAAAAAGTAGCAAGCCAAGTTGTTAGAGTACAAAGAACTGCAAATATACTAGCTGTTTTAGATGTTGTTACTTCGTTTGCGCTTGTAGCTGAGCAAAACAATTATGTTAGACCTGAAATCTGTACATCTGGAAAAATAGATATATCTATGGGTAGACATCCGGTAGTAGAAAAAACATTAAAAGATACAGATTTTGTACCAAATGATACGCTTTTAGACAATGAAGACAGTCTTTTTGCTATAGTTACAGGACCTAATATGGCCGGAAAATCCACATATATGAGACAAACTGCATTAATAGTTCTAATGGCACAAATAGGCTGTTTTGTTCCTGCAAGTAGCGCTAGAATAACTGTTGTAGACAGAATATTTACAAGAGTAGGCGCTTCAGATGATTTGGCTATGGGTCAATCAACATTTATGGTGGAAATGCAAGAACTCGCTAACATTTTAGAAAATGCAACTAATAATAGTCTAATAATACTAGATGAAATTGGTAGAGGCACTTCAACATATGATGGACTTGCTATAGCATGGGCTACTGTTGAATATATAGCTGCAGATAATAAATTGAAAGCAAAAACTTTATTTGCAACACATTATCATGAGCTTACAGAGCTTGAAAATAAAATAAAAGGCGTAAAAAACTATTCAATTGAAGTAAGGGAAAAAGGCGATGATGTAATATTTCTTCGTAGAATAATTAGAGGAAGTGCGGATGAAAGTTATGGCATATATGTTGCTAAACTCGCTGGAGTTCCTAACCAAGTTATAAAAAGAGCAAAAGAACTACTAAAAGAACTAGAAAAAACAAAAATAACAGATAAAACAACAAAAAATAAAAACAACAATGGATTTGAAGAAATGCAAATGAGTATGTTTAATTTCAAATCTGCAGAAATCATAAAATATTTAGAAAAAGTAAATTTAGAAGAATTATCTCCTAAAGAAGCTTTAGACGTATTATATAAATTAAAAGATAAAATGTAACAATTTTCGTGGAAGAGAGGAAATGAAAAAATGGGGCAAATAGTATTATTAGATGATTTAACTATAAATAAAATAGCAGCAGGTGAAGTTGTAGACAGACCTTCATCAATAGTTAAAGAGCTTGTTGAAAATTCAATAGATGCAGGAGCAAAGAATATTACTATTGAGATTAAAAATGGTGGTATTACATATATAAAAATTGTAGATGATGGCGCAGGTTTTAAATCAGATGATGTACTTCTTGCCTTCGAAAGGCATGCTACTAGTAAAATAAGAAGTGAAGCAGATATTCTAAAAGTAACATCTATGGGCTTTAGAGGAGAAGCTTTAGCATCAATTGCAGCAATTTCAAAAGTTGAACTAGTAACTAAAAATGAAAATGAAGATATTGGAACTAGAACTATTGTTGAAGCTGGAAATGTAATAGATTCATCTGAAAGCCCAGCTAGAAAAGGTACTACAATAATAGTTAAAAATATTTTTTTCAATGTGCCTGCAAGATATAAATTTCTAAAAAAAGACTTTACTGAAGCTGGATATATAGAGGACAGTATAAGAAAACTTGCATTGATAAACACAGATATTAGTTTTAAATATATAAATAATAACAAAACAATCATTAGTACTACAGGAAATTCAGATGCAAAAACTTGTATATACAGTATATTTGGTAAAGAAGTTTCATCAAACATTTTATTTGTAGATAACGAAACAGATGGCATAAAAGTTACGGGCGTTATAGGTACGCAAAACATATCAAGATCAAATAGAAGCCATGAATATTTCTATGTTAATTCTAGATACGTAAAAAACAAAACTTTATCATCAGCAATAGATGAAGGCTTTAAGCAAAACATAGCAATAGGAAAGTTCCCATTTTGCATTTTAAACATAGAAGTCCCAACAGATACTATAGATATTAATGTTCATCCTGCAAAGTTAGAAGTAAAGTTTGAAAATGAACAGTTAATTTTTAGAGCTATACATAACGCCGTTAAAAGTACGCTATTAAAACATAACACAGAAAATAGTCCATTTACCTTAACTAAAAACGAAATAGAAACTGAAAATGAGATCGTTTCAAATGAAAAAAAGGTTACTGCTGTAATTAGTGAAATTAAAAAAGTTGAGTATGAGCCTGTTATTTATGAGTCAAGCTGCATATTTACAGATACAAAAGATATAAAAGAAATAGATAATGTAGAGTCGTTTAACGAAAATAATCTAAAAAAAATGTACGAAAATACTATAGAAGCAGAATATATACCCCCTGTAGAAAAAAAGGCTATATTATATAAATACAGAGGAACTATATTTAATACTTACCCTATAGTTGAAATTGGCGAAAAAATATATATAATAGATCAGCATGCAGCACATGAAAGGCTTCTATATGAGCAAGTTAAAGAAGTATATTATTCTAAAGATAAGCAGTCTCAGATGCTACTGCTTCCAATAATCATAGAATTAACTGGCTCAGAAATGACTATATATAATGAAAATAGTAAGGTTTTTACAAACGCTGGATTCCTAACTGATAATTTTGGAGATAACGCGCTAAAGATAGTAGGAGTACCAAATATAAATTACGAGATAGATTTTAGTAATATGTTCATGGATCTAATAGATGAGTTAAATGGTACATATAAAACAGAAAAGATAGAAAAAGAAAATAGATTTTTAGCTACTGTTGCTTGCAAAGCGGCTGTTAAAGCAAACATGAAATTAACAGATCAAGAGTGCGTTCATTTAATAGATGAAATGATGAAATTAGATAGACCATTTACGTGCCCACATGGTAGACCAACAGCATATGAAATATCAAAATATGAAATTGAAAGAAGATTTTTAAGAAAGTAGTTGAGAATATGAAACCAAAAGTTATAATAATTGCAGGTCCTACTGCAAGTGGTAAAACACAGCTTAGTGTAGAACTTGCAAAAAAAATAAATGGAGAAATAATATCTGCAGATTCTATGCAAATTTATAGACATTTAAATTCCGGAACAGCAAAAATAACAGAAGAAGAAAAACAGGGAATACAACACTATTTAATAGATATATGTGATGTATCAGATGAGTTCAGCGTTGCAGATTTTCAAAAATTAGCATATCAAAAAATAGAAGAGATACTACAAAAAAATAAGGTCCCTATAATAGTAGGAGGAACCGGTCTGTATATATCTTCATTAGTGAAAAATATGAAATTTGTGCCGCAGACAGATCAAGACTATTTAATTAAAGAAAACTTAAACAAAAGAATTGAAGAATTAGGGGATACCGCAAAAGATGTCCTATACGATGAGCTTTTAAGTATAGATAAAGAAGCTGCGGAAAAAATAGATAAAAATAATTTTAAAAGAGTTGTTAGAGCACTTGCAATGTACTATTCAACAGGTTTAACTAAAACTGAGCAAGAAAAAAAGACTAAACCAAACGATGGTAAGTATCGATATATAACATTTGTAATTGACTGTGCAAGAGATGTACTATATAATAGAATTAATTTAAGAGTAGATGCTATGATAAAACAAAATATATTAGATGAAGCAAAGTGGTTACTTAATCAAAATATAGACCCTAAGTCTACAGCCATGCAAGCTATGGGGTATAAAGAGTTCTTCCCGTATTTAAAAGGAGAAGAAAGCTTAGAAAAGTGTGTAGAAAAATTAAAACAAGAAACCAGAAAATATGCGAAAAGACAAATTACATGGTTTAAAAGAGTAGAAAATGCAATATATATTAACGGAGAAAATAATATAGAAGAAAAAATTAGTGATATTTTAAATAATATTTAAAGGTGTATATATGAAAAAAAATAAAAGAGAAAAAGAAGAGGATCCTTCTAAAATAAATGAAAGCGAAATAGATTATGATGCAACAATTGAGTCAAAAGATAGCGTAAAAAATGTTTTACCTAGTCAAAAGAAAAAAAAGAGAAAAAAAGATACAATAAAAACTATTTGTATAACTATCATAATGATAGGAGCCCTATTTTTTCTAGTAGAATGCATAAACAATAAAGTAGCTGAAAGTTCTAAATATTTAGTAGACATTGGTAGAATAGAAAAAACAATAATTACAGATGCATATATAGTAAGAAACGAAAAAGTTATAGATACAGATGTAAATAAAACATTAATACCGATTATAAACGAAGGAAAAAAGGTCAGCAAAGGCTCATCTGTAGCCTTCTATAAAGATGAAAGCTATGATGAAAAATTAGCAAAGTTAAACGAAGTAGATGCTAAAATTTTCGCATTAGTCAACGATTTAGAACCAATATATTCTAGCGATATAAAAAACATAGAAAACAGCATTAGAAATGTTTTGCAGCAAGCAGAAGGCAACACTTCCTATACGCAGTTACACGAAACATCTATTAAAATAAAAAAAATGCTAGTAGAAAAAACAACAGCATTAGCCGCGCTAAGCGATAAAGGTGAAAACATCAGAAATTTGCTAAAAGAAAGAGAAGACTTTAATAAAGCAATGCTAAAGTCAGATACAAATATTAATTCACCAATTAGCGGAATTGTATCATACAAAATAGATGGACTCGAAAAAAGTTTTAATAACGAAGAAGATAATACATATGTACACAAAGATATTAAAGAAAGTGTAGAAAAAAATATAAACAAACCTAGTTTTGGAGTTAAAATTGTAGATAATTTTTCAGCTAATCTATATGTAACTCTAGATAAAAAGGATGTTACACAAGGAATAAAAGAGGGAAATTTATATAAAATTAGATTACTTGAAAAAGGTTCAAAAGAGGTTAATGCAAAAATTGTTAAAATATCTATAGATAAAAATAAATATAATATTATATTTGAGATCAATAATTGCATAGAAGACTTACTAGATATCCGTAAATTAAACTGTGAAATTGTATGGTGGTCATACGAAGGACTAAAATTACCTAATAAAGCTATATACAAAAGAGATAATATATTATATACTAATGTTGTAGACTATCCCGGCACCGCAGAAGTTCCAATAAAGGTAAAAAAAGATAATGGTAGGTTTTCAATAATAGACAACTATACCGTTAATGAAAAAGAAGAATTGGGACTGAAAAATAACTTTTTCCTCGAAATATATGATGAAATAATAATAAATTCGAAAAAATAAGAAAAAGTATTGACTTTGGTGCTCGTATATGAAAAAATATAGATAGGTATATAATAATATAGAAATAGATAATGGGGGGGTAAACCATGGGAACAGCTGTTATGAATAAAGTTCTTACAGTTTTAGGACTGGCGGATAAAGTTAACGAGGACACTAACATAGATGAAACTGAGTCATTTGACTATGATGATGAATATCAAAAAACACAGGTAGAGGAAACAATAAACGAAGTAGAAGAAAATTTTGTTGCGGATAAGCAAGAAGAAAAAAGTGGATTTGGCTTTTATAAACCAAAGAAAACTAAAGAAATAGACGAATATATTCCTAGTATTAGTAGAAGATCGGTAGGTAAAGTTTTACCTATGTCTAGTAGCGCCACATCAAAAATGGTTATTAGTCAGCCACAATCTTTTGATGACTCTAAAGAAATAGCAGATAATGTAATCGCAAAAAAATCGGTTATTGTAAATTTAGAATCTGTATCTCATGAAGATGCAAGAAGAATAATAGATTTTCTATCAGGAACAGCACATGCCATAGATGGAACTATACAAAAAGTTTCAAAACTTATATTGCTAATTGCGCCTAAAAACATAGAAGTGCAAAATGAAGCAGAAAAATACAATTATAGTAGCAAGATAAATATGTCTTGGCTTAAAAAGTAAAGGAGAGAAATTAGATGTTAAAACCAGCAGATATAGATAATTACGTATTTAAAAAAACAAGATTAGGTGGATATGATGTAGACAGCGTTGAAGACTTCATGGAACAATTAAGTGAAGATTACGAAACTGTATATAAAGAATTAGATGAATATAAAGATAAAGCAAATCTATTATCTCAAGAATTGGAAGAAAGCCGAAATTTTGTACCGGAAGTTAAACAAGAAGTTAAAGAAGAAGTTTGCGTTGAGAAAACAGCAACTATTCCAGCTGACGAAATTGAAGCAATAAAAAACAATGCTTTGATAGAAGCAGAAGAAATAATAAAAAAAGCAACAGAGCTTTCAAAAGAAAGTGTAAAAGAAGTTGAGCAACAAATCAAAGAAAAAGAGAAAGAATTTGACGATTTAAAAAAAGAAGTTCAAATGTTTAAAATTAAATTTGAAGCTATGTTACAAACTCAGCTTAAAATATTAAAAACACCAGAAACTAAATAATATGAAGCATGTTATATCAGTATAACATGCTTTTTTGCGCTTTCTTATTGATTTTTTATGAAAAAAATGATATTATATTATGTAATTAAAAGTAGGTGAAAAAATGAAATATGTAATTTTACTTTGTGCCTTCATACTTTCGCTAGTTGGAGCAGTCTGTGTGTTTTGTACGAGAATGATATTAAAAGATAAAAAAGCAAAAAATATGAATAAAAAAGTTAAATCAGTCAGAAATATAGGTTGGATAATTCTTATGTTTGGACTTATTATTATATATTTTGCAACAAAATTAAGCATATAGATAAGGAGAATTTTTAAAAAATGAAAGAAATGGCTAAACAATATAGTCCTAAAGAAATGGAAGATAGGATATATAAAAAGTGGAACGATAAAAAATATTTTGATACACAAATAGATAAAAATAAAAGTCCGTTTAGTATTATGATGCCGCCACCTAATATAACAGGGCAGCTACATATGGGACATGCATTAGATGACACAATACAAGATATTTTCACAAGATATAACAGAATGAATGGCAAATGTACGCTATGGCTACCTGGAACAGATCATGCAAGTATAGCTACAGAAGTTAAAGTAATCAAAAAACTAGAAAGTGAAGGTTTATCTAAAGATATAATTGGAAGAGAAAAATTTCTAGAAGAAACTTGGAAGTGGAAAGAACTTTATGGAGGTAAAATTGTATCTCAGGTAAAAAAACTTGGAGCATCTTGTGATTGGTCTAGAGAACATTTTACTTTAGATAAAGGATTATCTGAAGCAGTAGAAAACGTATTTATTACTCTTTATGAAAAAGGATTAATATATAGAGGTGTAAGAATAGTAAATTGGTGCCCAGATTGTAAAACTTCTATTTCAGAAACAGAAGTAGAATACAAGGAAGAACAAGGAAGTCTTTGGCATATAAAATATTTAGTTGATGGAACAAAAGATGAATATCTAACAGTTGCAACAACAAGACCTGAAACAATGCTAGGAGACACAGCAGTTGCAGTTCATCCAGACGATGAAAGATATACAAAATACATAGGCAAAAATGTTATTTTGCCAATACTTAATAAAAAAATACCTGTAATAGCAGATACATATGTAGAAAAAGACTTTGGAACTGGTGTTGTTAAAATAACTCCAGCTCATGATCCTAACGATTTTGCAGTAGGAGAAAGACATAATCTACCTATAATAAATGTAATGAATGAAAATGCTACAATGAACGAACTTGCAGGAGAGTATGCAAATTTAGATAGATACGAAGCTAGAAAACAAATAGTTAAGAGATTAGAAGAAGAACAAAGTTTAGTTAAAATAGAAAAACATATTCATAACGTAGGAACATGCTATAGATGTCATACAACTATAGAACCATATGCATCAAAGCAGTGGTTTGTAAAAATGGAAACACTAGCTAAGCCAGCTATTAAAGCTGTAAAAGATGGTGAAATTAAATTTATTCCTGAAAGATTTGACAAGACATATTTTCACTGGATGGAAAACATAAAAGACTGGTGTATTTCAAGACAACTTTGGTGGGGTCATAGAATTCCAGCTTTCTACTGCCAGTGTGGCGAAACGCTTGTTGCAAAAGGAGAAAAACACAAATGTACTAAGTGCGGAAAAGAAATGATTCAGGATCCAGATGTACTAGATACGTGGTTTAGCTCAGCACTTTGGCCATTTTCAACACTTGGGTGGCCAAATAAAACAGAGGATTATAATTATTTTTACCCAACATCTATGCTTGTAACAGGCTATGATATTATAACTTTTTGGGTAAGTAAAATGATATTTTCAGCCTTAGAGTTTACAGGTAAAGTTCCATTTAAATATGTTTATGTACACGGGCTTGTTAGAGATTCTGAAGGAAGAAAAATGTCTAAATCTTTAGGAAATGGCGTAGATCCGCTAGATGTTATTGAAAAGTATGGAACAGATGCTTTAAGATTTTCATTAATACAAAACATATCACCAGGAAATGATATTAGATACATACCAGAAAAGGTTGAATCAAGTAGAAATTTTGCAAATAAACTGTGGAATGCCGCAAGATTTGCACAAAGTTATATAGGTAAACAAACAAATGAAGATTTAGAAAAAGTAGATCAAACTAAATTTGCTATTGAGGATAAATGGATATTAGACAAAACAAGCGAATTAATAAATGAAGTTACCGAAAACATTGATGCTTTTGAAATAGGAATAGCATTACAAAAAATATATGATTTCGTTTGGAATGATATTTGTGACACATATATAGAAATGATTAAGACTAGATTATATGATGAAAACTCAGAAACATATATGCAAGCTGTATGGACATTAAACAAGATATTATGCATATCGCTAAAATTATTACATCCGTATATGCCATTTATAACAGAAGAAATATATTTAAGCCTATTGCATAATGATGAAACAATAGTTAATGCAAAATGGCCTAAAGCAGAGTTCACATATAAAGAAGAAGCAAATTGCACAGAAGAATGCATAGATTTAATTAAAGAAATTAGAAATCATAGATCAGAAATGAATATTCCTATGAGTAAAAAAATAAGCTGCATTGTATATTCGGAGAAAAACCAGAAAAATATAATACTTGCGGAACATTTTATTAAAAAAATGACAGGCATTGAAAACGTGGATTATGTGGATAACTCAAGTGAAATAAGCAAAGATTTCACCGCAATACATATGCAAACATTCGAAATGTATGTAGACTTTAGTGAAGCTATAGATAAAGCAGCGGAAATAGAAAAATTAACAAAAGAAAAAGAAACTGCAATAAAAGAATTGAAAAGAGCTGAAGGAATGCTAAGTAACGAAAAATTCGTTAGCAAAGCACCAGAAAAACTTATAAATTCAGAAAAAGAAAAAGTGGAAAAATATAAACAACTAATACAAAAGATCGAAGAAAGAATAGAAAAAATGAATTAATTAAAAGAGCAATAGAAATATTGCTCTTTTTAGCACAAAAAAATATTAAATTAATATTATAATATATGAGGTGATTTTATGCGAGAAATCTTAAATGTTGGTGACATAGTAAGTAGAAAGTCATATAATAATGATTTGGTATTTAAAATTATAAATATAAAAGGAGAAATAGCGGACCTAGCGGGAATTACAGTAAGAATAGCAGCGGATGCAAACATTAGAGACTTAGTTAAATTAGAAAGAAATAAAATAGATAGAATATTAAACGAGAATGACGAATTATTAAAAGTAAAAATCAACAGATCATATAGTAGAATTTGTTGCAAATCACACAATTCATATAATTCGTATTATAACCCTAAAAGCATTAATAAAGTAATAAGAGAAGACCTAAACGAATATACAAATTCATCTACATTAATAGGCAAACAGTATAAAAAGCCTGGTGTTATTTTGCATTTAGATGGTGATAAAGAATATACAGATAAATGTAGAATTCTTTACTCTAGAATGGGACTTGTTAACTACGTTTATCATATACCGGAATCTGAGCAGTCTAAATATGTATATAATTTATTAGAAAAAATAAAGCCTAATATTTTAGTTGTCACAGGCCATGATGCCTTTTCTAAAAGAAGTTCAGATATATATAATATAAATAGTTACAAAAACTCTAAATACTTTGTTGAAAGTGTTAATGAAGCTAGAAGATATGATCATAATATGGATAGCCTCGTAATTTATGCAGGTGCTTGCCAGTCATATTACGAAGCTTTAATAACCGCGGGCGCTAATTTTGCAAGCAGTCCTAAAAGGGTTTTAATAGACATAATGGATCCAATAATTGTAGCTCAAGCAATAGCCTATACACCAGTAGATAACTATATATCGCTTGCTAATATAATTGCAAATACAAGAGAAGGAATTAAGGGAATTGGAGGAATGCAGACAAAAGGACAGTGTAGAGAAGGTTTGCCAGCATTTTAAAACAAAAAAAGAGGTATCCGTATTGGATACCTCTTAATCTATTGTTAATAACGCGTTATTTGTATTAACTTTAATTACTTAGCTAATTTTTTAGTTAAGTTTGCTACTTTTCTAGCAGCAGTGTTTTTAGCTAAAACACCTTTTGACCAAGCTTTGTCAACTGCACTTACAGCTACTTTGTGTAAATCAGCAACATTTGCTTCTTTGTTCACTACAGCTTCGTCGAAAGCTTTAACAGCTTCTTTATAAGCTTTTTTAACTACTTTATTTTGAGCTGTTTTAGTTTCATTAATTAAAACTCTCTTTTTAGCAGATTTAATATTTGGCATAGTATTGCACCTCCCTTATAGCAGAATCATACCGACTAGCACATATTCTAACATAATTAAAACGTAAAATCAAGTGGTTTACAAAAAAAAGTGCGTTTTGAAATAAAAAAAACATATATATCAGTTATTTTTGATATTCTTTAAAACAAAAGCAAAAAAGATATGTTTTTTTACATAAAACTATTGCTTTTTTAATTGATATATTGTATAATTAGTTTGTTGATTTGCGTAGAAGCGGGAGGTGGCTACTCTAGAAGTAGGGAATTTCCGTGGAGCATGTCTGATTTTAAATCGGGCGGCAAGTATTTAAATGTTTGTACTTTGCCTAATTTGAGTAAATGCGTTTGCATTTGTGAGAATTGGCTTTTTAGTTACAAATGACACGAAACACACGGGGTAGTGTAAGACTTGTTAGCCAAAATATAACGAAAAGGAGTGTTTTGAATGTCAAAAAATCAAATTGCAAAAATGAGAATAAGACTTAAAGCATATGAACATGTTTTAATCGATCAAGCTGCTGAAAAAATAGTAGAAGTTGCTAGAAATGCAGGAGCTGAGGTATCTGGTCCTATTCCACTTCCAACAAGAAAGGAAGTAATAACTATTTTACGTTCTCCACATAAACATAAAGATTCAAGAGAACAATTCGAAATGAGAACACATAAAAGAGTTATTGATGTTGTAGCACCATCACAAGCAGCAGTTGACGCATTAATGTCAATTGATATGCCAGCTGGTGTTGAAGTAGAAGTTAAACTTTAATACATTTTAACTGCTAACCTTTTATATAAAGGCAATGGCAAACCCTAAGTTAAAAATGTAAACTTAAAGAAATTAACTTAAAAGTTTAAATAATAAAAAGGGAGGAACTAATCATGGTAAAAGAAATTTACGGTAAAAAATTAGGTATGACACAAATCTTTTCTGAAGATGGAATGGCAGTACCAGTTTCTGTTATTGAAGTTGAACCAAATACAGTTGTTCAAAAGAAAGTAGCAGAAAAAGAAGGATATAACGCAATCGTTGTAGCTTTCGGAAACGTTAAAGAAAAAAATGCAAACAAACCACACAAAGGTATATTTGCTAAAGCAAGTGTTGGAGTTAAAAAATACTTGAGAGAAATAAGATTAGAAGATGTTGAAGCGTACGAATTAGGTAACGAAATAACACTTTCTATCTTTGAAGCAAAAGATAAAGTAGATGTACAAGGTATGTCTAAGGGAAAAGGATTTGCAGGAACTATTAAGAGATATAACGGACATAGAGGTCCTATGACTCATGGTTCTATGTATCATAGAAGAACTGGTTCTTTAGGAGCTGGAACTGATCCAGGTAGAGTTTTCAAAGGTAAAAAAATGCCAGGAAACATGGGTAACGATGTAAAGACTATTCAAAACCTTGAAGTGGTTAAAATTGATACAGATAAAAACGTAATATTATTAAAAGGTTCTGTGCCAGGAGCTAAAGGATCTTTTGTAAAAATCAAAGCAAGCGTTAAGTAGTAAGAAAGGAGGTAATTTAGAATGGCAAAAGTAGATTTATTAAATATTAAAGGCGAAAAAGTTGGAGATATAGAATTAAACGATAATGTATTCGCAGTAGAAGTTAATGAAGTTGTAGTTCATCAAGCTTTAGTTAATTATTTAGCTAACCAAAGACAAGGAACACAATCTACAAAAACTAGAGCTGAAGTTAGAGGTGGCGGAAGAAAACCTTGGAAACAAAAAGGAACTGGTAGAGCTAGACAAGGTTCAACAAGAGCTCCACAATGGATAAAAGGTGGTATAGCATTAGGACCAAAACCTAGATCTTACAGATATTCAATTCCTAAAAAGGTAAGACAATTAGCAATAAGATCAGTACTTACTTCTAAGTTACAAGAAAAAGCTATTGTTATAGTAGATAAAATGGAATTAAGCGAAGTAAAAACAAAAAGCATGGTAAACGTTTTAAACGCATTAAATGTTAAAAAAGGTTTAGTTATGTTAGCAGAAAAGAACTTAAATGTTCAAGCATCTGCTAGAAATATTGAAAATGTAAAAACAACTCTTGTAAATACAATCAATGTTTACGATTTATTAAAATGTGAAACATTAGTATTAACACAAGATGCAGTTAAAAAATTAGAGGAGGTGTACGCATAATGAGAATGAGTCAAGACATAATCGTAAGACCAATAATAACTGAAAAAAGTTATAGTGGTATTGCTGAAGGTAAATATACTTTCGAAGTAGCAGTTGACAGTACAAAAATCGAAATTAAAAAAGCTGTAGAAGAACTTTTCGGAGTTAAAGTGAAAAAAGTAAACACTATGAACTATGACGGTAAAATGAAAAGAATGGGTGCACACCAAGGAAGAAGAAAATCTTGGAAGAAAGCTATCGTTATGATAGATACAAACCCAGGTCAAGAAAAATACTTAGTTAAAGGTGGAAAAGAATCTACAGTAGCTAAAAAATATAAAACTGAAATAGAAGAAATTAATTCAGCTTTAAATAGTTAATATGGGAGGTAAGCAAAAATGGCAGTAAAAACATTTAAACCTACAACTCCATCAAGAAGAGAAATGACAGTAAATAGTTTTGCAGAAATAACAAAAACTACTCCTGAAAGATCTTTACTTGAGCCTTTGAAAAAAAATGCTGGTAGAAATAACAGTGGTAAGATAACTGTTAGACACCATGGAGGCGGAAATAGAAGAAAATATAGAAGAATAGACTTTAAGAGAAATAAGACAGATGTTTTCGCAACAGTAGTAGGAATCGAATACGATCCAAATAGAAGTGCTAATATAGCATTAATCGAATACGAAGATGGAGAAAGAACATATATAATCGCTCCATTAGGATTAACAGATGGAGCAAAAGTAATAGCTTCATCAACAGCAGATATTAAACCAGGAAACTGTATGCCAATATCTAGTATTCCAGTAGGTACAACAATTCATAATATTGAATTACACCCTGGAAAAGGAGCACAACTTGTAAGAGCAGCTGGTATGTCAGCACAATTAATGGCAAAAGAAGACAAGTATGCACACATAAGAATGCCTTCAGGTGAAATGAGACTTATATTAGTAAATTGTAGAGCTGTTATCGGACAAATCGGTAACTTAGATCATGAAAATACTAACCTAGGTAAAGCAGGTAAAACTAGACATTTAGGAATAAGACCTACTGTTAGAGGTTCTGTAATGAATCCTTGCGACCATCCACACGGTGGTGGTGAAGGTAAATCACCAGTTGGAAGACCAGGTCCAGTTACTCCTTGGGGTAAACCAGCACTTGGATACAAAACTAGAACTAAAAAGAATAAAAATGATAAATTCATCGTTAAGAGAAGAAATCAAAAATAGTAGCCAAAAAGGAGGAATAAAAAATGTCAAGATCGCTTAAAAAAGGACCTTACTGTGATGAAAGATTATTAGCAAGAATTGAAAAAATGAATGAAAATAATGAAACAGTAGCATTAAAAACATGGTCAAGATCATCAACTATATTCCCTCAAATGATAGGGCATACAATAGCTGTACATGATGGAAGAAAACATGTGCCAGTATTCGTATCAGAGGAAATGGTAGGACATAAACTAGGAGAATTTGCTCCAACAAGACTTTATAAAGGACACGCTGGAGATAAAAAATCAAAAAAATAATATAAATAAATAATATAATAGGCCAAAAAGGAGGATATTATCATGGAAGCAAGAGCAGAATTAAAATTTGCAAGAATATCAGCTAGAAAAGTAAAAATTGTTATTGACCTTATAAGAGGAAAATCAGTTACAGAAGCTATGGCTATATTAAAATATACTAATAAAGCAGCGGCTCCACTTGTTGAAAAATTATTAAAATCAGCTGCAGCAAATGCAACTAACAACAACAAAATGGATGCAACTAAATTAGTAGTAGCTGAAGCATATGCTAACCAAGGACCTACAATGAAGAGAATAATGCCAAGAGCTCAAGGTAGAGCATTCAAAATACAAAAAAGAACAAGCCATATTACAATAGTAGTAGCAGAGGCTTAAGTTTTAGCAAGGAGGGTAATTTAAATGGGTCAAAAAGTTAATCCACACGGTTTAAGAGTGGGAATAATAAAAGATTGGTCTTCAAAATGGTATGCAAGTAAACAAGACTTTGCTGCAAACTTAATTGAAGATAACAAACTACGTACATATTTAAAATCTACATTAAAAACTGCTGGAATTTCACAAATAAATATTGAAAGAAAAGCAGCTGATGTAAAAGTTCATATAAATACAGCGAAACCAGGAATGATAATAGGAAAAGGCGGAGCTGCAATTGAAGAATTAAAAGCAAAATTACAAAAGATGACTGGTAAAAATGTATCTATAAATATAATAGAAATTAAGAACATTGATATGTCATCACAATTAGTAGCAGAAAGCATTGCAATGCAATTAGAAAAAAGAATTTCTTTTAGAAGAGCAATGAAACAAGCTATACAAAAAACAATGAAAGCAGGAGCTAAAGGTATTAAAGTAACTGTTTCTGGACGTTTAGGCGGAGCAGAAATTGCAAGATCTGAAAGTTATAATGAAGGAACTATTCCTCTACAAACTTTAAGAGCAGATATTGATTACGGATTTGCCGAAGCTGCAACAACTTACGGTATAATCGGAGTAAAAGTATGGATATATAAAGGAGAAGTACTTCCTGCAAAAAAACAAGTTAAAGGAGGGAAATAATTATGTTATCACCAAAAAGAACTAAATTTAGAAAAATGCAAAAAGGAAGAAACAAAGGTAAGGCAACAAGAGGAAACTTTTTAGCATACGGTGAATTTGGAATACAAGCTAGTGAACCAGCATGGATTACAGCTAACCAAATTGAAGCTGCCAGAATTGTATTATCTAGATATACAAAAAAAGTAGGTAACATGTGGATAAAAATATTCCCAGATAAACCTATAACTAAAAAACCTGCCGAAACTCGTATGGGTAGCGGAAAAGGAAATCCAGAATATTTCGTTGCAGTAGTAAAACCAGGTAGAGTTTTATTTGAAATTGGTGGAATACCAGAAGATCAAGCAAGAGAAGCATTAAGAAAAGCAATACATAAACTACCTATAAAATGTAAAGTAATTGCTAAAAGCGACGAAATCGTAGGAGGTAACTCAAATGAAGAACAATAAATTAACAGAATATAAAGAAATGACTGTTGAAAACTTAAATGTTGAATTAAGAGAACTTAAAAAAGAATTATTCAAATTGAGATTTCAACATGCAATGAATGGATTAGATAATCCTAATAGAATTAAAGATGTTAAAAGAAATATTTCTAGAATTAACACTATAATATCTGAAAAAAACATGAATGAAAATAATTAGGAAGGAGCGATAAAAATGGAAAGAAATTCTCGTAAAACAAGAACAGGTAAAGTTGTAAGTAACAAGATGGACAAAACAGTTGTAGTCGCTATAGACTCACGTGTAAAACATCCACTTTACGGTAAAATCGTTACCAGAACTTTAAAATTAAAAGCTCACGATGAAAATAATGAATGTAACATAGGTGACATAGTTGAAGTAATGGAAACAAGACCGCTTAGTAAAGACAAAAGATATAGATTAGTTTCTATAATTGAAAAAGCTAAGTAATAATGATTAAAAGTCGAAGGGAGGAAACAGACCATGATACAACAACAATCAAGAGTTAAAGTTGCAGATAATACAGGAGCAAAAGAGCTAATGTGTATTAGAGTAATGGGTGGACACCATAGAAAATTTGGAAACGTTGGGGATACAATCGTTGCATGTGTAAAAAGTGCAGCTCCTGGCGGAACAGTTAAAAAAGGTGACGTTGTAAAAGCAGTTCTAGTAAGAACTAAAAGAGGTCTTAAAAGACAAGACGGATCATACATAAGATTTGATGAAAACGCAGCAGTTATCTTAAAAGATGACAAAACACCAAAAGGTACTCGTATCTTTGGACCTGTTGCAAGAGAACTTAGAGACAGAGATTATATGAAAATAATATCTCTAGCTCCAGAAGTGCTATAATTTGTGGAGGTGAATTTAAGTGATAGCTAAAGTAAGAATAAAAAAAGGAGATACAGTAGTAGTTAATGCTGGTAAAGACAAAGGTCTTAAAGGTAAAGTAACAGCTGTATTAGTAAAAGATAATAAAGTACTTGTTGAAGGTGCAAACATAAGAACAATACATGCAAAAGCAAAAAAACAAGGACAAGAATCAGGAATAATAAAAAGAGAAGCTCCAATAAGTGCATCAAACGTAAATGTTTTCTGTTCTAAATGCAATAAAGCTGTTAGATTAGGAATGAAAGTTTTAGAAAACGGTGAAAAAGTTAGAGTATGTAAAAAATGCGGAGAAGAAATAAAATAGCCTGAAAGGAGGATTTTTAAAATGAATTTAAAAGAAAAGTATAAAAGCGAAGTAGTACCTGCTTTAATGAAAAAATTTAATTATACATCAGTAATGCAAGTACCAAAAGTTGAAAAAGTAGTTATTAACATGGGAGTTTCAGAAGTAAAAGAAAGCTCAAAAGCACTAGATGTTGCTGTTAATGAGTTAACAACAATTGCTGGACAAAAACCAATAATAACAAAAGCAAAAAAATCAGTAGCTGCATTCAAACTTAGAGAAGGAATGAACATAGGATGTAAAGTAACATTAAGATCAGAAAAAATGTATGACTTTATGACTAGATTCTTTAATGTAGCACTTCCTAGAGTAAGAGATTTTAAAGGTGTATCTGCAAAATCTTTCGATGGAAGAGGAAACTTTAATATGGGAGTTAAAGAACAAATAATATTCCCAGAAATTGAATATGATAAAATCGATAAAATTAGAGGAATGGATGTTGTTTTCGTAACAACTGCAAAATCTGATGAAGAAGCTAAAGCACTTTTAGAAATGCTAGGTCTTCCATTCGAAAATAAATAAGGAGAGCAAAGATATGGCAAAAAAATCAATGATCGCTAAACAACAAAGAACACCAAAGTTTAGCACAAGATATTATAATAGATGTCAAATATGTGGTAGACCACACTCATACATGAGAAAATTTGGAGTATGCCGTCTATGCTTTAGAAAATTGGCATACCAAGGTGATATACCAGGAATCAAAAAAGCAAGCTGGTAAGAAAATATAGAAAAAGGAGGTATTAAGCTATGAATATAACAGATCCAATAGCTGATATGTTAACAAGAATAAGAAACGCTAATAGCCAAAGACACGCTACAGTTGACGTTCCGTATTCAAAAGTTAAAAAAGCAATTGCTGATATACTATTAAATGAAGGTTTTATAACTTCATTTGAAGTAGTAGAAGCAGGCGCTCAAGGATTAATAAGAATAACATTAAAATACGAAAATAGAACTAAAGTAATTCAAGGATTAAAAAGAATTAGTAAACCTGGTTTAAGAATCTATGCAGAAGTGGAAGATCTTCCAAGAGTATTAAACGGTTTAGGTATAGCTATAGTTTCAACATCTAAAGGTATTATAACTGATAAAGAAGCAAGAAGACAAAACGTAGGTGGAGAAGTATTAGCATATATTTGGTAGTACAAAGCAAAGGAGGTAAACAAAATGTCAAGAATAGGTAACAAAGCTATTACAGTTCCAGCTGGAGTAGAAGTTAAGGTTGAAGGAAATCTTGTAACTGTAAAAGGACCTAAGGGAACTTTAACTCAAGATTTTGATAAAAATTTAACAGTAACAGTTGATGGTGCTGTAGTAAAAGTTGAAAGAGCATCAGATAAGTTTAAAGCTGTTCATGGACTAACAAGAACATTGGTTAACAATATGATAACTGGTGTAACTGAAGGTTTCCAAAAAGTTTTAGAAATCAATGGAATAGGATATAAAGCACAAAAGCAAGGTACTAAATTAGTATTAACTCTTGGGTATTCTCATCCAGTTGAAATAGAAGAATTCGAAGGAATTTCAATCGATGTACCTTCTCAAAACTCAATAGTTGTTAAAGGAATCAACAAACAAGTTGTAGGACAATTAGCAGCTGACATCAGAAGTAAGAGACCACCAGAACCTTATAAAGGTAAAGGTATCAAATATACTGATGAAGTTATAAAGAGAAAAGAAGGTAAAGCAGGCGGTAAAAAATAAATCCTAGGTAAAGGAGGGAACTTATAATGATAAACAAAATAAGCAAAAATGAAGGTAGAATTTCTAGACAATATAGAGTTAGAAATAGAGTTAAAGGTACATCTGCTAGACCAAGATTATCAGTATTTAGAAGCTTAAATAATATTTATGCTCAAATAATTAATGATGAAACTGGAGTTACTCTTTGTAGTGCTTCTACTCTTAATAAAGAAGTAAAAGTAAAAGCTTCAAACATAGAAGCTGCAACTGAAGTAGGAACTTTAATAGCAAAAAAAGCTTTAGAACTAAAATTAACTAAAGTTGTATTTGATAGAAATGGATACTTATATCACGGAAAAGTTAAAGCTTTAGCTGAAGCAGCTAGAGAAGCAGGACTTGAATTCTAAAAAAAGGAGGAAATTACAGTGCAAGAAACTAAAACAGAATTAAAAGAAAAAGTTGTTCACGTAAGTAGAGTAGCTAAAGTTGTTAAAGGTGGTAGAACATTTAGATTTAGCGTTTTAGTAGTTGTTGGAGATGAAAACGGTAGAGTTGGAGTTGGAAGCGGAAAAGCTTCTGAAGTACCAGACGCTATCAGAAAAGCATCAGAAGAAGCTAGAAAAAACCTTATAAATGTACCATTAGTTAATGGAACACTACCATACGGATCAACTACATCATTTGGATCAACAAATGTTATAATAAAACCAGCTCCAGAGGGAACAGGAGTTATCGCTGGAGGAGCAGTAAGACCAGTAATGGAACTTGCTGGAATAAGAGATGTAACTGTAAAAACTTTAGGTTCTAGAAATGCAAGAAATGTTGTATATGCAACAATGAAAGCATTACAAGAAACAAGAACAATCGAAGAAATTGCTAGACTTAGAGGAAAAAAGGTTGAAGATTTATTAAAAAAATAGTATAATATCCGTATGGATAGGTACTAAATACCTATTGAAGGGAGGACGCAAAAAATGAAAATAAACGATTTAGGTCCCGCTTTTGGAAGCACTTCTGGTGTTAAAAGAGTAGGAAGAGGAATTGGATCAGGCACAGGTAAAACTGCTGGTAAAGGTCATAAAGGACAAAATGCTAGAAGTGGCGGTGGAGTTAGAAGAGGATTCGAAGGTGGACAAACACCTATATATAGAAGAATTCCTAAAAGAGGATTCAACAACATTTTTGCTAGAGAATATGCAATAGTTAATGTTTCATCTTTAGAAGTATTTGAAGATGGTACAGTAGTTGACGCTGCATTATTACTTAAAGAAGGAATTGTTAGAAAAGAATTATCTGGAGTTAAAGTATTAGGAAATGGTAACTTAACTAAAAAACTTACTGTTGTAGCTAAGTGTTTTTCTGAATCTGCAAAATCAAAAATTGAAGCTGCAGGTGGAAAGATCGAGGTGAAGTAATATGCTTCAAACCTTAAAAGATATATTTTCTGTAAAAGATATTAAAAAGAAAATTTTATATGTGTTCTTTATAATTGTATTATATAGAATTGGTTCTTTTATAACAGTACCAGGTATTAATAAAATCGCCTTTATGGAAGACTTTAATAATGCTAGTAATGGAATATTAGGAACTATCAATATTATATCAGGTGGTGCGTTCAGTCGTCTATCAATATTTGCTATGACAATTGGACCATACATCACAGCATCAATTATTCTAAATTTATTACAAATTGTAATACCTAGTTTAGAAAAATTAGCTAGAGAAGGTGAAACAGGCAAAAAGAAATTAGCTAAATATACTAAATATTTAACTGTTGCTTTTGCTCTTGTTGAAGGTGTAGGTTTATATCTTCAATATAGAAAGTTCTTAGTAGGACCTTTATTATCTGGCGCTGGAATGATAGTAGGATTATTACTATTTGTATCTTCATTAATGGCTGGAACAGCTTTATTAATGTGGCTATCAGATAAAATAACAGAAACAGGACTTGGAAATGGTGTATCAATGATCATATTTGTAAGTATCGTTTCAAGAGCTCCTGCTGCAGTATCAGCATTAGTTAATTATGCTACTAGCCTTACTCATGTGTTAGTATTAGTTGCATTTGTTGCAGCTATGATAGCACTAGTTGCTGGAGTAATTTTTGTACAACAAGCAGAAAGAAGAATTCCTGTAAACTATGCAAAAAGAGTTGTCGGAAGAAGAATGATGGGAGGACAAAACACTCATATACCACTTAAAGTGGCTATGGCTGGTGTAATTCCTGTTATATTCGCAATGTCATTCATGATGTTTCCAGCAACAATTATACAAATCGTATCTAAAGGTGCCCCAACAGGGTTCTGGAAAGGTGTATACGATATGTTTTCAATGAATACAGGTAATGTATGGGGACTTGTAGCATATGCATTAATATATATGATACTTATCCTAGTATTTACATTCTTCTATACTACAATAATAGTTAACCCAATAGAAATGGCTAATGGCCTAAAGAAAAATGGAGGATTTATTCCTGGTATAAGAGCTGGTAAACCAACTAGTGATTATATATCTAATGTATTAAACAATATTACATGGGCAGGAGGATTTTTCCTAGCATTAGTTGCTGTACTACCAATATTAGTACAAGGATTAATGCCAGCTTTAAAAGTTTCTTTTGGAGGAACATCAATACTTATCGTAGTAGGTGTTGCACTTGAAATATTAAAACAATTAGAATCACAAATGGTGAGCAGACACTATAAAGGATTTATAGACTAAATTATGTAAAAGAAATGGTGCTATCTTAGATAGTGCTATTTTTTTTATTCAATAACCCGGATACTTTGTACATATATCTTTAAAAAATACTTTACAACTTTACATAACTATGATATAATATTTTAGACAAATATTTATAGATATTATTTTAATAAATAATAGGGAGGCAAAATATATGAGAATTATTTTAATTGGAGCACCAGGCTCAGGTAAAGGCACTATAGCAAGAGCTATTTCAGAAAAAACCGGAATACCAACGATATCTACAGGTGAGCTTTTAAGAAAAAACGAATTTTTAACTAGCGAAGACATTAAAGCAATTAGAAGTGGTGAACTTTTAACTGATGATATTGTAAATGAAGTCTTAAAAAATAGAGTTAAAGCAAAAGATTGCTAAGAAGGTTTTATTTTAGATGGATATCCTAGAAACTTTTCTCAAGTGGCATTTTTAGAAAATACATTTAAAAATCTAAATACTGAAGAGGAAAAAGTGATTTTTTTAGATGTACCTAAAGACATATTAATAAATAGAGTTATTGAAAGAATTCAATGCGATAATTGTGGAAAAATATATAATATAAACAACAAACCTAAAAACGAAAATATATGTGATTGTTGTCATAGTTATCTAAAAAAAAGATCTGATGATAATATAAATAGCATTAAAAGAAGAATTCAAATTTTTGATAATGAGTCAAAAGAAATAATAGAATATTACAAAAATAAAGGTATACTAAAAGTAATAGATGGAAATATGGAAGTTGAGGAAATAATCAAGGATATTTTTTAGAAAAATCAATTTAAAAACACAAACATAATAGTTTGTGTTTTTTTTGCATATAAAACAAAGAAAATACGCATTCAATCTTTACTTTTGGACGAAAATATGTAATAATATTATGTGAATGAATATGGAGGGAATAATAGTGATAATAGTTTTATTAGGAGCACCAGGCTCAGGGAAGGGAACAATTTCTAGATTGATCTCTGAAAATAAAGGAATACCATGTATATCTACAGGAGAAATGCTTAGAAAAACTGAAGATTTACCTAAAGAAGCAATTGAGTTACTTCAAAAAGGAGAATTATTACCAGATAGTGTAATAAATACTTTGTTATTAAATAGAATTTCTAAAGACGATTGTAAAGCTGGATTTATATTAGATGGATATCCTAGAAATTACGAACAAGCAGTATGTTTAGACCAATTACTTGGATCTATTAATAGAAAAGTAACTGCTGCGTTTTTATTAGAAGTATCTAAAGAAACAATATACAGAAGAATTCTTTCAAGAAAAGAATGTGTAAATTGTAGAGCAACTTTTAGTTTAGATACACCAGAAAAAGTAGAAAATATTTGCGATAAATGTGGTTCTGAAATAAAAGTAAGAGCAGATGACAATAAAGAAGCTTTAGATAGAAGACTTGCAATATTTAATACAAATACAGATCCAATTGTTGAATATTATAAAAAGAAAGGTGTTTTAAAGTCTATTGATTCTGGAAAAACTCCTGAAATAGCTTTAGAGCAAGCGTTAGCTGAATAAATGATACATATAAAAAACGAAAAAGAAATACAATTAATGCGTGAAGCAGGTGAAATAGTAAAAAAGATTTTCATAGCAATGGAAAAAGAAGTTAAACCGGGAGTTACAACTCTTGAGTTAGATACAATGGTTGCAAAAATAATAAAAGAAAATAAAGCAAAACCATCTTTTATTGGTGTACCTTGTATGTTTCCTGAAGGGAAATCATATAAACACTGTACTTGCATGTCTGTAAATGATGCAATAATACACGGAATACCAAATAATACACCTTTAAAAGAAGGAGATGTGTTATGTTTAGATGTTACTATTGAAAAAAATGGATACTGTGCAGATGCAGGAAGAACTTACGCGGTAGGAAAAGTATCTAAAACTGCAGAAAAATTAATAAAAGTTGCGGAAGAAGCATTTTTCTATGCAATGGATTATGCAAAAGCAGGAAATAGAATAGGTGATATTTCAAATGCAATTCAAACTTATGTAGAAAAAAATGGATTTGGGTTATTAAGAGACTTTCAAGGACATGGTATAGGTAAAGAAATGCATGAAGATCCTGGAGTTCCTAATATAGGTAGAAAAGGCACTGGAATGAGGCTTGTAAAGGGAATGGGATTAGCAATAGAACCTATGATTACTGAAGGAAATCCAGACGTAGAAGTCCTTTCGGATCTATGGACAATAGTCACTAAAGACGGTAAGCTAGGAGCCTATTACGAAAATACAATAATAATTACAGAAAATTCACCAGACATCTTGACTTTTTAGTTGAGAAACGGTATAATATATGTGTTACATTACCGTGAGAGTAACATAAGTAGCGGTAAGGAAATAAATAGGAGGCGAAAACATGGCAAAAGATGATGTAATTGAGGTTGAGGGAATTGTTTCAGAAGCATTACCAAACGCAACTTTTAAAGTACAACTTGAAAACGGGCATCAAGTATTAGCTCATATATCAGGTAAACTTAGAATGCATTACATTAAGATTCTTCCTGGGGATAAAGTTAAACTTGAATTATCAACGTATGACTTAACTAAAGGTAGAATAACTTGGAGAGGCAAGTAGTCATTATTTATTAATTTAGTTTGAAGCAAATGAAGTAGCGGCTGTGAATCTAAGATTCATTACATAGTTTGTTTTAATATATATGAAATATTAGCTTGCACACATTGAGCGGTATTTCAAAAAGCATTTTTTAAAGGAGGAACATCGAAAATGAAAGTAAGACCATCTGTAAAAAAGATTTGTGAAAAATGCAAAATCATAAAAAGAAAAGGTGTTGTTAGAGTAATATGTCCAACAGCAAAACACAAACAAAGACAAGGTTAATTAGGAGGTGTGGCTTAAATGGCACGTATAGCAGGAATTGATTTACCAAATAATAAGGTAGCAGAAATAGGATTAACTTATATTTATGGTATTGGAAGATCAAAATCAAGAGCAATATTAGCAGAAGCTGGTATTGATAGTACAATTAGAATAAAAGATTTAACTGATGAAGATATTGCAAAAATAAGAGCAATAATCGAAAGAGAAACAGTTGAAGGTGATTTAAGAAGAGATGTCGCTTTAAACATCAAAAGATTAATGGAAATTAATTGTTATAGAGGACAAAGACACAAAAAGAAATTACCAGTAAGAGGACAAAGAACAAAAACTAATGCAAGAACAAGAAAAGGTCCTAAGAAAATAGTAGCTAATAAGAAGGGTTAAGAAAGGGGTATAACAAAATGGCAAAAGTAACTAAAAAAACAGCAACAAAGAAAAAAGTCAGAAAAAACATAACAACTGGCGTTGCACACATTCAATCTTCATTTAACAATACAATTGTTACTATGACAGATTCACAAGGTAATGTTTTATCTTGGTCAAGTGCAGGAAGCCAAGGATTCAAAGGATCTAGAAAAAATACTCCATTCGCTGCTCAAACAGCTGCTGAAATAGCAGCAAAAGCCGCTATGGAACATGGATTAAAAAATATAGAAGTATTTGTAAAAGGACCTGGATCAGGAAGAGAAGCAGCTATAAGAGCATTACAAGCTGCTGGATTGGAAATAAACATGATTAAAGATGTAACTCCAATTCCTCATAATGGTTGCAGACCACCAAAAAGAAGAAGAATATAGTCGGGGGTGAAAACGAAAAATGGCAAGATATACAGAGGCATTATGTAGAAAATGTAGAAGAGAAGGTACAAAGCTTTTCTTAAAAGGAACAAGATGTACAACAAGTAAATGTGCTTTGGAAAGACGTAATTATGCTCCAGGACAACATGGTAAGGCAAAATCTAAATTATCAGAATATGGAACACAATTAAGAGCAAAACAAAGAACAAAGATATACTACGGAATATTAGAAAGCCAATTCAGAAAATATTTTGATGAAGCGTTTAATGCAGAAGGAGTAACTTCTGAAACATTATTCGGAATATTAGAAAGAAGACTAGATAATGTAGCATATAGATTAGGAATCGGAACATCTAGAGCTGAATCAAGACAATTAGTTAGATTTGGAATGTTAGAAGTTAACGGTAAGAAAACAGATATACCATCTTATATTGTTAAAGTAGGAGATGTTGTAAAAGTTAGAGAAGCTAAGAAAGACAATAAAACAATAGTTCAAGTATTAGAAGCAACTAATTCTAAAGTTATTCCATCATGGTTAGAATTAAACAGAGAAATAAATGAAGCAAAAGTACTAAGATTACCAACTAGAGAAGATGTTGATTTAGACGTACAAGAAAGCTTGATAGTAGAGCTTTACTCTAAAAACTAATTTTAAACTAAGTGATATATTGATCGCTTAGTAAATAAGGGGGAAGCAGAATGTTAGAAATGGAAAGACCAGAAATTAAATGTGTGGAGTTAGATCCAGATACTTTTTATGCAAAATTTGAGGTTGAACCACTAGAAAGAGGATTTGGAATCACTCTTGGAAACTCATTGAGAAGAATATTACTTTCATCATTACCAGGATACGCAATATGCGATATCAAGATTGATGGAGTAGCTCATGAATTCACAACTTTACCAGGTATCACAGAAGATGTTACTGATATAATATTAAACATAAAAGAAGTTTGTGTTAAATCTGATGGTGTTGATGAAAAAATGTTAAATATTAAAGCCGTTGGACCTTGCGAGGTTACAGCTGCAGATATATTCGCAGATTCTACTTGTGAAATTATAAATAAAGATTTACATATAGCATACTTAGATGATGGTGCAACTTTAAACATAGAGATGCATGCAAAAAAAGGTAGAGGATATGTACAAGCTGAAAAAAATAAATCAGATGAATTACCTGTAAACGCAATTCCAATTGATTCAATATTCTCACCAGTAGTTAAAGCTAACTTTAATGTGGATAAAACAAGAGTTGGACAAGAAACAGATTACGATAAGTTAACTGTTGAAATTTGGACTAATGGTGTTTTAGAACCATATCAAGCGCTAAGTTTAGCTGCTAAAATTTTGAATGAACATTTAGATATGTTTATAGACTTATCTGATATAGCAAGAAATATGTCAATAATGTCACAAAAAGAAATGTCTGAAAAAGATAAAATGATGGAAATGTCAATTGAAGAATTAGAATTATCAGTAAGATCGTTTAACTGCTTAAAGAGAGCGGGATTACTAACAGTTGCAGATATAGTTGCTAAAAAGGAACATGAAATGATGCAAGTTAGAAATCTTGGTAAAAAGTCTTTAGAAGAAGTAATAAACAAAGTACGCTCTTTAGGATTAGAATTTAAATCAGTTGAAGAATAATATATAGGAGGACGAATAAATGCCAGGAACAAGAAAACTAGGAAGAACTACTGCTCATAGAAAAGCTTTACTTAATAATCTAGTATCTCAAGTAATACTTAACGGTAAAATTGAGACTACATTACCTAAAGCTAAAGAAGTTAAACCTTTAGTAGACAGTTTAGTTGCTCTTGCTATATCTGAAAAAGACAATTTTGAAATGGTTGAAAAAACAGTTTCAAGAGCTAAAGTTGAAAACGGAAAAATAGTAAAAGAAACTAAGACTTCTAAAAACGGAAACAAATATGACGTTGTAGTAAGAGAAATAGTTAAAGAAGAAGTAAAAACAGATAAAGCTTCTAAATTAGCTGCAAGAAGAAAAATGTTTAAAACAATAATGAAGTTAAAAGATTATAAAGGAAATACTATTGATTTAACAGAAAAATTATTTAATGATATTGCTCCAAAATATGAAGCAAACAATGGTGGATACACTAGAATTATTAAATTAGTTGCAAGAAAAGGCGACGGAGCTGATAGAGCAATAATAGAACTAATATAGTTTATATATAAAAAGAATGCAAGAAATTGCATTTTTTTTTACCACTTTTCAAAAACAAGTTGACATAATTACACATAATGTAGTATAATATATATATAGATAAAAAAAGGAGTAAAGTATGGATATAGCAAAAATAATATTATTGCTAGGATTAGTGATTCTTTGTATAACAATAATAATTTTATTTAAAAAACTAAAAAGAAAATCAATCCAACGAGATATAGCGCAAAAACTATTGGAGAAACATATATATTACAAAGATGAAAAAATAATAAAGCAATTAAAAAGAAAAAATGACTTTATAACAAAAAACAATAAAATCGAGTTTTTAGCTAATTATTTAAGAATAACAGAAACAAATAGTAATTCTCGACCTACGCTTATAGATATTAATAATGTAATTGAAATAAGAAAAGAATACATAGGAGAGGTTTGTCCATATTTTAATAACGAAAAAATTTGGGATGGATATGGAATAACGATTAAATATACTAACGAAAATAGAATACTACAAAAAACTATACTATTAAAAGAAAAATCTGATTCGGTATATGGTATAGTAGATAATGTAAGAATAAATTTAATAACAAATTTAATCATTAATAAATTAGAATTGATTAGAGGTAATTAAAAAATGCAGCAAACCTTATTAAGGTTGCTGCATTTTAGTATGCATAAAAGCTACAAATGATTGAAATAATCATTGTTCAATGTTTTCTTTTGAATAATATCATATAAATTAGTAGCTAATATATCAACATCTAGCAAGCATTTTTGCTTCTCGTTTAACTCTTTGTAGGAAGCCTGATTTAGCATGCTTAGGATGGGCAAATTAGCGTTTTTTGCAATATGACCGAGTAAACACTTGCTATTTGTATTTAAAGCTAAAATACGTGCATATAGAGCGTTTTTTTCATATAATAATTGAGATTTTTCTTTTGTGATATTTAAAAGAATTTTGCAATAGATTCTTTTAATCTTAGACAATGTATATCTTTTTGTTATAGTAGCGTTTAAAAAATCGCCATAGCTTGTACATTTAACTGCATTTGCATAAATCCTATTTTCTAATCCTTCTGAAATGTCATCAATATCTTTTATAATATTTTTGTTTCCTAAAACGATATATCTAAAAACACTATAGAAATCTTCGTTTTTAGGTAAATACGAATTTTGTAAGCTTTTTAGTGAAATTTCTGGTATAGTGCAAGTTAGTTTAGTTAAATCATTATTTGCATATAGATATTCCCTTATGCTAGTTGCGCTAGAAAGGCCGTTTAAAGCGACCACTTTTGAATTGTACGTAGATTTACTTCTATGTATACATAATGGCTGTATGGTACTGTTTAGCGACTTTAAAGCCATTACATACTCTAGGCCTAAAATGTTATTAGATTTAAAAAATGAGTCGATATCTAGTTTACCATTATACTCTTCGCAAATGCTTTTTATTTTTGCATTTTGAAAAGCCATTCCAGTATCTAATTTTGTTTTAATGGAAACATCTATTTTAGCTTTATTTTGAGTTATATGGGTATATACTTCATTAAATTCTTCTATATTTTTAGCTTCACTTCCAAAGCAAATATAATCTATGCAGCCTAATGAATGAAGAATACTTATTGCAGATTTTGCAAAGTACTCTGAACTTGATGTTGCAAAAACAGTAGGCAGTTCCAAAACTAAATCTACACCATAACTACAAGCAATTTTAGCTCTAGTAAATTTATCTAGTACTGCAACATTACCTTGCTGCGTAAAGTTACCAGACATTATACATATAACATAGTCTGCAGAAGTAATTTTTTTAGCTTTTTCAATATGATATTTATGTCCGCTATGAAATGGATTATATTCTGCGATTATTCCTAATATTTTCATAAATTCTCCTTTACTTTTTATATAAAACTGATATAATGTATATTAACATAAAAAACATAGATATTCAAGGAGGACATAATGAAAAATATAATTATATACACTGATGGAGCGTGTAGTGGTAACCCAGGACCAGGTGGATGGGGAGCTGTGCTTATATATGAAAACAATGAGAAAGAAATATCTGGATCTCAGAATGATACAACGAATAATAGGATGGAATTAACTGCGGTAATAGAAGCTTTAAAAATGTTAAAAGAAAAATGCAATGTAAAAATACATAGTGATAGTGCTTATGTTGTAAATGCTTTTGATAAAGAATGGATTACTTCATGGAAACAAAATAACTGGAAGACTGCTGGTAAGCAACCTGTGAAAAACGATGATTTGTGGAGAGAACTAGATTTGTTGGTTTTAGAACAAAACATAGTGGAATTCATAAAAGTGAAAGGGCATTCTACTAATAAATACAATAATGTATGTGATAAACTTGCAACAGATGCTATTAAAAGAATATAAATACAAATGCAATTTCATGTAAATATTATAATATTTGAGAGATGTAAAACGCTAAAATTCGACAAAATTCGACAAAATTCTTTTAATCATATAAAAATTTAAAATTTACATAAAAATTTATCAAAAGACTTGCAAAATCATATAAAATAGTATAAAATAAAGTCAACATATAGAGGACAGAATAACAATGTGCCTAAAGTATGAATTATGATGTAATGGGGTAGGGGAACATGAAGTTAATAGTACAAGATTTTATTGATTACCTAAAAAACAGACAGGTATCTCAAAATACAATTTTGTCATATGAGCGCGACATCAATCAGCTTGTTAAATTTTTAGACAATAACAACAAGGAACTATTTGATGCAACAGAGGATGACATAACTAAATACGCAGAATATATGCAAAGTCAAAACAAATCTAATGCTACAATATCAAGGGGGATAGCGTCTATCAAGGCGTTTTATAGATATTTATGCAAACACAAACTAGCAGATTGCAATATCGCTGAAAAAGTTGAAGTTCCAAAAGTAGAAAAAAAAGAACCAGGAATTTTAACTATTAAAGAAGTAGAAAATTTATTAGAACAACCAGATACTACTGATTTAAAAGGACAAAGAGACAGAGCAATGCTTGAAGTACTTTATGCTACTGGAATTAGAGTAACTGAATTAGTTTCACTAACGTTAGATGACTTAAATATTTCAAATGGAACAGTTAAAATCAAGAAAAAGACTAAAGAAAGAGTTATACCATTATCAAACAGTGCAATAAGAGCAGTAAAAACATATATTGCTAACGTTAGACCACTTTTGATTAAATCAGAAGAAGAAAACGTACTTTTTATCAATGCTAATGGTCAAAAAATGACAAGACAAGGTTTTTGGAAGATTTTAAAACAATATAAAGTTCAAGCGAAAATCGATAAAGAACTTACACCTCATACAATTAGACATACGTTTGCAGTTCACATGCTTCAAAGTGGACAAGAATTAAAATTTGTTCAAGAAGTTTTAGGACATACAGACATTGCGTCTACACAAATATATACCCAAATGGCTGAAGTGGCAAATAACAATGAAGTTATAGAAACACATCACAGAAGTTAATTATAAAGATATGTGGCCTTGCTACATATCTTTTATTATATTAAAAATCGAAAGGAAGATAATATTGAATAATTATAAAGTTATAATTGAATATGATGGAACAAATTATCATGGATTTGCCAAGCAACCTTTATACAATACTATACAGGGAACATTAGAACAAGTATTAGAAAAAATTCTAAAAGAAAAAGTTACTGTGTTTGGTTCTGGAAGAACAGATGCCGGCGTACATGCATTAAATCAGGTTGTTAATTTTGAAACAAAATTAGCAATAGAGCCTATATCTTTACTTAAAGCAATAAATTCAAATTTACCGGTAGATATTGTAGTTAAAGATGTGGAAACTGTGGATAACTCTTTTCATGCAAGGCTGAGTGCAAAGAAAAAACATTATAAATATATAATAAATAATAGAACTATAAAATCTGCTTTAAATAGAAATAGAGAAATGTTTTGCAAATTTCCTTTAGATTTTCTTAAAATGCAAAGTGCAATCCAAAATTTAGAGGGAGAACATGACTTTGCAGGCTTTATGAATACTGGCAGTGTTATTAAACAAACAATAAGAATAATAGAAGAAGCTACTATAAAAAAAGAAGATGGAATTATAACTATAGACTTTGTTGGAAATGGCTTTCTATATAACCAAGTTAGAATAATGGTAGGAACTTTAATTGAAATTGGTAGAGGAAATTTAGATGTAGATATTATTGAAAAAATATTAGAAAACAAAGATCGAAAACTTGCAGGGCGCACTGTTGATCCACAAGGCTTATATTTAGTAGAAGTTGAATATTAAAATCAAGGAACTTATAAAAAATAATTAAAAACCAAGTTCTATATGGAAAAGTAATGTATAGTTACCGATTAAATTCTACATAAAAGGATTAATTGTAACTAAAGGGTTGCTTTTTATTGTTTTTTGTTGTATAATGTATGTATAGAAAAACTAATTTCTATTAACTGTAATCTAGTTACTAAATTATATGCGAGAACGTTAAATCAACCTTTTCTTGGATTTTTGTCAGTAAATCTAAGCAATTGAAATATTTCTCTAACAGGATTATGATTCTTCTCAACATTTAGTTTAAACGAGATTACAGTTAATAGAAGTTAGTTTTATAATTTATATCCTTGAAAAAAGGTATAAAAAAATTAAAAAACTATTGACAAAACATTTAAACTATATTATAATAGTATTCGTAGGAAGCACTAGCTAAATACAAAACAATTAAATACAATATATGGATTTGTTTATATGAGGGAGTGTGGCGGAACTGGCAGACGCACAGGACTTAAAATCCTGCGACCTTAACAGTCGTATCGGTTCGATTCCGATCATTCCCACCAACATGAAGCAATACTTATATTAATAAAAAACACTTTGATACGTTTATATAAACGCTTTAAAGTGTTTTTTTTGTTCATATTTGATCATTCATATAGCTATCGTTATTTCAGATTTAACATTTCTACATGAATAACAAGCTATTTTTTAAAAAAATATTATATCTTATAGTACTAGATAATATAAAAAAAGTCCTATAAATATAAAGAAATAAGTTATACTTTTTCAATATAAATAATAGGCCTAAAAATTAATTATTTTTTCCTTCTAGATAATAAGTTGCTTCCATGTCTGCTGTACAAAGTGCGAAGGATAAAGGAAATAACTCAAAAGTAGATCCAATATTTCTTTGATCTTCTGTACCTGAAAATCCCATGTGATACCTAATAGCAAAGGCTTCTTCACGTGATAGTTTCATAAATCCGTTAATTATATATACAGATTTTTCACCGTGTCCATATGGCATGTTATCTGCAAATTCAAATGTCTCTACTTTTTGCCAAACTCCATTATCATCTTTAACATTTCTAAATCCTTTTTTATAGCAATTTATTTTACAAATATCATGTAAAAGTGAAACGATTGCTATAGTTTCATCTGTATAGTTCATGCTATATTCGTTTTGTACGCGTTCTCTTCCAAGATAATCTTTTAAACAATAATACACATTTAAGCTATGTTCTAAAAGTCCACCTTCGAAACTACCATGAAATCTAGTGCTTGCAGGTGCAGTAAAAAAATCGTTAGTATTAGATAGTAAATAATCTAGTAATTTGTCTGCGCCTTCTCTATGTATTAAATTATTATATAAAGTTATAAATTCTTCTTTCTTCTTTTCCATATAAATCTCTCCTAACGCATATATTATAGCACTTAAAAGGACATATTTCAATAAAAATATTGAAATATAAAGGTTTACATAGTATAATATATGTTATGTAAATAGTAAAAAAGGAGCGGATATTTTGAAGAAAGTTGTCGTAGGAATGAGTGGCGGAGTGGATAGCTCTGTAACTGCATTATTGTTGAAAAAAGAAGGTTATGATGTAATAGGAATTACAATGAATTTATGGGAAAGTGAAAGCGAAAATACTTGTGATAAAGCTTGCTGCAATATAGACGCAGTAAATGATGCAAGAGCTGTTGCTAAAAAACTAGATATACCATACTATGTGTATAATTTCAGAGAGGTTTTTGAAAAAAAAGTAATAGATTATTTTGCTAATGAATATATGAACGGAAAAACTCCAAACCCATGTATAGCTTGTAATAGATATGTTAAGTTTGAAGCTTTACTAGATAAAGCAATTTCTATTGGTGCAGATTATATAGCTACTGGGCATTATGCAAAAGTAGATTTCAATAAAGAAACAGGAAGATATTTTCTAAGGAAATCTGTAACCATAGAAAAAGATCAAACATATGCATTATATACTTTAACACAAAACCAGCTTTCACATATATTAATGCCTCTTGGCAGCTACAATAAGCCGGAAGTTAGAAAAATTGCTGAAGAAGCAAATTTAATTAATGCTAAAAAAAGTGAAAGTCAAGAAATTTGTTTTGTAGAAGATAATAATTACTCTAGATTTATCAAAGAAAATTATAATTATGTACCTAAAAAAGGTAAATTTATATCTAAAGAAGGTAAAGTTTTAGGAGAGCATCAAGGTATAATAAATTATACAATAGGTCAAAGAAAAGGACTAGGTATAACTTTTGGTAAACCTATGTATGTAACTGGCGTTGATGTAGAACAAAACACTGTTAAATTAGGAGAAGAAAAAGATTTGTATACAGAATCTTTAATTTGCACAAACCTAAATTTTATGCCTTTTGAAAAACTTATAAAGCCTATAATAGTAACTGCAAAAATAAGATACTCTGCTAAAGAAGCTGTAGCTACAATTTATCCACTTGAAAATGGAAATGTAAAAGTGTCCTTTGCAGAAGCTCAAAAATCTGTTACACCTGGACAAGCTATAGTTTTTTATGACGAAGATATACTTGTTGGTGGCGGAACAATAATTTAAATATATATGTTATGTATTTGTAAAAACTCAGTACTGAATATTAAGGTAGCAGACTGAGTTTTTATACGTTAAAGTTGTATACCATAAAATAAGATAGTAATACTTTGAAATATTTATATTTTGGTATATAATATTTTTGGAGATGATATTATGATATTAAACGACAATTCAGAAATACAAGAATATTTTGAAATATTAGCAGGAAACGAAGGTATTCCTGAATTTATAACTAAGTACTTAAATACAGAAACTATGAAAAGATTAAAAGGTGTTGGACATTTTTGTGGCATAGATTACAACTTATTTCCGTCACATGAATTAAAATATTGGTATTCTAGGTACGACCATAGCATAGCTGTTGCGCTTATTGTTTGGCAGCTAACAAAAGATAAAAAGGAGACTATTGTTGCGTTATTGCATGACGCAGGTACCCCTATTTTTAGCCACTGCGTAGATTATATGTATGGGGATTCTGAAAAGCAAATTTCTTCGGAAAAAAATCTTTTGGATATGATAGCAAAAGATCAAAAATTAATTGAAGCGCTTGAACTAGATAAAATGGAAGCGACAGATTTTAAAGATATTACTCAGTATAGAATTTTAGAAAATGAAGGACCAAAACTATGCGCAGATAGATTAGAAAGTGTTTTATGCACCAATTATATTTGGAATAAATTATGGACTATGAAGGAAATAAAAGAAATATATAGTGCTATACAAGTAGGGATTAACGAAAATAAAAATAAGGAAATAGCCTTTAACAATGAAGAAGTAGCAGATAAATTTTATGAAGGAGCATATAAATATAGCTTTTTACTTCAGCAAAATGAAAATAAGCTTAGCATGCTACTTATAGGAAATATATTAAAAGAAACTATTGATAATGGTATAATAACAGAAAAAAATATGTATAAAATGACGGAAAAAGATTTCATTAATACATTAATGAAGCATGAAAAAAGTAAAGCGTTAAAGATGTGGAATGAGCTTACTAAAATAACTTTTGTCGGGCGTTCAGATATAGTGTTAGATGGTGTTGAATGTTTGCATGTGAAAGCAAAAAAAAGGTACGTAGATCCACTTGTATGGAAAAATGGAGAATATCTTAGAGGTAAGACTGCTTCTAAATATATTGCAAATAGAATAAATAATATACAATTTTTAAAAGACTCAACTTATTTCTATATTGTTGAAAATCTATAAAAACTATATCTAGTCAAACCATCTACACAGAATAGACACAAATATATTGTATAATAAGCTAAAATAAAGCACTATAAAAAGTGTATTTAATAAATAACATGAAAGGTGAGAAAAAATGAATAAAGAAATATTGTTAGTAGATGATAATGAAGAAATAATAGATCTTCTAATCCCACACTTAGTGAAAGAAGGTTTTATGCCGGTTATAGCAAGAGATGGAGAAGAAGCAGAAAAATTGTTTTATGAAAAAAAACCGCTTATTGTTTTGCTTGACATAATGATGCCTAAAAAAGATGGAATAACTGTATGTAAAGAAATAAGAAAAAACAGCAAAACACCAATTATTATGATAACTGCAAAATCAGAAGATGAGGATGTTATCATGGGTTTAGACGTTGGAGCAGATGATTATATAGTAAAACCATTTAGCCCTAAACAAGTAGTAGCAAAAGTAAAAGCTATTCTTAGAAGATTAGATATTTCTAATGATAACGATAAAGTGCTAAATGTTGAAAATCTAAATATTAATATGGATGAATATACAATAAGAATAGATGGAGAAATTGTTGAGCTTACAAAAAAAGAAATAGAAATATTGTATTTACTTGCAAAACACCCGTCTATGGTATATTCTAGGGAAACACTATTAAATACTTTATGGGGATATGAGTATTATGGAGATGCTAGAAATGTAGATACACATATAAAAAGGCTTAGAGCAAAGCTAGGTTTAAATGATAAAAAGTTTACTTGGGATATAAAAACAGTATGGGGCGTTGGATATAAATTTGAAATAGAGGAAAAGTAATATGAAAAGGATAACCAAAAAACTCGTAATTGGAATATCAGCAATTGTATTATTTCTTTCAGTAGTTATTGGTTTCTTTTTTTTAACGCAGTATAGAGATATATTATTAGAAGAAAGAAAAAATGAATTAGATAATAGTGCTAGGCAAATAGCTACTGTTGCTGCTTCTAACAGTGGTGTAAATAATTATAATGATATAATGCAAAATGCAGAAGCGGTAGAAATACTATCAACGGTAACAGATACAAAAATATGGATGTTAACATTAGAAAACAATAAACTCATTGTAAATTCTGGTTTGAAAGATACTGAAAACATAAAAAATAAAATACAAAGAGATGTAGATAAGCTTTTAAAATCAAAGGAAATGTCAATTGTTTCATTTGTATATAGTGGACATTTTAATAATAAACAAATGACCTTAATAAGAAAAATAACTAAAGGTAATAATGTAGTTGGTGTTGTCTTTTTACATAAAAATATTGATGATATTTATGTTAAATATGATAATTTAGCGCAGTCTGTATCTGCTACTATAGTTATAGGAATGCTACTTAGCATTGTGCTTGGCGTTATTTATTCATATAGATTTACTAAACCTATAGATAAAATGACGCAAATTGCAAAAGACATATCTAAAGGAAATTACGGAAGAAAAACAGGTATTGAGCAAGACGATGAAATAGGAGAACTTGCGCTAGCGCTAGATAATATGTCAGTTGAACTTGAAAAGTATATAAAAGATATTAAAAGATTAGAATTATCCGCAAAAGAGCTTGTTGCTAATGTTTCTCATGAATTCAAAACGCCTCTTACTTTAATAAGGGGATATGTAGAAAATTTACAAGATGGAACAGTTGAACCATCGGATGAAGTATATAATAAAATAATCAGAAATACTAAGCTTTTGGAGAGGCTTGTTAATGAAGTTTTAGATCTTAGTAAATATCAAACCGGAAAAGTTATTTTAAAAAAGGAACTACTAGATTTAAATCAATTAGTTGGAGATTTAGTAAATGACATGACACAAATTGCTATAAATAAAGATATTAATTTGATTTTCAAAAATGAGAATAGAGATCCTAATATTTTTGAAATAGATTATCTTAAGTTAAAACAGGTCTTAACTATTTTCATGGATAATGCTATTAAATACTCAGAAAAAGGTTCTAATGTTGAAGTTATTTTAGAAAATAGTACAATAACAATAAAAGATCATGGAATTGGAATGAGTAAGGAACAAGTAGATCATATTTATGATAGATTCTATCAAGTAGATCCGCAAAAAAACGGAAATGGGCTTGGTATGTGTATAGCAAAATATATAATTGACTTACATAAATTCGATGTTACAATTGAAAGTGAAATAGGTAAAGGTACAAATATTAAACTAAAAGTATAAGGAGTATTTAACTCCTTTTCGCTTTTTTATTTACTATTCATTGCTTTTATGCTCGCTTTATGGTATAAATATAGTGGTTTTAAGTTACCAAATACTAAATTAATTTAAATGAAAATTAGATTTAATTTAATTAGGTATATGAAGATATAGGAGGAAATATAGATGAAAAAACAAAACGTATTAAAATTAATAATTTCAGTTATAGTTATTTGTGTATTATGCTACATAGCATTAAATGGCGTAGTAATAAATAAAAAAGAATATGTTAAATCCGCTAAAAAAATTCAAACAGGACTTGACATAAGCGGAGGTGTTTCTATTGTATATGAAGCAGATACAGACAAAGTTGTTACAGATACAGACCTTAATAAAGCAGTAGAAGTACTTAGAAAAAGATTAGAAGGAAAAAATATATATGATGCTACAACTAGAGCAGATAGCTCAAAAGGATATATATATTTAGAAATTCCAGCAGATATAAAAGGAAAAGCAGATCCTTTAAAAGTTGTTGAAGGCTTAGATAAGACTGCTATAATTCAATTTAAGGATGAGCAAGGAAATGTTATCTTAGCTGGTACAGATGTTGCAAGTGCTGAGTTTAGCGAAGATCCAGTAGATAATTCTGGATTACCAGAACCACATGTTGTTCTTAAGTTTAGTGAAGAAGGAAGAAAAAAGTTTAGAGAAGCTACAAAGAAAAACGTAGGAAAACAAATTTTAATATTCCTAGATGATCAACAAATATCTGATCCTTTTGTAAACCAAGAAATAGATAGCCCAAGTGCTATTATTACATTAGGTGGAAAAGAAGTTAATGCAAAAAGAGCGGAAGCTAAGCAATTATCAATGCTTATCTCATCTGGTGCGTTACCATTTAGTTTAAAAGTAATAAACAAAGAATTTGTAGGACCAACTATAGGTCAGCAAGCCTTAGAAGTTAGCATACTAGCTGGAGGAATTGCACTAGCATTAGTTATTATATTTATGCTATGTGTATATAGAGTTCCAGGTATAGTATCTGCACTTTCATTGATTACATATACAGCGTTATTCTTGCTACTGCTTGCGGCAACAGGTATAACCCTAACACTTCCTGGTATAGCCAGTTTAATATTATCAATAGGTATGGCTGTAGATGCAAACGTAATAATATTTGAAAGATTAAAAGAAGAAATTAAAATTGGTAGAAGTGTTGAAAAAGCTTTTGAAAACAGTTTTTCTAAAGCACTTACTGCTATAATAGATGGAAATATTACAACTTTAATAATAGCTTTATTCTTATACATTTTTGGTATAGGAACAATAAAAGGATTTGGTATGGTACTAGGAGTAGGTGTACTTTTAAGTATGTTTACATCAATATTTATAACTAAATTCTTATTAAAACAACTTATTGGACTAGCTAAAAACCACAAGGAAATTTTTGCTGTAAAGGGGGCTAAGTAAAATGAAAATAATTGAAAATAGAAAAAAATTCTACATGGCATCAATAATAGTAATATGTATTGGTATAATATCAGCAATATTTACAGGTTTCAAATTAGATATAGATTTTAAAGGTGGAACAACTATAGAAGCTAATTTAGGTAAAACTTTTGATAATAACGAAATAGAGAAACTTGTTAAAGAAACAATTAAACAAGAACCATTAATACAAAAGGTGGGTACTGATCAAAAATCAATTAGTATCACTACAAATACTATTTCAACAGAAGATATGCAAAAAATAGTAAATAAATTAAAAGAAAAATATCCGGAAATGAATGAACCAACAACTAAAAACATACAACCAGCTTTCGGAAAAGAACTTATAAGTTCAGCGCTTAAAGCAGTTGGTTTTTCAGTGCTTATGATCTTAATTTATGTTGCATTCAGATTTAGAGTAATGGGCTTTACAGCAGGGCTTTCAGCAGTACTTGCATTAGTACATGACGTATTAATAATGTTTACAATTTATACAGTATTTAAAGTGCCTGTAAATTCAGTATTTGTTGCAGCTATATTAACAATTATAGGTTATTCAATTAATGATACTTTGATAGTTTACGACAGAATTAGAGAAAATAAAAAGAAACTTGCAAAAGCAGATAGTGCTGAAGTTATAAATTCAAGCATAAAAGATGTATTTACAAGATGCGTATATACTAGTTTAACAACAGTAGCATGTGCAGTTGTACTGTTTATTGTAGCTTTAATTTACAATCAACAAGTACTTCAAGATTTTGCATTCCCACTTATAATTGGATTATTTAGTGGAACTTATTCTTCAATTTTTGTTGCATCACCACTTTGGTTTGACTTTGAAAACATTGCAAATAAAATGAAGAATCAAAAAAAATAATTTTTTGATAGAAAAACATATAAAACTAAACTATCTAGATACGGTAATAATATTAATGAGAATGAAGTTATTTATATGTTTCAAAACAATTAATAGAAAATAAAAATAGAAAAATAAAGAATAAAACAAATAAGAATAAAACAAATAAAAAAACCAGCATATGCTGGTTTTTAATTATTTTATAGTTACTTTAATAAATATTTTTTTACCTTTTTTAAGAACTACATAACCTTTTTCAAATTCAGATAAAGAAACAATATGTTTATCTGAATCTATTTTTTTGTCATCTATAGAAATTCCACCTTGATTAATTAAAATTCTACTTTGACCTTTAGATGAAGCAACAGAAGAAGCAATAAGAATGTCTAAAATATTTAATCCATCATCATTTTTTTGCATCTCTATTGTTGGCATATCAGCTATGTTAGTATTTCCATTTTCAAATATACTTTCAGCAGCTTCTTTTGCTTTATTAGCTTCTTCTTCACCATGTATTAATTTAGTTATTGCATAAGCTGCAATTTTTTTAGCTTCGTTTATATCATTACCTTTTAAGTTAGAAAGTCTATTAACTTCCTCCATAGGTAACTTAGTTAACATTCTAAGAACGTTGTATACATCTGGATCTGCAATGTTTCTCCAGTACTGATAGAACTCATATGGAGAAGTCTTTTCTGGATCTAACCATAAAGCACCACTAACTGTTTTACCCATTTTTAATCCTTCAGAATTAAGAAGTAAAGGACAAGTTAAGCAAAAACTTCCGTTTTTATGGATTTTTCTAATTAAATCTACTCCACCTAACATGTTAGACCATTGATCATCACCGCCTATTTCAAGCTGACAATTATAATTATTTAAAAGTGTTAAAAAGTCAAAACTTTGCATTATCATATAATTAAGTTCAAAAAAAGTTAATCCATTTTCTAAACGTTGTTTATAGCATTCTGCAGCAAGCATTCTATTAACGTTAAAATGCACACCTATATCTCTTAAAAACTCCATATAATTTAAATTCAAAAGCCAGTCAGCATTATTTACAATTATAGCTGCATTTTCTCCTTCAAAAGATATAAATTTCGAAACTTGTTTTTTAATTTTTTCAACATTGTTTGCAATATCTTCAGCTGTAAGCATTTTTCTCATATCTGTTTTACCGCTTGGATCTCCAATCATAGCAGTTCCGCCACCGATTAAAATAATTGGTCTGTGTCCACATTCCTGAAAATATGACATAAGCATTAGTGGAATAAAGTGTCCAATATGTATGCTATCTGCAGTTGGATCTATTCCAAGGTATAAAGATATTTTTTTGTTTTCTACTAATTCTTTAAATTCTTCTTCGAAAGCTATTTGCTTAATTAAATCTCTTTCTTTTAAAATGTCGTAAATTGTCATTGAAATTCCTCCTCATATAATTAATTCATTTAAGTATATCATAAATACTACTAAATTAAAAGTAAATAGCTTAATATTGTTGAAAATACAAGCTAACAATGGTAATATATTAGTATATGTAAAGGAAGTGTAAAATGTTTAAACCGTCATATTATTTTAAAGGTATAGAAGATATAGATGTTAATTTTTTTAAAAAAGAAAACATAGAAGGAATAATTATAGATTTAGATAATACTATAATAGATGTTCAAAGGGTAATCTCAGAAGAAAAAATGAAGTGGATTGGAGAAGTCATAGAAAGCGGAGTTAAGATATGCATATTAAGTAACTCTGGAAATTTAGATAAAGTTTCTAGCGTTGCTAAAATAATAGGCGTACCATATTTGCTAAACGCTATGAAACCTAGTAAAAAAGGCTTCACTATGGCACTTGGAATTTTAGATTTACCAAAAGAAAAATGTGCAATTATTGGAGATCAAGTATTTACAGATGTACTTGGTGGAAACAGATATAAAATGAGATCTATTTTAGTAGACCCTTTTGATATTTTTGAACCTTTTTGGATAAAACTAAAAAGACCATTAGAGAATATTATTAAATACAAAATGAAATATACAGATGTGAGGAAAAAATAATATGGAATATGTAATAATGAGTATACTTGCTGTTATACTTGGACAAATATGCAAACAGCTATGCTTAAAATTTCCTCCTGTTGTTGCTGAGGAGATAACATATCCACAATTTTTAAGCGGTATAAAAAAAGATTTCAAAGTGGATTTAAAATATTCATTAATTTTCTTAATAATTCATAATTTTATCTTATTTTCAACACAAAATCTTCTTATGTCTGTGATATATTCATTAGTAATATTTTCACTTGCAATAGTATTTTCTGTAGATTACAGATTTGAGCTTATACCTGATGAATGTTCTTTATTTATCGGGTACATTGCTTTAATAAAAATACTACTTACAGGTAGCAGTATTGTTGATGCATTATTAGGAGCACTTCTTGGAGGCGGAATTTTCTATTTGTTAGGAAAACTTGCTGTTATGATTTTTAAAAAAGAAGGCATGGGATTTGGTGATGTAAAATTAATGGCAGTGTTAGGACTTTTATTTGGAATTAAAACTACGTTTGTACTTACATTTTTAGCTTTTTTTATAGGAGCAATAATTTCATGTATTTGCCTAGTAGTAAAGAAAAAAGGTTTTGATAGCTACATACCTTTTGGGCCATTTATAGTAATAGCAGCCGTTCTTCTAATGTTTATAGAGCCACAATATTTTATAGATTTATACATAGATATGTGTTCTAGTTTGTCATATTTCATAACAGATATATTGTTTAATATAGCTGGAAAATAAAAAAATGTTGACAAAATATAAATGTAGCAATATAATTATAATAAAAGATAATGGGGGGATTTTGTGAAAAATCAAATAAAAACACTTAGAGATGTGGTGTTAATTAACGGAGAAAAATACGCTAAAAATGTAGCTATTATGGAGAAAAGAGATTCTAAAAAAGAGTTTATAAATTATACTTATGCAGATTTAAAAGAAGATACTATAGATTTAGCTACAGCGCTTATAACTAAGTACAAATTATATAATAAAAAAGTAGCTATAATAGGTGAAAACAGCTATAAATGGTTTGTTTCATACATGGCAGTAACATCTGCAACAGGAATAGTAGTTCCTTTAGATAAAGAGCTTCCAGAAAACGAAATAGTAAATTTACTAGTTAGATCTAAAGCAGAAGCTATCATTTATTCAAGCAGAAAAGAAGAATATATAAATAACTTAAAGGATAAAGTTCCTACAGTTAAACATTTTATAGAAATGTATAGCGATGAAGCAAATATGGATATAATAGATAAAACGTATGAGTCAGTTATAAAAGAAGGCCGTGAGCTAAGAGTTTCAGGAGATGACTCATATGAAAAAGCAGATGTAAAAGCAGAAGATTTCAGAGTTTTACTGTTTACTTCAGGAACAACTTCAGATGCAAAAGGTGTAAAAATTTCGCATAAAAATATATTATCTAATGTGGAATCTGCGCCTGTACTTATGCCAATAACTTCAAAAGATAGATTTTTTTCAGTGCTACCAATTCATCATACGTACGAATCAACAGTTACATATATGTATGCAATCTATTCTGGAGCTAGCGTTGCAGTGTGTCAAGGACTAAAGTATATATCTAAAAACATACAAGAAGTTAGTCCAAGTATAATTGTATCTGTACCATTACTTATAGATAAAATTTATAAAAAAATATTGAAAACTGTAGACGAAAAAGGGAAAACAAAAATGGTTTTTAAGGCTATAAAAATCACAGATTCATTACAAAAAGTAGGTATAGACTGTAAAAAAGCTATATTTAAAGAGATTCATGATAATTTAGGCGGAAATTTAAAATATGTTTTAACTGGTTCTGCGCCAATGGATCCAGAAGTTATAAAAGGATTTGAAGCCTTTGGTTTCAAGGTTTTACAAGGTTTTGGACTTACTGAAACTGCTCCGCTTGTTTGTGCTACAACATATAAAAATAGAAAACCTGGTACTATTGGAAAAGCAATAGAATGTTCTAAAGCAAAACTTTTCGATGTAAATGAAGAAGGCGTTGGAGAAATAATTACTAAAGGTCCAAATGTTATGCTTGGATATTATGAAAATGAAGAAAAAACAAACGAAGTAATAATAGATGGGTGGTTTCACACAGGAGACTTAGCTTATCAAGATAAAAAAGGTAATTTCTATTTATGTGGAAGAGCAAAAAATGTTATTGTAACAAAAAACGGTAAAAAGATTTTCCCAGAAGAATTAGAAGGCCTTGTAAATAACATACCAGAAGTAGAGCAGTCACTAGTTTATGAAAAAGAAAACGAAGAAGACCCACTAGACCCAGCGGTTGGCGTTATAGTTACACTTGATGAAGAATATATAAAAGAAAAATACGGCAAAACAAGACCTTCAAATGAGGTTTTAGAAGAAAAAATATGGAAAGATATCAAAGACATTAATAGAACTTTAGTACCATATAAAGCAATGAAAAATTTAAAAATAAAAGAAGGCGAATTTGAAACAACAACAACAATGAAAATAAAAAGATTTGCTGAAGTGAAAAAGTAGGAGTGATTTTATGAGAATATTAAAAGATATAAAGATCCCAGATTTTAAGTTTCCAAAATTTAAAATGCCTGGCTTATTAAACATAGATGAAATTAAAGTTAATTTAGATTTAGCAGCTCAAGCTAAAAACAAAGAAAAAAAAGAAGGCAAAATCTACGAAAGAACTAGATATAAAACAATAAGAGATATGTTCTACGATTCAGCCAAAAAATACGCTTCAAATACAGTAATTCTTGAGAAATTCGATCATAAACAGCCATATACAGAAATAACATATAAAGCATTTGAAGAAGACGTAATTGGCCTTGGCACAGCGCTTAACGAGCTACTTGGCTTAAAAGATAAACGAGTTGTTATCATAGGAGAAAACACATATCACTGGTATACTTCATACATGGCAATGCTTTGTGGAACTGGAATTGCAGTACCTGTAGACAAGGATTTACCTGCAAATGAAATAGAAAATGTAGTAAAAAGAGCAAAAGCATCTGCGGTTATTTATTCTAAAAGAAAAAAAGATATAATAAATAAAGTAAAAGACAATTTACCAGATGTAGATTATTTTATAGAAATGAATTCAGACAGTGAAATAGAAGGCAAAGACGTAGGACTTGAGTATGTAATAAACGTAGGTAAACAACTTGTTAAAACAGGCAATGAAGATTTTAGAAAAATAAAAATAGACCCAGATGAGTTTAAAGTTTTAATTTTTACATCTGGAACAACAGCTCAGTCAAAAGGTGTTATGATATGTAACAGAAACCTAACAGATAACATTTTTGGTGCATTATCATATGCATATATGGACGATAAGGATAGATTTTTCTCTGTATTACCACTTCATCATACATATGAATCAACAATTGGCTTCCTTATGCCAATGTATGGTGGTGCATCTGTTGCAATATGCGAAGGCTTAAAATACATTGTTACAAATTTAAAAGAAACAAAACCTACAGCACTTTTAGCAGTACCAGTACTTGTAGAGAATTTATATAAAAAAATAATTGCAAATATACAAAAAAGTAAAAAAGAAAACTTAGTTAATTCAATGATACATGTTACTAATGCATTAAAAACTGTAAATATAGATTTAAAAAAGAAAGTCTTTAGTGAAATTTATGATAATTTAGGTGGAAATATTAGATTAATAGTTTCAGCAGCAGCTCCAATAGATCCTAAAATAGGTAAATGGCTAGAGGACATAGGAATCATGTTTTTACAAGGATATGGATTAACAGAAACTGCCCCTATTGCAGCATTTACACCAGACTACAAGCCTAAGGTAGGTTCTACTGGTAAAGCTGTACCATGCGCAGAATTAAAAATAAAAGATCCAAATGAAAATGGCGAAGGTGAAATATTAATTAAAAGTACCACTTTAATGCTTGGATACTATGAAAACAAAGAAGAAACCGATGCATGCGTAATAGATGGATGGTTCCATTCTGGAGATATTGGATACTTAGACGATGAAGGATATTTATTCATTACTGGCAGATGTAAAAATGTAATAGTTACGCAAAACGGCAAAAATATTTATCCAGAAGAATTAGAAATGATTGTAGCTAAAATACCATACGTAAAAGAATGTATGGTGTATGGTAAGAATGAAGATAAACAGGAATTAAGTATTTCAGTTAAGGTTATTCCTAATTTAGAGTACATTAAAGAAAACCATGGAGATTTAAACGAAGAAGAAATATATAATATAATTTGGAAAGAAATCAAAGAAGTAAATAGAACTTTAACATCATATAAAGCAATTAAGCATCTAGAAATTAAATCAGATGAATTTGAAAAGACTACTACTATGAAAATAAAAAGATTTGCTGAAATTAAGAAGGATGAAGAGAAGAAAAAAACAAAAGTAAAAGATGTAAAAGCAACAAAAGTAAAAGAAATAAAAAAACAAGCTAAAAATAAAGAAATAGATAAACCCAAAAACAAGTAATATAAAAAGCATAAGTGCAAGTATTCTAAATTATTGAATTCTTGCACTTATATTTTTACTTTAACTTGCTAAAATATATTTTTAAAATGCAAATGTATTGACAAAATTTAAAAAATAGTGTATATTAGCACTAGGTAATAATTATAGGAGGAAATAATGAGTAATAATATTAAGTCATTTAAAGATATGGTAGACTTCGGATGGGAAAATTACATGGAAAGAGTCGCTATAACAGAAAGAAGAATAACAGAAAAAGGATATAAAGATTATTTATATTCAGATTTAAAAGAGAATATTCAAGATTTAGCAACTGCTTTAATAGAAAAATATCATTTACAAGGTAAAAAAGTGGCTGTAATAGGTGAGAATAGTTATCAGTGGATAGTATCATATTTAGCTGTTACAACAGCAGTTGGTATAGTAGTTCCGCTAGATAAAGAGCTGCCTGCTAATGAGATTCAAAATTTAATTGTAAGATCTAAGGCAGAAGCTATAATATATGCTCCTAAAAAAGCAGAATGCATAGCAGAAATTAGGGATAAGGTTCCAACAATTAAGCATTTTATAGAAATGTATAGTGAGGAAGCAGAAACTCCAAATGATCTTACACTAGATAAAATAATTAAAGAAGGTAGAGAATTAAGAGCTGCTGGAAATCAAGTTTATGAAAGTATAAAAATAGATCCAAGAGAGTTCAAAATATTACTATTTACATCTGGTACAACTGCAGCAGCTAAGGGTGTTATGCTTTGTCACGGCAATGTAATAGGTAATTTAGATGGAGCAAGAGACTATTTACCTCTAACAAAAGAAGATAAATTGATTTCTATTTTGCCAATACATCACACATATGAATTAACTGGTACGTATATGTTTGCCCTATATAATGGAGCAAGTGTAGGAGTATGCCAAGGTCTTAAGTATATTTCTACTAATATGGAAGATTACAAGCCTACTATGCTAGTAGCTGTACCGCTTCTTTTAGACAAATTATATAAAAAAATAGACAAAACTTTAATTGCTCAAGGTAAAAAAGAACTAGTTACTAAAATGGTTAAAATAACTAATGGACTAGATAAAGTTGGTATTAAGATAAAACGTATAATGTTTAAACAAATACATCAAAAACTTGGTGGTAGATTAAAGTATGTTCTAACTGGTTCAGCTCCTATAGATGCTAATTTAATTAAAGCTTATGAAGGCTTAGGAATCGCTGTTTTACAAGGTTTTGGACTTACAGAAACTGCTCCACTAATATGCGGAACACCGCTTTCAAATAGAAAAGCTGGTACAGTTGGAATAGCATCAAAAGGCATGAAAGTAAAATTAGATAATGTAAATGATGATGGTATAGGCGAAATAATAACAAAAGGCACTAATTTAATGCTTGGATATTATGAAGCACCAGAACTTACAGCAGAATGCGTAATAGATGGCTGGTTCCACACTGGAGATTTAGCATATTTAGATAAAGAAAATAATTTAGTTGTTTGTGGAAGAGCTAAAAATCTAATTGTAACAAAAAACGGTAAAAAAATATTCCCAGAAGAATTAGAATTTTTAGTTAATGAAATTCCAGAAGTAAAAGAGTCACTTGTATATTCTAAGGAAAATGAGCAAGATGCTACAGATCCAGAAGTTGCGGTTATTGTTAGCTTAGATGAAGAATATATTAAAGAGAAATATGGTAAAGATAGACCTTCAAATGAAAACTTAGAAGAAAAAATATGGAAAGACATTAAGGATATCAATAGAACTTTAGTACCATATAAAGCTATGAAAAACATAAAAATAAAAGATGGCGAATTTGAAAAGACTACAACAATGAAAATAAAAAGATTTATAGAAATTAAGAAAAATAAATAAAATAAAAAAAGTACGATGAGAAATTTTCATCGTACTTTTAATTTATTCAGCTTGGCATTCTTGTCTAACTATATCTATATCTGCTTCTCCGGCAGGAGCAGCAGGAATATAATATTGTTTTTCTTTTGCAAATTCGTATACTTGCCACTGCAAAGCTTCGAATTGATTTCTAACACCCACTAAATAATCTCTTAAATTTTTATCATCACATTGAATAATAGAATAATTTAAAAGGTTGAAATATGTGTTAATAGAAGACAAAGTGTCTCCAACCATAATTTTTTCTTCCATAATATCCTCCTATAATTTGCCGCAAAGATAAGTTTCGTTATCTTTTGCAGCTTTTTCGATTTTAGATAATAATTCAGTAGCATTTTGGTCATTAATGCATGTTGAGTAGTAGTTAACCTTTTTACTTAGGGTGCAACTTGCACCAATTAAATGACGAACATTTTGTAGTTCTTCTTGAGTAAATTCCATAAAAATACCTCCTAATTTACTATAATAGTATTAGCATATTTTTTGTTTTTATTCTTTATATATATTTAAAATTTACTTTTTAGAAGGAATATCTGGTTTGGAAATTAAAGAAGCTATGTATCCAAATACAATTGCTGCAGTTATACCTCCTGCTGTATTTGTAATTCCACCTGTAAACGCGCCTAAAATTCCTATTTCATCTACTGCTTTAATAGAACCTTTAGCAAGAGAATATCCAAAGCCTGTAAGAGGCACTGTAGCGCCACTTCCGGCATATTTAACTATTGGTTCATAAATACCTATAGCAGTTAGTATAACTCCTAAAGTAACAAAAAGCACAAGTATTCTAGCTGGTGTAAGCTTTGTTTTATCAATTAAAATTTGGCCAATTATACAAATAACTCCGCCTACCCAAAAACAATTTATAAATCTCATTAATATTTCCATATATCTTCACCTATATTATTTTCTATACTTATAGCATGCGCAATACAGGGTATTGTTTCTCCTTGCATAGTTGAAATAGGACTCATAAGAGCTCCAGTTGCTATTAGTAATACTTTATTTATTTTTTTTCTTTTTAGCATATCTAGCCAGTATCCAGAAAAAACAGTTGAGCAGCAACCACAGCCACTTGCCCCAGATTTCACATCTGAATCATCTGGATAAAAAATTAATTTACCACAGTCGTTATGAACAGCTCCAATATGTATATCATTTTTTTCACAAAGTTCTATTAAAATATCACTTCCAAGATATCCTAAGTCTCCAGTTATTATAGCATCATAATAATTAGCATCTCTTCCTGTGTCATAAAGATGAGTAGATATTGTGTCAAAAGCAGCTGGTGCCATTGCAGCTCCCATGTTTCCAATATCGTTTATACCGTAATCTATTATTTTACCTAAAGTAACGTGTGTGAGGTATGGTGCATGCTTTTTAGGTATGACAATTGCAGCGCCACTACCAGTTACAGTCCACTGAGAAGTTGGCGTTTTTTGCGCACCTTGTTCTAAAGGTAACCTAAATTGCCTTTCAGCTGTGCAGTAATGTGACGAACTTATATTAATTATTCTTTTTGCATAACCTGCATTTACAAGCATACTATTTATACAGAGACCTTCTACAAACGTAGAACAAGCTCCATAGAGGCCAAGAAAAGGAACATCTACATTTCTTAGCGCAAAATTTGAAGCAATACATTGATTTAATAGGTCTCCACCTAGCACTATGTCTATGTCTTTAATATTTAAATTTGTTTTAGAAAGTAAAAGTTTAAAAGTTTCATTAATAAATTTACTTTCTGCTTTTTCAAATGAAGATTCTTCCCAAGAAACATCTTTTACAGACAAATCGAAAAAATCTTTTAAAGGGCCATTTCCCTCTTTTGGGCCAACTATACATGCGCATTCTAGTAAAGTTGGGGTGTTTTTCAGCGCATAAGTTTGTTTTCCAATTTTCATAATATCACCTACATAAACATTTTAGAAAACCAGTAGATAATGCCTACTATTGTAGAACTACCAATTCCGTAAACTAGTACGGGTCCTGCTATTTTAAACATGTTTGCTCCTATTCCTAAAATATATCCTTCCGATTTGAACTCTATAGCAGGAGATACGACAGAATTTGCAAATCCTGTTATTGGAACAATAGAGCCAGCTCCTGCTATAGATCCTATATTGTTATAGATTCTAAGTGCGGTTAAAAAAGCACCTAATCCAACTAAAGATATAGCTGAAATTATAGAATATATTTCTTTTTCTAATCCATAATATTTGCAAATCTCAACTATACTTTGACCAATGCAACAAATTAAACCGCCGACTAAAAACGCAAAAAAACAATTTTTAAACATATTTGTTTTTTGAGATTTTGTTTCAACGTAAGAAGAATATTCTTCTTTAGAAAATTGCATTTTTTCTTCTATACTTAAATCTTTCATAATATCACCATTAAAATTATTTGCAAAAAAAAAAGAAATATTCAGTTTTAATAATAAAAAACGTTAATATACTTGAAAAAACAAGCATTGTTTGATAAAATAATCTTGAAAATGGAGGTAGCTTTGTGGATAACGAGAAGAAATTTTCAAACGAGATGTTTGGATATGATAAAAAAGAAGTTGAAGAATATATAAAAGACATTAAAGCAGACTATGAAAGTAAAGTATATGCCGAAAAAGCTGAGAACAATAGAATTGCAAATGAGCTTACAATTGTTAAAAAGAAGTTAGATAGATACGAAACAGATTATGTTGAAAAACAAGAAAAAGTAGCTAATGCCCTTATTACTGCAGAAGATCAAGCAAAAAAAATTATTGAGCAGGCAAGAGCAGAAGCTTTGGATGAAAGAAATAGAATAGAACAATTAATAGAAATGGAAAAAGAAAAATTATTAGATTTAAAGAAAGATGTTATAGAGCTTAGAGAAAAAGCTATAAAAACTTTGGATAAATATTGTACGCAACTAGGAGATTTAATGGATTAGTTGAATAAACAAGAGACTATTGTAATAAGTATAGAATATTACCAGGAGGTAATTCTATGAAATATGCAGTAGTTTCTTTTAATTTTAAAAAAAAGAGTAGAAGAAAAAAAATCGTAAATAATTTAATGCAGCGTAAAAAGCAAAGTAGCTTTTTTAAAGGCTTAGCAAGTCATAAACTTTCTGCATTATCTGTTATGCTACTTTTTCTAATACTTTCCTTTAATTTTTGCAACAATATATATTTAGAATATTCAGCGCAAACTAAAATAAAAAGCAATGAAATCAATTGTTTATTAGAGCAAGAAGATATGTCACCAGAAGTATTAAAAAAATTCGAAATGCATGCAAATCCCGTTATACTTAGTGAAACTAAGAATCTACAGAAAATAAATTTAAATGGAATAGGTATAAATAATTATTCATCTACTCGTAATCTAGATTTTGCTCAAATAATGAAAAATAATATAAATTTAGATAAAGGAAAAGATAAAATATTACTATATAATACGCATACATCTGAGTCGTATAATAATAGCCTCAAATATACGTTTTCATATACAGGAACATATAGAACTACAAACGCATCATATAATATGCTAAAAATAGGAGACGTACTAGCAAAAAAATTAAATAAATATAATATAAAAGTGGACCAAGACACAACTCCTCACGATTATGGCGCATATGAAAACGCATATAAAAGGTCTAAAGCTACAATAGAAAAAAGACTAGCAACAGACAAATATGCAATAATAATAGACCTACATAGAGATGCACTTGGAGATTTAAACAAAGGACTTGTAACAGAAATAAATGGGGAAAAATGCGCACAACTAATGTTTGTTGTAGGAATGGGCACAAATGGAGTGTACAATAAATACGCATTAGACAATCTTTCGCTTGCTTTAAACATCACCGCAATAGCAAACGCCAATTATAAAGGCCTATTTAGAACAATGCTTATAAGAAATTCAAAATACAACCAAGACATGAATAAATGCTCGCTATTAATAGAGTGCGGAACAACCGGAAACACCATAGATGAAGTCGAAAATTCAATGAAATACCTATCTAAATTATTAAACGAGTTGTATGTATAAACTATTGCATAGATTTGCATTTCAGTATAAAATACTAATGAAGGAGTGATATAAATGGTAGGAATTTCATTAGATTTTTCAAATGCAGATAAATTTGTAGAAAAAGAAGAACTTGAATATATGAATGATAAAGTCATTCAAAAACATAGAATTATAGAAGATAGAAGTGGCGTAGGAAGTGAAATGCTAGGCTGGCTAGATTATGCAGAAAAAATATCAGAAGAAGAAATAGAGGATATAAAAGACACGGCTAAAAAAATACAAAGGCAGGCAGATGTGCTAGTTGTAGTTGGAATAGGCGGATCTTACTTGGGCTCTAGAGCTGTTATTGACATGCTTTCAGACAAATTCAGCCATAAAAAGCCTGAGATTATTTTTGCAGGCAATAACATGAGTGGAAAATATTTAAGAAATTTGGTTGAATATATATTGGATAAAGACGTAGCAGTAAATGTTATCTCAAAATCCGGTAAAACCTTAGAACCCGCAATTACTTTTAGAATATTAAAATCATTTTTAGAAGAAAAATATGGAGAAGGCGGAGCCGCAGATAGAATATACATAACTACAGATAAGGAAAAAGGCATATTAAAAGAAATAGCAGATAAAAATCAGTATAAAACTTTTGTTATACCAGATGATATAGGTGGTAGATATTCAGTTCTTACGCCAGTTGGCTTACTTCCTATTGCAGCCGCAGGCTTAGATATAAATGAAATTTTAGAAGGCGCAACTTTTGCAAAAGCAATATATTCTGCTGAAACAATAGAAAAAAATGATGCATATAAATATGCTGCGTTTAGACAGATCTTTAGAAATAAAGGCAAGGACATAGAAATTATGGCAAGTTACGACCAATCTCTACATTATTTTGTAGAGTGGTTCAAACAACTATTTGGCGAAAGCGAAGGCAAAGATGGGAAAGGTATTTTCCCAGTAGGTGTAGACTTTTCAACTGATCTACATTCTTTAGGCCAAATAATACAAGAAGGTAAAAGAAACGTATTTGAAACTGTTTTAAACATAGAAAATACAAAAGAAGAAATATGCGTGCCAAAGTCTAAAGATAACTTTGATGGTTTAGAATATTTAGCAGGTACAACAATAGATTGGATAAACAATAAAGCATTTAAAGGCACAGTAGACGCCCATGTATCTGGAAATGTACCTAATATATTAATAAATATAAAAGAAATAAACGAATATACCGTAGGACAGTTAATATACTTTTTTGAAAAAGCCTGCGCTATGAGTGCGTATCTATCTGAGGTTAATCCATTTAATCAGCCAGGTGTAGAAGCATATAAGAATAATATGATGAGTTATATAAAAGAAAAAGAAAATGAATATATAGCAAAAAATAAGTAAAATAAAAATTTAAAGTTAACATAAAGTATTTACAAAAACTTTTTTTTATGATATAATCTAAAAAGTGTTATAAAAACGAAAAAATGAACATAAGAATAGTATAGATAATATCAAAGGAGGAATATTTGTGTTAAATAATTATAGTGAAAATAATATTGTAAAAATAGGAGGTACTATAGCTTCAGAACTTCAAATAAGTCATGAAGTATATGGTGAAAAGTTTTACATATTTGATATAAGTGTAAGTAGACTTAGTGGAGCTGATGATAAAATACCAGTTATAGTTTCAGAAAGACTTATAGATTTAGCAACGTTTAAACCGGGATTACTTATTGAAATTGAAGGTCAGTTTAGATCATATAATAAGTATCGTGAAGAAAAAAGTAAATTAGTATTATCTATATTTATCAAAGAGCTAAGAACTATTGAGGTAGAAGAAGAAGCAAAAACTAAAAATGAAGCTTTATTAAATGGTTTTGTTTGTAAAAAACCAGTATACAGAAAAACACCTCTAGGTAGAGAAATTGCAGATGTTTTAATAGCTGTAAATAGAGCATATAATAAATCAGATTATATACCTTGTATAATGTGGGGAAGAAACGCTAAATTCTGCGAAAACTTGCCTGTAGGAACAAATATTAAAATCGAAGGAAGAGTTCAAAGTAGAGAATATGAAAAAAAATATGAAGATGGTACTGTTGTAAAGAACCTTGCATATGAAGTTTCAGTTTCTAAATTAGAATTATTAGATAAAGAAGAAAAAGAAGAACAAGCAGAACAAGAATAGATAATAAATGGCATCAGGAGAAATCTTGATGCTTTATTTATACGTTAAAGACTGTGGATTCACATATTTTCCTTTAAAAATAGTAGAAAAATGAAGATGCGGCCCAGTAGTCATGCCATTAGACTTATATCCGTTAAAAATATAATATTTTGTAGCGGAGTTTGGCAGTCTAGCAGGTCCTATTTTAGCAATTATATCACCTTGCTTAACAAACTGCCCTTCTATAACTAAAAAATTAGGATCAACGTGGCAGTACATACTCTTATATTCGCCATCATGTTTAAGCACAATTGTATATCCGAAAGAGCCTTTAAAATTTGTAAATTCAACAACGCCATCTGAAATTGCATATATATTACTGCCTTGCCTTGCAGGTATATCAATACCATTATGAAAATGCACCGTAAATAAATTTCTTTTTCCGTAGGGAGAAGAGATTTTATGGACATCGCTTGGCCAAATAAAACCAGTAGATTTACTAGAATCAGTATTTGTTTTAGTTAATAAACCAGTAATTATTATAATTGCTACAAGCAAAGATAAAAATATTTTATAAATTATTATTTTCATTATAGCCTCCTTAATTTAATAATATAAATAAATAAAAAAAAGTCAATTAGATAGCCATAAGAGTATATAAATAGGCAAAAGTAGATAGAATAAATAAAAATGGTTGACATTTTATAGAGTTTTGTGATATAATTTAAATATAGAATAGATTAGGAGGAATTTTTATGAAAAAATTTATTAAAGTTTTACCAGTAGTTTTAATGTTAATATTATGTTTAACAACTGTATTTGCAGCTGGAACAGGAATTGATACATCATTACCAGCAGGAGGAACAGCAGCAGAAGGCGTTGGAGCAACAATGGGAAACGTATGGAGTACAATAACAACTGTAATACAAGTACTTGCATTCGCAGCAATTATATTTGCAGGACTTAGATATATGTTTGCATCTGCAGATTCAAAAGCAGATATCAAAAAACAAACAGTTATCCTAATTGTCGGTGCAATTATAGTGTTCTTAGCAGAACCATTAGTTGGTTTCATAGTTACAGCAGCAGAATCAATTATATAATAATTTATTATAATAATGTGGTGAATTTATTCATCACATTTTTTTTGTCAAAATTAAAAAACAAATATAGCAAAACTACAAATATAGTATTGACTAATTAAATTTGTATTGATATACTAAATACATGTATAAGCAAAGGAGGCTTGAATATGAAAAAATTAGTTAAGGTTTTACCTATAGTTTTAATGTTGATATTATGTTTAACAACTGTATTTGCAGCAGGAACAGGAATTGATACATCATTACCAAACGGAGGAACAGCTGCAGAAGGTGTTGGAGCAACAATGGGAAACGTATGGAGTACAATAACAACTGTAATACAAGTACTTGCATTCGCAGCAATTATATTTGCAGGACTTAGATATATGTTTGCATCTGCAGATTCAAAAGCAGATATCAAAAAACAAACAGTTATACTAATTGTAGGTGCAATTATAGTGTTCTTAGCAGAACCATTAGTTGGATTCATTGTTACAGCAGCACAATCAATTATATAATTAAATAGTCAAAATAATTGAAATAAAGATGATTAGAGATAATTATGTATATTTCAATTTTTTTATGCTTAAAATCAAATAAATGTAGATATAAATTTTAAAAAAATAAAGAAATAATTTTTTAAATAAGGAAAGTCTAAAAACTAGCGAAAAATAGGTACTTATGTAACATAAAAAAACATTGTACTCCTTGACAAACAGAAATATAAATAGTAAAATGTAAGCATAGAAAAAAGGAAAAGAATTATGAATGAAAAAAAATCAAATGATAAAAGAAAATTCAGAAAAAAAATAAATATAGATGCATATACTTCTCAATATATATATATGGTTATAATAGTTATATTATTTATATATATATTGTTTGTTAGCCCAAAAGGTTGGTTTATTTCAGTACCTTTATCGCTAATTGTAATTGGCTTTATTGCTGCAATAACAATAAACGAATTTTTCAATAGAACAGCTAGAATTGGAGAAATTGAAAAAAGCGCAAATAAAATGATGAAAAAATTATTTGACCGCATGGAACTACCAATTATGATTTTAAATAAAAAAAATGAAATGATATGGAGCAACAAAAAATTCTCGTTTATAGTAACTCCAGAAGATTTAGAGAAAGTTTTGCTACAAATAGATAGCAAGACAAAAAACGATAATTATACAATTAATCTATATGAAAGCGAGTACGAAGTCTACCAAAACACTTTCCTAATAGAAAATGAAAACTTCAAGCTACTTTGTTTCATAGACAAAACAGAAGAAAAAAATATGAAAACATCTATCGTAGACAATAAATTATGTCTTGGACTTGTAGTTGTAGATAATTTCGAAGAAGTACTTCAAGGCTTAGACGAAATGGATAGAGTTAATGTAATTTCAAGAATAGACAAAGAAATAAGAAAATGGGGCAAAAACATAGGAGCAGTTGTTGCTAAATTTGAAAAAGATAGATATATGATATTATTAACAAAAAAAGAATTAGAAACTTTGAAAAAAAAGCAGTTTGAAATATTATCAAAAATTAAAAACATAACAGATTTAACAAAAGTTCCGGTATCTCTAAGCATAGGAATATCTAACGACGAGGAATCATTGTATGAAAGATACAAATCTACAGTTGCAACTTTAGATATAGCACTTGGAAGAGGCGGAGATCAAACAGTAGTTAAGGAAAACGGCAAATACGGTTTTTACGGAGATGCCGCTATAAAAGTAGAAAAAATGAGTAAAGTTAGGTCTAGAACCATAGCTCAAGCAACAAAAGAACTTATTGAAAAAGCAGATAGCGTTTATGTTATGGGACATAAAAACACAGACATAGACTGCATTGGAGCTGCAATAGGATTTTGTAAAATAGCAGAAAAATTAAATACACCTATACATATTATTGTAGATGCAAAATACAATTCTAGTAGTCAAATGATAATGGAAAGAATAAAAAAAGATAAAAAATATGAAAACGTATTTATAACAAAAGATGATATAAAGAAACAAGATTTCAACAATTCACTTTTAATTATTGTAGATACGCATAAAAAGAGTTATCTTGCAGTTCCAGAAGTGCTAGAAGAATTTGAAAAAGTTATATTGGTAGATCACCATAGAAGAGGTCCTGAGTTTATAGAAGATACAATACTTTCATACCATGAAGTATACGCTTCATCAACATCAGAGCTAGTAACAGAGCTTCTTATGTACATACCAGATATTGAACTTTCGCAAAGCGAAGCAGAGGCTATGTATGCAGGAATTTTAGTAGATACAAAAAATTTCACATTTAAAACTGGAGTTAGAACATTTGAAGCTGCTGCGTATTTAAAAAGAGTTGGACTAGACATAGCAGAAGTAAAACAAATATTCCAAAATAATTTTGAAACATATACAGCAAAAGTTGAAATCGTTAAAAAAGCCGAATTTATAAGAAAAGAAATAGCAATTTCAATATGCGATAAAACAATGGATAATTTAGCGGTAATAGCTGCCCAAGCTGCAGATGAATTACTATCTATAAGTGAAGTTTTAGCTTCGTTTGTTCTTTGTAAAATAGACGGGGTAGTAATGATATCTGGCAGATCAATGGGAGATATAAACGTTCAAATGATATTAGAACGCCTAGGTGGTGGAGGTCATTTAACATTTGCAGGCGCGCAGCTTGCAGGAGTAGAGCTAGAAGAAGCAAAAGAAATGCTTATTCAAGCCATAGATACGTATTACAGTAAAGATAATTAGAAGGGAAGAGATTTTATGAAGATAGTCTTATTGCAAGATATAAAAGGATTAGGAAAAAAACTACAAGTTATCGAAGCAAGCGAGGGATATGCAAGAAATTATTTGATACCAAGAAAAATGGCTAAACTTGCAGATAACAAGTCTGTTTCAGAAGCAAAGTCTAAAGTCGAATCAGAAAAATATAAAAAAGAGCAAGAAATTAAAAAAGCAAACGAAGTAAAAAGCATTCTAGAAAAAGAAACTTTAGAGTTTAAAATCAAAGTTGGAAAAGAAGGAAGACTTTTTGGAAGCATTACAGATAAAGAAATAGCAGAAAGAATTAAAGAAACACATCAAATAAAAATAGATAAAAAGAAAGTAACAGTAAAAGTACCAATAAAATCATTAGGAGTTTATACAGCAGAAGCAAAATTATACGAAGGTATAGTTGCAAATGTTAAAATAAGTGTTATAGAAGCAAAGTAGTAAAAAGGGTGAGAATAGATATGGAAAATAACGTAAATAATATACCAGCAGATTTAGAAGCAGAAAAAGCAGTATTAGGAGCTATGATTATAGATAGCGATGCAATAGTTGCAGCAACAGAAAAATTAAAAGATGATGATTTCTATAGAGAAGATCATAGGCAAGTTTATAAAGCTATGATGGATTTATATTCATTAGGTAGAAAAATAGATCCAATAACTTTAAAAGAACAATTAAAACTAAATAATTGTTTAGATAAAGTAGGTGGAATAGAATATATAACATCACTTGTAGATGCTTTACCAACTACATCTAACATAAATGAGTACGTAAAAATTGTAGAAGAAAAAGCAACTCTTAGAAAATTAATCAAAGCAAGTAATGATATACATTCTCTTTGTAGTTTACAAACAACAGAAACAGATTCTGTAGTAGAACAAGCTGAAAAAAAGATTTTTGATCTATTACAATCTAGAAAATCTACTGGATATGTAGACATGAAAGAAGGATTAAAGTTAAGTTTAGAAAATTTAGAAGAGCTATGCAATAGAGAAGGAAATGTATCTGGACTAGAATCTGGATTTATAGATGTAGATGAAAAAACTTCAGGTTTAAATTCATCGAATCTTGTTATAGTAGGAGCAAGGCCAGCTATGGGTAAAACAGCATTTGCTTTAAATATAGCACTTCATGTTGCAATGACGCAAAATGTTCCTGTACTTATATTTAGCCTAGAAATGGCAACTAAAGAAATAATAAATAGATTCATATCTTCATATTCTGAAATAGATGCAGGTAAAATAAAAAACGGCAAGTTAGAGGATGCAGATTGGGCTAAAATTTCAAAAGCTACAGGTGTAATATCTGAACTTCCTATCTACATAGCAGATTCACCAGAATTAACTTCAACAACTTTAAGAGCACAGGCTAGAAAAGCAAAATTAGAAAAAAACATAGGACTTATAGTTATTGACTATATTCAGCTTATGAATGGAAATGGTAAATCTGAAGGTAGACAACAAGAAATATCTGAAATAAGTAGATCTTTAAAGATACTAGCTAAAGAATTAAAAATACCTATTATTGCACTAACACAGTTAAACCGTTGTTCTGAAAAAAGAGATGAGCATAGACCAACTCTAAGTGATATAAGAGAATCTGGTTCTATAGAACAAGATGCGGATCAAGTTTTGTTTATACATAGAGAAAGTTACTACAAAGAAGTGCCGGAAAATAAAAATTTAGCGGAAGTTATTATAGCTAAAAACAGATCTGGATCTACTGGAACTATTGAACTTGGTTGGTATGGACAGTTTACGAAGTTTAAAAATTTATATAAAGGTGTAGAGCCCGTAGAAGCAAAATATTAGAAGGAGAAAAAATGTCTAATAGAAAAAATAAAGATGATGACGTAATAAATATAATTCAAAAAACAATAATAGATAATGAATTAATATTAGATAACGAAAAAATACTAGTGGCACTTTCAGGCGGCCCAGATTCAATGTGTTTATTATATTCATTACTAAAAATACAAGAAAAACTAAAAAACAAGATAAACTTTACTATAGAAGCTGTTCATGTACATCACATGCTTAGAAAAGAATCAGACGCTGAAGAAAAAGATGTAGTGGAATATTGCAAACAAAATAATGTTAAACTTCATATTGGCAAGTTTGATGTAAAAAAAATAGCAATAGAAAAAAAAGAAAGCATAGAAACCGCAGCAAGGAACGTAAGGTATGAATTCTTTGATCAAGTAGCAGAAAAAACTGGTGCAAATAAGATAGCGGTAGCACATAATCTAAATGATGATGCAGAAACAATAATAATGCACTTTATAAGGGGAACAAGTTTAAATGGACTTACAGGTATTTCATATGAGAATAGAAATATAATAAGACCACTTTTAAATGTAACTAAAGAAAAAGTTTTAGAATTTTGTTCTTATAATAATATAAAATTTGCTCATGATAAAACTAATGATGAACAAATTTATATTCGTAATAAAGTTAGACTAGATTTAATTAAAAAAATAGAAGATGAGTATAATCCAAATTTTATCTCAAGCGTAATAAGAATGAAAAATATTTTACAAGAAGAAGAGCTATATTTAAAAGAAGTTTCGGACAAAACACTTGAAAAAGTCATAGTAAGTACAAACATTAACAGTATAATATTTGATAGAATAAAGTTAAATGAAAATAATCCATCAATAGTTAAAAGAGTCTTAATAGCTTTAATACAAAGAGTTACAGGTAGATTAGACGGTATTGAATATATTCATATTAATGATGTTCAAAGATTAATCAAAACCGCAGTAAAAGGAAAAAAATATATTTTAGGAAGCAAATACACTGTGGAAATTGTGGATAAGTCATATGCAAAGATAAGTAAAAACTAGCTAGTTTTTAAAAAATACTTGTAAATGCAAAAAAAATATGATAGAATTTAAATCAAATTAAATTAGGAGGGTAACATGCGTAAAAAAAGTGTTTTTAGTACTATATTAGGGTACGTATTACTATTTTTAATAGTTACAATGATGATAAATGTTCTAAATGAAAATACAACAAAGGACATGTCATATACAGAACTTATGAATAAAATAAGTAAAACCGAAGTTGAATCTGTTGAGGTAAGCGAAGACAAGGCATCAGCAAAAGTAAAACTTAAAGATACTAAAGAAGTAATTAGGGTAGTTAAAATACCAGATAGTGCAGAGTTCAATTCAGCAATAAGAGAAAACGTTAAAAACGGTGAGTTTGAAATCAAAGTTGGCAAAACACCTATACTCATGTCAATATTAGCGATTTTCCCAGATATATTAATGCTAGTAGTTTGTGTATTATTCTTTGTACTATTTATGCAGCAAGCAGGTCAAGGCAATAATAAAGCTATGAGCTTTGGTAAAAGTAAAGCTAAACTTGCAGATCCAAATGCAAAAAATAAAACAATGTTTAAGGACGTTGCAGGTTCAGAGGAAGAAAAAGAAGAATTAGAAGAAGTAGTAGATTTTCTAAAAGAACCTAAAAGATTCGAAGAACTTGGCGCTAGAATACCTAAAGGAATATTATTAGTAGGTAGCCCAGGAACAGGTAAAACTTTACTTGCTAAAGCTGTTGCAGGAGAAGCCGGAGTACCATTCTTCTCTATAAGTGGATCAGATTTTGTTGAGATGTTTGTAGGAGTTGGTGCTTCAAGAGTAAGAGATTTATTTGAAGAAGGAAAGAAAAATGGACCATGCATCATATTTATTGATGAAATTGATGCAGTAGGAAGACAAAGAGGCGCTGGCCTTGGTGGCGGTCATGATGAAAGAGAACAGACATTAAATCAATTATTAGTTGAAATGGACGGATTCGGACAAAACGACGGGATAATTGTAATTGCCGCAACAAATAGGCCAGACATATTAGATAAAGCTTTATTAAGACCAGGTAGATTCGACAGACAAATAGTAGTTCATGAGCCAGATATTAGAGCAAGAGAAGAAATAATCAAACTTCATGCTGCTAATAAACCAATGGTAGAAAACATGGACTTTAAAGTGATAGCGAAAAATACTGCCGGATTTACTGGCGCAGATTTAGCTAATATGATTAACGAATCAGCACTTTTAGCAGCAAGAAAAAACAAAAAGCAAATAGACATAATAGATGTAGAAGAAGCTGTAATAAAAGTAATGATGGGACCTGAGAAAAAGAGTAAGGTAGTTAGCGAAAAAGAAAGAAGATTAACAGCATTTCATGAAGCGGGTCATGCTGTTGTATCTAGATTTTTACCAACTCACGACACTGTTCACCAAATATCTATCATTCCAAGAGGAATGACAGGTGGATATACAATGTATAAACCAAATGAGGATAAAAGCTATAATTCTAAATCTGAAATGTTAGATCATATAGTATCATTACTTGGTGGACGTGTTTCAGAAAAACTAGTACTTAATGACATTAGCACTGGAGCGTCAAATGACATAGAAAGAGCTAGTAAAATTGCTAGAGCTATGGTTATGAAATATGGAATGAGCGATAAATTAGGACCTATAGCATATGGCGGAGAACAAGAAGAAGTATTTTTAGGTAGAGATTTTAATCAACAAAGAAACTTTAGTGAAAAAATAGCTTCTCAAATTGATGAAGAAGTAATGGAAATAATCCAAACAGCATATTTAAGAGCAAAAACAATCCTAACTGATCATATGGAGCAATTGCATGTTGTAGCGGAAATACTTCTTGAAAAAGAAAAGATGGAATCTGCTGAGTTTGAAGCAGTATTCAATTCAAAAAAAGATAAAGTGAAGAAAAATGATAAAAGTGAAAAAAGCGACAATATTATAAGTAAGAATGAAAACTTGAAAAATAAAGATATAAATAAAATTAGTAAACAAGCTAAAACAGAAAAAGCTGAAATTTCAGATAAAGATTTAGCTAAAAAGACTAAAACAAAAAAAGAAGACTAAAAAATACATAAAAATAAGACTATCTATTGATTTAGATAGTCTTTTATGTTATAATCTATACTTGTATAACACACGTATAAGGAGTTTGTTACTTTGCTAATATAATTAGTTACGACAAATGCAGATCTATACGGAGGAAAGAAAAGGGAGGAATTTAAAATGGCTATAATACCACAAAAGGCATTATTAGAAGCAGGTGTACATTTCGGACACCACACAAGAAGATGGGATCCTAGAATGGCTCCATACATCTACACAGCAAGAAACGGAATCTATATAATAGATTTACAAAAAACATCTAAAAAAGTAACAGAGGCTTATGAAATCGTAAGAAAAACTGTTGCAGAAGGTGGAACAGTTCTTTTTGTAGGAACTAAAAAACAATCACAAGAATGTATCAAAGAAGAAGCAGAAAGATGTGGAATGTTCTACATTAACAGCAGATGGTTAGGTGGTACATTAACAAACTTTAAGACTATAAGAAACAGAATAGCAAGATTAATTGAATTAGAAAACATGGAAGCAGACGGAACTTTTGAAGTTCTACCTAAAAAAGAAGTTATTCTTTTAAAAGCTGAAATGGAAAAACTATCTAGAAACCTAGGTGGAATTAAAGAAATGAAAAAACAACCAGATTTAATTTTCTTAATTGATTCAAAAAAAGAATATATAGCAACTCAAGAAGCTAGAAAATTAGGAATACCTACAATAGGATTAGTAGATACTAATTGTAATCCTGATGATGTAGACTTTGTAATCCCAGGAAACGATGATGCAGTAAGAGCTGTAAAATTAATAGTTGAAAAAATGGCAGATGCTGTTTTAGAAGCACAACATGGAGAAATTGAAAAATCAGAAGCTGAAGAAGATGATGAAACAATGGCAGAATTAGTAGCTAAAATGGGAGAAGATAAAATCGAAAGAAAACCAAGACCAAGAAAACCAAGACAAGAAAACAACTAATTGTTATAGGAGGAATTAATATGGTAACTGCACAACAAGTTAAAGAATTAAGAGAAAGAACAGGCGCTGGAATTATGGATTGTAAAAAAGCGTTAGTTGAAACTGAAGGAAATATCGATAAAGCAATTGATGTTTTAAGAGAAAAAGGTATAGCTAAAGCTGCTAAAAAATCTGGAAGAATAGCTTCAGAAGGATTAGTAGAAGCATATATACACGGTGGAAGAATAGGAGCAATTGTTGAAGTTAACTCTGAAACAGATTTTGTTGCTAATAATGAATCTTTTAAAACTTTTGTTAAAGATATAGCTATGCATATAGCTGCTGTAAACCCTAAATATGTTAGAAAAGAAGATGTTCCAGCTGAAATAGTTGAAGCAGAAAAGAAAGTTCTAAAAGAACAAGCATTAAACGAAGGTAAACCTGAAGCAATCGTTGAAAAAATGATTGAAGGAAGAATTAGCAAGTTTTATGCTGAAATATGTCTATTAGAACAACCTTTTGTTAAAAATCCAGACATAACAGTAGGACAGTACTTAGCTGAAATGATAGCTTCAATAGGTGAAAACCTAGTAATTAGAAGATTTGCTAGATTCGAAAGAGGAGAAGGCATTGAAAAAGAAGAATCAAATTTTGCTGAAGAAGTAATGAAACAAGCTGGTTTATAAACAGCAAAAAAAAGCACGTACATATTTACGTGCTTTTTTGCAAGAAAGTTATCAAATTATTTGAGATTGGGTGGTAAATATGAAGTTAAAATATAATAGAGTATTAATAAAAATAAGCGGAGAAGCTTTAGGACAAAAAGATGGTAGAGGCATAGATAGTGAAAAACTAGAAAAAGTTGTAGAACAAATAAAAGAAATATATGTAAGCGGAGCACAAATTGCAATCGTAGTAGGCGCAGGCAATTTTTGGAGAGGCAGATACGGGCAAGAATACATGGAAAGAGTAACTTCAGACTATATGGGAATGTTAGCAACTACTTTAAATGCACTAGCATTGCAAGATATGCTAGAAAGCAAAGGAATTGAGGCTAGAACACAAACAGCTCTTGAAATAAAACAAGTAGCTGAGCCATATATTAGAAGAAAAGCAGTAAGGCATTTAGAAAAAGGAAGAGTTGTAATATTTGCATGTGGAACAGGTAACCCATATTTCACTACAGATTCTGCAGCAGCTTTAAGAGCAACGGAAATAGAAGCAGAAGCTATATTACTAGCTAAAAATATTGATGGCGTATACGATAGCGATCCTGCTACTAATAAAGATGCGGTAAAATTTGATGAAATATCATACATGGATGTAGTAGCTAAAAAGCTTAAAGTCATGGATACAACAGCGATAACACTATGCATGGAGAACAAAGTACCTATACTTGTATTTGGACTTAATGAAGAAAATTCATTACAAAGAGCAATATGCGGAGAAAAAATAGGCACAATAATAAATAAATAATAATATGTAATAAAAAATATACTTAAAGCACATAATGTATTAAGTATATTTTTATTTTTACCCTTTTTTTCATCTTAAACCTTGCATTTTGTATAGTTTGTAGTATAATTTAAGAGATAAAATAGATAGAGTCTATAAATATCAGGAGGAATAAAATGGATTATAAAATAATAGAAGAAAAAATGAATAAAGCTATAGATTACATGGAGGATGAATTTGCAAAAATAAGAGTAGGTAGAGCAAATCCTACTATATTAAACGGAATAAAAGTAGAATATTACGGGATGCTAACACCACTTAATCAAATGGGATCAATAGCAGTGCCAGAAGCAAAGCAAATAGTTATTACTCCATGGGATAAATCATCACTTGGACATATTGAAAAAGCTATACATAAAGCTGAGCTTGGTATTAATCCAACTAATGATGGAAATTGTATAAGATTAATTTTCCCTGACTTAACTGAGCAAAGAAGAAAAGAACTATGTAAAGATGTTAAAAAATTAGCTGAAGAATCTAAAGTTGCAATTAGAAACATTAGAAGAGAAGGCATGGACATGGGTAAAACAGCTCAAAAAGCAAGTGAAATAACTGAAGATGAGCTTAAACAAGTTGAAGAAAAGGTTCAAAAATTAACAGATACTTATATAGCTAAAATAGACAAACTAGCAGCTGATAAAGAAAAAGACATAATGGTAATATAATAACGAAAGGATTTGGTAACTTGAAAAAAAGAATTATATCTGGCATAATATTTGCAATCATAGGTATTGCAGTACTTGCCTTAAACAATCCAATTGTAGATACAATAGTTATTACTCTATTAGCATTAATAGGTATGTATGAATATTATCATGCTTTCAAAAAAACAAACATCAAACCAATTAGCTGGGTTGGCTTTATTTCATGTCTTGGATTACTTTTTTACGGTAATGCTATATTACCAACAAGTACAAAAATAATGAGCCTTAAAATATTTTTACCGATAGCTATTATAGGTGTGTTTTGTTATATTGTATTAACTAATTTAAAAAGAACAATAGTAGATATTGCAGTAACATTTTTCGGAATATTATACGTACCATTACTATTTGTATTTTTAAAACTAATATTAGCAATGGAAAACGGAAGATATTTATTTGGCTATGTAATAATGGCAGCATTTGTTTCAGACACTGCAGCTTATTTTATAGGTTCTAAATTTGGCAAAAGAAAACTTTGTCCAGACATAAGTCCTAAAAAATCTGTAGAAGGCGCTATAGCAGGCGTAGTAGCTGTTGTGATAGCTTTTGGAATATATACAGTAATAATAAATAATTTTTGTGGAATGAATTTACCAATATTACTTATGTTATTTGCTGGTGTTATATCTAGCATTGCCGGACAGTTTGGAGACCTATCTGCGTCTGCGATTAAGAGATATTGCGACGTTAAGGATTTTGGAAAACTAATACCTGGCCATGGTGGAATTTTAGATAGATTTGATAGTATTCTATTTGTAGCACCAATAATATATGCGTTTTTAAATATATATATACTATAGTTGACGGAGGAGAAAATATATGGATATAAGTAATGTAGTTAATTTTCTAATTATGATGATCAAATTAGTAATTGCTCTTAGTATAATAACAGTAGTTCATGAGTTTGGACATTTTAGTATTGCTAAATTATTAAAAATTAAGGTTAACGAATTTGCAATAGGTTTCGGACCTAAAATATTTAGTTTTAAAAAAAGAGGAACTGTATATTCACTTAGATGGATATTACTTGGCGGATACAATTCTTTAGAAGGCGAAACAAACGAATCAGAAGATCCACAAGCATATTCAAATCAGCCGGGATGGAAAAAACTACTTGTGCTGTTTATGGGTTCAATTAATAATTTAATACTTGCTTTTGTTCTATTTGTAATAATAGCAATGAGTTTAAATTTCCCATCAACTGAGATTGCAAAAATAAGCAAATCCGCTTCTACAGGCACTTCTTTAGTAGAAGAAGCAGGAATGAAGATAGGAGATAAAATTACTAAAATAGATGGCAAAAATGTAACTATTTTTTCAGATATAACAGATAAAAACATCAAAAACAATGAAATGAGAGTTACTTTTGTTAGAGATAATAAAGAATTTGAAACAACTATAAAAAATGCAGTAAAACAAATATCTGTAATAGGTATAATGCTTGAAGCAGATCCTACAACAATGCAAAATAAGATTAGATTTATAGAACCTGGTAAACAAGCTATGATAGTTGGTTTAAAAGCTGGAGATGAAATAACTGAAGTTAATGGCAATAAGGTTAAAACTTTAGATGAAGTGATATATCAACTACATAATAACGGAACTAAACCAATAAATATGAAAGTTTTAAGAGATGAAAAAGAAAAAAGTTTCGAAATATTAAAACCAGAAATGATTAATTATTTCGATATAGGTTTTACACCTTCAATTCTTAAAGCAGGGATAACTCAAAAAATAGGACTATCTCTTAAATATGCTGGAGATATGTTTGGAAGAGTTCTTGAAACGTATAAAGATTTATTTACTGGAAAAGCAAAGGTAAACCAATTATCTGGCATAGTAGGAGTGGGAGAAATAGTTTCTAAAACTCAAGATATTTGGGATTTTATAAACTTAATAGCTGTAGTATCATTATCTATAGGTATAATGAATTTACTACCTATACCACCTTTAGATGGAGGTAAAATAGCTATAACATTGGGTGAAATGATAACAAGAAAGAAAATGTCAGTAAATGCGGAAGCAATGATATCATATATATTCTTTGGACTGCTAATTTTACTTACAATTTATGTTACATGGAATGATATTATCAGAATATTTTAATGAAAAGAGGTTCGTTTTAGTAATAAGATGAACTTCTTTTTGCTTTTTAGAGCATTACTTATTGACTATTTATATATAAATTGTTATACTAAAAATAGATCAATATATGATATGGAGGTAAAAATGAAAAAATGGTTTAAAATAACACTAAATATAATAGTTATTTGCATTTGTTTATCAAGTGTATTTGCAGCACAAGTTACAATTCCAGGTGGAGGAAGTGTAGCGGAAGATGTTGAACCGCTTATGAACAATATTTGGGCAACCGTTTCAATTGTTTTTAATGTATTAGCATTTGCAGCTATTCTTTTTGCAGGCATTAGATATATGTTTTCTGCGGCAGACGCAAGAGCAGATATAAAAAGACAAACTGTGGTACTTATTATAGGTGGAATGTTAGTATTTCTAGTACAGCCAGTAGTACAATTTATTGTAGAGGCTGCTAAATCTATAATGTAAAATAAACAAAAAGGTATATATAAATAATTGGACGGAGGAGAAGTCATGAAAAAAATAGTAAAGGTAATTCCTATTGTAATTATCATAATGATGATGTGCACAGCTGTATTAGCCGCAGATACTAATCCAAAAGATACTGTTAACGGTTTTTTTGGAACAGCATTTAGCTGGTTTAATCAAGGAAAAACTGATCAAGGGTCAGCAGAAGGATTAAAAACAGCTATAGAACCAATAGTAGAAATGGCGAAATATGTGCTAGAAATAGTAGGAAACGCAATATTCTTAATTGCATCAATTATACTAGGTGTTAAATATATTTATTCTGCATCAGATGCAAAAGCAAATATAAAGGAAAGTTTTTTAACACTTATGGTAGGAGCATTGTTTTTCTATTCAGCAAGCACTATAACAAGCTTTGCAACAGGTGCTATAGAAGGAATTTTTGTAAGTTCAGCACCAACAATAGAAAGCATAACAGGTTCTGCGTTTAAAACAGTAGCAGTTGTTGCACAAGTTGCGGCATTTGCTGGAGTTGTAGCTTTAGGTATTAGATACATGTTTGCTTCTGCAGATGCAAAAGCGGATATTAAGAAATCTATGTTCCCACTAGTTATTGGATTAGTGCTAGTTTTCGCAACAGCATCATTCTTAACATTTGCAACAGGTGCAATGGAATCATTATTCGGATAATAAAAATGACGCATTTTAATTAATGCGTTATTTTTTAAAAACGTATTGCTATATAGACATAATATGTGGTAATATTTATATATAAGGTCGGAGGAGTTAATATGGGTAATGTATATAGTGTACCAAGAAATGTAAAAGGTGAAACAAGAATATTATTTATTTTTACGGTTAAATCATTTATGACAACTGTAGGTGGAGGTGCTATTGGTGGCATATTTTACTTGTTATTTGCTGCGTTTGGCTTTGTTGCAATTGGATTAGGCATGGTTGTTTTGTGCGCTATAATGGGATATCTAGTTGGAACATTAACAATACCGGATTCTCCAATAATGGGCAAACTAAGAAAAGCAGGTGGAGAAGAAGTTGGAACTATACTATTAAGAACAATTTTCTTTTCAAAAAAGAAAAAGTTATATGTATATAAAAAAGGAGAAACTAAATAATGAATTTTGAATTAATAACAATATTAGTTTTGGTTCTTTCTGTAGGTGGATTTATATTTCTTATGGTTACAGATAAACAATCTGCAAAGAAAGCCGCAAATAAAAAAAATCCAAATATGCCTGAGAGCAATGAACCTAAGAAAAAAGCTAAGCCTCCTGAACTTGTTAATCTTTCTAAGTTTGTAGAATTTGATAGAATTTTAGATAATATGATTGTACAAAACTCAGATGGTAGATATACTATGATAATTCAGTGTAAAGGCATAAATTATGATTTGATGTCCGAAATAGAACAATTAAAAGTAGAAAAAGGTTTCGTTGATTGTATGGAATTAATAGATTACCCAATTCAAATTTATGTTCAATCTAGAACAATAGAATTAAAAGAAAATTTAGAAATGTATAAAAATAAAGTAGAAAGCTTAAGAATTAAATGCGAAGATGCGGAGAGAGAATATCAAGTGCTTATGCAAAGTATGGAGATAGATTCTAAAAAAATATATGATGCACAAATGAAAATACAGCAAACAAATAATATGTATCAATATGCAGATGATATAACTAGATATACTGAAAAAGTTACATTTAATAAAAGAATGCTTCAAAGAAAGTTTTACATTATATTTTCTTTTGATAAGTCTGAAATACCACAAGATGAAAAAGTAAAAGCCAAAAAGATTGCAGAATATGCGTATTCCGTATTATATAAAAAAGCTTGCGAACTTATAGATGCATTAAATGCATGTCAAGTAGTTTCAAAGGTTCTTACAAGTAATGAATTAGTAGACTTATTGTATGTTTCACTAAATACTTATGACGATAAGATCATAGAAATAAAACAAGCCGTAGATTCTGGATTTTACAATGTATATTCATCAACTAGAGACAGCATGAATCAGAAGAATGAGTTTTTACGTAATGAATATTTAAGCGAAAAAGCAGAAAAGCAAAAAATAAAAAGAGCTCAAGATGAAGCTAAAGGCAGGCTTAAACCAGAAGTAAACGAAGATGTAGAGCGAGATGAGAAAATAGATAAAATGGCAGTTAAAATTATAGCTGGTGCAGACATAGATCTAGAAACAAAAGATGCATTAACTAAATTAATTGTTAAAAAACATATAGAAAAAATAAAAGCAGCTGGAGTTGAGCTAGATACTAGCATAAATCAAACAACAAAGGTTGATAGTAAAACAGGTATTGTTACACCTGCAATAAAAAGCAATTCAATATTTTAATATTGGGTTGCCTTTTTTATGTTTTTTTTAATATGCAAAACATGTAGAAAATCACTAAAAGTTCTTGCAAAGAAAATCTACTTATGATAAGATTTTAGTATAATAGTATGTAATGAAAATATAAAAAAATATAAATAATTTCTAATGCTAAATAGCATATGTCTAAAAAAGGAGACAAGTCAAATGGAAAATCAATTAATATGGATTCTAGGAGCAGTAGTTGTAATAGTTGTAATAATAGTATTTATAATGACAGATAAAAAACCGCCTAAAACAAAAGAAACAGGAAAAGGCGAAGTAGATAAAGAAGAAGAAAAGATTTTTGCTAAAAAAGCTGTACCAATGGTTGATATAGTTAATTTCATGGAATTTGATAAAATTTCAGATGATATGATAATACAAAAAGGTGGAAATGTATATACCATGGTTGTTCAGTGTAAAGGTATAAATTATGATTTAATGTCAGAAATAGAACAAATGGCGGTAGAAGAAGGTTTTATAACTTTTTTAAATACATTAAGATGTCCAATACAAATTTACGTTCAAGCAAGAGCTGTAGATTTAAGAAGTAGTATGAGAATATATAAAGAAAAAATAGATGATATAGAGTTACAATGTAAAACATATGAGCAAGATTTGAAAAAAGCAATACAAGAGCCTACAACATCACATAAAGACTTGTTTGATGCGCAGCTTAATTATCAAAAATATAGCAATATGTTTTCGTATGCAAATGATATAACAAATTATGTAGAAAAAATGAGTAGTAACAAGCAAATGCTTCAAAGAAAATTTTATATAATTTTTTCATATAATAAAAGCGAAATAACAAACTTAGAAAAATTCACTCCACAAGAAATAACTCAAATGTGCTATACCGAGCTCTACACCAGAGCCCGCTCAATAATAAGTGCACTTCAAGCCTGCTCAGTTTCAGGAGAAGTAATAGATTCTAACCAGCTAGCAGAACTATTATATATTTCATACAACAGAGATGATGAAAAAATAATAGATGTTAAACAAGCATTATCATCAGAATTCTATAGACTATATTCAACATCAAAAGACATAGAAGAGAAAAAAGATGAAGTTCTTTCTAAAGAATATCAAAAAGAAAGCTCAAAAAGATTACAGCAAATGATCACAGAAGGTCTAGCTAAAGGCTCTTTACCTATAGCAGGTGAGCAAGCAGCAAGTGAAGAAGCAGATGTAGATAAATTAGCTATGAAATATGTTGCAGAAGCAGATATAGACTTAGAAACAAAAGATGCATTGACTAAAATAATCATAAAAAAACACATAGATAGAGCAGAAAGAGTAAAAGAAGAAGAAAGAGAAAGACAGGCTAAGTTAAGGCAAGAAGAATTCGAAAGAGCAGCAGCAATGCAGCAAAGACAAGTAGTTCAGCAGCAACAAGTGCAAAGGCCAGTAGCTACGCCGCCACAAGCTCAGCAAGTAACAGCGCAGCCAAATACACCTCAAGCTCCACAAGCAAGTCAAGTACAAGAGCCACAAGTTGCAAAACCATTAGAACAAGTAGTTAAGCAGCCTCAGATAGTTACACAGCAGGGGCAAGTTGCAAGGCCGTTAGAACAGGTAATTAAACAGCCACAAGCTACTCAGCCACAAGTTGCAAGACCACTAGAACAAGTAATTAAACAACAGCCAGTACAAAGTACGGAGATTTCAAAAGAACAAAAATTAGAAGAAATGCGCAATAACAACCCATACTTAAACAAAGAAGCTGTAACAAATAATAATAACGAAGGAGGAATATAAATGTTTGGAAGTAAGAAAAAACAAAAAAATGAAGCAGTTAAAACAGAAGAAGAAATCATAAGCGCTGGAGAAAAAGAAATGAGCTTTTTAGACCAAAACAAATCAGGATTAAAAGACTTAATATCTCCATCAGGAATAGATGCTACTCATTTTGATTATTTAGAGATATTTTCTAAAGTATCTAGGTACGCTAGAACTTTCTATTTAACAACCATACCAAGACAAGCAATATTCCCATATTTTTTAGCAGATATATATGAGTTTGGAGATATAAATACATCCGTATATATTAATCCAATATCTGAAACTATATCTCAAAAAGATTTAGGAAAAACCATTGTTGAATTACAAGCAGAAAGATATGTAGCAAGAGATAGAGGAGATATCAATAGAGAATCTGTACTATCTGCTAAACAATCTGAAGCAGAACAGTTAAGAGATCAGATAGCAGCAGGATATAATAAATTATTTGAAGCTACTATTATTGCTACTCTTTTTGCATATAACAAAGAAGAGTTAGATAAATCTTCAGAAATGCTTGCTATGGAAGCATCAAAAAATATGATCACTCTAAAAGCAGCATGGGCAATACAAGAAGAAGCGCTTCAATCTAATTTACCGCTTAACAATAATAAAATAACAAGAAAACATACTTTTGATAGAGGTTCAATGTCAACAGTTTTCCCATTTGTAGCAGCAGAAGTTGGACATCCAATTGGAGTTCCTATAGGAATGAATAAACAAACAGGTTTACCACTGCTTTTTGATAATTTCCATTCTTCATTAACTAATTATAATATGATTATATTTGGAAAATCAGGTTCTGGAAAATCAGTTACAATCAAAACTATAATGGCTAGATCATCTGTACTTATGGGTATAGAAAATTTAGTACTAGACGCCGAGGGTGAGTATGTTGTTGTTGCAGAAGCTTTATGCGGTATAAACATCAATTTAAGCCCAAATAGTAATACTGTAATAAATATTTTTGATATTGAGACAGAAACAACTAAAGATGAAATTACAGGTAAAGATAAATTAGTTCTTAATGTAGAAAATAAAATAGAGGACGTTACACAAGCACTACTTACAATGGCTCGTGGAGCAACAAGAAGCTCAGAAGTTAATGAGTTAACAAAACAAATAATAGCAGAAATAGTTGCTGAGGAATATGCAAGGCATGGTATAAATAATGACGTAAATAGTATATACATAGATTCTAATAGTGCAAGTGGAATAAACAATAGAATCGGCTTAACAAAGAAAGACATGCCAACAATTAGTTCTTGGTATGATACGCTTTTAGTTAAAGCAGGAGAAAATCAAAATGGCGCATACAGTTATCACTACAGTTACCTTGTAAAAGTTATGAAACAGTATGTAAGAAAACTAGATGGGCAAATGGCATACTTTGATGGACAATCTACATTTGAACTTTTAGAAGGTTCACCATTTATAAATATTAATATATCTCAGCTAGAAGAAAAATTTGCAAGACCACTTGCTCAGCAAATCCTACTTTCTTGGATATGGGAAAAATATGTTAAGAAAAACAGTGAAGATAAAACAAAAGCTAAAAAGAAGAGAGTACTAGTAGATGAGGCGTGGATGTTACTAGATTATCCAGAAGCTGTACAGTTCTTAAATACAATGGCTAGACGTGCTAGAAAAAGAAATGTATCATTAACAGTTGTTTCTCAAAAGTTCCAGGACTTTTATGAGAAAAAAGAAGCTCAAGCAGTTTTAACATCTTCTGAAATTAAATTATTTTTAGCACAAGATAAATCTGAAATACAATATTTAAAAGAAGTATTTAAGCTAAGTGATGGAGAATCACAATTCTTATTAACATGTGTTAGAGGTGAAGGCTTAATAAAAATAGGTCAAGAGTCTGCAGTTATTGCTATTCAACCTACACAAAAAGAGTTTGAATTTGTTGAAACAAACTTATCTAAACTCGCAAATATGAATGCTCAATCAGCACAGTAGAAGGAGATTATATGAAAAAGGTACTTAAAAAAATTATAATAGTATCTCTAATCGTAACTTTAGTATTAGTGGCTACAAACACTATTTTTGCAGAAATAACACATACGGAATTAAATACAGCTTTAATTGATGGCGAGAATGGTCAAAAAACTACAATACTAAATCAAATATTGAAAAAAGCTACTTCGCTTGGCTTTATTTCAGGAGCTATAATAGATATGCTTTCACTACTAATAAGATTCATTATTTATATGGTCGTATCAGTTATATCTGTTGTATTCTCAATGATGGGAGTTACTGAAAATACGGAAGTGTATTTTCCAATGCCATATCATATGGTGTTTAATATCATACCATTCTTTGATCCTAATTTTATTAATCCAGCTAAAGCACCTCCTGGAGGAAGCTTTAATTTAATAGAAATAGTATCTAAAGCTATCAGCCCGTTATATTACACAGGCGTGTCAATTGTTGCAACTCTGTTTGTTGTAATTGCTTTAATAATTGGAATAAAGCTTGCAATATCAGTTTCAGCGCAGCAAAAAGCACAATATAAAACAGCAATAGCAACTTGGCTAACCGGTATAATACTGCTGTTTGTAGGTCATTTCCTTATGGCAGGTATATTTTTTCTAAACGAGCAAATAGTCTCTAATCTATATCAAGCCGCGCAAAAAGAAGAAATACCAGTGTCTATAACTTTATTAAAAGATAAAGAACTATCCTTTATGGAGAAACTAGGAGCATGGGTCGCAGGCGCTGCAGTAGGCGCAGCAACGACCGTATTACTAGGCCCGGTACTAGGAGTATCTTTTGGTGCAATTCTTATTAATGAAGGGTTAAACCAAGTAGAAACGGTACAAGAAAAAGCATATGGATTTGAAGGTATGTTTTTAATGTATTTGCAAAGGTCGGTATCTGGGGAACTTATGGCTACAATTATTCTTGCAGTTATGATAGGACAGACTATTGCACTAACGATACTATATATTAAAAGGTTATTCTACTGCCTTATTTTAGGTATGCTATTCCCGTTTGTAATAGGAATAGATACAATTAAAAAAGTATTAGGACAAAAAGGCGGACTTTTTGAAAAATGGTTAACGCAGTTTGGAATTGCAGTATTTATGCAATCTATACATGCATTTATAATGTTTTTCACTATGATACTTATAAACAGTTTAGCAAAACAAGCTGGCATTACTACTTTAGATACACAAATGGGAGATAATGCAGCGCAGCATGATAAAGTTGCTGGTCTTATAGCAATTATAGAAGTGGTTGCAATAGCCTCATTAACTAGAGTAGAAGCAATAATTAAAGATTTCGTTGGAGTACCAGATTCCAAAGCAGGAAGTCTACAAAACGCAGGAAAACTTGGTTTTGCAGGTTTCTCACTTGCAGCTGGTGCAACAAAAAATATAAAAGACAACTTTACGGGTATGGCAGCTGGTAGAAAAGGAATTAAATCTACTAGATCTCAGCTTGAAAAAGCTAAAGCAAGAGAAGTTCAGCCAAATGCAGCACCTCCTAAATTACCAACAGATGTTGCAAATAAGGATCTGTTAACATATGTAGGTCCATCTGCTACTAGGCAAACTTCAACAGTGCAGCCTGGTATTGGAGATGGAAAAGTAGATATGAATGATGTAAATCAAGCATTGAAAGCTACAGGAACAGCTTCACCGGAAGTAAATAGAATAGCACTTGCGTTAGATAAAATATTACAAGCAGTGCAGAGCCAAACTTCAACTATGTCAAGTACAATTAAAGGTGCAGCAAGTCCAGACAGATTAACTAAAGGCACAGGAATTCAAGCAGCGGCAAATGCAGAATTACCAAAACAAGCTCAGACAAGTTCTGGTTTACCAGGCAAGTCTGTACAAGAACTTGAAATGCAGCTTAGAGAACAAGAAAAACAATTAGCAGGAAAAACAATTGCAGCAATCATGTCACCAGCAACAGTAGTTGCAGGTTTAGCTATGGGTGGAGGTGCATCTGGATCTCTTAATGATATGTCAGCAATATCTGGTGCATTAATTTCAGGCGGAGACAAAATAGCAGAAACTATAGGAAAAAATGTCGGAAGAGAAGCACAGCTTAAAATGATAGAACCTCAAATAAATTATGAAGAGCATTTACAACAAAAAATCAGCGAGCAAGTAAGTTATGAGAGTAGTGCAAATAAAACTATTGGAGGAAATCAAAATAGAGAAAAATCAGTAAAAACAACAATAGATAATAAAAGAAAAAAAGATAATATAGAAGATTCACAATAATTATGGAGGTAGTTAATGTTTGAAAATATTAAAAAGAAAAATATTAATATGATAATTGCCATTATAGGACTTACAGTTATTCTTTTATGGGGAATCTCAAGTTTGATAAGTTTAAATGCAAAAACCACAAAAAGTGAAATAAAAATTGAAGATTACAAATCATATATTAAAGATGAAAACCTTATCAAAGATTACACGCAGTTTAATAGAGCGGAAACCGTTATGAATATGTACATAGAAGGATTATTATCTAAGGACGATAAAACTACATATTCAGTACTTACAAAATCGCTTAAAAAAGAACACTCCTTCTTTGATTATAAGAAAAAAATAAAAGAATATATATCTAAAAACTTTAAATCAACAAAAGACAATGACTTTTATATTAATGAAAATAATTTATTTAAATTATATAAAATAGCAGATAAAAATGGAATTGAAGTGTATTTAGCTGAAATTAAAACAATCAGCGAAAATACCTTCATAGGATTCCAATTAGATACAAGAAGTAAAGTATTTAAAATTAGTTATTTAGAAATATAGGTGATGTAATGGAAGAAAAAGATATAAAAAAAGAGGTAACTTTATTTAGCATTCTAATTGCAGTTGTTGTACTAATTTTAATAATTGCACTTGTTATGATATGGGCACCTAAAAAAGAAAAACCACAAGAATTAAAATTTGGCCAATATACATCTGCAACGGATTCTAATAATAAATACTTAAACAGTTATTTAAAAGAGATTGCAGACCTGTTAAAAAGGGCTAACATTAAAGAAATATACTCTAAATTGACAAATACATATATTACAGAAAAGGGTATTACAGAAGACAATTTAAAAGCCTTATTAGAAGGTAAAAAAATATTAGGAGTAGATTTAGTACCGTCAAATTACATTAATGGAATTATAAACAATGAAAGATATTATAGAGTTAGAATGACTTCAAAAGATCAATTGCTTGAGGAATATATTATAATTCGAGAACTTTCGCCAAGAAATTACACTATATCTTTTGACGATTATATTTACAAAGCAACTTTAAATAAAAAATTCATAAGTAATAAAATATCTGTAGAATTAGTTGATGTTAATTTTGGTGTTACTACTTATAAAATGAAACTTAAAATAAGAAACAACAATGATCAGCCAGTTACACTTAATTCAGATTCGAAAAACGAATGCATTTATGGATATCATTTAAATGATGGAGAAATAGTATCAAGTAGTTCATTTGCAATGGGTAGACCTGTGGTGATACAGCCAAACCAAGAAATAAATACATTAGCAACTTTTAAAGTTGGACAATTATCTCATGGATATATGGCTGGCTTTTCAATAAAGAGTGTGAAAGTGCCTAATAATGATGAGCCTATAGAAATCAAATTCTTATTTAATGAAGTTGTATAAATAAATAATAGCTTCCTAAACAAATAAAACACGAGGTAGCGAAATCTATCTCGTTTTTTATAAATATAGCAACATATATAAATATGTACAAATTAGTATCTTAGCCATATAAATTGATTACGTTTTACATAAAAACGAACTTATAGCTTGAAAATCGGAGATAAATATGTTAGAATATAAAGCATATATTTATGTTTATTTTGTCGAAAAATAAATATAGGAAATAAATGAAAAAATTAATATTTTAATATTAAATCGAAGCAATAAATGAAGCAATAAATGTAGAATTATAAGGAGTAATCAATATGGAGAAAATAATGAAAAAATGCGTAGTTGTATCTATGATAATAATAATTATATTTGGAACAACTAGCTGTGTAACTGCACAAATAACGGAATCTGAAGTAATAGAAGAAAATGTAATAGAAAACGAAAACGGCGATAAAGTTAGCGGAATATCATATATTTTAGAAGGTGGAGCATCATTAATTATGCAGCCACTTGTTAAAGCATTTACAGCTTTACTACAATTTTTTGTATATATAATTATGTCAGTTGTAGGATTACTTTTTTCACTTTCAGGTATGGGACAAAATTCGGCAATTTACTTCCCTATGCCACATCATTTAGTGTTTAATTTAATACCATTTTTTGATCCAAACTTCATAAATCCAGCTATTGCTCCAGCGGGTAATATGGACAATGTAATACAAATAGTCTCTAAAGTAATTAGTCCATTATATTATACAGGAGTAATGATGGTAGGCGGATTGTTTACAATAATAGCGCTTATAATTGGAATAAAGCTTGCAATATCAGTATCTGCGCAAGAAAAAGCACAATATAAATCTGCTATATCAGTATGGATAACAGGTATCGTAATGCTATTTGCAGGACATTTACTTATGGCAGCAGTGTTTGGTGTAAACGAACAAATCGTAAGCAATTTATATGAAGCTTCTAAAAAAGAGGAAATACAGGTAGCAGTATGGCTGCCTAAGGATAAATCTTTTATAGAAAAACTAGAAGCTTGGGTAGCAGGCGCTGCAGTAGGAACTGCAACTAGTATATTACTAGGACCAATATTTGGTGTTCCTCTTGGAGCCGCTATAATAGCAGACGGAGTTGCCGCAGTAGATTACGATGAAAAAGTATTTACAGGCTTTGAAGGTCTATTCTCTATGTATTTACAAAGAATGTTAAATGGAGAAGCGATTGCAACAATAATAGTAGCAATTTTAATGGGACAAATCGTAGCACTTATAATCTTATATGTAAAAAGATTATTCTACTGCGTAATACTTGGAATGTTACTACCGTTTGTAATAGGAATAGATACATTAAAAAAAGTTATGGGGCAGAAATCTGGACTTTTTGAAAAATGGTTTATACAGTTTGGAATTGCAGTATTTATGCAATCTATTCATGCATTTATAATGTTTTTCACATTAATACTTATAAATCAGCTGCAAAAAGTTTCAGGCCAAGAAATACTAAATACTTTTGGGCCAGATAAAGTTAAATCTCTAGAAGCGGAAAGAGTTGTAGCATTAATCTCATTAGTTGAGATGGGAATGATAGCTTCCCTTACTAGAATAGAAGCAGTAATTAAAGATTATATTGGATTACCAGATGCTAAAGCAGGTAACTTACAAACAGCTGGTAGCATAGGTTTTGCAGGTTTTAGAATGGCAACTGGCGCTAGCCGTAATATAGTAGATAACTTTACAGGTATGAAAGCAGGTAGAACTAGTGTTAAAAAACTTAGAAACCAGGTGGATACAAGAAGAGCAAGAGACGAAATGGCTAAAAATGAGGAGATTGAAAATCCAATTAAACCAATATTACCTGCACCTTTACCATCAACTGCACAAATGGATCCAACAAGATCTAAAGGCCCAGGCCCAATGCTTGGTGATGGCAAACTAGATATTAACGATTTAGCACAAATAGGTGGTGTAATTGGTACAGATAATCAAGGACTTAATAGAATACAAAATTCTTTAGATAGAATAATTCATGAATTACAAGCTCACAACACAAACACATCTAATAATACAAAAGCAATAGAGAGCACAAATTCTGCCGAAAGATTAAATAGACAACCTGCTCCTGCACCAGTTGCTGAAAAATCTCTTCAAGAAATGGAAAGAGAGCTTAGAACTGAGGAAAAGAAACTCGCAGGAAAAACACTGGCGGCATTAATGTCACCTGCTGTAGTAGTTGGAAGCTTGGCAGTTGGTGCTGGTGCAACATCTAATATTAAAGATGTTACAGCTATAGCTTCAGCCCTTATATCAAGTGGAGATCACATTGCTGAGAAAATTGGGGAAAATGTAAATAGACCTACTCAGCTTGCAATGATTAAACCACAGATAAACTATGAAGAATATTTACAACAAAAAATAACTAATGAATTTTCTTTAGAAAAAACAAGAGAAAATTCAAAAGGTCGTACAACTAAGCAAACAATAAATAACAAAAGAAATGATGATTTTACAGCAGCGGATTTATAAACAACCATTTTGATTAATATGGAAAGAGGTGATTTTATGATAGAAGATGATTTTGATGATGAATTAGAAGAATTAGAAGACGAAGAATTAGGACAAGCGCAGCAACCAGAGCAATCTGAGGCATCTATGCTTATGAATAAATTAAAAGAAAGTCAAGAAAAAAGCAAGGCTTCTAACTCTAAAAAATCAAATGCTAATGGAAAAAATAAACCTTCAGGAGGCGCTACAGATAAAGCAAAAGGTGCTGCAAAAGATAAAGCAAAACAAAGTTCTGGAGACTTAGCAAAGCAAAAAACTAAAGACGGTATAAGAAAAGGAGCTGGAGTTGCAGCCAAAAAAGCTGCAAGTACAGCTGCCGCTGCAGGTACAGCAGGAGCTAGTAAAGCTGCAGAATATGGAATTGAAGCAGCTAAAAAAGTTAAAAAAGTATCAGATAATGTAGATAGAAAAATAGAAGCAGAAACAGGGATACCAATTAGAAAAATTAAAAAAACTACATTTATTACAACTGTAATGCTTCCTATATTGATACCTATACTAGCAATATTAGTATTTCTTTCTATATTCGACTTTTTACAAACAGAAACAGCTGCAGAAGACACTAATGATGTAATAACTACTATGGAAGGCGAGCTTGGAAAAAGTCTATTAAGATTTACAGACGAAGATTTTAAAGCACTTCTTAAAAAGTTTGAAGATAAGTATAAAAAACATGGAGATAAATCTTCATCATATTTTGCTAAACTTGTTAATTCATACACAGGTACAGAAACAAGTAGATTAGAAAGTGCTCTTTCTGCGCTAGATATGTATCTTAAAGCAGAAAAAAGCAATTTTAATAAAGTTAAATGGGCTGTTGTAAATGGGCAAAATGGAGAAAAGAAAACTCCGCAAATGTATGAAACAGAAGATAGATTACAGTTACCAATTGCAAGTAATTCATATTTTGGAGTTTCTGGCTTCCCAGAAGTAGAAGAAGATTCAACTATAGACTTGTTTAAGGGATATTTGCAAACATGGAGTATACCACTTTCTTGCCACATAGCAACAAGTAATGCTGGTTTTGCTAAAAATATTGTAAACGACATGTTTCATGTAGTTAATGCAGAAACGTATCAGCTATTTCAGTACAATAAAGAGATTAAACATACACATACATTAAAAACAGAGGCATATACAGAAACATATACGTGTACTCCAGATAACGGCAAATGTCCTAATGGGCATGAAGCACACGAAGGAACAGTTACACATTCTAGAACTGCATATAGAGTTGTAGAACCATATGAAATAATATCAACATCTAAAACAGAAGGTCCTCTTGTTACTTCTCCTGGCGGCGTTTCATCATATATAACATATGCAGAAACATTTAAAGGAATAATAACAGCACCTGTTACTTTAGAATCTAAAAGCGAAAGCACATATGCTTTAGCAACAGGAGAGATTACAATAAACGGCACACCTGGGCCAAATGGTGTTTCTGCTTCTCAAACAGATGTAGAAACGTGGAAAGATTTAGCATCTCAAGACAAGCCTCAAGTAGAGCCATATGTTCTTATTGAAGGTGTAGTACCAGAGAACTTAAAAACAAACAGAATACAAGCTTTTATGTACAATAAAGATTATAGCTATAATAAGATAAAGTTTGATTCTACTAGTTTGTCCCAAGCATTTGAAACAATAAAAAAATATCATATAGATGCTGCAAAAGAAATACTAGATAAAGGCTTAGATTCAGAGCTTTGGTTTGGCGCAAGTTTAGCTTGGCCAGTGCCAGAATGTACATTAGCAGGTTACTTATTCAAAGATGTACCTGTATATCCAAATCACACAGGAATAGACATAAGCAACGAGGGTAAAATAACTAATAATCATGGACCAGAAGTTATCGCAGCTGCAGATGGTACCGTCGTTGGACTTGAAAAAGGAAGTGCATATTCTAGCGGATACGGTAAATATGTAAAAATAGATCACGGAGATGGCTTAATTACAATATATGCACATTTATATAATGTAGAAAATAATATTACCAAAGGAATGAAAATTTCAGAAGGTACAAAGCTAGGTTTCATGGGTACAACAGGTAATTCTTCAGGAATACATACGCATTTTGAAGTTAGACAAGATGGTGTGCCAGTAGATCCATTTAATTATTATTTGTACGATGAGTTTATGATGACGTTTGGTGGCAAATATAAAAAAGTAAGAAGATATACTGGAAGAAAAGTTGCTATAGATATAAATAGCATGGAATTTACAGAAGCTTGGAATAAGAAACTTAGCGATTTAATACAAGAAGCAATATCTATGACAGAAGCTGCTTGTATGGAATATAGCCAAACACAGAGGCCTATAGAATATGACAAAAGGCCAAATATAGGAGACTGTAGTAGCTTTGTTGCTAACTTATACTATAGATATTTTGATAAAGCATATATAGGTGGATATTCAGTTCCACAATATGAAATGAGCGATTTAAGAAATATTAAAGCATATTCAGTAGAAAACTGGTTGGATTCAAATGGAAATATTGACACAAATGTCGTAAGGCCAGGAGATGTCATAGTAAATAGAAATATACATACTATGCTATATATTGGTTCTGCAAAACCTGTAAAAGGCCCTGGTACTATTATAGATCATGGGCATGGACAAGGTCCAAAATATAATGATTTCAATAGACTTAGTGCGTCATACAAAGCGCAGTGCAGAGTTATTAGATACTATAGAGACGATGCAATTAAAAAACCTTCTGCAGGCGCAAGTGGTGGCGGAGAATATCCAAGATTTTCACAGCATGATTCTAAGTGGGGCGGCAAACCATATTCAGGAGATACAATTTCTGGAGCAGGGTGCGCACCATCTACAATGGCGATGGCTATTACAGGACTTGGTGGAAATATGAAAGGCATAGATACAAGTGGAGATGGAGTAGTTACTCCAGATGAGTCTGCTGTATGGTCTACAAACCACGGAGGAGCTGCAAATGGTCAAGGTTCATACAATTCATTTATAAATAATATTGCAAAAGCAGCAGGACTTACTGCTGTAGAAACAACAGATTCAAATAAAGTATTACAAGCTTTAAAAGACGGTAAACCTGTAGTAGACAACGTTAGACCAGGTACTATATGCGGAGGACATCATTTCTTATTACTAGTTGGAGTAGATAACAATGGTAAGATAAAGATGAATGATCCAAATGATAAAGTAGGTTCATGGAAAAACAGCAATAAAGCTTGGGACTTTAGCGTAATAGTAAGCGAAACAAAAGCTTTTTGGATTTTAGATAACCCTAATTTAAATCCTCAGCAAAGGTTTATACAAAAAGCAAAAGCTGGAGCAATTGAGGGATATAAAAAATATGGTGTATTGCCATCTGTTACAATAGCTCAAGCAACTTTTGAAAGTGGTTGGGGAAAAGATAAAATAGCTGTAGAATCCAATAATTACTTTGGTATTAAAGCAAGTGGTGCATGGAAAGGACCAGTTAAGTCATATCCTACTATGGAATATATAAATGGTTCACAAGTAATGATAAATGCAGACTTTAGAGTGTATGGTTCAATGGCAGAAAGCATGGAAGATCACGGAAAATTCTTAAGAGAAAATTCTAGATACGCATCAATGTTTAGTGAAACAACTGCAAGAGGACAGCTTGAAGCATTACGTAGAGGAGGCTATGCAACAAATCCAACATACGCTTCAGAACTAATGAATCAGATCAAGTATTATAATTTAGAAGCAATAGATGCACAAGCAAAAAAATAAGAAAACAATAGATAATTACTACAGATGAAGTTCTGTAGTAATTAACTAATGTGAGGTGAAAATATGTTAAATAAACAAGCCAAAAGAGCAATTGGTTTAATTGCAAGTTTAGTAGTAATATCTTTTATTGTATTAAACATATCAAAAAACAAAGAAGTTTTAGATATTTCTTCGGGAATACAGTCAGACAAAGAGCTTACAAAAGAAGAGGAAATAGACTATTCTAAAGGAAAAGATGTTATTCAAGAAACAGAAAAAAATCCAGAAATAACTTATGGAAATAATACTGGAAATGGGTCGTTAATATATATAAAAGGTATAAATGAATTTTTAGATAAAAGTACAGATAGAGTAAAAGCAGCATCAATTATTACAAGATTAGAAAAAAGTATAGATTATATATCTCAGTTTTTGATCTTAGATAATAAAAATGCAAAAGCTTTCTATAAAACAAATAAACAAAAAATTGAAGAATATTATGGCATAAATAACGAAGCAACATTTATTACTTTTTATAAAAATCTTAAAAAGGTAAATAAAATATCAAAAGTACAAATAGATATAGCACAAATGCAAATAAAAAATGATGAATTTATATTTAATATAATAATCGAAGGAGACATAGATTATAAGATTGCATTAAAAGCTGTTGCTGCAAAGCAAGGAAATTTATTAGGAAATATATTATTTATTATATGATAAAAGATATATTTAATATATAATAGTAATAACGAGGTGTTAGAATGGAAAGATTTAAAGTATTAGGCTTAAAATTTATAGACATTATGCTAATTGGTACGATTCTTATAATAATATTTAGTATGGCTTTTTCAATATGTGAGCCTAAGTTTATATCTGTATATAAGTCTACAGAGAAAAATAGAGTTAGAGATTATACTAAAATAGGTATGCTAGAAGAAGTAGCTGTGAAGTATTATACAGCAATAATAAATAGTAAAAATGATGATGCAAATACAATGAGCGTGCTTCTTAATAAAAAAAATGATGCTAAATTTAGTGAAATCAAATCAAAAATAGACATAGGAGCAGATGTAAGAATTAAAGCTGTAAAAGCATATGAAATCAAAAAAGATGTATATAGATGCAGTATTCAAATTTTAAACACTGAAGATGATGCAAAATCTTCAGAAAAACTATACGAAATAACTTTAAAATTAATGCCAACAAGTAGTTTGTTTAAAGTATTAAACGAAAATTGGAGTATTTAATTATAAGTTAGGAGGTAATACAAAATGTTAAATAACAAAACTAGAATTGTATGTGTAATAATTATTTTGGCTTTATTGCTTGGAATAATGCTTACACGAGGTGAAAATAAAAATAATGAAAAAAAACCTAATTATTATGCTTCTAAATTTACAGAAAGTAATTATGATTATGGTTTAGATGTAGAAAATGAAATGAAAACTTTTTTTAAGATCTTAGAAGATAAAAACTTTGAAAAAGCATATAGTATGTTAGATGAGACTTCAAAAAAAGAATCTTTTAAATCAGTAAATGAGTTTAAAACTTTTGTTGAAAAGTATCTAGTAGATGTTAATAAATGCAGAAAAACTTTAGAATATTCATTTGTAACTACACAAATCGAAGGAAATAAAAAAGTATACACATATTCTTTATCTTTTGTTCTAAATGATGAAGATGGAACTTTAACAGAACTATTAAAGTCAAAAACAACAGCAGAGCTTAATGAGTTTTATGGATATAGAGAATTTACACTTGACATAATTGAAACAAATCCATATGAATTTAAAATGGGTCTAAATAAGAAAATAGTAGAATAACGAATAATGATAAGATGAAAAAGTATAGTTGCTTTTTCATTTTTCACCTAAAAAAAATGGTTTTAAGCAAATACAGATAATATTGCTTGAGTTTAATTATAATTTGTGATATATTAGTAGTATAAAGTATAGAAATATATGATGAATAATAATAATTGTAAAATTACAAGTATACGGAGGAAGAAATGGAGAAAAAAATAGGTTCTGAAAAGGTAAAAAAAGAGATTACGCCTGAAGATGTAAAAAAAAGACTAGCTCAGTTAGAGCAAGCTAAAGAAAGTAAACAAAGAATTGAAGGTTTTGTTAAAAAAGTAGATTCGGATTTTGCATTATCAGTAAGTTTAGGAGCAGGAGTTATTGCATATGTTCCTAGAAGTGAAGTTAGTTCTATTGTAGAAGAAGATGGACTTCCATCTGAAATGGCTTCAACATCAAAGCTAAACAAGTTAATACAGTTTAAAGTTAAAGATATTTTTTATAATGAAGATCCGCTTAAACCAAAAATAATTTTATCTAGTAAAGAAGTTGAAATGGACGTTAGAAAGTGGATGTATATGCATCTTAAACCCGGCATGAAACTAAAAGGAACTATAAGAGGACTTACAGACTTTTCTGCTTTTGTAGACATAGGTGGTGGAGTAACTGCTATAATTAAACTTGATGATATTTCTAAAGTTAGAATTAAACATGCTAGCGAAAGATTTAAATATGGTCAAAGAATAGAAGCAATAGTTAAATCTTTTGATAGAGACACAGGTAGAATTGAACTTACATACAAAGAGCTACTTGGTACATTTCAAGATAATATCAAAGACCTTAAAGAAGGACAGCTTGTTGAAGGTATTGTTAGATCTAGAGAAAAAAACGGGATATATGTTGAACTTAAACCTAATTTAATAGGATTAGCAGCACATAGAAGTGGCCTTGAATATGGTCAAAAAGTATTAGTACATATAAAAAAAATAAATGAAGAGAAAGAAAAAATTAAATTAGTTATAGTGGGATAATCTAATATATTAGATTAAAGCGTATATAATAATTATTATATTGGAGGATTAAATAATGATAAGTGATAAAGAAGTAAAAACACAGGTATCACCTTTTGCGGTGAGAGAAAATGAAGTTAAAGTATTTGATGGTAAAGAAGGATTTGCATCTATAAATCAAGTGGTATTTAAAATGGATATGGGATATATAAACGAAAACCATGTTAAAGCTCTTGAAATAGTAAATGAATTTGGATATATAACATCTAGACAAGTAACACAAATAATGGACTATAGAGGTTTGTTAGCTGAAATAGATCAAGGAAAAAGACAAGATAAAGTAGCAAAATGGTTAGAAGATTTAGCTAAATCTAAAGTTATTTCTAGATACTATTTCCAAAGTGATTTAGGAAAAAGTTCATATAGAGCATATTGTTTAGACAAAATTGCTACATATATTTTAAAACAAAGAAATATACCAACAACTTGGCAACCAACAGATAATGTTAAGCCAGCATTCGCTATTAAACGTAAATTAGCAGGCAATCAACTAATTATAGCCTACATGCAAAAAGTTGCTTCATTCGCCGATTTAAGCCCTAATGTGCTACTATATTCGAAGAAGTATACAGTTAAGTTTAAACCAACAGGTGGATTTGTTAAATTACTAGATGGAGCAAACGAAAAAAACTATATTTTTGAAATAGTAAGAAGAAATTCTGAGTGGAAAGAAGAGTTTGCTAAAAAGTTGCAACTATACGGAGATTTCTATGAATCATTCCAAAAAAACGATGGAGGATTTGCAGAAGCACCACAACTTGTTTTTGTTGGAGAAGATATAGAACATGTTGCTGAAATGTTTAGAGTAATAAAAAGAGTAGCATTTCCTTTAACAGATGAAAAAATGTATTTTACTACAGATTTAAGACAACTTGAAAATTCTTTAGAAAGAACTATAAGCCTTTTTGAATTTGATAAAGAAAATCAAAGATATAAGGTTAATACTATAGATTTACCAATACTTAAACCAGGTGATGGAACAACAGCTAAAGTAAATGTTTCTAAGGATGTGAAATACACTCCTAATATGATAATAGAATAAAAATGAAAGCCTGCACTTAGCGGGCTTTTTTATATAAAAAATAGCACCTTCAAATCTAAAACTTGAGGGTGCTACTTTTATATATTTAATTATTAATTACCATTTTTTTATGCCTGTTGTTTCGCCAAAAGCACTATTTGGATTTTCAAGTGGTTTGCTTTCAACTTCAAATACGGCACCATCTGCTGTTGCGTTTGGTAACTTAGGTTCAGTATTAGTATTTCCATGATCTATTACAATATCAAAATCATCTGGGATTTCAAAATTTGTTTTTTGAGCAACTAAATCATCATTAAATGTAGCAACTTGTGCTGGTACAGAAGCGTCTGAAGAAGCATCTGTATCTATAGTGGTAGTTCCGAAAAAATTATCTTCGTCACTATCATTCATAATATTATATGATGAAACAGCTGGTTTTGTAAGCATATATTTTTCAAAATTGTAATTTGCCATTGGTTGTTTATTTTTATATTTAGAATCTAAGAAGTTTGTTTTTCCTTCACCAAATATTGTAGATCCTTTTAAATTTTTAGTCTTATAGATTACAGTTCTAAAGCCCATTTCAGCAATTTTATGAACTTTAAATCTTTCTTTATCGTCCATCTTATATGAAACTTTTTTAGTTACATCATAACCTTCATCATCTGCATCATATCTTTTTTCTGTTTTTTGTGCATTATATTTACCAAATGCTTCGTTCCAGTACTTACTATCTTCTGGAACAGTATCTCCAAATATAATTTGTGTTCTAGTATTTGCAAGTACAGTTTGTCTGTAGTATGCGTACTGAGCTTGCTTTTCAAGCTGAGATAAGTTCTGTATTGCTATTGTAACGCCGCATCTATATTTTCTAAATAGAGTAAACATTACGTCTGTATCTTTATTAATATACTCTGGGAATTCATCAATATATAAGAAGTAAGGTATTCTTGAATCTTCATTACCTGGTCTTCTTAGTACGGCATCTTGGAACTGTAATATGAAAAACATACCAAATGCTTTTGACTGAATTATTCCGAGTTCACCTTTACGAGAACAAGCTGTTACGACATAGCCCTCTTTTAAAGTTTTATCAAAATCTACGTTATTGTCTCTACCACAAAGAGATCTTTTTATGCCTGGATGTCTTAATAAGTTACTAAGCTGAGTTATTGCACCATATAAAAATCTTTCTGTTTCTTTTCTACCACTGCCTCTAGTTCCGGGAATTTCAAATCCGTTTATATTAAGAGCTGGTTTGTAGAAGTTTCTTTCAAAATAGTTTATAAGTAATTGATATTTAGCTACAAGATCCGGTATTTTCTTCATTTCTTCAACCATTTCTTCTACTTTATCAAAGTTATATAGTAATTCTAGCATGTCTTCAAGTGTTGGAAGTATTCCATTATTTAATCTTGGATACATTTCTTTAAGTAGCATAGCTAAGTTTTGGAATGCATCTGTTGTAACTGATGTAAAGAACTGATCTCCTTTTCCGCCATCTGCTTCGTTCATTGATTTAAGAACGTCTGCTATAATTGAAGCAACTTTAGGTGGCTCAGGAATAGCAAATGGATTGATACTTAAAGTTTCAGGGTTCATTGGATCTACTGTTAAAACATCTATATCAAAGTTTTCAGCAACTTTTGTGAAGTCTGAAATATATTTACCATCATTTTCGACTATTGCTATACCAAGGTTTTTGTATGAAATCTCACCTGTTTCAGGATCTGCACCAAGTATTACATTTTTTAATTCTTCCATGCATTCATCTTCTCTACCTTTTTTAGGTTTAATTAATTTAAGGTCGAAATTTTTATTTATATAGTCATTAGAAAAAGGACCTTGTACATATGCTGCACCTCTTTTTAAAAGGCCATATGCAGTTTTTTTAGAATATTCTCTGAAAAAATATTTTTTTTCTAGATCCATAGCGCTCATAGGTAAAAGAACAGTTGCTGTTTTACCAGAACCTGTAGCACCTTGTACAAATGTAGCTTCGAATCTCTTCTTTTCTGGAATTATAACTGGTATTGAAGTATCTTTGTCTCTGCAAATCATAACTTCGCAGGTAAACGGACCTGAATCTTTAGTTTCAAAGCTAAATGTTAAACCGTTAAAACCTTTTATACCTTTTAATCTATCGTCATCTCTAAGCATTCCCATAATCCAATCTACAATTATGAAGAATCCAACTATTGGGACTAATATAACTAGAGCTTTAAAAGCTTGGTCAAAATATTGTGGATATGTGGATCTAACAGCTCCATAAGCATCAAAAGACTTTAGAAGTCGCCATCCCCATTCGTTCATGGCCTCTATTGCAAATGCACAAAGCGTCATAAAAAACATTACATATGTAACTAGAAACATACTTACTTTTTGCGTATCTAGTTTTACCATACCTGAATTAACAAAGTAGCAAAAGCCTACACATGGTGCTGCTAAAGCTAAAGCGTATATAAATGGAGAAACTAGATTTTTAAGCTCTGGGTCTCCAAGTAATATATTTGCCGCTGCTCCAAGCCTTGTTATTATAAATATTGCACTTATTGCGTAAAAAAAGATTGTGAATACTTTATTAGGATTTGTTTTTATACCTAATTTTTTAAATAATTTTTCCATGGAATTTAACCACCGCTTTCTTATTAAAATAACGACCAAATAGCCAAACAGGCAAGGCATTATTGAAATTCTTTCTATTATGTTATATAATACTATATAGGAGCTAAATTTTCAAGTGTTTTAACGTAATATAATATATATATTATACAATTGTATTATATAATAAAATCTACAAAATGTACAATATATAATTACAAATATTTAATTATTTTTAGCTTAAGTAAAAGGAGAAAAAATGAAAGTAATTGTTGGGCTTGGTAATCCAGGTAAAGAATATGAGAAAACAAGGCATAATATTGGTTTTATTATGATAGATAAGCTTGCAGAAACATATAATGTTGAGTTTACAAAAAAAGCACATAAAGCACAAATAGGTGAGGCTAATATAAATGGAGAAAAAGTGTTATTTGTAAAACCGCAAACATTTATGAATTTAAGTGGTGAATGTGTTAGAGATATTGCATCTTTTTATAAGGTGCAGCCACAAGATATTTTAGTTATTTATGACGATATAGATATCCCTTTTGAAACTATAAGGTTTAGAGATAAGGGAAGTGCGGGTACTCATAATGGTATGAAGAATATTGTTTCGTTAATGCATAGCCAGGAAGTATCAAGGATTAGAGTGGGTATTTTTGTGGAAAGAAATCCTAATATTTTGCTTATGGATTTTGTACTACAGAAATTTTCAGGTAGTGAGTTACAAATGCTTGATAAAATTTATATGGAAGTTGAAGAAAAAGTACAAAACTACTTGACAAAGTAACATAAAAGTAGTAAAATGGTGAAGTAGTTACCGCACATAAAAGGTTTTCAAAGCATATATGCTACCTTTATTGGCGAGAGCAAGTTAGATTTATTAGGAGGTGTAATTATGTACGCAGTTATTGAAGCATGTGGAAAACAATACAAAGTTCAAGAAGGAGACATTGTTTTCGTAGAAAGATTAGAAGCAGAAGAAGGATCAAAAGTTAATTTTGAAGAAGTTCTTATGATTTCTGATGATAAAAAAGTTACTGTAGGAGCTCCAACTGTAAAAGGTGCTAAAGTAGAAGCAACTGTTATAGGACACGGGAAAGCTAAGAAAGTTTTAGTATTTAAATACAAAGCTAAAAAGAATGAAAGAAAAATGAGAGGTCACAGACAACCTTATACTAAAATTCAAATTGAAAAAATATCTACAAAAACAGCTAAAGTTGCAAAACCAGCAGCTAAAAAAGCTAAAGTAGAAGAAATCGCTGAATAATTAGTGAATGTTTATCAAATTAAAAGATAGTTAGGGGGGAATAACATGGCACATAAGAAAGGTATGGGTTCTACTAGAAATGGTAGAGACAGTGAGAGCAAGAGACTTGGTGCTAAAAGAGCAGATGGCCAAGCAGCTATAGCAGGAAATATCCTTTATAGACAAAGAGGTACTAAAATACATCCAGGATTGAATGTAGGTATCGGAAAAGATGACACATTATATGCTTTAACAGATGGTATTGTTAGATTCGAAAGAAAAGGTAGAGACAAAACTAAAGTTAGCGTATATGCTAAAGAAAACAAATAAAAAAAACGTGCTTAATGCACGTTTTTTCTTGTCTTTTAAAGAAAATCGGAATATAATTAAAAGATAAGATAAAAAGCGTAAAAATAAGTAGATATAAATACATTTTTTATGTCAATTTGCTTGCTAAATTTACGTAAATTTGTTACAATAGATTAATAGAATAATGTATATAAAATATACTGTACATTGTAGATTAGAAAAGGGGTAAGGGATATGGATGAAAATAATAAAAAAAGAATATTAACAGGAGATAGACCGACTGGAAGATTGCATATAGGGCATTATTTAGGTTCTCTAGAAAATAGAGTTAAGCTACAAGATGAATATGAGCAATACATTTTAGTTGCAGATGTTCAAGCGTTAACAGATAATTTCAACAATCCAGAAAAGGTTAGAAAAAATGTTAGAGAAGTTGTAACAGACTATTTAGCAGCTGGAATAGATCCAGAAAAAACAACTATATTTTTGCAATCTATGGTTCCAGAAATTGCAGAACTTACTGTCTTTTATTCTAATTTAGTTACAGTTTCAAGACTTCAAAGAAACCCAACAGTTAAAACTGAAATTTCGCAAAAAAAAGAGATTTTTGGTAGCGAAGGAGAAAGTGTTACTTATGGATTCTTAGGATATCCAGTTAGTCAAGCAGCAGATATAACTGCGTTTATGGGAGAAATAATACCTGTTGGAGAAGACCAAGTCCCAGTTATAGAGCAGTCTAGAGAGATTGTTAGAAAGTTTAATAGTATTTATGGAGATACTCTTGTAGAGCCAGAAGCAGTACTTTCAAAAAACTGCAGAGTAAAAGGTTTAGACGGTAATACTAAAATGGGTAAAAGTCTTGGAAATGCAATATTTTTAGCAGATTCAGATGAAGAAGTAGAAAGAAAAATAATGGGAGCTGTAACGGATACAACTAAAATTAAAAAAGAAGATCCGGCAAATCCAGACATTTGTATGGTTGGATATTATCATAATTTATTTAGTGAAAATAAAGAAGAAATATTTAAAGAATGTAGAAATGGAGCAAGAGGGTGCGTTGCTTGTAAAAAAGAATTAACTAAAAATTTCTTAGAATCTTTAAAGATTGTTAGAGAAAGAAGAAGATACTATGAAGCAAGACCTGAATGTATAGATAAAATACTTATTGAAGGAACAGAAAAAGCAAGAAAAGTAGCAAAAGAAACAATGGTAAAAGTAAGAAAAGCCATGAAAATTGACTATTTTACAGAAGAAGAGAAATAATAGGAATAAAGCAAGAAAGGAAAAAATAAAATGTTTATAGATTATGTTAAAATAAATATCAAAGCTGGAAATGGCGGAGATGGATGCATAGCTTTTAGAAGAGAGTTATATGTAGCTCATGGAGGTCCAAACGGTGGAGATGGTGGAAAAGGTGGTGATGTGTATTTAGTAGTAGATACTGGACTTAACACATTATTAGATTTTAGATTCAACAAAAAATTTCTAGCTGAAAACGGAAATAATGGAGAAGGCACTAATTGTACAGGAAAAGCAGGAAAAGATTTAATTATAAGAGTGCCAATGGGTACTATAGTTAAAGATATAAATAAAGATAAAGTAATTGCAGACTTATCTAGCCCAGATAGTACTTTTCTAATTGCTAAAGGCGGAAAAGGCGGAAAAGGAAACCAACATTTTGCAACTGCAACAAGGCAAGCTCCAAGATTCGCTGAGCAAGGCGTAGAAGGCAAAGGAAGAGAAGTGTCTTTAGAGCTTAAGAGTATTGCAGATGTAGGACTTATAGGGTATCCTAATGTAGGAAAATCTACATTAATTTCAGCTGTATCAGCAGCAAGGCCAAAAGTTGCTAACTATCATTTTACAACACTAGAGCCAAGTCTTGGCGTAGTTAAAGCTGTAAATGGAAAGAGTTTTGTTATGGCAGATATACCTGGAATAATTGAAGGTGCAAGTGATGGTGTTGGTTTAGGTCTTAGATTCTTAAGACACATAGAAAGAACTAGATTATTACTACATGTAATAGACATTTCAGGAGTAGAAGGAAGAAACCCTGTAGAAGATTACAAAGTTATAAATGAAGAGTTAGTTAAATATAGTGAAAAATTAGCATCTAGAAAACAAATTGTTGTAGGAAGTAAATCTGACGTAGCAAGCGATTCTACATTATCAGATGAATTAAAAGCTTTATGCAAAGAAAAAGGACTTAAATATTTTGAAATTTCTTCTGCAACAAGAAAAGGAATAGAAGATTTAATAACATATGTAGCTAACGAGTTAGAAACATTACCAAAAGAAAAACTTGTAGATATTGATGAAGATGAATTGTATGATATTTCAGAAAATACTTGGGAAATTAAAAAGACATCAGATAATACATTTGAAGTAACTGGTTATAGAGCAGAAAACTTAATGAAGAGAGTTAATATTTTTGATGTTGAATCTAGACAATACATGCAAAAAACTTTAAAAGAAATGGGTGTAACAGACGAACTTAGAGCCAAAGGAATTAAAGATGGAGATACAGTTATAATCTGTGGTTTCCAATTCGATTATGATGATTAATATATTGGAGAGAGCGTATGAAAAAAGAAAAAAATACTAATGAAAATGTAATTTTAAATAAGAATTTAGCTAAAGAAGCTACTAAATCTATAGATGCATTTTCTAAAGATTTAAAAAAAATAAATAAAAAATTTGATAGCAAAATCAAAAGTTTTGAAGCAGATAGGAGTAAATAATTATGGAAACAGCATTAATTATTGGTGGATGTGCATTATTTATATTTTTGATGGGAAAAATATTTTCTTTTCCTGCAAAAGTTATATATAAAATAATTATAAATATAATACTTGGAACTTTAATGTTATTTTTAGTAAACTACATAGGTGGATATTTCAATTATAAAATAGCATTTAACACTGTTAATTCAATTATTATTGGACTTTTAGGAGTTCCGGGTGTAATTGCTATAATGGTATTAAAATATTTAAATATATAATTAAGTAATGTAAAAGTAAGAATAAGAACAAATTTAATAAAAAAACAAAAAAATCGCATATTTATTCATAAACCGTTAAAAATACATGTATACGGGAGGAATAAAATATGAGATTTTTTTTGCGCAAAAAAAGAAATAAATTTATAGTGTTAATAATAATTTTAACTATATCAAGTGTAGTTATTGCAGCTACTGCTGCAAGTTCAACAAAAGCTAAAGGACCGTCTACAAGTTCTAACGTTTTACTACTTGCTAGGCTTATAAACGCAGAAGCAAGGGGAGAACCATATAAAGGGCAAGTTGCTGTTGGAGCTGTTGTTATGAATAGAGTTAAAAGTTCTAAATTCCCAAATTCTATAGCGGGAGTAATATACCAAAAGGGACAATTTTCATGCGTTAAGGATGGGCAAATAAATAAGTCTATAGATAAAGAGTCTACAGTGTATAAAGCGGCGCAAGAAGCTTTAAATGGCTTAGATCCGTCAAGCGGTGCGCTTTATTTTTATAATCCTAAAACTGCTAAAAGTAAATGGCTTTTTACTAGAAAAACTATGGTAACTATAGGCAACCATAGATTTGCGGAATGAGGTGGATAATGTGAATAATATACTAAAAAAAATCGAAGATAAGATTACAAACTGGAGAAAAAACGCAGATCATAGAATTACGGTTTTAGTTATACTGAGTATATTTACGGCTACTGCTGTATATGCTATGGAAACTACAAAAATGTTTAGAGTTAATAAGCAAATTGGTAGTGATCAAAATAATAGAGCTGTTTATGAAACAACGGAGTATATGAAAAATGTAGAAGTATTACTTGCAAAAGTGCAGGTTACATCTACTCCCGAGCAAAGCGCTAAAACCTTAGCAGAAATATGGAAACAATCTAATTTAGCAAAAACAAATTTAGTAGAATTACCATCAAGTCAAAAAACTATAGAAGGTGTTTCAAATTTTTTAACGCAGCTTAGCGATTATTCATATACGTTAATGAAAAGTAGTATTGACGGGCAAAAATTAAAGGATGATCAATATCTACAGTTATCTAATTTATATAATTATTCAGTAACTGCAAGAGGAGAATTTTCTAAATGCATAGAAGATATAAATAAAGGAAAACTTAAATGGAATGAAGTAGATAAGCAGCTTAAAAAAAATATAAAAAAGCAACCTAAAACTGTTCAAACATCTGGTATAGAAGGGATAGGAAAAGTTTTTCAAGATTATGAGGGGCTTATATATGATGGAGCGTTTTCAAATCATATATTAAACGTAGATCCAGTTATGCTAAATGGTATGAATATTTCTATAAAAGATGGAGAAGAAATAATAAAAAAAATATTTAAAGATGAAAAGATTGAAAGAATTAAATACGTAAGTGAGGGAAAAGGAAAAATTCCTACTTATGGTTATGAATTAAAATTAAAAGAAAACGCTAAAACTAATTCAATAGAGCTTACAAGAGACAGCGGAATGCTTTTGTGGATGATATCGGATAGAAAAGTAAAAGAACCTAAACTTAGTATAGACGACGCAAAAGCAAAAGGGTTAGAGTTTATAGAAAAATTAGGCATAGAAGGCATGAAGGATACGTATTACTCAGTTTATGAAAATATGGCTACTATTAATTATGCTTTTAAAGAAAAAGATTGCATTATGTATCCAGACTTAATTAAAGTGAAAATAGCTTTAGATAATGGCGAAGTATGTTCTGTAGAAACACATGGATATATATATAATCATAAATTTAAAAGGGATATAAAACCTAAAATAAGCTTAGCAGAGGCAAAATCTAAAATAACTGCTAAAGTAAATATTGAATCTGAAAACTTAGCAATTATTCCAACTGAATCAAAAAGCGAAGTCTTAACATATGAGTTTAAAGGGAAAGTTAATGATAAAAATTTCTTGATATATATTAACGCACAAACAGGTGACGAGGAAAAAATACTGCTTATTATTGATTCTGAAAAAGGTATATTAACAATGTAAAAAAAGAGTACAAGTGTACTCTTTTTTCTATTTATAAAATTTAATAAGCTCCGGAAGTATTAGTTTAAACCATTTTGTATAAATATTTGGATTTTGAGAGATATCTTTAAGAATATTATCTATAGATATCCAGCAAAAATCGTTTACTTCCTCGGAATTTATATTGATTCTGCCACTGTATTTTCCTATCAAAATATGGTCATATTCATTTTCTATCATGTTATCTTCTAACTGCAAATAATATTTTTCGGTGAAAATCTCTTGTATATTTGTTTCAAATCCCATTTCTTCAATTAATCTTCTTTTTCCTGCGGTAATAATATCTTCGCCATCCCTTGGGTGGCTACAACAACTGTTTGTCCATAATCCGGGAGAATGATATTTAGAAAATGCGCGCTGCTGTAATAGAAGCTCATTTTTATCATTAAAAATAAAAACTGAAAACGCCCTATGAAGTAGGCCTTTTTCATGCGCTAACATCTTTTCGTAAAGTGCAATTTTGGTATCTGTTTTATCTACTAAAATGACAAATTCCATAGTATTACCTCCAATATATTTAATTAATATATTTTTAAAAAAATTCTCATATATAGTATAACATCAAGTGACATAAATATCAATATAAACCCGAAATAACTTCACGTTTTTCATTGACATACGAACTTATGTGTATTATACTAAGTAGAGTAAAAAGAGGTGTGAAATGCGTACTTTAATTATAGATAAAAGAATGAGAAACGTAGAAAAAGAGTATTTCTTAGAAAATGGATTTAACTTAGTAGAATTACAGACTCAAAAAAATATTTACGAAGAAGTTTCAAGCCATGTAGATATATTTTTCTGTAAAATAGGAGACAGTATAATTTCAGGAGCAGATACAATAGATTATATACCAGAGCATGTTAAAAACGTGCATCTAGGCAATAGCGTGGTGTCTAAAGAATATCCTAATGATATTAAATATAATGTCGCATGCATTGGAAAAAGAGCAATTCATACTTTTAAAAACACAGATTATGTAGTGAAAAAAATTATAAAACAAAAAGAATATGAGCAAATACCTGTAAAACAAGGCTATTCAAGATGCAGTATAGTTGCAACTTCAGACAATTCTTGCATAACATCAGACATAGGTATAGCTAAAATATTAAGAAAAAACAATATAGATGTCTTATATATAAACGAAGAAACCATAAGGCTATTAAAAAAAGATTCAAGCCAATCTTTAATGAATGGATTTATAGGGGGAGCAACTTATGTATTAGACAATAAATTTATTCTTTTCGGCGACATAAACAAACTAAAAAGTGCAGAAAAGATAAAAGAGCATATTAAAAAATATAATTTGGAATTAGTAGATTTTAAAGATTTAGAAGTTACAGATTACGGAAGTTGTATGGAGGTGTAGAAATGGAAGAACTATTAAAAACATTAAACGATAGGCAAAGGGAAGCAGTAGAATATTTAGATGGACCATTACTTGTTCTTGCGGGTGCAGGTAGTGGAAAAACGCGTGTACTTACATTTAAAATAGCATATTTAGTGCTGTCTGGCGTAATTAAGCCTTATGAAATTTTAGCTATTACATTTACTAATAAAGCAGCTAAAGAAATGAAAGAAAGAACTAGAAAAATATTAGACACAAGCGCTTCAGACTTATGGCTTGGTACTTTTCATAATATATGCATAAGAATATTAAAAAGAGAAATCGAATATATTGGATATAGTAGAAATTTCAATATTTTTGATGAAGATGATAAGGGAAAATTACTAAAAAAAATAATTAAAGATTTAGATCTAGACGATAAATCATATTCTGCTAAAAGCGTTGGCTATGAGATAAGTGCAGCAAAAAATGAAATGATAGGACCAGATAAATATTATGCAATAAATAAGTCGGATTTTAGAAAAAAGAAAATGGCGGAAATATATGAAAAATATCAAATAGAGTTACAAAGAAATGATGCACTAGATTTTGACGATATTATTAATCATACAATTAAACTATTTGAAGAATTTCCAGAAAGACTTGCGTATTATAGAAATAAGTTTAAATACGTGCTAGTTGATGAATATCAAGATACAAATAAAGCTCAGTTTATGCTTATTAGTCTTTTATCATCTAAAGGAAATGTTTGCGTTGTTGGAGATGAATCTCAAAGTATTTATGGCTGGAGAGGCGCAGATATAAAGAATATATTGAATTTTGAAAAACAATTTACAAATGCAAAAATAGTTAAATTAGAAGAAAATTATAGAAGTACAAAAAATATTTTAAACGCAGCAAATGCAGTTATTAAAAATAACGAATCAAGACTTGAAAAAAACTTATGGACTCAAAATAACGAAGGAGATAAAATCTTTTTATATAGTGCAGCGAATGAGTATGATGAAAGCAGATATGTTATTAGAAATATAATCGAATCTGTAAAAAAATGCGAAAGAAAATATTCGGATTTTGCTATTTTATATAGGACCAATGTACAGTCTCGTATATTTGAGGAAAACCTTATAAGAGAAGGTATTCCATATAAATTAATTGGAGGCTTAAAGTTCTATGGAAGAAAAGAAATAAAAGATATTATGGCGTATTTAAAGATTATAAACAATCAAAAAGATAATGTATCTTTAAAAAGAGTTATAAATGAACCGAAAAGGGGAATTGGTGCAACTTCTATAGACAAATTAGAAAATTTAGCAGATGCAAAAGAATGTAGCATTTTTGAGCTTATAAAAGATGATGAAAACCTTTCACTTTTTAGAGCTGCAAATAGTTTAAGAAACTTTAGAGATATTCTTCAAAATATTATAAGCAATAAAAATAAAATGAAAATTTCAGAAATGGTAAGTGAAATACTAGATAAAACAGGGTATTTAGATGAACTTAAAAAAGAAAAAACAAAAGAAAATGAAAATAGAATTGAAAATATATGCGAGCTTTTAGGTGTTATAAGTGAGTTTGAAAAAGAAGAAGCGGAAAATGGACTTGCTGAGTTTTTAGAAACTGTTGCACTAGTTTCAGATGTAGATAAGTTAGATGAAACCCAAGATAGCGTAACTTTAATGACACTTCATAGTGCAAAAGGACTAGAATATCCCGTTATATTTTTAGTTGGCATGGAAGAGGGGTTATTTCCAAGCAGTAGATCAATCGGCGAGCATGAGCAATTAGAAGAAGAAAGAAGACTTTGCTATGTTGGAATAACAAGAGCTATGCAAAAACTATATTTAACTTCTGCAAACCAAAGGACAATTTACGGAAGTACATCATATACAATGCCATCTAGGTTTTTAGGTGAAATACCTATCGAATATATAGAGGGAGATGTAGATAAATCTAAAGTAGATACATATAATAAAGTAAAGGATGCGTTTAATAAAATGGCATCTACTCCATCAATTGAAACAAGAGACACTGGATTTGGTATAAGCGCTGCCTCTTTTTTAAAGAATATGACGCAAAAAGGTGTAGAAAAAGATATAAATTTAGCAGAACTTGTTCCAGGCGTAACAGTTGAGCATAAAAAATTTGGAATAGGTAAGATAAAAAAAGTAGAAAAAGAAGGCGGAGATTCTAAAATAGAAATAGAATTTGAGGGATTTGGAATGAAGAGAATGATGGCAAAGTTTGCCGGATTAAAAATCATACAATAAGTTGACAAATTTCGTTTAAATATGATAAAATCTATTTATAGCAGGTGAAAGATATATGACTAAGAAATATTATAGTAGAATTAGTTTAATATTTTTCTCATTAATTCTTATAACAATGGTATCAATATCAGTAATATTAACCATACTAAACATATACAGGCCAGTGTATAAAGTTACCATAGGAAAAGAGGATATCGGGTATTTTAGAACAAAGCAAGATTTTGATGAAATGTTTTATGTGCTTACAAAAAATATGCAGGAAACAGGAAGCGCAAACTTTACGTATTTAGATATAGAACCTGAATTTGAACTTCAATACGTAAAATATGATAAAATAGATAGCGATAATAGCTATGAAATATTAAAATCCCAAATAAAAGTAGAATACGAAGTATATAATTTAAAAGTAAACGAAGAAAAAAAGTTTACTTTCGAAGATTATGAAGATGCAGAAAAATATGCTAATGAAATAAAAAAACAAGTTAACACTTTAAATATGAAAATTGAACCAGAAAAAATAAAAGATAAGGCAGATACTGTTCTAAATACGGAAAAGGCAAATGCGATATATAAAGAAATTGTCAGCAGATATAAACCCGTTGTAATAGAAAAACCAAAGCCTAAACCAAAGCCAAAGCCAGTAGTTTCATATCCAAAGCCTTCAAAAGAGATACAAAATAATAAGGTGTATATTGAAAATATAGCAGGCGGAGTTTGGCCTACAACAAGTAGAAAAATCTCTTGTTATTACGGTGGATATCGCGGGCATAAAGCCATAGATATAGATGGAAAAACAGGAGATCCTAATTTCGCATATAAATCTGGTAAAATTGTCTTTGCTGGATATAGCGGAGCATATGGATATATGGTAAAAATAGATCATGGTAATGGTTTTCAAACGCTCTATGCGCATAATAGTAAATTGCTAGTTAGTGTTGGTCAAGAGGTTGAAGGTGGTCAGACAATTGCACTTCAAGGCAACACTGGTAACTCTTCAGGAGATCATTTGCATTTTGAAATTAGAATAAATGGTAGAGCAGTTAATCCACTTAGTTACATGTAAACTTGACAAAAGGTTACCGGTATGGTATAATAGTTTTGTGACACAGTTAAAGGAAGGTGTAAATTAGTTATGGAAATAAAGAGTTCGCTCAGAAAGATTAGATTTTTTGTTCTTTCTGTAGTATCTTTAGTTTTAATATTAGCAGCAGTAACGTTAACAATATTAAATACGTATAAACCAACTTATAAAGTTACAATTAACGGTCAATTTGTGGGGTATTTTTTAAACCAACAACAATTTGATGAGAAGTATAATGTACTAGTAAATGAAAAAGCTCAAATAGATGAAAATGTAAAAGTATATTTAGAAACTAATCCATTGTTTGAAAAAACATATGTAAAGGAAACTTTATTAGATGAAGAAAATTTATATACAAATCTAAGAGCACAACTAAAAACAGAACATACAGTTTACGCTGTATTAGTAAATGAAGAAAAGAAAATGACATTCAACAGTAAAGATGATGCCACTAATTATTCTGAAAAATTAAAAAGTAGTGCAACTAACGTTGCAACAGCTATTAAAGAAGAAAAAGTAGAAGAAATTGATGAATTAACTTCTGTTGAAGTAGCAAATGCAATCGTTAAAGATGTAGTTGCAAAAACTAAACCAGTAGTGGTTGCAGAACCACCAAAGCCAGCAGTTGTAAATAGAAAAACGAATTCTGTAAACAGAGGAACTTCTAATATAACAGCTACTGCAAAATCAAACAATGCTTATGGTATTTGGCCAACATCATCAAGATATGTATCTTGTGGATTTGGTGGATATTATGGACATACAGGTATGGATATTGCAGGTAGAAGAGGCGATCCAAATAAAGCATTCAAATCAGGTAAAGTAGTATTTGCTGGATGGGATAGTTCAGGTTATGGATATCTAGTTAAATTAGATCATGGTAACGGTATTCAATCTTGGTATGCGCATAACTGTAAACTTCTTGTAAGCGTAGGTCAGTATGTTGATCAAGGTCAATCTATTGGACTACAAGGAAGCACAGGTAACTCAACAGGTAACCATCTACATTTTGAAATTAGATTAAATGGTAGAGCGGTTAACCCATATGGTTATATTGCTGCGTATAAGTAGAAATCAGAAAATATTAATTAGATAAGTGGTGCATTGCATCACTTTTTCTATTGTTTTTTGTACATTTTAAGGAAATAAAAGGAATAAAAATAATCTTTGTGAAATAAACGTAACAAAAATGTAATATAAATTTAATGTATATAATCTTGCTTTTAAAGCGTGTATATACTAAAATAAAATCATAGTGAATCTAGTATTCACTATAATTCAAAAGATAAATACATGATATACAAAAGATAGGTTCCTTAATTTTCAAAAGATAAAAGATGTAATGTACAAAAGATAAAATATTTTTAAAGTAGGGAGAAAAAAATGGAATTTAAACACGTATCAATAATGTTAGATGAATGTATGGAAGGGCTAGATATAAAGCCTAGTGGCATATATGTAGACGGAACACTTGGTGGAGCAGGACATTCATTAAAAATAATATCAAAGTTAAATAAAAACGGTAAATTAATAGGTATAGATAGAGACAATGATGCATTAACTGTTGCAACTGAAAGATTAAAACAGTATACAAACTTTATACCAGTACACAGTAACTATTCTGAAATAATAAGTATATTAAAAAACTTAAATATAAATGGTGTAGATGGTGTACTTATGGATTTAGGTGTATCATCTTTTCAGTTAGATGAAGCTGAAAGAGGCTTTAGCTATATGAAAGATGCTCCTTTAGATATGAGAATGGATAGAGAAGACAAATTAACTGCAAGAGATATAGTTAATAAATATCCAGAAGCAAAATTAGCCAATGTAATTTATGATTTTGGTGATGAGAAGTATTCTAGACAAATTGCAAAAAAAATATGCGATTATAGATCAAATATTAAGGAAATTGAAACTACGCTTGAACTTGTTAAGATTATTAAATCTGCAATGCCAGCTAGGGCTTTAAATGAAAAGCAACATCCGGCAAAAAGAACTTTTCAAGCTATTAGAATTGAAGTAAATAACGAAATAGGTGCTTTAAAGCAAACTATTATAGATGATATATTATCTTTAAATCCAGATGGTAGAATAGCTATTATAACTTTCCATTCATTAGAAGATAAAATTGTTAAGCATACATTTAATGAAATGCAAGGTAAATGTACTTGTCCATCAGATTTTCCTGTATGTATTTGCAACGTAAAATCATATGGAAAAGTAATTACTAAAAAAGCAATTGTACCGTCGGATGAAGAAATTAAAGAAAATCCTAGAGCAAGAAGTGCAAAATTAAGAGTTTTTAAAAGAATATAAATAAAATATAGCTCATATAGTAGAAGGGAGAAACAATGGCTAACAAGTCTGAAAAAGTTGAGATTCCAGTTCTAAGAAGCAAGCAGAGCGAAAAGAAGCAAGTAGCTAAAATTACAGATCAACCAACTTCAGGTACACAAATTAGATTGTTTTTAGCGGCTTTTTTTCTTTTTGTAATAATAATGGGGATTACGTATAGATATAGTTTAATAAATTCTAAAAATCTTGAATTACAGTCTTTAAAAAGTGAATATAAAAAAATATTATCGGATGTTAATATAGCTAATTTAGAAGTAGAGTCTAAATATAATGTAGCTTTGGTAGAAGATTACGCAAAGCAAAAGCTTGGTATGCAAAAGCCGGAAAAAAGTCAAATAATATATATTGATACTAGAAAAAAAGACTATGTGGAAAAGGTTAATTCAAACAAATTAACAAAAAAGATTAATGAGTTTTTTACAAATATACAAATAAGATTAACTAAGTAATAACCAAATGCAGAAAATTAGCTGTATTTGGTATTTTTTAAAGTGGGGGATAACATGGCCGTAACGAATATAAAGAGTAAAAAAGCAATATCTGTATATATAGTTCTAATTATAATAGCATTCGTATTAATGTACGGAAGGCTTTTTTGGCTTCAAGTTATAAAGGGCGAATATTATGTGCAAAAAGCGCATAAACAGCAAACAAAAGGCAGATTAATTACCCCAGAAAGAGGTACTATTTACGATAGCACCGGAGATAAAAAACTAGCCCAAAGTACTTCTGTAAACATTCTTACAGCTGTTCCAGGAGATGTTGAAAACAAAGAAAAAGTTGCTAAAGAACTTGCAGAATTTTTAAAAGAAGATAGCAATGCAATATTAGAAAAATTAAATAAAAAAGTTGGATCTGTTAAGCTTGCTTCTAATGTAAATTTAGAAGAATCTAAAAAAATATTAAGCTGGATAAATAAAAACCAAATAAATGGGCTATCTTTAGACGAAAGTGTAAAAAGAATTTATCCATATAATTCACTAGCATCTCATGTTTTAGGCTGCACAGGGGCAGATGATCAAGGACTTTCAGGGTTAGAACTACAGTACGATTCAGTTTTAGCAGGTGTTGCAGGTAAAATAATTGGATATAGAGATGCCAAAGGTGGCGAAACACCTTTTAAAGAAGAACAATATATAAGTCCGGAAAATGGTAAAGATTTAGTCTTAACAATTGATGGAACAATTCAGCAAATTGTAGAAAAAGAACTTAAGAAGGCTGTTATAGAGAATGTTTCAGATAATGGAACAGCTATAGTTATGAGACCTGCAACCGGTGAAGTTGTTGCTATGGCTACATATCCAGACTTTAATTTAAATGAAGCGTTAGTTCCAAATACACCGGAGTTAAAAGATAAATGGCCTTCTCTTAGCATAGGAGAAAAAAATAATGAACTAAATTCAATGTGGAGAAATAAGTGTATTTCAGATGCATACGAGCCAGGATCTTGCTTTAAGCTACTTACTGCTTCTGCAGCTCTTGAAGAAAATGTAGTAGAACTAGATACTCCAGGTAAATTCAATTGTAGAGGATCCGTTAAATTTGGAAAATGGCAAATAAAATGCTGGAGACATACAAGGCCGCATGGACCAGAATCTTTAAGAGAAGGAATTCAAAACTCATGTAATCCTGTATTTATACAAATGTCGCAGCTTATGAGTAAAGATGCTTTTTGCGATTATTTAGAAGCTTTTAGAATAGGTAAGAAAACTGGTATAGATCTTCCTGGAGAAGCGCAAGGTATTGTCCACGATAAAAAAACGATTACAGATATTGATGTTGCTACTACTTCTTTTGGACAAACAATTTCAGTTACCCCAATACAGCTTACTTCCGCCATATCTTGCATAGTTAATGGTGGAAATTATATGAAGCCATATGTTGTAAAAGAAATAAAAAGCGCAGATGGTACATATTCTCAAAAAATAGAACCTACCTTAATAAAACAAGTTGTTTCAGACGAAGTTTCTAAAGATATGCTTTCTGCAATGGAAAGTACTGTCCTATACGGAACAGCAGGTGGAGCAAAAATTAACGGATACAGAGTTGGTGGAAAAACTGCAACTGCTGAGCAAGGAAGAGGAACTAATACTTGGTACGCAGCAGGATATGTAGGGGTTGCCCCTGTAAACAATCCAGAACTTGTTGTATACGTATATTTAAATAACCCTAAAGGGCCACAAGGACACCAAGGTGGGCTATTATGTGGACCAGTAGTTGGCAATATTTTAAGTGAGTCTTTAAGATATTTAGATGTTAAACCAGATTATACAGTGGCAGAAAATAACGTAAAAGAAAATTTTGTGCCGGATTTAAAAGATAAAACCATAGAGGAAGCTAAAAATATTCTTTCTCAAAGTGGATTTAATATAGGAATACAAGGCAATGAAAATGCTAAAATAGTAGATCAAATACCTAAAAGTGGTGCTAAACTTATAGATGGTGCTACAGTGCAAGTATATACAGACGAAAGCGCAGCTAAGCAAGTTGTTAAAGTGCCAGACGTAAGAGGAAAATCTATGGTAGAAACAATTAAACTTATGACAGCAGCTGGCCTTAATGTTAAAATAGTAGGCACTGGTACTGCAATTATTCAAGATCCATATCCAGGCGTAGAATTAGACAAAGGATCAATTGTAACGGTTAAATTTACACAAGGAACAGAATGGGAATAAAATAGGTGAAATATTAAATCATATATGGTATAATGGTGTAAAAGTATTTATATAATTATATGGATATAGTAGATTAAAGAAAATGGAGGATGTTAGATATGTTTTTAAAAGAGTTATTTGAAGGTATAGAACATAAAATTTTAAAAGGGAGTGAAGATGTACAGTTTAATAAAATTGAACATGATTCAAAAAAAATAGAAGAAGGAGATATATTTGTTGCAATTTCTGGTTATGAAGAAGATGGCAATAAATATATACCAGAAGCAATAAGCAAAGGAGCAAAAGTAGTAGTTGTTGAAGAAAATTCAGAGCTAGGTAGCGAGCTAGAAGCAACATACGTAACTGTTCCAAATATTAGAATAGCTTTAGCAGAAATTGCAGCTGTATATTATGGACACCCAGCAGATGAGCTTAAAATCATTGGTATAACAGGAACAAAAGGAAAAACAACTACAGCGTATATGATCAGAGATATGATGCTAAATGCAGGTAAACCTATCGGTATGATAGGCGGAGTTAATATAACTTATGGAAATAATAAATTCGATGCAAGTAGAAGCTGCCCAGAAAGCTTAAATCTACATAAGATATTTAGAAATATGGTAGACGCAGGCATGGAATATGTTGTAATGGAAGTTACATCACATGCGCTAGAACTTCATAGAGTACATGGAATTAAATTTGCAATTGGTGTATACACTAATCTTTCTCAAGATCATTTAGATTTCCATAAAACAATGGATAATTATTTTAATACAAAGATGAAATTATTCGATCAGTCAGAATATGCATTAGTTAATTCAGATGATATATATGCGCCTAAAGTGCTAAAATTACTTAAATGCCCACATGCAACATATGGACTAGATAATAGTAGCAATTTAACAGCGGTAGATATAAAAATAAATAGTAAATATGTAGAATTTAAAATGTTTATAAATAAAATGCTACAGAAGTTTATAGTAAATATACCAGGTAGATATTCTGTATATAATTCACTTGCTGCAATTGGCGTTGTTAGTACATTTGGAGTGCAAATAGATTCTATAGAAAAGGCACTACTAGAGGTAAAAGTTCCAGGTAGAAGTGAAATTGTAGATATAGATAAAACATTTACTGTTATGATAGATTTTGCGCATACACCAAATAGTTTAGAAAGTGTAATTCAAGCTGCTAAGAAATACTGTAGAGGAAGAGTTATTTGTGTATTTGGTTGTGGTGGAGATAGAGATACTGCTAAAAGACCTATGATGGGTGAAATATCTGGCAGATTAGCGGATTTTACTATTATAACAACAGATAATCCAAGAAGCGAAAATGCAGCAAAGATAATGAAAGAAATTGAAGCTGGAGTTAATAAGACAAAAGGCATATATAAAGTAATTGAAAACAGAAAAGAAGCTATAAAGTTCGCTATGCAAATAGCATGGAGAAATGATATAGTTATACTTGCTGGAAAAGGACATGAAACATCTCAAGAATTAAGAAATAAAACAATTCATTTTGATGAAAGAGATATAGTTAAACAAATAGCTTCTGAAATGGAAGATAAAAATACAAATCAATATTAAGGATAAAGGTGAAATAGATGACATTAGAATCAATAGCAATGGTTGTGGCATTTGTAGTGACAACTGTTATAGCAATGATAGGAATACCAATACTTAGAAAAAAGAAAATCGGGCAAGTTGTAAGAGAAGACGGTCCAAGATCACATATTAAGAAAAACGGAACACCAACTATGGGTGGAATATTTATAATACTTACTGTAGTAATTGTAGGTCGGAGTATTAAGTGTAAAATATAATGGCTTAATAATACCTACTGTATGTATGGTTATTTTTGGAATGGTAGGCTTGAAGGATGACTATAAAAAATTAGTACTTAAAGACCCTGAGGGCATGTCAGCTAGTAAAAAGATGTTAGGACTGTTTATTGCATCAGCAATATTCTTAGGCTTGCAAATAGTGCTTAAACATATTGCTCCAGAATTAATAATACCATTTTTTATGCAACCATTAGTTATTCCAATGATAGCTTTTGTCTTATTTAATATAGTTGTTTTATTATCTATAACAAATGCAATTAATTTTACAGATGGTTTAGATGGACTTGCAAGTGGTGTAAGTGTAATTATATTAACTTTCTTAACTTTATCTGCTATGAGGTCTGGTAATGTAGAAGTTGCATTATTTGGAGCTATAGTTATTGGTTCTACAATTGGATTTTTAATGTTTAATTTAAAACCTGCTAAAGTGTTTATGGGAGATACAGGTTCCCTTGCTTTAGGCGCTGCAATTGGTATGATGGCAATACTTTTAAAGATGCCTATATATCTATTAATAGCAGCAATTATACCTGTTATAGAAGTTGTTTCTGTAATTATACAAGTTGTATTTTTCAAAATAACTAAAGGAAAAAGATTTTTTAAAATGGCTCCAATTCATCATCATTTTGAAATGAGTGGATGGAGTGAAAACGTTATAGTTTTCATATTTTGGGTTATAACTGCATTAGCATGTTTAGGTGCATATTTGATATAGGGTGATATAAGATGGATAATACTGAGGTAAAAAAAGCAAAAAAAAATGCGGATTTTTGGATTATAGCTGCTACATTAATACTACTTAGCTTTGGAATAGTAATGGTTTCAAGCGCAAGTTCGTATGCCTCAATAGCACAGTTTGGAAAGCAAAATATCTTTTTAAATCAGCAATCTAAAGCAGCAGCAATTGGTCTTATAGTTATGCTAGTTGCATCTGCCGTAGATTATAAATGGATGAAAAAACTTAGCTATCCTGCTTTTGCAATATCTTTTATAGCAATGCTACTTGTCTTCATACCAGGCCTTAGCGGGTCTAGTGGAGGCGCTACAAGGTGGCTAAGAATAGCAGGGCAGTCTATGCAGCCTTCTGAGTTTATGAAGATAGGTCTAATTTTTGGACTATCAATGTACATTTCTACGAATTTCAAAAAAATAGACAACAAAATCAAAGGATTAATGCCATGTCTTTGTATGCTGTCCGCAGTTGGAATTGCGTTATATTTCCAAAATCACATGAGCGGCGTTGTAATAATGTGCGTTATAGCTTTCTCAATAATACTTGCAAGTGGCATTAGAATAAAGAAAAGATACGTTGCAGCATCCTTAATACTAATACTTGTAGCAGGCTCTATCTTTATATTTGGAGATCCAACAGGCTTTAGATTAAAGAGAATAGTGAACTTTGTAAAACCAACCGGAGAAATTCAGTCTTCCGGAGAGTGGCAAGCAAATCAGTCGTTATACGCAGTTGGTTCTGGTAAATTATTTGGAAGAGGCCTAGGACAAAGCAGACAAAAATATTTATGGCTTCCAGAAGCTCAAACTGACTTTATATTTGCAGTTTTAGCAGAAGAACTTGGCTGGATAGGGTGCGCAGTAGTACTTCTATGCTTCTTTATCTTAATATTAAGAGGATATGTAGTTGCACTTAGTTCAAGAGACCTATTTTGCACTTTAGTTGCAACAGGCATAACCTCCATGATAGCGGCTCAGGTTATAATAAATATATGCGTTGTTACGGCAATGGTGCCAGTTACCGGAATGCCTCTACCGCTATTTAGTTACGGTGGAACAGCATTAATTATAAACTTAGGAGCAATTGGAGTGCTTCTTAACATGTCGAAACGTGTAGAATAGGAGGATTTTTATGAAAATAATATTTGCATGTGCAGGTTCTGGTGGACATATAAATCCTGCTATAGCTATAGCTAATGACCTTATTAAAAGAGACGTAGACACTAAAGTTCTATTTATAGGTAGAAATAACGAGATGGAAAACGATCTTGTTAAAAAACATGGATTTAACCAAAAAAATATTAGAACTAGTAGAATAGTAAGAAAGCTTACTTTTAAAAATTTAGAATCTCTTTGGACAAATGTTAAAGGAATTGGAGATGCTAAGAAAATAATAAAAAAATTTAAACCGGATTTAATAATTGGAACTGGTGGATTTGTTTGCGTGCCAGTTATGCTAGCTGCAAAAAGTTTAAAGGTAAAGTACATGCTTCATGAAAGCAATGCTTTTCCAGGACTAGCTGTTAAAATTCTTGCTAAAAATGCAGCCTGCGTAATGATAGGTTTTGAAGAAGCTAGAAAAAAAATAACAGAAAAATGTCCTAAAATAATTTACACTGGAACTCCAATAAAATTTTCTAAAGCTTCTTTTGATAGATTAGATAAAAGAGAGTGCAGGCAAGAATTAGATATTCCACTAACTAAAAAAGTTGTTTTAGTTACAGGAGGAAGCCAAGGAGCTCAAATTTTTAGCACGCTACTTACTGAAATTTTCAGCAAACACAAAGAAGATAAGGAGCTAAATGACAGCTACTACGTTTTAATATCTGGAAATTCTAACTATGATATGGTTAAAGATTTACTTAAAGAAAAAGGCTTAGAAAACTGCAAAAACTTAAAAGTACTACCTTTTGTATACGACATGGAAAAGATGTATAAAGCCTCTGACATAGCTCTTACAAGGTCTGGAGCCCTTACTATAACTGAGCTTGTAACAACAAGTTTACCTGCGGTACTTATACCACTTCCATATGCAGCAGAAAACCATCAGCTATTTAACGCTAATGTTTTAGCTTCTGTAGACGGAGCAGAAATTATAGAAGAAAAAGATTTAACAGCAGAAAAACTTTACGCTGTAATTAATTCTATTATTTTAGACAATAATAAGCTACAACTCATGAAAGACGGCATTTCAGAAAAGTATGTAGATGGAGTAGACGATAGAATATATGGTGCAATTAAAACTACGATAGGAAAATAGGTGATGTATTTGAAAGAAGTTAATGATGTAAAAGATAAAAGTAAAAAGAAAAAAAAGGGAGATCCTAATTTGTTAATTAAATTCACCATTTTAATTTTTCTTTTAGTATCTTGTGTAATTGCATATTTTGTTTGTAGTAATATGCCTAGTTTTAATGTAAAAAAAATAAACGCTGCTGCAACAAAACACTATACAGAAAAACAAATTTTGCAAGCTATAGATATAAACACAAACGTAAATATTTTTAAAATAGACGTAGCTAAAATACAAAAAAATATACTTAAACTACCGTATGTAAAAAAAGTGGTTATAAATAAATTTTTTCCTAAAACTTTAGATATAACTATTGTAGAAAAAAAAGAAAAATATAAAGTTCTAAACAATAAGACAAATAAAATAGTGCTTATAGATGAGCTTGGCTACGTTCTAGAAGAAACAGACAAATACGAGCTTAAACCCTCAGATTATTTAATTCGTGGCATTACATTAGATGAGTTAATACCCGGAGAAAAGCTAAATCAAGTGGTTGTATATCAGCTAGAAGCAGCGCAAAAAATAGTAGATGAATATAACTCTCAAATAAAAAGTAGGAAGGCAACTTCAATTGTTTTTGCTGGTAATGCCATAACTTTAGTTATTGATGAAAAGTTAAATGTACTTTTACCAAGCTCTTCTGACAAGTTAGAATATACAATAAGATTTCTAAATAAAATATTAAATGAAATAACACCATCAACAGTGTTTATAGATATGACAAAAGATAACCCATATAGTCAAGAAATAAATTAATAATTAAATGCAAATTGTCTAAAAAAGATTGTTTGCGTTTTTTTTATATTTTTCATTTTTATTTTTTCATTTTAATTTAATTTTAATTTTTCTTCCTTAAACTCATTAAAATATTGAATATCTGTTTTAGTTCTTTACTTTTATATTTAATTTTGTTATAATGATATTGTAAATTAATAGAAGGTGATATATATGGAAAAAAGAAAATCAAATAAAACAAAATCTACGTATGTAGCAATAGCAGTTCTAATTTTTTTATTATCTGCAATGCTTACAGCGCAAATTAAGGTTATAAGTAAATCTGATGAAGTTCTTCAAAATAAAAGAGAAGAAGATTTAAAGTCAGACTATACTTCTTTAAAAGTTGAATATGATAATTTAAAAAAATTAAGCGATGAGCAAAGAAAAATAGTAGAAGAATATAAAAATAATTCGTCTACAAATGATAGTTTAATTAAGTCACTGTCAGATGAAAACAATGCATATGCAGCGCTTTCGGGGGCTAAATCTGTAGTAGGGGAAGGTATTGTCGTTGTAGTTGACGATAGTAAAAAGCAGCCAACAGATAACCTAGAGCAAAGTTCACTTGTTGTTCATGATTCGGATCTTTTAGCACTAATAAATGAATTAAAAGCTTCAGGTGCAGAGGCTATAAGTATAAATGGAAATAGAGTACTATCTACAACTGCAATTAGATCTGCAGGTGCATTAATTATAGTAAATGATAATAAAATAGGGCCACCTTTTGAAATTAAAGCAATAGGAAATTCTCAGTATTTAGAAAGTGCTATTAATTTAAAAGGCGGAGTAGCAGATAGTTTAAAATCTTCATACGGCATTCAAATTAAAGTTGAAAGAGAAAAACAAATAGTAATTGAAAAATACTCTAAGACTTTAAACTTTAAATATGCAACAATATATAACAAATAGGGGGGATAGATATGTTTGGAATAATACTTTCAGTTATAGCAATAGTTCTAGGTATATTAACAGGTTTAACTTTTAACATACCATATAGTTTAACAAAATATTTAGCAGTAGCAATTCTTGCTTGTCTAGATTCTGTATTTGGTGCATATAATTCAAATTTAGATGAAAAATTTAATTTAAAAGTATTCGTATCTGGTTTTTTTGGAAATGCATTAATAGCAATATTTTTAGTATTTGTAGGATTGAAACTAGATGTAGATATTTATTTAGCAGTAATAATTGTGTTTAGTACAAGAATATTAAATAATTTTACTTTTATAAGAAGAAAAATATTAGATAAAACTTACGATAGTAGTAAATCTAAAAAAGAAAATACTGAAGATAAAAAAAGTATATAAATTATGAGGTAAATACATGGTTGAAGAAGATTTAGAAGCTGAGCTACAGAAGAAAAGAGAAGAGATAGCAGCTGGAAAAATTAATTATAATGGTAGTAAAAACTTAGAAATTAACCCGGAAAGTATAGTGAAAAACCGAAAAAATTTGAAATTTTTAAGGCAAATTGTCCTTCCAATTATTATAGTTGTGGTTGTCCTTATATTAAGGGATGTTATATTTATAGGAATGATGCCAGCTATGCTAAAAGGTATATTTCTAGCCCTTTTAATACATTATAGAACAACTATATTTTCTAAAAAAGCCTCTATTACAGGCAAAGAATTTACATTCATTTGTCTTCCTTGTATATTAGTAAATGCGGTTATGTTTAAGGACTATATAATGCTAATTATGTTTACATTTCTTGCTTCTGTTTCATTTAATATATATTTAGAAGATGAAGCTAAAGAAGATGATGAGCGAACTTTCTTAAATAAGGTATGCCCTTGGGCTTTAGGAATTATATTGTTTGTAATTGCATTTTTTATATAATTTAAGGAAGAATAGATCTATTCTATTCTTTCTTTTTTCTACATTTTTTGCATTTTTCCTTTCCACTATAGTTTTTGCTTTTTTTTAAAACATAGATTCTACGTTTTAATTATCAGCACTAAATTTGACGCATTCATTACCAGATACATTAAATGCATAAAACCTATTGAAAAAAAAAGCTTTTAGTTATATAATGAACTAGTAAAAAGGAGGAGTTTCAATGAAACACTTTTTAACAATAGTTTTATTACTAGCAGGCCTAGTAATGGGGGTATTATTGGGGGACTTAGCAGCATCAGTAAGCTGGCTAAAATTTTTAAGTTTTGGATTTGATTTTGGAATAACAGAACCAGCTGTTCTAAATTTAGGAATAATGAAAGTTACATTAGGTTTCTGGATGAAGCTTAATTTAGCAGGGGTAATAGGACTTATTACAGCTGCTATAGTTAGTAACAAGGTACTAAGAAAATAGCTATTAAAGAATTACCGCTAGAAGATAGGCCATACGAAAAACTAGAGCGCTATGGAGCAAGCAAACTTACAGATTCTGAGCTGCTTGCTATAATTATAAAATCTGGCACTAAAAATATTAGTAGTGTAAAACTTGCACAAAACTTGCTAACGAAAGAATCTACTAGCAATACAGGTTTTAGCATAATAAAAGACCTATCCATTAAAGAACTAGAAACCTTTAATGGAATTGGCAAAGTAAAAGCAATTCAAATAAAAGCCTTATTTGAAATTGCAAGAAGAATAAAATATCAAGAAAGTAAAAAAAGCAGTAAAATTAAGTCACCGGAAACTGTATATGCGCTAGTAAGAGCAGAGATGGAAGACTTAAATCAAGAAGTTATTAAGACGGTTATACTCAACGTAAAAAACGATGTCATTAGCATTATAACAAATGCTATGGGAGGCCAAAGTAAGATAATAATAACTCCAAAAGAAATACTATCTGAGCCACTAAAACAAATGGCTTCTAGTATAATACTTGTGCATAATCACCCAAGTGGGGACCCAACGCCAAGTAAAGAAGATGTTAATTTTACAAGGTCAATCATGAGCGCAGCAAGTCTTTTTGATATAGATGTATTAGATCATATAGTTGTAGGCAAAAATTGTTTTAAAAGTCTAAAAGAAATGAATTTAATATAAAAAATAGTTGTAGAAGTAGTAATATATATAGTAATTAAGAGGAGTGAATTATATGAATTTTTTTGTAAAGGATATAGCAATAGATTTAGGTACAACAAATACTTTAATACATGTAAAAGGAAAAGGTATTGTGCTTAGAGAGCCTTCAATTGTAGCAATAAACAATATATCTAGCGAAGTCCTATTCATAGGGCATAAAGCAAAAGAAATGTTTGGAAGAACTCCAGATAATATTTTAGCTGTAAGGCCGCTTACAGACGGAGTTATTGCGGATTTTGATGCCACTATCTTAATGCTTGCAGACTTTATGCAAAAAGTTATACCAAAAAGCTTGCTTAGCAGGCCTAGAGTAGTTATATGCGTCCCATCTGGCGTAACAGATGTAGAAGAACGTGCAGTAGAAGAAGTTGTCCTAAAAGCAGGTGCAAAAGAAGTATATCTAATGGAAGAACCAATGGCAGCAGCTATTGGAGCTGGCTTAAAAGTAGATAGACCAGAAGGCTGCATGGTTGTAGATATAGGCGGCGGAACTACCGAAATAGGGGTACTTTCTCTAGGAGGCATAGTAGTAACTAAGTCTATAAGAATAGCAGGAGATAAGCTAGATGAGTCAATTATAGAGTACATGAAAAAAAATTACAATCTATTAATTGGTAGCACTACAGCAGAAGAAGTAAAAATAAAAATAGGAGCTGCGTTTACATCTATGACAGATGAAAAAATGCAGGTTAAAGGTAGAAATCTAACTTCTGGTTTACCGGAAACTGTAACTATTACAACAACTAATGTACAAGAAGCTATGCAAGAAGTTATAGACTCTATAGTAACTGCTGTTAAAGCAACTTTAGAAGTAACTCCGCCAGAGCTTTCTTCAGACATAATGGAGCAAGGCATCATGCTAACAGGTGGTGGAGCGCTGCTTAAAAACATAGATAGATACATGAGTCTAAAAACCGGTATACCTGTAAACATACATGAAAAACCTTTAGACTGCGTAACTGTTGGAGCTGGCATGGCTCTTGAAAATATTGACGTATTAAAAAGAATATTAAAAGCAAAGCGAAAATAGGCTCATAAAGTAGACTATTTAGTATAGGTGTGGTATAATTATCTCAAAATTATACCACATTTTTTAAAGGAGAAATATGCTAAGATTTAATAAAAAAGATAATAAAAGTAAAGTAGTATTCATTGTAGCAATAGTAGTTATAGTTCTAATAATTATAGGCATATCAGTAACAAGTAGCAGTAACGGGGGACTTTTTTCATCTATTGCAGGTAGCTTCAATAAGACATTTTCAAGCAGTGCTAAAAGTACAACAAATATATTTAGATCATTTAAATCTAAGAAAAAATTAGTAGAAAAAATATCTAAACTAGAAAAAGAAAATGCAAAATTAAAGTTAAACAACATAGAAATGAAAAAGTTAGAAACGGAAAATAACACGTTAAGAAAAAAACTTGAGATAAAAGAAGAATATAAATATTTTAAAATGGTGGTAGGAGAAGTTATTTTAAGAAATCAAAGTAACTGGAATGAGTCTTTTATGATTAATGTTGGTGCAAAAGATGGAATTAAAGTAGGAATGTCTGTAATAGGTAAAGATGGCGTAGTAGGTCAGATTATATCAGTAGATAATTCAACTAGTAAAGTATTAACTGTACTAGACTCTTCTTCAAGCATTAGCGTTGAGATTAGCTCAATTAGTCAAGCAGCAGTATGCAAAGGAGAATATTCTTTAAAAGGCGCAAATAAATTAAAACTAATATACATTCCAATAGATGCAGAAATATCTCCTGGAGATGTTGTATATACATCTGGAATTAGCGAAATATATCCAAAAGGACTGCCTGTTGGAAAAATAATAGACGTAAAAAATAGTAAAAATCAGATAAATAGATATGCAATAGTTGAAACATTTTCAGATATAATGGCTATAAATGAAATAGCCGTAATAATAGAGTAGGTGATGTAGTGAAAAAAGTAGTAGGAACCGTGTTTATTGTGCTTTGTATAATAGTTTCAGTAATATTACAAGCAAATATTTTTAACGAAATATGTATATTTGGTGTAAGAGCTAACTTACTTCTTGTTCTTACAGTTGCAATTGGTCTATGGTATGGAATTTTTGTTGGCGGAATATATGGTTTAATTAATGGAATAATAGCAAACAGTTTGTTTGAGCCTTCTGGCGGAAAATACATAGTAGCATATACTTTAATTGGAATAGTTATTGGTCTTATAAATCAAATATATAAAAAAGAAAATAAAGCAGCTCTTATATACGTTGTAGCATATACATCAGTAATATTTGAGATATTTAATTTTCTTTGGACAGCAGCAACAATTAAAGTATTTGCAGGAATATTCACAATAATAAAAACAGTAGGTATAGCTACTATAATGAACTGTATAATAGCATATATAGCATATTATGCAGTAGTATATATAAGTTACAAAATAGATGAAGTATTAGCTTTAGAAGATAGGTGGTAGAGTTTGAATAAAGTAGCAGGAGCTTTAATATATATATATGAAAAATTAGAAGATAGATTTTTAGTTTTGTATGCAGTTATAATAATATGCACGCTAATATTGCTAAGCTCTTTATTTAACATGCAAATTATAAACGGTAAAGAATATAGAGAAAATTCTTCTAAAAGAATACTAAGGCAAGAAACAGTTGAGGCTCCAAGAGGCGAAATATACGATAGAAACGGTATCTTACTTGCTTCTAACAAGCTTTCTTTCGATGTTGAAATATATAAAGTAGCAGTAGGAGAAACTAATATTAACGATACTATTTCAAGAATAATACGCATAACAGAAGCAAACAAAGATAAAGTATTAAATACCTTCCCTATAGAAAACGATGTGTTTACATTTACCTCTAAAGAAGCTGAAATAAGCTGGAAAAAGGATTTTAAAATACCGGAAAATGCTGCTGTAGAAGAGGTATACGACGCTTTTAGAAAACTATATAAGCTTTCTATGCAAGACATAGAGCATGAGAAAAAAGTTATAGCGCTTAGATATACAGCTGGAATACAAGGTTATTCATATTTTAAATCTGCCAAAATAGCGCAGGATATTTCAGAAAACTCAGTAGCTCAAATCGAGGAAATGAAAAGAACTATGCCTGGTATAAGCATAATTACAACTGCAAAGAGAGTATATCCATATAGCGAAATGGCATCGCATATTTTAGGTTATGTATCTACAATAAACGAGGCAGAATATAAAAAAAATAAAAATAAAGGATACACTGCAAATAGCATGATTGGTAAAACAGGTATCGAGCTTTCTTTTGAATCTCTTTTAAAAGGAGAAGACGGCATAAAAAGAATGGAAGTAAACTCAGCAGGTGGAGTTAGTTCTGAAATCATTTCAAAAGAAGTTAAATCTGGAGATAATGTTACACTAACTATAGATAACAGGCTTCAGCAAGTGGCTGAAAAAGCGCTTAAAGAAACTATTTTAAATATTGCAAACGGAGGATATTCTAAAACATATAGAGATGCAAATGCAGGCGCTGTTGTTGTTTTAGACGTAGAAACAAGAGAAGTTTTAGCTATGGCAAGCTATCCAACTTTTGATCCTAATCTATTTGTAAACGGAATATCTACAAAGGACTGGAATGCAATAAACGGAAACCCAACAAGGCCAATGTTTAATAGAGCAATTACAGGTACATATTCTCCTGCATCTACATACAAGATGCTAGTAGGACTTGCAGCTCTTGAAACAGGTAAAGTAACTGTAGATGAAAAAATAGAAGACACAGGCATATATCCATTTGCGCATAGACCAAGGTGCTGGCTATATGAGTATGGCAAGCAAACCCACGGCTTTGTTAATTTATCAGACGCCATAAAAGGTTCTTGCAATTGCTATTTCTATGAAATAGGTAAAAGAACAGGTATAGATACAATTGTAGAGTACACTAAAAAATTTGGACTTGGGGCAAAAACAGGTATTGAGTTTTACGGAGAAGCTAAAGGCGTTATGCCTGGCCCATCTGGCAAAGGAAATGGCTGGTACATAGGAGATACACTCTCTGCATCTATTGGGCAGTCTGTAAGCGCATTTACGCCGCTACAGATGGCAAATTACATTGCTACGCTTTCATCTGGTGGAAAAAAAGCAAATGTGCACGTTGTTAAAAATGTAGAAGATGGCGAAGGCGTTAAGATAACTCAAAAAGAATATGAAGAGTTGAAGTATGAGATTTCTGGAGTTAAAGTGGACGATAAAAATCTACAAATTAAGCCTGAGTATGTAAATGCAATTAAAGCTGGCATGAAGTCTGTTACGTCAGAAAAAGGCGGAACATCTTACATTGTATTTAAAGGAACAGGGCTAGAGGTTGCAGGTAAAACTGGTACTTCTCAGGTAACTTCAGGCTCAGATAATGGGCTGTTTGTTGGCTTTGCGCCTTATGATAATCCAAAGATTGCTGTTGTTGCTATAATTGAGCATGGAGCAGAAGGTTCATATACTGCAAACGTTGTTAAGCCAATATTCGAGGAGTATTTTAAAATTTCTACTTCTAATATTTTAAAAGAAAAAGATGAAAATATACTTAGCCAAGGGTTTTCATATTAGGAAAACATATAAAACAAATGAATGGCAAAGATAAATATTTTTATGGAATAAACAATAGATAAAATAAAATAAAATAAAATAAAATAAAATAAAATAAAAAATAATAAAAGAAAAAACTACTAAGTTAATAAACTTAGTAGTTTTTGTTTTATATGCTGTTAAACTTTGTGACAAAACCTGCATATAATAGGCTTCTTAAACCGTCAACTGGCACGTATTCTATAACTTTATTGTAAAAATCATAAGATATTTTACTAACTGCTTTATAGTCTTTTGTACCACATAATACTTTAGAATAATTTAAAAGTAAATCTAAAAAGTTTTCAAAAGTATTATTTTTCTGCATCTTATTTAACTGAGTTAATAAAAAATGATTATTTTCAAAATAAGGTTCTAGATCTGCTATATAATCTTCTATATTTATTGCAAACGCAATAGAGATATTGTCTTCAAAAATTATAGCTAAGGGCTCTTTCAGTCCTTCTATGAGTTTAGTATCTACTAAAGCTACATATCCGTTTTTAAAGGCATCCTCGAAGAAACTAAGAGGTAGTTTATATACTTTTCTAACTTGAGAATCTGGTATCATACAAACACTTGATAAAAATAATTTTCTTAACATATAATCACTCCTCAAAATTTTGTAGAGTATTTAATTATTATCTAACAACAATTATATCAAAAAAAAAGTATAAAGTCAACATAACTCTTAAAAAAACGTGCATAACCTAGCATATTTCTAGATATTTTAAAACTTCTTCTAGCTCTAAAAGCGCTGTAGCGCAGTATTTGTGAGAACGTATCGCTGCTAAACCTTTGTCAGTAGAATATTCTTTTAAATGTAGCACAATAGAGCCACAGTTTTCACTTAAAATATTATCTACATCTACAGTATCTCTATATATTTTCTTTAATTCATCAAAAGAAACCTCATATATGAAATTATGTATGCAGTTATTTTTCATTAAAAAGGTGCAAAGCGGTTTAAACTTAGAGATATCTACTGTAGAAGTATCTAAATTAAGCTCTTCTTCCATTTCACGGACTAAAGATTTAATTAAAGTTTCTTTTGTAACTATACCATTTTCTTTATCTAAGTCATCTACTTTGCCACCTGGAAAACCAATCTTACCATCCCATCTAAACTGCATTAGAACCATTGGTATCTTCATGTTTTTGTCTCTATTTTTCTTTTGCTCTTTAAGATTTATAAAGGGCATTGCATCTTTACATAGAACAGAAACAAATACGCAGTTTTGCTTATCCTTATGTATTTCACCCGTTTTTATTTTAATTATTTTATCCATATTTTTCTCCTTTTTCCCCCTATATATTTGAAGGTATATCTTTTATAGTTATTCCAAGTAGCTTTACAAATGTAAGCGCCTGATCTGTGGAAAATATAGCACCCTTTAAATCGTTTTGGTAAACAATTATCCCGTCTATATTGCATGTAGAAAAAGATATTCCTTTTAAGCTAGATTTAGAAAAGTTAGCTAGCATTAAATTTGTATCTATTACTTTTAAATTAGAAAGCTTGCTGTCTGAAATAATGGAATACGAGAAATCGCTGCTAGTTATATTTGTATTTTTAAATTTGCTGTTGTATAGGTCAATTTCCTTGCAAACACAGCCATCGAACGAAACATTATCAAAAAAGCTATTTCTAAGGAGACTATTATTTAATTTACATCCACTAAATACTACGTTTTTAAAAGAAGAATTATTAAAATCCGTTGCAGACAAATCACAAGCTGTAAAAACGCAGTCCTTAAAAAACCCTTTTTCGAAATTACAGCTTATAAATTTTGTTGAGTTAACATCGCAGTTAATAAGCTCTAAATTACTAACATTCAAATTATATATATCTTCATTAAGAATTTTAGCATTTTCTGCATAATCTATATCTTTAAAATACTCATCTAAATTCTCTAATAAAGTAAGTTCATTATTCATTCTATCACCAAAATTATTATAATATATTAAGCAACAATAGTCAATTAATATGTTGACATTATGTTAAATTTAATGTAATATAAAGCTATAAAAAGGGAGTGGAAATATGGTACTTGTAATTTTCATAGTATTAATAATATTAATAGTATTTGTCGTTTTATACAACAACCTAATAAGCTATAAAATGCATGCAAACAACGCTAAAGCAAGCATTGATGTATACCTTAAAAAAAGGTTTGATTTGTTACCTAATTTAATTGAAACAGTTAAAGGATACAAAAACCATGAGGAAAAAACATTACTTTTGCTTACTAAATTAAGAGCGCAGTTTACAACAGGAAAAGACGTAGAAAAAGACATTAAGCTTAACAAACAGCTTAGCCAAAACATAGATCTAGTAGCAGAAGCATACCCAGACTTAAAAGCCGCAGAGTCCTTTATAACACTACAAAAGCAGCTAGAAAGTTTAGAAGATGAGCTACAAGCTGCAAGGAGATTCTATAATACTTCAGTTACAGAATACAACACAAAAGTGCAGCAAATACCATATAATTTAATTGCCAAAGTATTTAAGTTAGAACAGTTAAAATTATATGAAGTTTTAGAAGAAGAAAAACAAAAAATAAATGTTAAAATGTAAGGAGAAATTATGAGTTTAAAATTTGACCTACTAGAAAATTTAGAAATAGCAGAAAGAGATAGTCTAACAAAATCTCAAAAAAAGTTGAAAATGTATGATATATCTTTTGTAGCAGCAGCTATAGTCCTTTGCTGCATTATGCTTATGTTTACATATAAATACTCAGGAAATGTACCTGTGATGATTTTTCAACTTGTATTCCCGCTGATAGCTGTAGAAGGATTACTTATGTTTTTAAGACAAAATGAGCTGATACGTTTTTTAAAAATGTATAAAACAAAAGTGGTACCTACTCTTTTAAAGCGAGTAAGTCCGCACATTATATATTCCCCAGATGTATACGTAATGCCCTCTATATACGATTCTTCGTCTTTAAAAATACCTTACGATAAATACTTAGGAGAAGATTACGTAGCAGCAAATTTGTCTAAAAACAACTGTAGATACGGCATTGAAATGTCTCAAATAACACTACAAAAAGAGCAAAACTATAAAAATTCACACGGCAAAATTAGATATATTTCGGTTTTTAAAGGCGTATTTGTACATGCAAATTTAACAAAAGCGTACCCAGGAACCATAAAAATAATAAGCAATGAAAGCGCGATAGACAGTTTTTCAAGAAAATTAGTAGATAAAAATCAGAAAGTGAATTTAGATTCACCTCAGTTTGAGGAGGTTTACGACGTATATTCAAACGATCAAATAAATGTAAGAAGAATGCTTACACCAGCTAACATGTCAGATATTTTAGATATAACCAAGGCATTAAACGTAAAAATTGAAATGTCTATAGAAGGTTCTAATATGTACATTTCATTCAAACACCCAGAGTTTTTAGACTTTTATTCTAAAAAAGAACTAGTTGATGAAGAAAAAGCAGAAAAAGATTTAGATTTAATAACAAAAGTATTCAAAATAGTAGATACAGCGTGTGAAAACGTTGAAAAATTAGTTATAGAGTAGTATAATGTAAATGTGCCGCTTTCATAGCTCAGTAGGTAGAGCATTTGCATGGTAAGCAAAAGGTCACCAGTTCGATTCTGGTTGAAAGCCCCATATTTTAAGAATTGGAGAGATTAATAATGAGAGAATATAAAGTTTTCGCTGGAAGTTCTGGCAAGGAATTTGCAGAAAAGATGTGCGAATATTTAGGAATAACATTAGGAAGTTCTGAGGTATTTAAATTTTCAGAAGGAAATATTTTTGTAAAAGTTAATGAAACAGTAAGGCAAAAAGATGTATATATTGTACAGCCAATGGGACTTACACCAAATGATGATTTAGTTGAAATATTATTTTGGCTAGACGCACTTCAAAGATCTAGTGCAAGAAGCGTAACTGTAGTTATGCCATACTTTAGCTATGCTAAGGGAGATAAAAAAGATGAACCTAGAACATCTATAAGAGCAAGAGTTTGTGCAGAATGCATGGAACTTGCAGGTGCAGATCATGTTATAACTATGGATTTACACAGTCCACAAATACAAGGTTTCTTTAAAAGACAAGTAGATAATCTATTTGCAATGCCACTTTTAGCAGAATATATAACTCATATGAAACTAGATAATTTCGTAATAGCTTCACCAGACGCAGGATATGCAAAGCAAGCTAGACTTTTTGCAGATAAATTAGGCGTAGATGTAGTAATTGGAGACAAATCTAGAAAAGGACATGACGAAAACGCTGAAATACTTCAGTTAATTGGAGATGTTAAAGATAAAAACGTAGTAATCGTAGACGATTTTTCTATATCTGGTGGAACTTTAGTAGATATGTGCAGAATGCTTAAAAAGCATGGCGCAAAACAAGTATTTGCTTGCCTATCTCATGCTTTATTAAGTCAAAAAGGTTTAGATAAAATAAATAACAGTGAAATAGAATTTGTAATGACTACAGATACAATAAATAATCCACTTATTAAAGACCAGAAAAAGTTCAGAATAGTATCTGCAGCACCACTTTTTGCAGAAGCTGTAGACAGAATAAATAGAGGAGATACAGTAAGTGAAATAACAAAAAAACTACCAACTAGAATTTTAGAATATATAGATAACGAAAAATAATAAGAAAAGACAAGAGTTTTAAGCTATTCTTGTCTTTTTTATGTCAAAAAGTATGGAAAAACATCGTAAAGTATGGTAGAATAGATAGAAGTGAATGAGTGAGGGATAATATAATGTTACTAGATCAAGTAGAAATGAATATGCTATTAAGAAGAGCAGAAGATAAAGTTAGTGGAAGAGGAATGAAACTATACGAAAAAGGAAAAGTAAGTACAGGAGAATTCATAAAATATTCACAAAGTAAATATACTGCCATATCAATAGTAGATTCAGCTAATAAATACATAGTGAAAATAGATAAAGATTCAGATAAAATAGACTATTCATGCGATTGTCAGTATTTCGATACAGAAAAGAAAATATGCGAGCACATAGTAGCAATGATTTTTGACATATATACAAACGAAGATAAATATCTAAATTATAAAGGAAGTATAATAGATAAGAAAAAATCAATAAGCCTAACTGGTAAAAGAGATACAAATCTAGTGATGGATTTTATATCATATTACGAAACTATGGAACTACAAAAGCTAGATAATAAAAGTAAATATAATCATGTTAGAATAACACCTAAAGTTAAAATATCCGGAAAGAACTTTTCTGTAAGTTTTAAACTTGGCACAGAAAAAGAATATATTTTAAAAGATATATACAAATTTAGCGAAGCTTTAAAAAACAAAGAATGCGTTAAATACGGAAAAGATTTAGAGTTTATTCATATTAAAGAAGCTTTCGAAAAAGATTCTTTACAGCTTATGAAATTTATAGATAAAAAAGCTACAGAGTACAATGAGTTAATAGATGTATACAACTCACAAGGCTCAGTTAGAGGCAAAATAAACCTTGTATATAGCGCACTTGACGAGTTTTTTGAAATAGCAAAAGATATGGAAATAGAAGTAGAAGAAACAGATGCAGAAAAAACTGAAGAAGTTAAATTCATTAAATTTCTAGAGCAAGATCCAGTCTTGAAATTTGTTGTATCTCAAAACGATAAAAAGTTAGAAATAACGCATAATTACATGGAATATAAAATATATAAAGGACAAAATAGTATATATATATTAAAAGATTATGTATTATATAAATGCTCAGATGAATTTAAAAATGCAGTAATACCAGCTATTAATTCATTTAGAATGAGTAAAAAAGAAGTTATGAAAATAACAAAAGACAGAATATCTAGCTTTTGCGGATATGTTTTACCTATTCTTAATGAAAAAGCAGAAGTAATTTATGATGAAAAAATTGTAGAAGGCTTTCTACCAGAAAAATTAGCAGTTAAAGTATTTTTAGATTTAGACAAATACAATAATATAATAGCAGAAATAAAATTTTGCTATGGAGATATAGAATTTAATCCATATTCAGATCTTTCTAAAGTAGAATGCAATAGAAATAGTATAGAAGAATTAAAAGTTAGAAATATATTTAAACAACACGGATTTAGTGTAAATTACGAAAAGCAGTATATATATTTAAAAGAAGAATCAGATATATATAATTTCATTAAAGAAGGCATAGAAGATTTCATGGCTAAATTTGAAGTCTTAATAACTGAAAAACTTAAAAATAGACAAATAATAAGCACAAAAAAAATATCTATGGGAGTGCGCATAGAAAACAATCTACTTAGCGTTTCCGTAGAAGACTTAGGCCTTACAGAAGCAGAAATAAAACAAATATTTAAGCTATATAAAATGAAAAAGAAATACTTTAGACTTAAAGACGGAAGCTTTTTAAACTTCGAATCTGCTGGAATATCTGCACTTGTAGACCTATCAGATACGCTTGGCGTAAACGAAAAAGAATTGGTAGATGGAAAAATACAAGTAGAAAAATATAGAGCATTAAGCCTAGATAATTTTATTAAAGAAAACGACAGCATAGATATCACAAGAGATGAAACTTTTAAAAATGTTATCAAGGATGTAACAAGTATAAAAGATGAGCAATTTAAAGAACCAAAATGCATAGAAGGTGTTTTAAGAAACTATCAAAAGACAGGATTCAACTGGTTAAAAACTTTAGATAAATGTGGATTTGGTGGAATACTTGCAGATGATATGGGTCTTGGTAAAACAATTCAAATAATATCACTACTTATAGATGAAAAACAACATGACAAACAAACATCAATTGTAGTTTGCCCAAGTTCTTTATATATAAACTGGAAAAAAGAAATAAATAAATTTGCTCCATATATAGATATTTTAGTAGTAAGTGGTAACGCAAAAAACAGATCTGAGTTGATAAAGACATCACTAAATTATGACGTAGTAATTACCTCATACGATTTATTAAAAAGAGACATAGAAGAATACGAAAAAGTGAATTTCAAATATTGCATAGCAGATGAGGCTCAGTATATAAAAAACAACAACACTCAAAACGCAAAAGCACTTAAAAGAATTAACAGTTCAGTAAGATTTGCCCTTACAGGAACACCAATGGAAAACTCACTTTCTGAGCTATGGTCAATTTTTGACTTCGTTATGCCTGGATATTTATACGGATATAGAAAATTCAGAGACATATACGAGCAACCAATTGTAAAAGATAACGACACGTATTCAATGACTAAATTAAAAAAGATGGTATCACCATTTATACTTAGAAGAATGAAAAAAGACGTACTATCTGAGCTTCCAGAAAAAACAGAATCTGTTCTATATAATGAAATGAACGAAAAACAAACAGCATTATATAAAGCACATTTAGCAGGCGTAAGAAAAGAAGTTAACGAAGAATTAAAAGATGAGAATAAATCTGGTAACAAGATTAAAATTTTATCAATGATAACAAGGCTTAGACAGCTTTGCTGCCATCCATCACTTTTCATAGATGATTACGATGGAGAAAGCGAAAAACTAAATCAGTGTTTAGAAATAATAGTAGAAGGCGCAAATAGCGGACATAAAATACTCCTATTTTCACAGTTCACATCTATGTTTCCAATCATTGAAAAGAATTTAAAAGAAAAAAACATTAATTTCTTAACTTTAACAGGTCAAACAAAAGTAGATGAAAGAATAGAAATGGTTGAAGAATTTAATAGAAGCAAAGAACTATCTGTTTTCCTTATATCTTTAAAAGCCGGAGGAACAGGTTTAAACCTAACTGGCGCAGATATGGTTATACATTATGATCCTTGGTGGAACGTTTCAGCGCAAAACCAAGCAACAGATAGAGCATATAGAATTGGACAAAAAAACAATGTTCAAGTGTTTAAACTTATAACACAAAATAGTATAGAAGAAAAAATTCAGCAGCTTCAAGAAAAGAAAAATGATTTGTCTACTTCAATAATAAAAGAAGGCGAAACATTTATAAATAAGATGTCTAGAAGTGAAATTTTAGAGCTTTTCGATATATAAAAAGTAGCTACAAATAGCGAAATATAGACCTTTCAAAACATTTGTCAAAACGTGTAAACGAAAAAAAATATTTTTTCGAGAAATACGTTGACAAATGTTTTTTTGTTGTGTATAATTGATATATCAAACAAACGACTGTTCAAGAAAGTAGAGGAATATATATGGTATTAGAAGAAAGAAAAAAAGCATTAGACATTGCTATGAATCAAATTGAAAAAAACTTTGGAAAAGGTGCAGTTATGAAATTAGGAGATCTAACAAGTATGAATATTGAATTTATTCCTACAGGTGCCTTAAGTTTAGATGTAGCTTTAGGAATAGGCGGAGTGCCAAGGGGAAGAGTTGTTGAAATATTTGGACCAGAATCTTCTGGTAAAACAACTGTGGCATTACATATTATTGCCGAAGCACAAAAAGCAGGAGGAATAGCAGCGTTTATAGATGCAGAACATGCCTTAGATCCAGTGTACGCTAGAAATCTAGGCGTAGATATAGATAATTTAATCGTTTCACAGCCAGATACTGGAGAGCAAGCTTTAGAAATAACTGAGCAATTAGTAAGAAGTGGCGCTATAGATATAGTAGTTATAGATTCAGTTGCAGCGCTAGTTCCAAAAGCTGAAATAGACGGAGAAATGGGAGATTCACATATAGGACTTCAAGCAAGGCTTATGTCTCAAGCGTTAAGAAAACTAACAGGCGTTTTAAACAAATCTAAAACATCTGCAATATTTATAAATCAGCTTAGAGAAAAAGTAGGAGTAATGTTTGGTAGCCCAGAAACAACTCCCGGCGGTAGAGCCTTAAAATTCTATGCATCAGTAAGATTAGATGTAAGAAAAAAAGAAGCAATTAAATCTAATGGAGAAGTTACTGGAACACTTACAAAAGTAAAAGTAGTAAAGAATAAGGTTGCACCACCATTTAGAGAAGCAGAATTTGATATTGTTTATGGAAAAGGAATATCTAAAGAAGGATGTATAGTAGATTTAGGAGCAACATTAGATATAATAGATAAAAGTGGAGCATGGTATGCATATAATGGCCAAAAAATAGGTCAAGGAAGAGAAAATGCCAAATCATTCCTTAAAGAAAATCCAACTATAGCATCTGAAATAGAAAAGAAAATCAGAGATAATTACAAACTAGCTTTTGAAAAAAGTTTAGGAGATTTTGAAGAATTCAAAGTAAATGAAAGCGAGGAATAATTTTGGACTATATAACTGCGAGGCAAAAAGCTGTTAAATATTTAGCTTCAACTAAAAAAACAGAGTATGAAGTTAGAAATAAATTAGCAAGTCTTGGTGTAGAAGATGAAATTATAGATAAAGTTATTATAGATATTGAAGAAATAGGTTACATAGATGATGTAGCCTATACTTCTTTATATATCAAACAGTGCAGCAATGAAATGAAAAAATCAACATATGAAATAAGGGAAAGTCTATTGCAAAAGGGCGTCAAAGAAGGTATAATTGATAAAGAGATTAATATTTTATATGAAATAGATTATGAAAAAAAAGTGATTGAAAAAATAGTAAACTCAAAGTCAAAAACTTTAGACGAAGATAAAATATTAATGTATTTATTTAATAGAGGTTTTGACGTAGATATCGAAGGAAAGTGGTAATATATATGAACCCAAATAAAGAAGCGTTAGAAAACAATAATGAATATTTAAAAATGATAGAAAAAAACGTAAAAATTATAGAAAAAAATATACAAAAAGATTATGAGTTTGCAATTGTACTAGGTTCAGGACTTAGCGATTTAGTAAAAGAAATAAAAGTAGATTTCGAGCTTAAATTTGATCAACTGCTTGGCATGCCTAAAACAACTATAAAAGGTCATGAGGGTAAGCTTATATTTGGAACTTTAAATAATAAAAATGTTGTTTTGCAACAAGGCAGAATACATTATTATGAAGGACATAATTTAAGAAGTGTTACTCAGCTTATCAGAGTGTATAGTGAGCTTGGAATAAAAAAAATAATACTTACTAATGCAGCTGGTGGAATTAATTTAGAATATAATCCTGGGGATATAATGATAATAAAAGATCAAATAAATATCTTTGGTGTAAACCCGTTAATAGGAGAAAACCTAGAATTTTTCGGTGAAAGATTTCCTAATATGCATAACCTATATGATGAAGAAACAGTAAAAAAAGTTGCATTAAAACTAGATAAACTTAATAAAGATTATCATGTTGGAAACTATATATATATGACAGGTCCAAGTTATGAAACACCTGCTGAAGTAAATGCACTTAGAATCCTTGGCGCAGACGCAGTTGGTATGTCAACAGTGCCAGAAGCTATCGTAGCAAAACATTCAAATATGAAAGTTTTCGGAGTTTCTTGTATAACAAATTCTTGTACAAATAATGCTTCACCAACACATAGTGAAGTTATAGAAAATGCAGACAAAGCTAAACTAGCAATGATTGAAACAATAAATGAAGTATTGGAAGTGATGTAATTTGAGTATTTTTAACGAAACGCTAAGCAAATATAGTCTAAATATAAACAATTTTGAAGGACCTTTAGATTTACTTTGCTATTTAATAGATAAAAAAAAGATGAATATATTTGATGTTTCTTTAAGTGAAATAACAGATGCATATATAGAATATCTAGATGCAATGGAAAAAATGAATATGGAAATAGCCAGCGAATTTTTAGTAATGGCTTCTAATCTATTATACATAAAATCTAAAAGCCTATTGCCAGATATAAACTCTTCAGAAGAAGACGAAGAAGAATCAGAAGAAGATATTTTAAAAAGAATAGCAGAATATAAAAAATATAAATTTGCTGCAAGTCTAATGGAAGAAATGTATAAAAACAATTATGGCTGCGTAGTAAAATCAACAGAAGCAATAAAACTACCACAAAAGCAAGCTACCAACGACTTTTCCGCTATAGAGTTAAATGAAGCATATTTAGAAGTCTTAAAAAGAAATAAACAAAAAGTAAATGTAAAATCTAATGAAATAGAAGATATAATAATAATAGAAAAAGTAACAGTTAGAAGTAAAGTAAAACAAATGCTAAATGAACTTTTTCATAAAACATCTTTTGTTTTCAACAAGTTATTTAACATAGAAGAAAACAATCAAGTTGAAATAGTAACTGCTTTTTTAGGAATGCTTGAACTTGCAAAGTTAAAAAAGATAGATGTATCCCAAAAAGATCTTTTTGGAGATATTACAGTAAGAAAAATAAACGATGAAGAATTAGATTTAGAACTAATTCAAGAATAATATAAAAAAAATAGCTAATAATACAAGTGGTGAGAATATGATTTATTTAATTTTATTCAGTATAACATGTATATTAGCTATTTTTCTTTTACCTCTTACATTTGAAATAAAAATGGTAACAGAAGATATAAAACAAAACAATGAAAAAGACTATTTTCAAGTAAGCATCTATGGAATAAAAATAAAAAAAATAGAATTTGAAAATGCATTAGATAAAATCGGTTTAGGTAAAGACAAATTAATAGATTACGAAAAAGCCGCACAAATAGTATATAAAAAGTTTTTAAATCTAGAAGAGGACATATATAAATCTTTCGAAGTAAAAGACTTAATAAATATATTAAATAACGTAAAATACAAAAAAATAGAGCTGCACTTTGGCCTTAATACAGGAGATGTAAGCATTTCACCCCTTATAAATGTAGGAATACTTACGTATATAAACTGCTTAATAGGTGCAAATATTTCCAAACTAGAAGATACATACATTAATATAAAGATGCTTTCTACAGAAAACAGCTATACTTATAGTTTTACATGTATATTTTCAACAACTATTGCTAAAAATATAACTATTATTATACAAGTAATAAAAAAATATATAAAGGAAAGGTGGAAAAAAGTATGGCAGATCATCCAATTGAAAGTTTAATGGTTACAGCTATGACATCACTAAGAGACATGATAGATGTTAACACAATAATAGGAGACGTAGTTCAAAGCGCTGACGGAACAATAATAATACCTGTGTCTAAAGTTACATTTGGCTTTGCTTCTGGAGGAAGTGAGTTTAATACAAACAAACTAAATAAATTTTCGGAAAGTGTAAAACTACCTTTTGGTGGAGGAAGTGGAGCGGGAGTAAATATATCTCCTTCTGCGTTTTTAGTAGTTAAAGACGGAAACATAAAAGTCCTTAATTTAAACGCATCATCAGCTGTAGAAAAAATAATAGACCTTGCTCCAGATGCAATGGATAAGGTTAGTTTGTTAATTGGTAATTGCATAAATAAGAAAAGCGAAACAGAAGTAGAAAAAGCAGATAAAGAATTAGAATCTATTAAAAACAAAATAGAAAAATAATAAAAAGGCAGTATTCAAAATGAGAATATTGCCTTTTACTTAATATGTTTGCATAGTTTTAGAAATGAATAATATAATGTATTAGGTGATTTTATGACAAATAGTATAAAAAAAATTATTTTTTTAGTAGGAATATGTATATTTACAACAAGCATAATTTTAGGAAACAGCTATATATATTCATTAGATTTAAAAACAAACGTAAGTAGCATGCAAACTGTAGCTCCGCCTACTTTTGCTTTTAAGTCCGCGGCACAAATATTAGTAGAACCAACTACCGGAAAAGTCATATACGAAAATAATGCAGATGAAAAATTGCTACCTGCATCCGTAACCAAAATAATGACATTACTTCTTACAATGGAAGCAATAGACTCTGGAAAACTTGCATATACAGATAAAATTACATGTAGTGCAAATGCTTCTAAAATGGGCGGTTCTCAAATTTGGTTTAAAGAAAACGAACAACTTTCTGTGGAAGAATGCCTAAAAGCAATTTGCGTTGTTAGTGCAAACGATGTATCAATGGCAGTAGCAGAACATATAGGTGGCAGCAGTGAAAATTTTGTTGCTATGATGAATAATAGAGCTAAAGAACTTAGCATGAATAATACACATTTCATGAATCCACATGGAATAGATGAAGCGGAGCATTATACTTCAGCAAGAGATATTAGTATAATGTCATCTGAGCTTATTTCCAAACACCCAAACATATTAAAATTCACAAGTATATGGATGGATACGTTAAGAGGGGGTACATTTGGACTTACTAATACAAACAAACTAATTAGATTTTATCCAGGTGCAAACGGACTAAAAACAGGTTCTACATCTCAGGCGTTATTTAATCTATCTGGAAGTGCTACAAAAAATGGACTTTCTCTTATAGCGGTAGTCTTAAAGGCACCAACTGCAGAGATTAGAAACGAAGAAGTAAAACAACTTTTAGACTATGGATTTAATAATTATGCATGTATTAAATTAGCTAAAAAAGATGAAGTAATTGGAGATGTTAAAATAGAGAAAGCAAACATAGAAAAAGTGCATTTGAAATTTGCAGAAGATATAAATAATATAATGGATAAAGGACAAAAAGCGGAAATAGTTAAAGAAGTAAAAATAGATAAAAAGCTACTTGCTCCTGTAAAAGCAACTAAACAAATTGGTGAAGTTATATTTAAAAACGGAGAAAATGTAGTTTATGTACAAAAAGTCTACATAGGAGAAAATATACCTAAAATATCGTTAAGTCAAATGTATAAAAAAATGCTAAAAAATTATTACATTTTTTTAAAATAAAAAAAATATGCCTGTAGTATTACAAAAATATTACAGGCATATTTCTTTTACATATTATTTTGCGAAATATAATATTACTAGTTGATTTTATATCATTAATATAATAAAATCAAAAGTGAGATATAATATATGGAGGTAGTATATGTTAGGAATGAATCAAATAAAAAAGAAAATGTTAATAGGCTTTGGCATTGGGCTATTAATTGGACTTGTAATTGCAGGTATCACAATTGGTATTTCTGTTGTTACAGTAAAAGGATATGAAGAAGGAACAAATAAGAATTTCATAGCTAAATATCAAAAAGAAGTAGTATGCTTCAAAAAAGATGTTATACAAGGCGAAAAAATCAAAAAAGATATGGTTAATAGTGTATACGTACACATTAAAAATGTTCCACAAAAAGCCATAGGAAGCGAAGGAGATGCAATAGGTAAAGTAGCAAAATACAATGTACCTAAAAGCATTCCACTTGTTGACGGTATGCTTACAGAAAGCCTAATGGGCAAAGACGTAAGATCAGTTGAATATAATACAATATTAATGCCAAGTGATATAATTGAAGGTGACACAGTTGATATAAGAGTTATGTTCCCATCAGGTATAGATTACGTAGTGCTTTCTCAAATGAAAGTTAATAAGATTTCTAATCTTACTATGTGGTTTGATATTTCTGAAGAACAATTATTATTAATGAATGGCGCTATGGTAGATAGTTTCTTAAATGAAGGAACAAAATTATACGCTGTTAAATACTCAGATCCAGATTCACAAATCGTTTATGGAAAAGATGAATCAGTAGATGTTATGAAAGCTAAAATTTATGATGAACTAGATGTACTATCTGGTCAAGATAAAAACATGGCAATAGAATCTGTTTATTCATTAATTCAAGATTTCTCTGGACTTATAAGTTCTAAGAAGAGCATTGAACAAAATTATATGCCAAATACACAAATACAAGACTTAATGAGAACTAGACCTAATATTTTAGATCAAGCTAAAGAAAAATTAAGCGAAGAAAATAGATTATTAATCGAAGCTCAAATAGCAAGCTATAAAGCACAGTACGAAGACGATTATGATAAAGTAACTTCTGGAATTACAGACAGTATAACAAGACAAGAAGAAGAAAGACAAGGAATGTTAGATGCTGCTAAGGCAGAAGAAGATGCAGCAGCTGCAGAGGCAGAAGCAGATGCTGGGGCAGATGCAAATGCAGAAAAAACTGAATAATTGAACAATAATACTATATAAAATAAAAAAAGATGGGAGAAAGTATGCAAGTTATAGGATTTTTAGGATACGTAAATAAAACAGATTTTATAATATCAGTAGCAAAAATGCTAACTATATGTGGAAAAAAAGTTCTGATAATGGATGGAACATCTGAACAAAGATTGAAATATACTTTGCCCTCTATTGAGGGTAAAACAGAGCCACATATAGCTAATTACGATGGGCTATACGGCGCTGTAAACTATGAATCATTAGGGCACTTTGAAAAATATATCATTGAAAGAAATATAAATCTAGATGAATATGATTACATGATTGTAGATATAGATAATCAACAATCATATCAAGAATTTAGAAAACGTGGATTTGATAAATTGTTTTTCTTCTTTGATCACAGTCCAATTTCGGTAGAAAAAAATGCTGAAATTCTTAAAACAATGTTCAATTTTAAATTACCAGAGCAAGAAATTAAAATGACAAAAGTAATATATAAATTATACTTGCAAAGAGCAAGTGAACAATACTTTGAAAATAAATTTAGTGAGTATGAAGTTGTATGGGAACATGAACCAATAGAGTTCCCTTACGATGAAGTAGATAAAGTAGCAAGCATTGAAAATGTATATTCTGGAGTAATAGAGTATAAAAAATTCTCTAATGCTTTTAAGAATGCAGCAGTTGAAGTATCAGGATTGATACTAGGTGACGGGCAAACTTCATTTATAAGAAAATCATTAAAACAATATGAAAGGAGGAGAAAATAATGTCTAAAGTTATATTTTGGTCTCCAAAGTCAACTAGAACAGGCTCAACTCATAGCTTAATTGCTATAAGTGCTTTAACTGGTATAGACAATAAATTTTCCTCTATAATATTGCAAGGGCACTGGCAAAATAAAGTTATTGAATCTGCCTTTACACCATATTTTGATTTAAAAGCAATGGATGCTTTTACAAATTCAAATATAGGAATGTCAGCATTAACAAGATTAATAGATAGTAACAAACTATCTGCAGAAGGAATAAAAAACTATGCCAAACCAATATTAAAAAATAGATTAGATGTACTGTATGGTCTTAATGTTAAAGAAAGAGAAGCATATAGAAAAATGTTTGAAAACATGGCATATGTGCTAGATAGAGCAGATGATGCTTATGATGTAGTTTTCTTTGATTCGCCAAAAGGGCAAGATTCACATGCAGTTACAAATGTACTAAAAACAGCAGATATTATAGTAGTAACAGTGTCTCAAAACATTATAGATATAGATGAATTTTTCTCTAGATATGATGAAATACAAATATTAAAAGAGAAAAAACATATCATTGTTATCGGAGATTATGTACCTACTTCTAAGTACACTGCTTTCAATCTAAAAAGTAAATATAAAATGAAAGTACCAATATATACAATACCTAACTGCGTACAGTTTAGAGATGCAGTTAACGATGGTAATGTAGTAGATTTCTTATTTAAAAACTTAAAAGCGTCTCCTAGAGATTCAATTGGATATTTTATAAGTGAAACAAGAAAAATAGAAGAAGAAATTTTAAGTCAATTAAATATAAAAGAGTAGAAAGGAGGTAGAAACATGACAGTTGCAGGAGTATTAAATTTAATTTTAATATTATTAATATTAGGAATTGTTTTTATGTTCTTCTATGTTAAGTTTTCTGGCAGAAAAAATTCAGAGGTGCAAGATGAATATGAAGCAGAAAAAGAAAAATATAGCGTAACACAATTAAAAGAATATATAAAAAGACAATTTGATGAAATAACAAGAATGAATTTATACGATTTAGCACTTTCAGAAGATGAATTTGAAAGAAGAAAAAGTATAAAGTATGAACTTAAAAGAGCTCTTAAAGGCGCAGGTTATGCGGATGTTAATGATAAGAGATATGTTAAGAATTTTATCTATGATTTGTTACAAAACAATTATGGCGTAAATTCACACAACATAAACTATGCAATATCATTTAACGATGTAGAAAGATTAAGTTATCAAGATAAATTTGAAATTTTATTACATTTGTTTAAAAAAGAATATAAAACAGATGCATTATCAAAAATGATAACAAAATATAATCTAGATGTTCCAAAATATGAATTTGATAAGTATGTACCTTCTTATGTTATAACAAGAGAAGAAATATCTCAGATTTATGATATGGAAGTTTCAGAAGACATACTAAGTTTCCAAGACAAACTAGAAATAGTTGTTCAGAGAGTATATCAATTATATAAAGGATACAGTGTTATTGATGATATCAGAGATATGGCTATAGATGGTATTTCAGGAGGTGTTTCTGGTATTCCAGAATCTTTCATGAACCAAGTAGCAGGTATGGATGATTTCTTAACACAAATGAATGAAAAAACAATACCAATGGCATATGATTCAGTTTGGATATTCTTTAGAGGTAAAGCTATTTACCTATCATTCCTATCTTTTGGTAGTGAAGCAGAATTAAAAAGAGTATGTCAAAACATATACAAATATAACAATCCAGGACAATTATCTGAGTCTGTTGGTTTTAAAATCAATGAGATGAAAGATGGTTCCCGTGTTGTTGTTCTTAGACCAAACTTTGCTGAGTCATGGGCTTTCTTCGTAAGAAAGTTCGCAGCTCCAGAATTGCTAAGAGCAGAACAATTATTAACACATAAAAATAAAGAACCAGTAATAGAATTATTAAAATACTTAATTAGAGGTGCTAGAGTAACAGCAGTTACTGGTGAGCAAGGTTGTGGTAAAACAACTCTTCTTATGGCAATTATGACGTATATTTATCCTACTATCACAATTCGTGTACAGGAGACAGCGTTCGAGTTACATTTAAGAAAAATTTACCCATACCACAATATCTTATCTCTTAGAGAAACAGAAACAATAACTGGACAAATGGGTCTAGACGTACAAAAGAAAACAGATGGTGGTGTTAACATACTAGGAGAGGTTGCAACCGATCCAGTTGCTGCTTGGATGATTCAAATGGCCCAAGTTGCATCTAAATTTACACTATTTACTCACCATGCTAAGACTTTCCCTAACTTAATAACTTCACTTAGAAACTCACTATTAAAAATAGGTATGTTCAATAACGAGGGAGTTGCGGAAGTGCAAGTTGTAAACGTAATAAACTTTGATATTCACTTAAAAAGAGGTGTAGATGGTTCTAGATATATCGAAAGAATAACAGAATGTATACCTTTAGAAAAAGTTTTCACTTACAGTGATGCATATAAACAAGAAGCATCAATGGAAGGAAAAATGGATAAGTTCATGGATAATGCAGTAGAATACTTTAAACATATGACACAAACAAGAACTTATGACTGCAAAAACATAGTAGAATGGCAAAATGGAGAATACGTTTTCCCTAACGCCTTAAGTGCTACTAATATAAAAGCAATGAGAGAGAATATGTCTCCAGAAGACGTAACAGCTTTTGATGAATTTTTAGATACAGCATGGGGGTGATTAAATGGATGTTAAATTAATAGCATTTATAATGCTAGGTATATCTGGAGTAGGAGCATTATTGCTAATAGTTGCTTTATTACTTGTTAAACGAAAATATAGAAATAATGCTACTCTTAGAGAAGCAGATCATTTAATCATTAAAAAGAAATCTAAGAATTCAGATATTTTTGATAGGTTCTATCAATATGCATATAATGTATATGTTAAAATCATATTTATTAAAAGATATTTGAAAAAAATAAGAACAAAACTTGAAATGGTTAATGACTATACAGAGTATCAAATAAGAAATGAATCAGCAAAAATATTAACTATAACTTTAGTTTTAATATTCACATCCCTATTTGTAGTATTATCCGTAATAAGTGATCTATATAGAGGAATGATTATTATACTTATTGTAATGTATATAGGCGAAAAGTTTATAGATTACATGGTTACTAAAGTAGAAGATAAAATACTAAGACAAATTTCAGATATGTTCTTAGAAGTTAGACATGGTTTCCATGATCATGGTATGATTGAGGAATCTTTAAATGAAGCAATAGATAACTTAGGAGATAAAGAAATAGTACCTCAAGTTAAGAGAATAAAAGAAGCCTTACTATCTGAAAGGCCTGAGCAAGAACTTGAAAGATATTATGATACTGCGCCAAATAGATTTTTAAAATTATTTGCTGGTATTTGTTATCTAGTAATGGAACTTGGAGACAGGCAAGTAGAGGGTACATCAGTATTCTTAAAAAATCTTAACAATATTTTAAATGATGTATATCTTGAAATATTAAAAAGAGATAAAATCGACTATATGTTTAGAAGTTTAACACTTATAGCTATAGCGCCTATATTCTTTATAAACCCTGTTAAAGCATGGGCATCTGCAAACTTCCCAGCACTACTTAATTTCTATGATAGTAGTACCGGATTTATAATGGAAACTTTATTACTTGTTACAATTTTCGGCTCATATTTAATGCTTAAAGTTGTAAAAGATGATACTGAAAAAATTAAATTTGATAGGGTTTCAGATGTAAAATGGCAAGAAAGATTATATAAAAATAGATTTGTTAAAGATCTAATTGATGTATTTATGCCTAGAAAAAACACTACAAGATATAAAAAGGAAACAACATTAATAAAAAATACAAATTCATATTTAACATTAGAATGGTTCTATGTAAATAAATTCACGTACTTTTTTATTATAACAATATTTTCAGTTTTGTTAATATTCCAACTACATAAAGTAGACGTTTCTCTTGTATATACTGCTATTTCAGAGGAGTTCCAATCATTTGGAGCATTATCTCCGGAAGAGCAAGCAGCCGCAGATGCAATGGCTGTTGAAGATGCAGAACAAGTTAAAACGTATAAAAAGGAAGAAAACCTTACTAAAGAAGAATTCACAGCTGAGCTAGCTAAAGATGGCAAGACTTATGATGAAGCAGCTATAGATAGATTATATGCAAAAGTACAAAAAGTACAAAGTGCTTATTTTAAATGGTGGGAATTAATTATTGCAATTCTACTAGGTATGATAGGGTACTTTATTCCAAACATTTCACTTGCAATAAGAAATAAAATGCGTCAAATGGAAAAAGAAAATGAGATCATGCAATTCCAATCAATAATTTTAATGCTTATGCATATAGAAAGAATTGATGTACAGACAATTTTAGAATGGCTTGCTAGATATTCATATGCTTTTAAAGAACCAATAACTACTGCTTTAAATAACTTTGAAGCAGGTGCTGTTGAAGCTTTAGAGCAGCTAAAAGAAGATGTTCCATTTAAAGATTTTATAAGAATAGTAGATGGTATGATTTCAGCTGTAGAAAGAATTCCAGTAGTACAAGCATTTGATGAGCTAGAAACAGAAAGAACTTTTAATTACGAGAAAAGAAAAGAAGCTAACATGAGAATGGTAGAGAAAAAAGTTATAATGGGAAAAGGTTTAGGATTTGCTCCAATGGTTCTTTTAATAGGAGGATTTTTGGTTGTACCACTTATTTTAGTAAGTATTTCGCAGATGATGAATTACTTCAGCCAAATGAATACACAAATGTAGGAAAAAAAAATAAATACATTGAAATTTGAAAAAACGTATTGACTTTATCAAATAATTTGATGTAATATATAACTATATTAAATATACATTTTTAATTAGTGCAAAAGTGTTAATTGAAAATGTATATAAATAAGATTATTAAATAAGTAATCTTATTTATATACATTAAGATAGTGTATATAATCATTATATTAGCGAAAGCTATATAAAAATTTAAAGGGGGAAAGTATTATGGAAAATACTACAAAAGCAATCTTGATTGGTGTTGGACTATTTATTACAATAGCTTTAATATCAGCAGTACTAGTTATCATGGGTGTAGGTAACAATTTAATTAAAGGATCTTCAAGTGATTTAAACGGAATTGCAGATACTTTAAAGAAAGAATTAACTAGCTCTTTTGACGACAAAGTTGTAACAGGCGCAGAAGTTAAATCTACAATGTCTCAATATGAGAAATCTACAAAATTAACTGTTTATTTAGATAATGATGAATCAAATACAACTGTTAAGTTCAATGCTACAAAACCTACTAAAGGTGGTATGCAAGGACAAGTAGGATATAAAAATTTATCTGGAGCTTCTAAACAAGGTAATGCTGCAGAATACACTGTTAAATCTTATACAGGAGCACCTAATTTAACATCTGATCTTCGTATAAAAACTAACTGGTTATCAGATTCTTCATCAGGATTATATGTACAACCACAATCTACTTACCAAGCTAACCTTTGTTATTCAAACGGAGAACTTGTAGGTATAATATTTAAAAAATTAGCTTAATAAATAATAGTAATTTATTGCACATCAAATAGGCGTTAATCGCCTATTTGCAAATGTGCAAAGATAAGGATATATGTAATGTGTATTTTTATCTATGTATATTAAAATAAAGAACTATATAATTAGACATAGCATAAAATGAGTTCTATAAAGTAATGTCTTTATTTATATCATTAAATTCAAAAAGACTTTATGTGTCTTTGTCTATTTTTTAAAAATTTTAAAAGAATTTATAAATAGGTGCGTGACTTACATAGGTTATGTGCCTATTTAATTTATAAGAGGTGGTAAATATGGATGATAATGCTTTCAAAGCGTTAACAATTGGAGCAGCAACAATAATGACAATGCTAACAGTTTCACTAGTTTTGATTTATTATAATACAGCAAAAGGTGGAGCAGATGAGCTAGGTGGAAGAAAAGATATTTATACTTCTAATGAGCAACTTTTTTACAACAAAGTAAAAACCATGGCAGATAACAACAAAGGACAAGTAGATGGCACAGCTGCTAAGAATATAATATTTCAATATAGCGGGAATTCTGAAAGATTAGTTGTTAACTTAGTTAAAGCTTCTGGCGAAGTAGAAGTTGCAAAAATAAATCAAATAAAAGATAAATTCACAGGTCAGCAAGATTATTTGAGAATTAATAATTTAATATCTTCATCAGATAAATTTGTTATAAATGACTTAAAAATAAATGGAGATGACATATTTTTAAATTTAAAAAGAGTAAATAAATAATTACTGAAAGGGGATTTAAATGGAAGGATATTTTCAAAAAATAGTTTCATATTTATTAGCTGTAATAATATTTTTCTTGTTTCCAGTGTATATTACATTTGAAAAAAAAGATGATATTTCGCATGCTTTAGTTTCAAAAGCAACGCATTTATTTGTAGATAATGTTAGAAGTAAAGGATATATATCACCAAGAATGTATAATGACTATACAGATTTTGTTGGTGTAACAGGTAACGTTTACGAGATCAAATTTATACATACTAAAAAAAGATATGACCCGGTTGTGTATTTCTATAGCCCAGTTCCAAATGGAGAAGGTGTAAATGAACTAAGAGTTACAGATGAACTATCTTATGAAGAGTTTGCAGCTAAAGGCGATGTAGATGAAATAAAAATTAGATCCGTTAATGGAACTAATGTATATAAAAAGAAAGAAAATAAAAAAGTTGGAGATAAATTTGTTGTGTACGATGGTTGGAAAAAAACAACTAAAGTAAGTAGCGAAATTTTTTCAAACGATATGATAATGAGAAAACTTTCTCCTGAGTTTATGAACGTTGTTAAAGGAGCTACAGGTTCTGCTACTGATGTTATTTCAAGAGATTCAAATTTAAGAAAATATAAACTAGCAGTAGGAGATAATTTTGAAGTAAGTATTAGAAATAAGAATACAACAATAGCTACTATGCTTTTCTATACCTTAACTTCTCAAAGAAAAGAATATGGAATTCCAAGAATATATATTAAATATGGTGGAGTTGTTAGAAATGAAATTATTAATACTATTCTTACAGGTTCTTTTGAAAACGATAAACCAGACGTAGAAGAGCCACCAGTAGTGGTAGATCCAGAGGCAGCAGGTGCAAATTTAGAAGTTAAAACAAATAACGTAGAAATAGGTACTCAGCTAGATTTTGCATATACAGGTAAAGAAGAAAAAGTAACCTTAACACCTGGCACATATAAGATAACAGCTAAGGGAGCAGCAGGTGGTGGAGCTACAGATAAGAAGATAAAGGGCGGTTTTGGTGCTACGGTAGAAGGTATTTTAAAAGTAGAGAAAGATACTACGTACACTTTTAACATAGGATCTAAAGGAAAAGACGCCTTAAATAAATATAGTAGTAAGATAGATCAAGATAAAACAAAAGATAAAATTAATCTAACCGGTGGATACAATGGTGGAGGAAATTCATCAGGAGTAGCGGGCGCAGGTGGCGGTGGAGCTACAAATATCTCACTTGGAAAATCAGTAATACTAGTTGCAGGAGGCGGAGGCGGAAATACTTTAAGCATGGACGAAAAGTATGTACAAATTTCAGCTGGAGGAAATACAACAGACAATTTAGTTAAAACTTTTGCAGGTGAATCAGCTTGTATAAATAGACATGCAGATAACTACGCAAACGATGAAGCAGGTGCAGGCGCTGGATATTTTGGTGGAAAAGTAATTCACTCAGACAACGCAAGATGCTCATATGGTGGTAGTAGCTTCGTAGATGATAAAGTATTTACTATGTCAAGTAAACTAATAGGTACTAATAATGGAAATGGTTCGTTAAAAATTAAGAGAATAAATTAGGTGATTAAATGGATGAAAATGCAAACAAAATGGTGGTTATTGCCACAGGTTTATTTATTTCAATAGCTATTGTAACAGGTGCATTAATAAGTATTAATGCGTATACTAAATCATATCAAATATTAGAAGAAAATAAATTTGGAATTATAGACAGTTTTGCTGAATTAGAAAAATATAATAATACAAATCTGCGTGGTATAGATGCACTAAATGCTGCAAAAAAATACTGGAGACACAAGTTTGTTATAATTGAAGTAAGGCTTAAACGTGGCGCAACTACTCAGTTTAGCAAAGATGACACAGATGATGCTTATGAAAGAAAAGTTGCAGATTTAAGAAAAGATTTAGAAGGAACTGGTCCTCAAGGATTTAGTAATTTCAATAAGAACTTTTTAGTTACTTTATCTAACCCAGACAAACCAGACGGAGCGATCCCATATAAAGGTAAGATAGATACTAAAGTTAAAATAACATTTAAGGAGGTGTAAGGTATGGAGGAAAACACAAGCAATGCGTTATTTATTGGAACATCGGTATTTATATTCGTTGCTGCCATATCTTCCGCTATAATATTGCTTAGTACAATAAGTAAGGTTTCTAGTTTGTCTTTAGAAAAATTAGGAAATGCGGATAAAACAATTTTAGAAAGAGTAGATATTCCCCCTGCATATGTCATAAAAGGCGTAGATGTAATGAGTTACTATGCAAATTACGTTGTTCCAGGAAACTCAGCTTTTGAATTTTATTTATCTGCAGGTTCTAGAATACCTTCAGATGTAGAGCTAAACTATAATATGAGTACAGGCAATAAATTACCAAATTACGTAGACTCTAAGGTTGTTATTTCAGATAGTCATTTAATGAATCCAAATACAGATGATGATTTAAATAATATAAAGGCTAATATAGATAAATATTATATTAAGGTTGTAACTTCAAGTAGTGATGTAACCCAAGTATATTTTGTACCTGTAGGAGATAATTTCGATAGAGCGGAGTTTATGTTAAAAGGTATGAATAAAAACAAATAATAAATTAATCAAAGGAGTAGAGTATGGAAGATAATTTAACGCTTGTAATAGTTGTAATATTCTCAGTATTGCTGTTATTATTTATGCCGCTATTTAATTCATTTGAAAGACAAGACGATATGGCGTATGAGTTTGCACTAAGCTCTGTAATAAGGCTTAACGATGACGTAATGCAGTCTGGATATTTATCTAGAGATAGATATACTCAGTTTTTCAATGAACTTGAATCGACAGGAAACACATATAAAGTAGATATGGAAGCACATAAAAAAATGTTTAATAGATTAAATGATGACGAAGTTGTTTTAAATTACGACATAGATTATACAAGGCAAATAATGAAACAAATAGAATGCCCATATATAAATAACAAAGAATCGTCTATAAAGTCTGCTGCATATTTATTTAATGAAGGAGATTACTTTTTCACAAAAATACGAAATACAAATATTACGCAAGCAACTATATTCTTTCAAGCAATAGGTGGAAGAAGAGATTACGTAAAAATAAAAATTAATTACGGTGGAATTGTTAAAGCTAACGAATGGAAAGATGCAGATAAGACAAAGATAGATACAATTAACATTCCAAAGACACCTAAACTAATTGCATTTCCAGATGTTATTAATAATGCAATATATGAAGGTGCAACAGATATTACGTTTACAGTGTCACCAGAAGAAAAAGATGTACATCATTATGTTTGGACTGTAATGGACAAAAAAGGCAATATAGAAAAAACAACTGGTACTAATACATTTAAAAAATTCTATAAAGAAGGAGAATATGTACTAAAAGTACAAGCCTTTAATAAAGATGGATTAGAATCTAATGAAAATGTAGCTGGATTTAGGATTGTTAATCAAGCGGTAATAGACGAAGGTATTTTAAATACTGGATTTACAGCAACTGAGTCAATAGTTGTTCCAGGTACTAGCATACTTTCATATAAATATTCTGTAACAATTGGAAAAGAACATTATGCAGAAAGAGATAAATACAAAGTAGAAGCTCACGTAATAGGAGCACCAGATGATGAATATGAGCTTATAGTTGAAAAACCTACAACTAATGGTATCATTCTAAAACCTGGAGTTGAAAAATATGTACCTATAGCGCCAGATAAATACGATAAACTTAGATTTACATATTACGTTACACCTGGACATGAATCATGCTTAAGTGAGGATTCTAAAATTCAGTACAGCGTTAAATATAAAGTTATAAACTAAAAATAAAATTAATAAAGATATGCAAAGGAGAGAAAAATGAAAATATTAGATTATGCAGTAATATTTATAATAATAATATTACCAGTAATATTGGTAGTTAATATAAATACATCAATTAAAATAAAATCTCAAAACATGGAAGTATATTATAAAAACTTAATAGACAGTGCTATCTCTGATGCAAGTCAAGAAATGAAAGAAGTCGAAAATACAGATAATGAAGTAGATTATGGATATTCAGGAGACGGAGAAAAGAAAGTTAGTATTAATGCACAACATGCTGTAAATACATTTCTAGATTCTATGTATTTTAACTTTAATATAAAAGGCAGCCAAGGCGGCGAGGATATGCTAAAAGCGTATATTCCAGCCATTGCGGTTATAGATTACAATGGTATACATATATACTCTGTAGAGCGCTTTAAGAACGAAGCAGGCAAAACTGTAACTAAGCATATTTTAAAACCAAAAAAATATTTTTCATATTCATATAAACTAAAAGTAAATGGGCCAGGAAACGCTCATGTCTATGAAATAGTACCATCTACAACTCCTTCAGGTGGTGCAATTTCAGACAAAATATATACAGTAAATTTCACTCTTAATAATTATATTACATATATAGCTACAGAAGACGAGCCAAATTTAGAGCTTAAAAAAGGAGAAAATTTAAAAAGATTTATGCAAGATACTCTAATGACAAAAGCCTTATTTGGTGGCGTTAGTGATGAAGCATATTACGAAGATTTATATAAACAGTTAGATGCTATACGTAGACAAACAATTGTAAATATTGTTGCAGATGAAGTTTCATATGCTATAAATAAACATAATACTTTTGCATCTTCATTTAATACAACATATAGATTTAATTTCCCTGCAATAAGCGAAGATGACTGGTATGCAACAGTTCAAGATACTGGTATACTTGCCTTTGTACAAGGTATGGCAGTAGGTAATAAGTTTATTAATCACTATTCATATGGACTATCTAAGCTTTCATATAGCCAAAAATACTGGCCAACAGAAAAATGTAGTAATTTAGATTTCTTTGGCATAACTGGCCCTGGAGCTTTAATGAGATATGATAAGTTATATCACAAAGATAAAACATGTTCTGTGTATAAACAAACAACTAAAGTTACATCGCCTGTAAGCTTTAGTACTAGGTACGAAGCGGCTTCTGGCGGTTATAGTCCATGCCCAGTTTGTATGTATGACACTATAGATTACTATTACCCAGATGGATTAGATAGAACTAAGCCAATTACATTAGATATTATTAAAAATGGTTTAAAAGGCGAAGAAGAAGCTGAAAAAGAAAAATAAATTAAGGTAGTGATTAATTTCACTACCTTTTTTCTATGGAAGCTGCGGAATATAGCTATCTTTATACGGA